>JAZLHJ010000029.1:0-73990 GCA_045616785.1 Lachnospiraceae bacterium
ATCTGGCACATACTCTCAGATTTAAAGCCATATACACCGGAAGGTTTTCTTGAATCTCGTCCTGTGAAGGAAGAAAAGATTCTTTCTACTTCACAGGCACTTAATCTTTTAAGACAACGTGGTTATGTCATAAAAGACGAACCATTAACACTTCCTGATTAGGTGTTGCGTTTATATTTAATTTTTGACCACCCATTGGATGGTTTATTTGTTATGCACTAAAACTTCTGGGTAACCTCTACTTCTTTGTTTCAAACTTATACTCCCGCATACTCCTTAAACATTTCACCGCGCTGCTCAAAATTCTTAAAATATCCGTAAGAAGCTGATGCAGGTGACAGAACACAAGCCTTGCCTTTGGGTGTGATTTGCATTGCAAGCTTTGTCGCCTTCTCAAGGTCTTCCACATACTTTGTGTTATCCGCGTCTTCAACTTCCGAATAGATTCTCTTGCCCGAATCATAAGTAAATATAAAGATAAGTTCACTGTTATCCCTAACAAATCTGACAAGGCTGTCATAATTGATTCCCCTGTCCATTCCCCCGATTATTACAGTTCCGACATCGGGAATACTGTGAACAGCCTCAATCGTTGCACTCGGAATTGTTGAAATGGAATCATCATAGAAGCGGATATCATCTTTTTCGCCTATGTACTGAAGTCTGTGCGGAAGTCCCGTGAAGCTTCCGAAAGCATTCCTTACATCCTCAGCCTCGCAGCCGTATATTCCTGTTGCAATCCTGTATACAAATTCGGCATTATACTGATTATGCTCTCCAAGTATTGCAAGTTCATAGAAGCCATGATTGTCCCTGCATATCCTTACCTCTTTGGCTGTTGTCCTTACAGGAGGTACATCATCTCCTATAAACAGATAATCCGAAGGCTTCTGAAATCTTGTGATATTCTCTTTTGCAGCAAAGTATTTCTCTTTTGTCTTATAGTAATCAAGATGCTCCTCAAAAAAAGAAAGGAATACGGCAACACGCGGCGATACATCAACATGTGCAAGCTGGTGGCAGGACATCTCGAATACAACGATTGTATCTTCATCCACCTCTTCGAAATAATCAAGACAGGGTTCGCCTATATTACCGAGAAGAATAACCTTTTTCCCGGAAGCTTTGAGGACATGGTAAAGCATCGCCGAGGTTGTGCTTTTACCCTTTGTACCTGTTATTCCCACTATTTTGTCTCGGTACTCCTTAAGGAAGAGTTCTGTCTGGGAAGTAAATTTCGGATTATCCTCTTCCATTATTATTCCCGGACTTTTGACAATAATGTCATAATTTTCCTCGCAGAGGTCCTCTCGTTTTCCTTCGAACACTTCTACAAGTTCGGGTTTACAGCATCTTGCAAGAAAATGCTTTGTGGACTGTCCTTCGCGTCCGAACCCCCATATACATACTTTTTTCCCTGTAAATTCATCTGTAATGCTCATTAATTGTCCCCCCTAGGCAAAGCCTCATCACCTGACCCGGAAATCGACCCCGATAAACCGACAACACTGTCAACCGGAACAGAAAAAGCAATTCCCTGGCCTGCGCTCTTAAGACCTGCTGCCTGATAAAGAGAATGAAGAACATCATCCTTAATCTCTTTCGGAACAATAAGAAGAACCATATCCTTATCCGGCTGTATCGTGATATGGAAATGCGCTTCCGCTTCCTTGTTGGCCGTTCCTCTTGCATGAATAATTGTTCCGCCGCCGGCGCCGGCTTCTCTCGCGGCTTCCATAACGACATCGGAAAAACCCGCATTTACTATGCACATTATCATTTCATACTGTTTATCTTCCATATCTATTCTCCAGTCTTTGTAATGGCTCTGTTATCCGAAAGGAAACCGAAAATCGCAGCTCCTATCACGCTGCTAAGCGGAATCGTATATGCTATACCCTTTCCGTCTTTAATGGCCATAAATTTATCTTCAAGAGTTTCAAGTGCTTTTTTCTGCATGTCTTTTCTGATTACACTGAATATTACTGACTTTGCACTGTCCGTAAGTCCCAGATAATCAAGCATCTTTCTGTCCGCGGTTCCTTCACCGACGGCAACGCACTGCATATTAACATCAAAGGACTGAATAAGGTCCATATAGTAATCTGCTTTTTTCCTGTTAACAATCGTAATCATCAGCATCAGCTTCGAAGATGATACGTTTTTCTGAACACTGCCCATATTCTTATTTCCGATGCCTCCTATTCAAAATAAATTATCTGTTCATCATCAGCTTCAAGGATTCTCTTAACCGCAATTCTCTCACGTACAATCTTTGAAGCTATATCCTTAAAGCCAAGAATCTGAATCGTGATAAGCGGAGTCATGGCAACCATGGCAACTACGCCGAAGGCATATGAGAGAATTCCCTCTTCACCTCTTATGCTGCAGCAGACTCCTATTGCCAAGGGAAGAATAAACGAAGAAGTAAGCGGTCCGCTGGCAACGCCGCCTGAATCAAACGCAATTGCTGTATACAATTTAGGTACGAAAACAGATAAAAGAAGAGACAGGAAATATCCCGGAACAAGGTAATACAAAAGCGAGAATCCGAAGAAAATCCTTATAACGGAAAGAGCTATGGATATACCTACGCCAAGTGAAAGCGAAATCATCATTGCTTTCCTCGTAACGCCTCCTCCCGTAATCTCTTCAACCTGCTTGTTAAGTACATGCACGGCAGGCTCGGCAAGAACAACAACCATACCGATAACAAGTGCAAAAGCAATAACAATAAACCTGTTCTCATCCGCGAGGCAGCATCCGATTTTGTAGCCTACAGGCATAAATCCCACCGATACGGCAGAAAGGAAAATAACAAGTCCGATAAAAGTATACGCAATTCCGAAGCCTATCTTTATCATTACCTGCTTCGGCAATTTCAATACAGTAAACTCAAGCACAAGGAAAAATGCCACAATCAGTGCAAGTGCTATGGCAACATCCTTGCAATAAAACAGGAATACGTTTATAAGTCCTTCGTCAAAAAAGCTCTGCATCGAATAATCGGGAAGCTCATATGTCAGATTTCCTGTCGAAGTAAGAGACAATATAAGAACGGCAAGCATCGGGCCTATCGAACAAAGTGCTATAAGACCGAAAGAGTTCTCTCCGGCTTCTCTTCCACCGATTGTAGATGCAATTCCTACGCCGAGCGCCATGATAAAAGGTACCGTAATAGGTCCTGTTGTTACACCGCCGGAATCAAAGGAAAGCGGAAGAAACGAGCTTTTCCCATTCTCTATAAGAATCGAACCTATTGCAAAAAGAAGCATATAGAAAAGAAGAAGGAGCGAAGACAGGTCCTTTTTGAATATGATTTTAAGCATCGCGATAAGAAGAAACATGCCTACACCTGCGCCTACCGTAACAATAAGAACAGTCCCGTTCATTACTGCAGAAACCTGCTCGGCAAGAACAGACAGGTCGGGTTCCGCAATAGTGATAAATACTCCCATAAGAAATCCTACAATAAGAAGCAGCTTTACATTCCCTGTTTTTGCAAGACCGGTCCCGACATGCTCTCCCATCGGAGTCATTGCAATATCTGCTCCAAGGTTAAAAAGCGCAATTCCTATAACAAGCAGTACTGTGCAGATAAGAAAAACAATCAGTTCGGTACTGTCAAGCGAAACAAGCGGTGTAAAATACATAATCAGAACAATCACAGAAACAGGCAATACCGATATCAGTGATTCATTAATTTTCTTTTTGAGTGCTTTAAGTGTACTTCTGTTCATCAGTTCCATCTCCGGTTTCTATTCATTAAGAAACGCCATAAGCAGCGTATCAAGCGGCAGGTCAAATTTCACGGCATATTCTTCAATAGTGAATTCTTCTGCATAGAAAACATTGGCCATAAGGCTGTATGCCATCTGTACCATTTCCTTAGTCGGTTCATCAATGTACTGTCCGACAAGGTTCATCTCTTTGTATAAATAATTAAGGGTTTCCGCAGGGGTAAGCTTAAATCCCTCCGCCCGTTCATCAAGATACAGGAAAAGAAGTCTCGCATCCTCACTGTCCACTTCGCTCACAAGACTTGCCGCATCCTTGTAATCTACCTGTATGTCTCCGAGAAAACCAAATCCGTTTTCGGATAAAGAATCGATAAGACTCCTTGTTGAGTCGTCAATGAAATTATCGAGAAGATTGCTTTTCCCAAGTTCCTTCAAAAGAGAAATCGCCTCATTTGCAGTGTGTTTCCCGGGCTGCGATCCTTCATCGAACACATAAGCAACATATAACAGTTCCGTTATGTCCTCCGAAACTCCGAGCATTTTTGCAAATTCATCAGACTTTATTTCCTTGTTTAAAACTTCCTTATCGGTAAACGGAGCTATCTTCTCCCAAAAGCTTTTCTCCTCTTTGGGTATATCGGCGGAAAGTATAAGATCGACAAACTCCTTCGGCGATACCACAAAATTACCGGCATCCTTTTTCTTCAGTTCATACATATAGGAATCATATGCTTCCATAAATGCCTCTTCGACAGATGATATTACAACCGCTGTCGAATACGCATCGTTCTCAATTTTGGCAGCATCTATTCCGGACTGCGAACCGAAAAACAAAGAAGTAAAAAAAGTAAGCGCGCTTCCTATAACTATCCCTATCTGTGTCATTCGTATACCCCGCTTTCACAAAGCGCCCGTATCATCTCGCCTACGCTCCACGCCTGGTTATAACAGCCTCTTGAAAAGTGAGGCTCATCTCCGTCAAATATCTCGGCAAAGTTTCCTGTTCCGCCCTGTGCATCAATATACGCGGTAAAATCCGACAGTCTGTCCTTCATAATCTCCCGCGTCTTATTATCGTTCCCGTAAACCTTGAAATAAGCTGTAATATATCCGCCAAGAAGAAATCCCCACGCCGTTCCCTGATGATAAGCTCTGTCACGGTCATGTAGCTGTCCCACATAGAAACCATGATATTCCGCATCTTCACAGGCAAGGCTTCTTAACCCGACGCCTGCGAACAGCTTCTCATGAACAGTATCGAAAACAGCCTTTTCCTTTTCCTTCGAAAGGCAGGTAAAAGGAAGAGAAACGGCATAAATCTGGTTCGGCCTTATCTGTGCATTCTGTCTGATTTTCCCGTCTTTTATCTCATCAACAACATCAAAAAGGCAGCCTTTTTTGTCGTTCCAGAAGCGTTTCTCAAAAGAACCTTCCACAAGCGAAAGAAGCCTTTTTGTATGCTCTGTCTCCTCTCTGTCGCCAAAGCGCTCAGAAAGAAGCTTCGTAACAGACAGCGCATTATACCACAGCGCATTTATCTCAACCGGCTTTCCATGTCTTGGCGTAACAACAACGTCATCAAACCTTACATCCATCCAGGTAATCTGATCAAGTTTGCTTCCCGCATGAATCAGTCCGTCAGTATCCATATGAATCGAGAAATCAGTGCCGTTTTCGTACGCTGCTATAATCCGCTTCATGCATGGATATATTTCCCGGCATACATACTCGTACTCTTTTTCATCCTTTGTATATTCAAGATATTTATATACGCAGAAGAAGAACCAAAGAGATGCATCGGCTGTATTATAAAGCGGTGCTTCGTTCCTGTCCGGGAACATATTAGGAAGAATTCCATCCTTCTCGTAATATACAAAGGTCTTAAGAATTTCCTTCGCATCTTCAAATCTTCCGGTGCAGAGAGTAAGACCCGTAAGGGCAATCATCGTATCCCTTCCCCAGTCTGTAAACCACGGAAAGCCTGCAAGAACGGTTTTGCCCCCGGTTGATTCTCTTTTTGTAATAAACGTGTCCGAAGAGGTCACAAGTTTATTCAGAATCTCGCTCTTAAACCCGGCTTTTTTCCTGAGACTCATGCCGTACTTACCGGCATCTTCAATAATAGAAGCTGCGTCTTTACTGCATTCCTTTTCTACCGTACACACGATACCCGCGCTGCTCTCTCCCGCCGGAACCGTAAGGTCAATATCATATGGAATATATGAATAATCTTCGCCTTCCATTCCTGTTTCGATTTCCGTCATAAGAATTTTCTTATCAGAAATCCTGCTTGTTCTCGGGATAAACTTTGCCTGTCCGCTTACGCAAAAAAGAATGCGGACATTCTTTGCAGATTCAGGAACAAGACAAAGACATGCACCGTTTTCATCCTCTTTTACAGTGCATTCAAATTTGAGTTTATCCGGTGAATTTACAGCATGATGGTCACGAAAATTAAATTCAGGCGTAAGAATAACATGGTTTTCACTTTCCGAAGTAAAATCATAAGTAAGGCCTGTCGTATTCTTCTCATTTTCCATTGCAATCTTTTTTCTGACAGTAAGGCCGTTTACACAGGCTGTCATCACAGGATAGTAATCATAAGAAAAATCGTACCTGATAATATCTCCGAAAGCCTTTTCTGTCATATTCTGCCAAATCATGCATCTGTCTGTCGGTGCATGAAAAGAAGCGATGAGAAGTCCGTGATATTTACGGGAATTCTCTTCATCTGTGTTCATCGAGGCATATCCGCCTATTTTGTTTGTAACAAGCCACTCACGTCTTGGCTCCGGTATTTTCTTCATTTTGCAAATATAGCCCTCTGTCCTTCGGACAAAGGGCTGTATCCTTCCTAAAAAAGTTATTAGTCCTGATACTTCTGAAGTCTTGCGGAAAGATTAACGGTAAAGACAGTTCCTTCGCCTTTCTTACTCTTTACACGGATCGTTCCACCCATCTTGTCAACAATCTGTTTTGTTATTGTCATTCCGACTCCGCAGCCTGATATTCCCGATTCTGTAGAAGTCCTCTCTTTGGAAAACATTTCAAACAAATGCCCGAGGTATTCTTCACTCATTCCGATTCCCGTATCCGATACAACAACTTCATAACTTGCCATTCGGCCGTCATTTGCCGTTTCCCTGATATCACATTTGACTGTTCCGCCCTTTTCGGTAAACTTAATTGCATTACCGAGAAGATTCATAAACATACGCGTTACTCTGTTGATATCACAGATAACTTTACGGTCCGGTGTATCTGTAGTCGCCTCAAAATTAATATCTTTTTCCTTTGCTGCAGCCCTTATAACTGTTTTAACTTCGCGGAAAGCATCGGCAAGGTCACACGGAACCTCCTGAAGTTCAAGCTGTCCGTTCTCCATTACGCTAAGGTCAAGAATACTCTGTACAAGATACGACATGTTCTTGGTAGCTTCTTCTATGCTGTGAAGTGAGTCTTTTACCGTATCTTCATCTGACACATCCATTGATGCTATTGCCGAAAAACCGCTTATCGCATTAAGCGGAGTCAGAAGATCATGCGAAATATTGGTAAGGAATCTGCTCTTAACCTTTGTAGCTTCTTCAATCTCGGCAAGTGCAGCCTTCATTATTCTCTTATTCTCTTCATCTTCCCTGCATTCCATATCAATATCGGCAAACCCGATAACAAGCTTTGTATCGTCGTCACCGATTTTGGTGGCTTTCATCTGGAAATAGCACGGAAGGCCGTTCTTATCACCGACATAATTATATGTATAATACGGTTTATCCTTTAACATTTCGCGGAGATTAGCAGGCTCAAGCTGCCTTACAAATTCATCACGATATTCGGGATATACAAGCTTCTCCGCATAAGCGCCGGCATATTCCTGAATACTCATCTTAAGCTTATAGGTCTCGCCCATATAACTTTGAATTCTTGCGCCAATCTGAAGGAATTCCACATCACCGCTTACGGTATCAACATAATATACGGCATTATAATTGGATGAAAGTGCCTGAATTATGCTAAGACTCTTTTTTATCTCCTTACGGGAATCCGAAACCGTTTCATTCATTCTCGTTTCAAACCTCTCGCTCTCAAGTCCAACGAGACGTACGAAAATAATAATTACCGTAACAAAGACAAAAAGAAGCGCGGAAATAAGGATTCCCTGTATCTCTACGCCGCCTATACCGGCTTCTTTTCCCTCTTTTACAAAAGAAATAATAGACAAAACAAAACGATATACAGCAAAAGCAAATGCTGCAAGAAGCAGAAGTTGAAGTGCAATGACTTTCTCGGGTATTTTTTTATTACCGAATTTCAAGCAAGATAAACGTAGACAGTGGTCAGCTGCCCATCCTCCGGGTATTATTTGTATTTGTGACCGCTCGCAGATATTATATCATTTCGCTGACCCGCCCGCAATAAAATGACATATCTCCGGTCCCTTGTTTTGCGTAAAAAAATTGTAAATTTTTCAAAAAGAGTTATAATGTACCAATATATCTATTTCTATACATTATGAAGGAAAAAAACATGAGTAAAAAAAGAAAACTTGTAAGCGGGCTTCTGTTTGCCGCAGCAGTAATCATTCTTCTCATCGGTTCTATCCTGACAGGCACTGATGCCCCCAAATCAGAAAGCATCAAGGTCGCCATGAAAGATGCTGTTCTTCATGACGTTTCGAAGGTCAGGCTTTTCGGCATTTTCGAGGTTAATCCCGGACTGATATCCGCGTTTATCGTCACCGGAATTTTCCTTGTGTTTGCACTTATCGTCAGGATTTTTGTAATACCGAGATTCAAGGAAAAGCCGACGGGCTTTCAGCTCCTTTTGGAAGAATGGGTCAGATTTTTCGACAATCTTGCAAAGGGAAACAGTCCGCACCGTAACAAATTCCTCGGAGCATATCTGTTTACGGCAGGCTCCTATATCTTCCTCGGAACGCTTATCGAGCTTTTGGGATTACAGGCGGTAACGACAGAAGGTCATTCGATTTCGCTTCCCGCACCGCTTTCCGACATTAACGGGGCAATTTTCCTCGGATGCTTCTCGTATCTCATTATTCTCGGCGGCGGTATTATAGGAAACAAGGTAAAAGGCGTCGGCCAGACGCTCAAAGACTTCTCGCTTCCGATATCAATGAGCTTCCGACTTTTCGGTGCTCTCTTATCAGGCGCCCTTGTTACAGAGCTTGTATATTACTACATATCGCTCAGCTTTGTCCTTCCCGTTGTTGTAGGTGTTCTTTTCACCCTGCTTCATGCGCTTATTCAGACATACGTTCTGACAATGCTTACAAGTGTATTCTACGGAGAGGTATCTGCTCCGTCGCATAAATAAAACATTCAATAATACTTAGGAGGATTTCCATAAAATGAAAAATTTCAAAACAGTTTCCAAATTAATCTTAGGCGCTTTCGCACTGATGATAGTTCTCTCGCTTTGCAAGACAACAACAGTATATGCAGCAGATGAAGCCGTTACCGCAGAAGCAGTCGCAGCAGAAGACAGCACCATTCCCGCAAAGGCAATCGGAGCTTCAATCGCAATCGGTCTTGCAGCTCTCGGCGGTGCACTTGGAATGGGTATTGCAATTTCCAAGTCTTCCGAAGGAATCGCAAGACAGCCCGAGGCAGAAGGCAAAATCAGAACCACTCTGATGCTTGGTCTTGTATTTATAGAGACTGCCATTATTTATGCACTCATTGTTGCAATTCTTGTTATTTTCGTACTGTAAACCACACGACAAAGAGGTTAAGAAATGAATCTTCCATTAAACATTGATATTCAGCAGATTTTTCTTCACTTATTCAATTTTGTTCTGCTGTTTGCAATACTGTATTTTCTTCTTTACAAGCCTGTAAAGGATTTTATCGATAAGAGAAAAAAGACAATCTCGGACATTCTTGATGAAACAGAAGCAAATCATTGTAAGTCCGAAGCACTTATCGCAGAGTATAATGAGAAAATTGCCAAAGCTGATGAAGATATAGCAAACAGAAATCTCATAGCAGACAATGAATCTCTCGAAAAGCGTGCGGAAATATTAAAAGCAGCTCATGACGAGGCAGATTCAATAATAAAGGAAGCCAAGGCAAGAGCTGATGCAGAGCACGACAAGATGCTCGCAGAAACAAGAAATGAGATTACTGCCCTTATTTCCGATGCAGCAGGAAAAGTTATGGCCGGTTCTTCAGTAGATGAAAGCTATGATGCTTTCCTTGATGCTGCCGAAAGGAACAAATAATGTCTAATACTACAAGAAACGAGGCCTTCATCTATTCCGCCAAGGAACCCGATGAACGGCAGAAAGCCCGTTTTGAGGCTTTTCTATCAGAAAAATATAACGTTCCCGTCAGTCTTTCCTATGTAAAGACAGATGAATTCGGAAACGGCTTCAGACTGACATACGGCGATGAAGTATTTGACTGGAACGAAAAAGGACGCCTTTCCCAGCTTAAGGAAATTCTTTCAGCCCTTCCTTCCGGTGCCATATCAAAGGATAATGTAATTTCGCTTATCCGCGAGGCAGTGGATAACTTTACCCCTTCCGCACTCCCGGAAGAAGTCGGCACCGTGCTTACAGTCGGCGACGGAATTGCAACAGTAAGCGGTCTTAAGAATGCCACTTATGGTGAGATTCTTGTTTTTTCCGAAGGTATAAAGGGAATGGTTCTGGATCTTACAGTCGATGAGATCGGATGTATCCTTTTTGATGACAGCGAAGACATTTCGGAAGGCAGTCTCGTAAGGCGTACCGGAAAAACTGCAGGTATTCCCGTCGGAGAAGCTTTTCTCGGACGTGTTGTAAATGCTCTCGGCTCTCCCATAGACGGGCAGGGAGAAATCAAGGCAAACGGTTATTTCCCCGTAGAAAGCCCTGCTCCCGGCATCATTGACAGGCAGCCTGTTAACAGACCTATGGAAACAGGTCTTCTCGCCATAGATTCAATGTTCCCTATCGGTCGCGGTCAAAGAGAGCTTATTATCGGAGACAGACAGACAGGTAAGACTGCGATTGCTCTTGATACAATTGTAAACCAGAAGGGTAAAGATGTTATCTGTATCTATGTTGCAATCGGTCAGAAAGCCAGTTCCGTGGCCCAGCTTTCAAACGTATTAAAAGCGCACGGAGCAATGGATTATACAATCATCGTAAACGCCTCCGCAAGTGAATCTGCGCCTCTTCAGTATATCGCACCGTATGCAGGCTGTGCACTCGGCGAATATTTCATGAACAACGGACGGGATGTTCTTATTGTTTATGATGATTTGTCAAAGCATGCAATTGCTTACCGGTCACTCAGTCTTCTTCTTAACAGGTCCCCCGGACGAGAAGCATATCCCGGAGATGTATTCTATCTTCATTCAAGACTTCTCGAGCGTGCTGCACACCTTTCAGAAGAAAAGGGAGGCGGTTCTCTTACAGCACTTCCGATTGTCGAGACACAGGCAGGAGACGTATCCGCTTATATCCCGACAAACATAATATCTATTACCGACGGTCAGCTTTTCCTTGAAAGTGACCTTTTCTTCTCAGGACAGCGTCCCGCGGTTAATGTCGGTCTGTCAGTATCACGTGTAGGCGGAGATGCCCAGACCCGGGCTGTTAAAAAAGCTGCCGGAACTCTTCGTCTGGATCTTGCACAATACCGCGAAATGGAAGTATTTACGCAGTTTGCTTCTGACCTTGACGATACTACAAAGAAGCAGCTCGCTTACGGCCAGGGCCTTATGTATATGCTGAGGCAGAAGCAGTATAAACCTTACAAGCATCACGAAATGGTTATCGTTCTTGTCAGTGCATTAAGTCATGCATTTGCCGACTTGGCCCCGACAGAGATAAATTCTTTTATAGACAACCTTCTTGACTACTTCCACGCTACCGAACGTGATCTTTGCAAACGTATTGATAAGACCGGCGTTCTGGAACCGGAAGACAAAGATAAAATTATTGAAATCGCAAGAAAACTCGCAAAGGCGAAATAGGAATGCCAAGTACCAAGGATATAAAAAACAGAATCAGTTCTGTAAAAGAAACCCAGAAAATTACAAACGCAATGTTCCTTATCGCCTCGATTAAGCTCCAAAAGGCCAAACGTGACCTTGCCGGAACGAGACCGTTCTTCGATTCCGTAAAAGGAGAAATCAAGAGGATTTTCCGTGTGGACAGCGAGCTTGAAAGTCCATATTTCTATCCTCCATCAGGCGAAAGAGACATAAAGGGAGCCTACGGATATCTGATAATCACCTCAGACAAGGGTCTTGCAGGTGCCTATAATCAGAATATTTTCAAAGAAGCCGACGCAGTTATGAACAGGTATAAAGACCACGAGCATAAGCTGTTTGTCATCGGTGAATACGGCAGGTCTTTTTATCATGCAAGAAAAACTCCGATTGAGGAAGATTTTATCTGTAATGCCACAGCACCAACGCTTCAGCGTGCAAGAACAATTTCTTCACTTCTGCTTGATGAATATATGAGCGGCAACCTGAAGAAAATATATGTAATTTATACAGACATGACAAACGGCATGGAAACAAAGGCCTCTTCCTTCAGACTTCTTCCTTTTCATCGGAAGGATTTTGAAATAACACACGAAGAAGCCAGAATTGACGCTCCTTTTGAATTCTATCCGAACATGGTCAGCGTTCTTCACCGGATAATTCCCAGCTATGTAACCGGAATTATCTACAGTGCCATGATTGACAGTTTCTGCGCAGAACAAAGCTCACGTATGACAGCAATGGATTCCGCAAATCGTAATGCCGAAGAACTCGTATCAAAGCTTACTGTCACCTATAATCACATGCGTCAGGCTGCAATTACACAGGAGATATCCGAAATATGCGGAGCAGCCAAGGCAATGAGAAGAAAACGCGAAGCAGCAAAGCAAAAAGCAAAGCAAAAAGCAAAGGAAAAAGCCTTATGAACGGTACAATTGAACAGATATCCGGTTCGGTTATCGATGTAAAATTTGATGACAATAAATTACCAAAACTAAAGGACGCTCTTACCGTAACCTTAAACGGAAGAAAACTCACAATGGAAGTTGCCCAGCATATAGGCGAAGGAATGGTAAGATGCGTTATGCTTGCAGGTTCCGAAGGTCTTTCCAGAGGAATGGAAGTAGAAGCAACCGGTTCCTGCATTACCGTACCCGTAGGAACGGTTACTCTCGGGAGAATGTTCAACGTTCTCGGAGATCCGATTGACGGAAAGCCCGCCATATCGGAATGTCAAAGGAGAAAAATTCACAGAAAGGCTCCTTCCTTCGAAGAACAGAGTCCTGCAATCGAGATTCTTGAAACGGGAATTAAAGTCATTGATCTTCTGGAGCCATATCCAAAGGGCGGTAAAATCGGACTTTTCGGTGGTGCCGGAGTAGGAAAAACGGTGCTTATCCAGGAGCTTATCAGAAACGTTGCCACAGAGCACGGCGGATACTCTATTTTTACAGGCGTTGGAGAAAGATCGCGTGAAGGAAATGACCTTTGGCGTGAAATGAATGAAAGCGGTGTAATTGATAAAACAGCGCTTGTATTCGGTCAGATGAACGAAGCTCCCGGTGTAAGAATGCGTGTTGCGCTTTCGGGACTTACAATGGCTGAATACTTCAGAGATGAAGAAAACAAAGATGTGCTTTTATTTATAGATAATATTTTCCGTTTTGTACAGGCAGGTTCCGAAGTATCCACTCTTCTCGGAAGAATGCCCTCTGCCGTCGGATATCAGCCGACTCTTGCAGAAGAAATGGGTGCACTTCAGGAGAGAATAACATCAACAAAGAGCGGTTCCGTTACTTCAGTTCAGGCAGTGTATGTTCCTGCGGATGACCTTACAGACCCTGCTCCCGCCACAACCTTCTCTCATCTTGATTCAAACACGGTTCTTTCAAGAAGAATTGCCGAACAGGGAATTTACCCCGCTGTAGATCCTCTTGAATCAAGTTCGAGAATTCTTGAAGCAGATATTGTCGGAGAAGAACACTACTATGTTGCAAGACGCGTTCAGGAAATTCTCCAGAAATACTCAGAGCTTCAGGATATCATCGCAATTCTCGGTATCGATGAACTTTCCGATGAAGATAAGCTTACAGTCGCAAGAGCAAGAAAGCTCCAGAAATTCATGGCTCAGCCGTTCCATGTTGCCGAGAAATTTACAGGTGTTCCCGGTATCTATGTTCCGCTTAACGACACTATAAGAAGCTTTAAGGCAATTATATCGGGAGAAGCCGATAATTATCCCGAAGCTGCCTTCTATAATGTCGGCACTATCGAGGATGTAGCAAAGAAAGCAAAAGAGCTTAGTGAGGTTTAATAATGGCTGAAGACTGCTTCGCACTCAAAATACTAACTGCAGAGAAAACCTTTTATGACGGTGAATGTGTATCGCTTATTATTCCCACCTCAGAAGGTATGTACGGAATAGAAGCACACCACATTAATCTTGTTGCCGCTGTAGCTCCCGGCGTTATTACGATCAGAACAGCCAACGAATCGTTTTATGCTTCGGTCGGAAGCGGTATTCTTAAGGTTGAGAATAACACCGTACTTATTCTTGCAGAAACAGCCGAGCATCCGGAAGAAATAGATAAAGCAAGAGCCCTTCACGCCGCAGAAGAAGCGCGAGAGGCTCTTTTACACAAAGAAAATTCAAAAGAATTCAAAGAAGCAAAGCTAAGGCTTGCACGAGAACTCGGAAGGCTTGATGCCATTAGGCACGAAGAAAACCACGGTTCTATTTCATCTTAATCAATATAGTACCTTACTCTTTCCTCCGAAGATAACTCTTCTCCGGGGAATTCTTCCTCAGCTATTTTCACAAGTTCATCAAGACTGAAATACGGACATGTGCAGATTGTTGAACTTCCCCGCACAAAGAACATATCCGTTGCAGCGCAGAAATCCCAGGCAAACGGAACATATGCAAGGGTTCCGAATGTTGTGGCATCAAGAAGATATTCTTCCGAAAACGTCTTAATTCCTATCAGATTTTTGTCCGGATATTCTTCAATCTTTTCGGCGCAGGACATTCTCTCAGATCCGATAAACAATTCCTTTTTATCGTCAATACTGTATATTCTCAGTACATCATTATCATTTTGGAAAAACAGTTTTTTGCCGTCATTCGAAAAAGATATATAAGAGTCATATCCTCCGGCCTGTGAAATCTCCCATTCAACCTCCCCTGTTTCAATATTAACAATGTCTATCGAACCATTACCGAGTTTAATGGCGAGCCTGTCGGAACAAGGTGATATTGCGAAGATATTTCCGTTAATTCCCGCGGCATACCCCTCAATTTTCTCATTAATTCTCACTCCGTCTTTTCCGGGCTTATAACAGTACAAACCATCTGTTCCAAACGCATATAACTTTTCACCGTCATTCGGAACTGCTGCCACATGTCTTCCGAATTCCGAAAACTGCCCTCTATACATTTCTTTCTGACTGGCAAGATCGACTACAAGAAATTCACCTGAACTGTAAGCCGCAAGCTTCGTCTTATCACTTGATACCCGTACATCGGTTATTCCGAAATTACCATTAACAAACTTTTTCTTTTCACCGTTTAACAGGGAGTAAACAGAAATTCCGTAATAATCGACATAAATAACCGAATCTTTGTAAAAACCGATATATGTCGGTGAAGATTCTACATCTTCACTAAGAATTTCCTCTCCTGTCTCGGCATCACAGACACGAAGTATATATTGGTCATATGTAGGATCTTCTGCAAAAGCAAGATATTTTCCGTCTTCGGAAACCACAATTTCTCCGACTATTCCTTCGGTTGCCACGATTTCTTCAATTTCTTTTCCCTGAACATACTTCATCATAATTACATCAATCGAAGATCTCGGGGTTACGATAACCATATCTTTATTTACCGTAAACTCATTAAGAACACTTCCGGTATCGATTGCATAATCCGTATAATTTACACCCGTATCACCATTGACGAAGTAAATCATTCCGCTTCTTATTCCGGCAAACAGCATCTTTGAATCTGCAGAAACAAGTACATCGGAAACATATCCCTCAAAAGAGGTTTTGCTTTTTAATTCTCCCGATAACACATCATAACAATATACGCTGTTGGCAGCGGAAACCACAACATCACTTACAGTCTGTCCATATTCATTCTGATACTTTCTGCATCGAATTTTAGGCAGAGTACCGAAGGCATCAATTGCATCGAGATGAATATCCTGCTTAAGAACTCTGCCGGATTCATCAAAGCCTTCAACCGTAAGGAAATAATCATCCGAGTCATAATATGCAAAGGTCGGAGTAGAAGCTGAAAATACCTCTCCATTGTCACTTACTGTCATAGCGGATATACTTGCTTCTGCAGTTTCTATATTTTTCTCTTCACCGGTTTCAAGATTATACCTTGCAATATGTCCTGCATCTTCGGATTCAGGGTTAACTGACGCTATAAGAAATTTACCGTTTGGACTGAAAACAGGTTTATCGGTAAAATTCTTTCCGGGGCAGATGAATGAATTCTCAAGTTTTCCTGTAAGCCAGTCATAAACCTCCATGGTATCAAGTGACTGTACAGCAATTTTTCCCTGAAAACAGTTTCCGTGTATATTTGAATAATGACACTCGATTTCTTTAAGCGAATTGCCTTCCAGATCATACAGGGAAACACTTGTATCTCTTCCGACAGCAACAACGTCCTTATATACACCTGCATACTGAACCGTTTCAAGATAACCATATTCACTGTAAACACATGGCAATGTAAGTATTTCTTTTCCGTTTACACTTTCCCACACATGAACATTTTCTGCCTGGTCAATGCTTGTTACATATTTCCCGTCGCTTGAAACAGTAACAGAACTAACAACATGATCATGCTCAAGAATACGGTCAAAATCAATCTCTTCACTTACGCGATATACATACAAAGCGTCTGAAAGACTGCGGACAGCATCAGGAACAAGAGGTCTTCCTTCTCTTCCCTTAACAGGCAGAGCTTCAAGTGCAACAAGCACTGCGCTTCTTCTGTCTCCTACAGCAAGAAGGTCACTTGAAGTTTTGGCAAGGAATTTACTCTGATTCTCCTGCTTGCCTTCAAGATTTATTCTTGTTTCAGCATATTGCTCCTGAATAAGCGCTTTGGTTTCTTCAACAATCTGCTTCTGTTCGGAAATTTTACGAACCATATTCGCATTATAAATTCCGAATCCAACACTTATTGCGGCGATAAACAAAGCAGCAGCAATAAGGGTGGTTATTATTTTTCTCATACGTCTTTCTTTGTGACGCTGCTTTATATCATCATATGTACATCCAAGAAGAGGAGCCGCAAGTCTTAAAACTTCGTTCTTCATCTTTTTTCTTACTTCAGCTTCGGTTTCTGCCCTTAAATCCGCAGCGAGCGGTTCAACCGGTTTTCCGTTTTCATCTGTAAGGAGTTCCGCCGGAAATGAATCACGAGGTTCTCCTTCAATAAGGAGTGCAAGAATATGATCTCTCGGATGTGTTTGTGCAAAGGTACTTATTTCTTTTCTGCACCAGTCAGATTCACAATATCTCGGAGAGCAGACCGCAATCAGAAATTCGCTGTCAGAAAGTGCGCGGGTAATATTATCGTCGAGATCTGCTCCGATGGGAAGCTCTTCCTGATCTCTGAAAACACGCTTAATAGACTTCTTGCCCGAAGTCTTCTGAACTGCCTTCGGGACCTTAAAAGTCTCAAGGCTTTTATGAAGAAGTTTCGCCACAAACATATCCCTGTCGGTATGCCTGTAGCTGATAAATGCATCGTATTTCATTTCTTATACCTCATCGTAGGTTCTGTCAAAAACGGAAGCAGCAATGATATATACATCCGAAGGATTATCTTCTCTTGCTGCAAGATAATCACCGGGTTTTCCAAGATAATATTTCTCTTCGTCCCAGGAAGTGAAAACCTTCACGCGATGATTGATCATTTTGGCATAGATTCTGCCTCTGCCGGATGAAATGCATGTCCTTACATAAGGAAGGAGCTCTACAGACTGTCCTTCTTTGCCAAGCTTAATCGAGGGTTCATACATACCGGTGAATTTGTAAGGCTTATCTGATTTGACATTGCCTTTGATGAATTTCTCTTTCTTTATCGGATATGTCTCTCCGTCAATACCAATCATAATATATACATTTTCATCAATCGGAAGTTCAACATCGCCTTCAAGAGTTCTGACACATGCTATTGTGGGTTCACTTACAAGTTCACCACAGTCAACATATCCGATTTCAAGCTGCTTTTTGGAATACATCTTCATCTCGGAAATATCAGTCTGATAATCTTTGGCATAGATAATTTCGGTATCGGCAAAATAAGAATTAAGCTTATCCATAAGGTATCTTCTTAATGAATCCTGCTCATATTCAATTCCGATATCCAGAAGAAGCTTTTTCTCAAGGAAACCACCTGCCTTAACAAGATGTCCGCCGCCAGAACCAATACCATCTGCAAGGTAATCAGCAAGTTCACTGGCCTTAACTTCCTTTACACAGCTTCTCAATGAAATCTTTACCCCAAAGGGAAGAACACTGTATACAAGGCACGCATCTACGCCGCTTACTTCAAGCATCATATCGCTTATTATTCCGAGAATATTCGGGTCGCAGGGTGCTGATTCGACAATCGAATAATGATATTTCTCCTCATAAACGCAGTTATCCAGCGCATGACCTGCAATTTTACATTCGTCGAGCGAAAGATTACTGTTTCTGAATCTTGTGATATCACTCTTTGAGAACTTAATTCTGTCAAGAAAATCCCTGTCAAGAGGATGTGCAACCTCCGTAAAATTGTTGGTATCGGTCATCAGTCCGTAATACAAAGCCGTTCCGAGATTCGGAAATTTCTCAATCGGGAAATTCTCGTCAACAAGCATTTTCCACACAAGCGTTGAACAGGAACCGAGTGATGAACGAACCTCATTCATTGTCGGAAGCTCGGTAAGGACCTGATGATGATCAATAACAGCAACAACATCAGCTTCAAAATGTGAAACATTTCCCTGTCCGTACTGACAGTCAGCCGTAACAAGAATATCAGGTGTTCCGATTTCTTTTACATATTCAATCGGAATTTCAAGTTTTGAAATCATAAGCACAAGATTACTCTTCTGTACCATGAATTTCCCGCCATATACAAAGCGGACATTTTTTCCGAATTCTTTCAGGTACGTATAAATTCCGAATCCGCTTGCGATAGCATCGGCATCCGGATTATCATGACACTGAATAACAATATTATTGTATTCCAAAAGCTCATTAAGCTTCATTTCTTATCCTCACTGTTTTCTGTCTGCATGGTATTCGCAGAATATTTCTCTAAGACTCTCTGAAATTCTTGTTCCCTGTTCCTTACCGAAGGTTTTCGTAAGCGCTCCAACGAAAGAAGCCTCAGTTTCCGAAGAAACAAAAATTCTGTAAACAGTTGTATATGCAGAAGCAATCAGATTTTCGCTTTTGACTGCATAACGGATTTTCTTTCTGGTAGGCTCGGGAAGGGACTTTATATTCGGCCTGTTTTTTTTCTTGGCGGCAGGAGAAACAGGTTTCTCACAAGGCACTGCCTCTTCGCCGGGACTGCTTTCGGGCACCTGTTTGTCATTTACCGGATTCTGCGTAAGAGCTGCGGGTTTCTTGGAAATAACAGGTGCTTTCTTTGTCCTGACAGGCTTAACAGGCTTTCCGTCAGCAGAATGCACCGTTCCCGGTTTTCTGATAATCGGCCTCTCAGGAGCTGCAATTTCATGACCGTTTATTGTTTCCTGTCTGCTTACATCAAAACCTCTTTCTTTCCAAAAATCTACCGTAGAATCAAATCCGGTATCTTTGGAAATAATTCTGAAAACAGAATTCTGTCCCTGACCGATAATGTATCCAAGATATGTTGTCAGCTGGAAATCAAGATAATTCTTGGCAATCTTTCCTGTCTTAATATAGCTCACAACCGCTTTTGAAGACATCATTTCAATATGTCTTTCAAATGATATATTCTTAATCTGTGTTCCATAGAAAATGATAACTCTGTCATCCCCGGTAAGTTCACCGTAGCCATCAAGCCCATCATCATGGACATTTTCATAGTCAATAAAGAAAACGCACCCGCGACCTGCAGGCATTATGCTTTCTTCAGTATTCTTTTTGCCAAAAAGCATTAATTAAACCTCCAATTTATTTTTGAGATATTTCGTGAATTTTTTCTCTATCAGAATATACGACAGGTATGCACATGCAAGTGAAAGAGCAACCATTCCGAGTGTTATAAACACCTGTACTGTATTCGGATTCATCGTGTTTCCAATTATTCTTCCAAGAAATCTCATTGGGAAGTAATGAATCATATATATCGAAAAACTCATATTTCCCAAAAGAACAAGAATTCCCGGAAACGAACAAGTAAACCCTATTCGCAGAAAAATCAAAAATATGACAAACGACGGCAGCCCCCATCTAATAAACTCAGGAATACTGCAAAGAAAGCTGTTCTCATAGCTTTTGTACATAAATAAGAATAAAGAAACGCATGCTATCATTCCGATTATGACACATATCTTGCAAAATAAAGGAGACGTCTTTTCTTTTTCTGCAACTTTTCCGTACCAAAAACGAATCAGATAATAGGACAACATTCCAACAGCAAATTCCAGAATAATCGAATCCGTCCAAAAACGGGCAGGTTCCGGAAGATTGGGAAATAATGCTCCAAGTCCTGCCAATAGACAGATCAATAAGGTACATATTATTGCTCTGAATCTGAACGAAATCAGCATCGATATGAAGAACAACAAATAAAACATAACTTCATAATTGATTGTCCATCCGATACGATACAAAGGCTGTGTTACTCCGCTTTGCTCAAACGGTATGAAAAGGAGTGACTTAACAAGAGAAATTACATCCGCTTTTGTATTATCAAACAGCGCCGGAATGAAAAAGGCTGCCAGAAAAGAAACAAAAGTAAACAGATAATACAAGGGTACAATTCTGATAAGTCTTTTTACAAGAAAATGCTCCCGCCCTTTTTCCGTGGAAAGCATTATGATAAAGCCGCTTATGAGAAAGAATATATCTACTCCGAAAGAGCCTCTTCCAATAAAGCAAATATGCTGTGATACCACAAAAAGAGCGGCAATCCCTCGCAGGGATTGTACGCTCTCAAGTCTGGCCGCAAGCAAATCTCCTTCGGGGGCCTTTGTCATCTTTCGAGTTCACCCTTCATATATTCTGCAATGGCATCATGCCAGTCAGGAAATCTGAAATCCGTTGTAAGTCTGAGCATATAATTATCAAGCTTAGAAAATGCCGGTCTCTTTGCAGGAGTCGGATATTCGTCCGTTGTAATATACTCAACTTTTGTCTTAAGTCCTGCCAGTCTGTAAAATTCACTTGTGAAATCTGCCCATGAACAATATCCTTCGCAGGTTCCGTGGAAAAGTCCGTAATTATCTGTCGGAAGAAGTGTTCCGATTGCATTTGCAAGTGCTACGGCACTTGTGGGACTTCCTATCTGGTCTTTTACTACTCTGACAGTATCATTTGTCTTCGCTGCTCCAAGCATAGTGCGGACAAAGTTCTTACCTTCTCCGTAAAGCCATGCAGTTCTGATAATAAAGTAGTTGTCTGCAAACTCTTTTACAAAATTCTCTCCGGCAAGTTTTCCCGATCCGTAAGCACTTACCGGTCCTGTCACGTCAAACTCATTAAGTTCTTTATCTTCATCACCGGGGAAAACATAATCCGTAGATATCTGAACAAGCTTTGCCCCTACTTCTCTTGATGCAATGGCAAGGTTTCTCGGTCCGATTGCATTAATTTTGAATGCAAGATCCTTCTCCGATTCGCACTTATTAACATTTGTATAAGCCGCACAGTTGATTATCGCATACGGCTTTACTTCTCTTGCCATTCGAAGAACATCATCTACATTTGTAATATCAAGTTCTCCTACATCCGTATTTACACACTCAAATTCGCTGCTTCCTGCATAATAGTCATTAACAGCATGACCAAGCTGTCCGTTACAGCCTGTTATAATTAATTTTTTCATCACTTATATCCTCCTGAAAACCCTTTATATTTTAGCATTTTTCCTGCCTTTATTAAACACCGATTTCAGATATTTGAATTCTTCGCTCTTTCTGTAAAATACGAAGAATAATACATTCGGAATAATCACCGAAAGAAGTATTGAAGCAAGGCGTGAAACACCTTCATGCGGAATGTATATACGGGCGGCAAAGCAGCTTGCAAATCCGGTTGCAAATATTACTGCCGCCTTTAAATACCCCAGAAAATATGAAACAGGCGACTTCTTAAATACATTTCTGTATATCATTACAGGATCATACCAGAATGTCGTAAGCATCCAGCTGATTATTGTTCCGAGAATTATTCCGGAAAGACCTGTATAATATCCAAGAAGAATAGAAATGCCAAGATTAAGAAGAGCCGTAACTACAGGTCTTAGCTTTCCTTTCCAGAAAAGGCCGCAGGCATCGCGATAAATAAAAGAAGTACGCTGAAAACCATTTATTACAAAATAAAGAATCTGCAGGAATACTATCCACGCAGAAAGCATTCTTTCCTTTCCGAAAAACAACATAATAACGGGATCGATTGCAAAAAACAGTGCTGTTCCTACGAACGAGTAAACCCAAAAGCATAAGAGCTGAATGCATCTGAAGACAAATTCGTTTCCCTTTTCATTTTCTCCCGCTTCAAGATTCCCGACAGGTGCCGTAACACCCGCAAAAAACTGCATGATTACCTGCGAAATTCCCGAAATAATTATTTGATAGTTTCCGTAAAGGGCAACGGTCTTAACATTAATAAATGCAGAAATAAGTATATTATCAGTTGAATTCACAACTGTCGTATTAAATTTGAAAAGAGACATTCCTGCTACATCGCGGAAAATCTTCTTCCGCTCCTTTTCAGAAAGCTTAAGCGGTTTATCCTTTTTCTTGAGATACGGATACGACCTGTCTACAATTACACCACAAATAATATTTGTCACAACTCCGACAAGAAGCCCGATAACGGAGTAAAGGATAAAATCCTTGAAAGCAGCAAGAGTGATAAGCGAAGCAGCAGTAATAAATGCAGTGACAATAACATTAACGCCTTTACAGATGTACAGTTTCTGGTCAGCCTGAAGAAGAATGGTTTTGTATCCCCAAAAGAAATAAGTAACAGCCGACTGAAGAACATAAAGCGCATAGATTATCCTGATATCAACAAGATCCGTTTCCCCCTTTATCAGGAAAGGCATAAAGGGATACATAAGCATACCGAGAACCAGTACAGCAAGACCGATTATCATATAGGCCTTTTTGAAAAAAGCCATAATTGATCTGATTGTGTCTTCATCGCCTGTCCGAAGCGGTTTATATAGACTGTAAGCTATCGCTGTACCTATTCCAAGTTCCGCAAGACTTAAAATTGACAGAATATTGGTAAACAGACTTGATATTCCCAAATACTCATCGCTCAGAAACTTTATGAAAATAAATCTCGAAACGAATTGAAGCACTCCGACAAAAAGAGTTCCAAGTCCGCCTGCGAGCGTATTGATTATTGCATTCTTCTTTCTCACAATAACACCTGTTACATTTTGAATCTGGATTTTATCGCATTCTCATAGAGCTTTACTTTCTTCCATTTTCCCTTATCGCGCATTCTGTCAAAATCAGCTTTTCTTCCGAGATTCAAATCCTCTCTCTCTTTCTTAAGCCTTTTCTGATCCGAGGTCTTTACTTCAAACCCCAGTTCACCTGCAAAAGCTGTAAGGTCATACGGTGCGCCTTCTTCCGGAAAATGCCCGTAATGCTCAGATGCATATACTCTGTTGTTTCTGTAATTTATTGCCTTCTCTGCAAGTTTTTGCGATTCACAGATATCACGGAATGAAGCAGTTGCTGTCTTATATTCATCGCAAACTTTTCCCCAGACAGACCTGCCAAGACTTGTCCTGATTATCAGGCTGTTTGCTCCACCGACGAAGTTATCCCTTCCTGTATAGTTATCTCCTACCGAGAAATCCGCAAAAGCGTTTAGCTTGTCAAGACAGTACAGGCACCTTTCCATCTTGCAGAAATCCTTCATTATCATACGTTCCTTGGCTGAAACGTCACGATAAGTGCCGTCTTTATATACTATCCTCATATTCCCCGGCCAGCCACCGGCTCTCTTGTCACGGAAATAGAATTCAGAAATATCTGAAGTTCCTTTATAAAGATTCTTGGCAAAATCGTATATTGAGTAATTCATGCACATATCACAGAAAAGACCTATGATAAGCACATTCTCTCTTTTACATTCGCGACTGCTCTTAATAAATTTCAAAAGGCCGTGAACAGCACACGGTACTCCGATAAAAATAACTTTTTTGCCGGGATTCCTTTCGATATATCTGACTGCTTCGGATTGAGATACCGGAACATATCTTGACTTCCAGGAATTCACAAGATTCTCAGAGTTATATACCGGCTTTACAGAAAGCTGATCCTCATAAGAATATCCTTTTACTACAAAGGCCACATCATATTCGCCTTTGTCTAATAGCGATTTAATTAGCGAAGAAACAAAGCCTCCGCTTGTACTCTTTTTCAGGTATTCTTCATTCTTTGTCTGAACCGAATAACATGAAGGTTCCATATCAGCTTCAGGCATTTCGGCATAACGTATGTTAAGGCCCGCGCATACTCTCTGGCATTTGCCGCACTTAATGCAGACATTTTCGTTAATTTTCGGATGATAACATTCACTAACTTTTTCAAATGTAATCGCACCGACAGGACATACTGCATCGCAAATTCCGCACGAATTGCAAAGATGACTGCGAACAGTATTTCTTATATCGTTTTCCCTTCCCATAACATCACGTTCTGTTCCGAGAACATCGAATACATTCTTCGACTGTATCCAGCCAAGAAGCTCCTTAATTGTAAGGCTTTCTCTTTCATAAGCCGTATCCATATGCCTTATCATTGATATAAGCATATCCGGTTCCGGATTCTCTCTTACATCAAAAGCATAATCGGCCTGTCTGAACTTTGATAACAACTCCCTGTATTTTGTTGCCCATCCAAGAACTATACACGGAACTGCATTTCTGTAGGCGTGCACAATTGCATGATATCTTGAAGCAATAATGTAATCGAATCTTGATACAAGTTTCTCATATTTAAGGCAGGAGAATTCCTCGTCCAGGTAGGTAACCATAGGATTATCGGCAAACTTTTCCTTAATTCGGGCACATACAGCGCTGTCCTCTGTCGAATGCGCAATAATATATACCTTTCTGTCAAGATCAAGAAGGGATGTGATAATTCTTCTGTATATTAAAAGGACAGAATCCGCATCCGCATAAGAAAAATTCCTGATATTCGGAAGAAGCGCTACGCTCCCGGGAAGTATTTCCGGCAGTGCTTCTTTATCCTTAACCAGATAACTTTCAGAAAACACATTTTCGAGTCGGATTCCGGTATTCTGAAGAACAAGGTCCTCAGACATCTGAATATTTGAAAGTCCGAAAGCATTTTTTAGGCCAAGATAACCTTCTCTCTCCCTGCAAAAAATCATTTTGGCTTTCGGGAGCCATTTCTTCATGCAAAACGCTGCTATCTTTCCTGTTATCCCTTTGTATTCAAACGGTCCGAAGGACTGCGGCATATAGAAAATCGGCGCCCCCAGCTTTGCAGCTCTTTTGGCCCTGTAGGCTGCAAGAACATTCGGTATCATGCCCCAGTTTGAGCCGAAGGTATAACCGCTGACATCGATAATCAAATCTGTCTGCGATGCAATAAGCTTTGCATCGCCGTATCTGTCAAGTTTTCCATATCTGTGCTGAATAAGTTTGTATTTCCGGCCGTATAAGCAGACCATATCTCTGAACATAAAAGAATATTCAGAAAGTGTCTCTTCATCCCTGTACGCGTCAACATCAGACAATGCGACGATTTTCTCCCCGGGAAATCTTTTCTTCACCTCGTTTACAGCAATATAAAGCATTGCTGCCGCGCCTTTATTCTTAAGATTGGCGCCGGTTATCAGTACATACCCCATCTATAATAGTTCTCCGTATAGTTTCTCGATATTCGATGTATTAATCTTCGAAGGGAAGCGCGAAAGTGCTGTTTCATAAGCATTTCTGCCCATTTTTGCAATAAGCTCCCTGTCTTTGATAAAAAGTTCCATTTTATCGGCAAGCTCATGTGGATTACCTTCTTCAAACAAAAGTCCCGTAACACCGTCCTCCACTATTTCAGGATTGGCTCCCGAACGCGACGCTATAACAGGATTGGAGGCCATCATTGCCTCCACGCTTACTCTTCCGAAGGCTTCCCTGCTGCTCGGAACGATTTCAGCATCGGCTTCTTTTCTGTAATCTTCGATATTATTCACAAAACCGGTAAACACAACTTCATTTTTCAAATGCTTTGACAGCTTTCTGAGTTCATCGGCATATATCTCCGAGTCTCTTCTGGCAGAGGTACCACCCGCTATGATTAATCTGAATTTATCATAGCCCCTGTCATTTAAGATATCGGCTGCCTGAAGAATCAGGTCCTGTCTTTTAGTTCTCTGCATGTTGCCCGAAACAAGAAATGTCACCTGTTCTTTATGGTTATCCCCATTATCCACAGGGTTTTCCACATATTTATTCAAAAGATAATTTTCTGAAACTCCATTATAAATAACGCACGCTTTTTCATTTGATAAATCGTCATAATAGTTCCGCAGGTTATTTGAAATAAAAACAACACGTCCTTTTATCTTTTCCATATACGAAACAGACGCTTTCCGCCCTTTCATATATTCAAGTCTGTAGTCCTTATCGCCAAATTCACGCACATGCCATACATGCGGTATTCCAAGTCTGTCAGCGCACCTGGCTCCGATATCGATTGCAGATGAATTGGAATGGATTATCTGTGCATTCACCTTCCCGGCATACCGTTCTATTCGTTTCTCGGGAATAAAAGAGAGCTTGTATACTGTTTTCCAGAGAAGCTTTGGTATAAAGCCCCATTCAATCGGCTGCATCCACCATCCGAAAAAAATACACTTGTATTTCAGGTCTCTTTTCTTAAGTTCCTTTCTGACACTTCCTACCCACATCGGAAGAACAACATATACAGAGTGTCCTCTGCCCCTAAGTTCAGATGCAAGCGTTACAAGTGATTTGGAAGCTCCGCCCATATTCCTTTCGTGTGCAATAAAAAGAATATTCATTTCTTATTCTCCAGAACACGAATTCTTTCTTCATTAAGAGCTACCGTCTGTGCCATTTTTTTGATTCTCTCAGACTGCCTCGATACAATAAGTGTCATGACAAACAACAGGCATAGCATCAGGCACAGCGCAATAAGGAACAGTGCATTGGAGGGTGTTTCAATTCCTATAAGCTCCGATATCGTAAACAGCAGAGAAGGAAACATATCCACAAACATTGCAATAATAACTGCAACAATCCATGGAAGAGCATATTTCAGTCTCATCTTCTTTCTTCTTACAAACTCCAGGATAATAATCAGAGCAACAAGAAGCACTGCTGCCGAGATGATTCTAATCTTAATCATTCGTTTTATCCGCCTTTCTGAACTTCTCCATGATTATGGAGATTGAAACCCTGATCATATAGTAGACACTTTTAAGTGGTGAAATCGAAGATTTCCCTCCCTGCCTGCATCTCATGACAACGGCCTTTTCTCCGACTTTATATCCGTTTCTAATAATCATTGCCAAACTTTCCGGTTCCGGGTATTCTCTTGGGTAGTTCTTTGCAAAAAGTTCAATCGTTCTTCTGTTAATCATTCTCATTCCGGAAGTCGGGTCACTTATATATACCCCTGTCGTTCTCTTAAGAAGCCGGGAAATGTATTTAATGCCGGTTCTTCGTGCGCCGGTCGACTGAAAACCTTTTTTTTCAATAAAACGGGAGCCGATAACCATATCAAGTCCTTCGTCTGTAAGCATATCACGCATTTCATTCAGAAAACCGGCATCGTGCTGTCCGTCTCCGTCAAGCTGTACGCAGATATCGTATCCGAATACGCTTGCATACATATAACCGGTCTGAACGGCACCGCCGATTCCAAGGTTAACCGGAAGATTGAGTACCGGAAAGCCGTTTTCCCGACAAATTTCAAGAGTATTGTCGGTAGAGCAGTCATTTATTACCAGATAATCAAAATCCGGGGCATCTTTCTTAAGTTGATTTACTGTCCAGGCTATACTGTCACTTTCATTGTATGCCGGAATAATTACAAGACTCTTCATAATTCCTATCTGACAGAGAACTGTGTGAGCACCCTGACAATTCTCAGTGCATCGGTAACGCATACAAAGCTTATATCATTCTCCTTAAGTGCCCGATGTCCCTCTTTAAGAGACAACATATAAGCACCGAAGCTATTGTTGCTCGTTCCTCCGTAGTTCATATTAATCATTACTTCCGGAATATACGAAAGACGTACCTTTTTTCTTCCGAGAATTCTTACCATGAATTCATAATCGGCAGCAACCTTGTAGTCCTCTTTATACAGTCCGAATTTCTTATATATTTTACGTTTAAGATACAGCGTCGGATGACCGGGCATCCAACCGGACCTGATACTACCCGTTCCCTGATGCCAGTGTCTTACTATCCTGCCGTCTTTTACATAATTAAGATCGGCATGCACACCGTCCGTTCCCTCTTTTTCGATAATATCCACAAAACGGCTGATTACATTATCAGAAGCATAGAAATCAAAACAGCATCCGATGATATCACCTGTTGCAGCTCTTATGCCTTTATTTATCGCATCATATATTCCTTTATCATGCTCCTTTATTACCTTCAGTCTGTCACCAAAAAGGTTTCTTACCTTTTCAATAACTTCATCGGTCTTCGCATCGTCGCCGCCGTTAACAATAATATATTCTATGTTTTCGTAGTCCTGCGAATACACAGATTGGGCAACTTCTTCCAGGTGTTCTCCGTCATTGTATGTTGTTGTAATAATCGTTACTTTTTGTGCCATGTGCCTATTCCTTTTTCATACCCATACATAATTTATTTTACCACAAAGAAGCCTTTTATGATATAAGTATAATACGCAAAAACCCCTTTCCGTACATAACGGAAAGGGGTCTGTCATTAATTATTATCACTAATACCGACTACTTCAACTATTGTTTTTCCACCGGAAAGTTCGACTTCTCTGCCGTCAGAATAATAGAATCTTGTAGGTAATAGATCGCCTTCTTTTCTCCATGTAACGGGAACCGCTCTGCCTTCTGTAATGTAAAGGCCCTCTCCGCCGCCGCATATCGAATATTCAAGATGATCGTATTCATCAAGAACGCTTACGCCTGTATACTGAATCAGAATATTCTTAAACGAAAGCTGTCTGTCATCATGTGCTGCGTCGATTTGAGGCTTTCCGTACTGGAACCGTAAATACTCACCGCTTGATTCATCATACTCGTAATATGGTTTATTCTCGGGAAATTCTTTCGAAAGGTCAAGATTTACAAGCTCGTAAGATTCTTCTTTTTCGCATAAATCCACAATATCTTCTGAGAATTTCCAGTGAGACGGCGTATGGTACTCAGTATGCTCAAGACTGTAATCAAGCTGTCTGCATGCTTCAATTATCCCGCCTGTATCTGTATAGAGCGTCTGCTCGTAAATCCTGTTCTCATCCGTAATCCGGTACCATCCGTAATTACACTTTACACAGTTAATGTTATCACAGGCCTCTGAAGCAAGAATCGGATCTGCATACAGAACATTACCGCAATGGAAAAGAATGGAATCCCACTCAAGAGCCCAATATACGAAATATGACCTGGCGCTGCGCACATTTCCTATTCGCTCCATGTCCCGCCAGTCATCAAACACGCACAGGAGACGGCTGATTTTTCCTTCTGCAAGACATTCGTAAATTACCCCGGCTTCACTTATTTCATACTGAGGAAGTGCAGACGAATTGTTCGGAACAATTACAGCCAGCGGTCTTTTATTATCAAGTGCCTCATCAATATAAAGCCCTGTCAGTTCGCTCATAATAAGCGGTTTTTCAGGCTCTTCCTGCATCTGTGTTATTTCCGGTTCTTCTTTTAATGCCACCGTTATCTCAGGTGAAATAAAAGCCCCATCATCAATAATAATTGCTTCGGTCTCTTCAACAACGGAAACGGAACCCGTTTCTTCTCCGCAGCCCTGAAGCATGCAGATAAGAGCAAGCGCTCCAAGAAGCATACTATGCCTTCTCATTCTCATATACCCACCCCGGATACTGAATTTCGCCTCTGTCCCCCAACAAGAAGCAACACCTTATTAATTATATCACATCTCAATTACTTTTAATAATAATTCCATACTCGCCGGCAATTCGCTCACTCATTACATATCCTTCCGTTTCCTTATCGGCCATCTCCAGAAGTTCTCCGTAATCAAGATATGGAACACTGAATAATTCTCCGTTCTTATCCTCAAGTATAAGATTGCCTTCGGACATATCATAATCTCTTACTCTCGGAAGCTTTCCGATATACTCAAACGAATCATTAAACATATAGCAGACATATCCGGAATTCATAAAATACGACTTCAGCTCGCTTACATAAGTAAGTCCTTCCCCCTCAAGGAGATCCGCACTGTAACAGGTTCCAAGAAGTTTTTTGCTTACCGCGTCATAGAATCTGACAGACTTATCTGCCATGCAAAGCGTAATTACACGTTCATTATCCGAATAGAATGCCTTTGAGACGTAGTCTTTATCTACTCCCGAAAGGCTCTGAATTTCCGCAAGAGCATCAGTCCCACTTACAAACTTATCAAGATAGCCATAGTTTCGCGCCTCGGCCTTATCGTAAAATCCGTTTCTTGTATTATATACAGAAATGCAGTCGGCTCCTTCATACAGATAAATAAGGCGCTTATCGCCCGCAAACGCATTCATTACATTCCCTTCCGGAAGGCGGGCAAAATAAGTATAACTCGCATCCATTCCGAACGGATAATTCTCTCCGAGAAGATACATATGACCGGAAAAATCAAAGACAGTCAGAACATCTCCGACAGACTTTGTTGTAAGAACAGTCTGATAGTTCACCAGCTGCGAGACAGTGTAAAGTCTCTCATCCAATAGGTACACATATCTGTGCCCTCTTATACAAAGACCGTTTTCCGTCATATTCATTCCCAGATACACATCAGCATCAAGGAAAATACTGCCGAGCATATTTCCGTTTTTCGCTTCAAGAGCAATCAGGAGAGGTTCCTCTTCGTTAGAAAACATATCCACGTTTGTTGCAAGAACATAATCAGTTTCTCCGTTTGTCGCAACAACAGGAAGGCTCATCAGATTAAGATGCACCGGGGCGGAAAGCTTACCGTCGGCTGTCCTAAAATGGCATACACATATATCACCGCCGTTACTTACAGGAATAACTGCATCTTCTCCGGATGTTGAAAATGAAATATCGCCTGTAAGTATGAAATCATCAGCTCCGATATTAAACTCAGATGCCATAATCTCATACTTTTTCTCACCGTTTTCATAGCAGGAAACTCTGTCAAGATAAATAACAAATACACGTCCAAAGGCATCTGTCCGACACCCGTAGATCATGCCGGAATCCTCAGTAAGAAGAACAGCTTCCGGCTTTGTAAGTTCCTTATAGAAGGTTCCGTTATAATCCGAATAATACAGATTGTTATTAATATCAATACACACGTTTCCTTCAGAATATATACCGTTCCCCACAAATGAATATACATCTTCGCGTGTATCAATATTAAAAAGATGGTTTACTCCGTTTTCACCCGCAAGAAATACATATTCTTCCGACGGAGAAACACAGAAATCACTGATTGCCGATTCGATTTCTATATTTCTTCCAAGAAGGTATCTTGAATCAATATCATACGGCGAAAGCGCTTCTGTCAGCGCTCTTACAGCATCAGCATTATAATCGCCGGACTTGGGAAGCACACTTCTTGCAGCATATATGGCATCCTCTCTACGCCCCTGATTTAACAGTGTTTCCGATGCCGAAGCAATTGAACTTGCATATTTATCCGAAATTTCCGCTTTCTGCGAACTTATTCTTCCGAGAAGAACAGCACAGACTATTCCGAATGCAAGGAAAACAGCAGCCGAAGCACCCATTACAGCCATAAGGCGTTTCATTTTCTGTTCACGCCTTCTTCTTCGAAGATCTTCATAATCAAGCCCGAACATTGTGGCACATATTTTCATGACGGCAACGTCAAGTGCTTTTAATATTTCATTCTTATTCTTTCCGCGGCAGTCTGCTGCAAGAGGCTCTGTTTCCCGCTCAACGGTTACCTCTTTTCCGTTTTCAATCGTTGTTATCTTCTCATGCGTAAGAATATACGGAAATGCCTCAGATGGTTCACCTTCGGCAAGAAGTACAAGAATGTGGTCTCTCGGATGCGTCTCGAGAAAGGTTTCTATCTCTTTTATGCACCATCTCGACATAGGATAGCTCTTCGTGCATACACAGATAAGAAATTCGGAATTCTTAATCGCATTCCCTATGGGTTCGGACAGATTCTCCGAAAGACTAAGCTCTTCCTCATCACGAAAAACTCTCTCCACCCTTCTCTTTGTCATATTGTTCTTTCTGGCAACAGAAGAAGGAAGAACAAACTTTTCAAGTTTTTTATGAAGATTAATTGCTACAAATCTGTCAAGTTCAGCATGTCTGTAGCTGATAAACGCATCAAACTTAACGCCTTCAAGTTCCATACAATCCTCCGGGTACAAAAGTTTCTTTATCCGAAATAAAACGGAAGCAGTGCAAATTTAACATCAAAATACAATAGAAGTGCAAATGAAATGCCGTAAATAATGTAATAGTAAAATTTAGGGTCTTTCTTCCAGTAGAATTTCGAGTTCATAAGTATCACGCCAAACGACAGAAACAGCGGTGCAAAATACCTGTCCTGAACGCCTCCTATTGACGGAGCTCCGACAGGATTAAAGGACATATACAAAACAGTCCATATCAGCATTGTCATTCCGATTATCATTACAGAGAAAACAATTCTGAATTTTAGCCCGATATCCCTTCTGCCTTCTCTGCCGGGAGAAAATACGGAAGAAAACAGGAAAAGAACAAACCATACAAGTGTTGTAATAAGGCTGCCCATTCCGAGATATCCGTAAACATTGAAAGGATAACTTCCGCTAAACCACGATACGAGCCTTACTCCCATTTCCTTAAGGAGCATTACAAGGTATGAACCGAAATTGCTGAGGATATACTCCAGCTGACCTGCCATCGAGGTTCCTTCAACTCTTGTATCGCCTGCATGTGCAATTGTATTTGCCGCCGATGAGAGTGAATAGGAAGGAGCCACAACCTCATACATCATAAAGGCGCAGAATACAAGAAGGACAAGTCTGAACAGATATGCCCTTACTTTTCCGGGAAACTTCTTATCTCCCATGAAAAAATAAATCAGTGCAAGAAATATATATATCTGCTTGGAATAGCTGCCAATCACGAAACAGGAAAGAGATGCAATAAGTCTCCCGGGAGCTATTCTGTCATTTGACATAATTTCATTAACAGCAAGTGTAACGCCGAGAATAAGAAAACAGTTTACAACAGGGTCATAGGAATACGAAGAAGCCGTAAAGATGCTCGTCGGGATAAGCGCTGCCATTGCAACTATGCTCTTACCTACTTTGGCCTTTTTTATCGCCAGGGCACATATAAGAACATACAAAAGAAGATTGCCTATTTTGCCGACTGCATACTGAACGGAAAAAGGAAGATGAAGAAGCCTTGAAAGAGCAAGGAAAAGTGCTGACGGAATATATGCTCTTTCATCATAGGTTATCATTTTGGATTTACTGAAAATGCTCGCCTTATCGTAATCATTCTGAGCATTCAGTTCATCTGTAATTATTCTTTTCTCCTCAAGAGAAGAAAAAGTAGGAATCTGAAGAGTCTTTGCTCTTAATGAGGCTTCGGTATCATATACCTCGCCGACATAGGAAAGATTCCAGGCCTTTCCAAAATGAATCTGTTCATCAAAAGAAAGCTGGTTTGTTCCCGTAAGAATAATAAGTAAAAGACCCGCGATAAGTACGATGGGAATGAAAAGACGCTCTGCTTTATAGCCTGTTTCTTTTATCCTTTCATATGCAAAATGGCGGCCTTTGGGAAGCACCAGAAGCACAAGAATTGCCATAAGAAGTATTGTTCTTGCATCAAATACGAGCGGATAGGTAGAAACCTTTTCCGCAAAAGAAAGAAGAGGGAACATATTATTCCCGCCGTCCGGGTCTGTATCAGTGCATTGCAGGAACACTTCGCCTTCGCCGGAATAAACAAATGAAAGAGTAAGATTTCCGGTAAGTTTCTCTCCGTCCGGAAACTCTGTATATGAATAACTTTCCCGGAGCTCACTGTTTATCGGAACGTTAAGAGTATACGTATACTCTTCTCCGGCAGGTCTGTTACCCTTAACAAGCATTGTAACGTTTCCTTCGGGATAATCCTCACCTTCCCATTTAAGACAGGGGGAAATTCCGCTTACAGCTTTATCGGTTTCATAACAAAAGGAAGCCACCGACCCTTTGGAAAGAGCCAGTGGTATTATTGTTGCATCCTCTGTATATACGTTAATATCGTATGTTTTGTAAGTCTCCTTCGGACGAAGAAAACTCATCACAAGAACTGCGAGACAGATAACTGCTGCCGCAATTCCAAGTATTCTGTAACACAGAACGTTGTTATATCTCATTTTCTGAGAAAACGCACTCATTTATTACTCCCCAAGGTGAAGCCTGTTCATGGCAGAGAATACTGCTCTGACCGAAGCTCTTGTAATGTTGGAACTCTGTCCGACACCATATGTAACACTTCCCGTATTGGCATCAAGAAGGTGAATATATGCTGCTGCCTGAGAATTGGAACCGCTCTGGAGAGCATGCTCCTCATAATCAAGTATTTTGATGTTAAGACCAAGATTCTGAACGAGGCCTCTCTTCACTGCATCAAGAGGTCCGTTTCCGACAGCCTCAAATGTCTTCTCAACGCCCTTATCAGTATATGTAAGTGTAATTCTTGTATCAAACTGTGACTCGTTCTCATCAGCAAGATCATCCACTCTGAGTTTCTTAAAGTGAAGCGGCTCTTTCCTGTCGATATATTCTTTTCTGAAATTCTCCATAATAGTCTCAGGAGACACTTCGCCCTGCTTTTCGGAAATAGTCTGAATAACATTTGCAAACTCTCTTTGCATTCCCTTGGGAAGCTTGTATCCGAAGTAGGTATCCATAACAAAAGCAACTCCGCCCTTGCCTGACTGAGAATTGATTCTTACGATAGGCTCGTATTCTCTTCCTATGTCTGCCGGGTCAATCGGAAGGTAAGGAACCTCCCAGTACTCACCGCCTCTTTCCTTCATTGCTGTTACACCTTTATTGATTGCATCCTGGTGTGAACCCGAGAAAGCGGTAAATACGAGTTTACCTGCATAAGGGTGTCTGGGGTGAATCGGAATCTTACAGCAGCGCTCGTAGATCTCAATTACTTCATTTACATGCTCAAGGTTAAGCATGGGATTAATTCCCTGTGAGAACATATTATAGGCTATTGTGGTTACATCTACATTACCTGTTCTCTCACCGTTTCCAAAAAGAGTACCTTCAACTCTTTCTGCTCCGGCAAGCATTGCAAGTTCTGCTGCTGCAACACCCTCACCTCTGTCATTATGAGGATGGATACTTAAGATAACGCTCTCTCTGTTCTCAAAATGCTTATTCATCCATTCGATCTGGTCAGCGTATACATTGGGTGTATTCATCTCAACCGTTGAAGGAAGATTAATAATTATCGGATTCTCTTTTGTTGCTCCCCAGGTCTTCTGGACAGCTGTACAAATCTCAAGTGCAAAATCAAGTTCTGTTCCCGTAAAGCTTTCGGGAGAGTACTCGAGAATAATCTTTCCGGGGAAGTTCTCTGCGCACTCCTTTACCCACTTCGTTCCCTGAACGGCAATATTAATAATCTCTTCGCGGCTCATATTAAATACAACATCTCTCTGGAGAGTAGATGTGGAATTATAGATATGAACAACAGCCTGCTTGCATCCGGCGATTGATTCGAATGTTCTCTCAATCTGCTCTTTTCTGCACTGAGAAAGAACCTGAACACGTACATCGTCAGGAATAAGTTTTCTGTCAACAAGCTGTCTTAAGAAATCATACTCAATCTGACTTGCTGCGGGAAATCCGATTTCAATTTCCTTAAAGCCAAGCTTAACAAGGAAATTAAACATCTCGATTTTCTCTTCAACTACCATCGGATCTATAAGTGCCTGATTACCGTCACGTAAATCAACACTGCACCATATCGGTGCCTTCTCTATCTCTTTTCCGGGCCATTCTCTCTCAGGGAAATTAACCACGGGGTTCTTCTTATAACGTTTATAATTCAGCATTTTTGTTCTCTCCTTTTGCATATTTAACTTTGTCAAAATAACAAAATAAAACAACCTGAAGATTTCTCTTCAGGTTGTATCACAGCTTATGTCTATTCACCAAGACCGCTTTCAACTGCCTGCACAAGTGATTTAAGAGCTTCCTCTTCATCCTCGCCTTCACAGACAAACTCAATCTCGTCGCCGCATTTTACACATGCACCAAGAACACTTAGCACACTCTTGGCATTCGCTGTATTCTCCCGAAAAGAAAATGTAATAAGCGATTTGAACTGCATAGCTTCCTTACATAGGATGCCTGCGGGTCTTAGATGTAGCCCTGTCGGGTTTTTTATTGTAACCTTCTGGCTTACCATACCGGTTCCCTCCAAATTTCTGTCTAGAATTAGTATATCATTTGATATGCACATTCTCAAGTATCATTTTGAGTGACATTAATGTCAATTTCATCGGGATTTTCACCGCTGTTTTTCTTCTCAAGATATACTATGACGTAGTGCCCCTGAACCTGTCCTATCTTATCAGGAATCAGGTATTTTACTTCTATCAGGTATACTCCTTCCGCCGGTTCGGTATCCGAATTCTTAAAGAAGCCGTCGACATCAATTGTACCCTTATAATGATCGGGATCCTGCTCTTTTAAGACAGAAGTTATTCCCGAAATAATCAGTTCATCATTTTTATCATATTCCAGAAGTTTTCCTGTAAATTCCTCGGGAATATTAAGAAGTGACATGTTCTTCTCAGGAATCTCAAGAGTCCTTGTATCTATCTTCTCAACTCCGACAGATACAACAACAGTTTTATCAGATTCACTTTGTAGCGATACTCCGCCGGGAAGATAATTCTCAATATTTACCTGGAACTCTTTTGTCTCTACAGCATCGGTAATGTCTATCACACCATCCGGAATGACAACAAATTCAATGCCGTTAAGTGCACTCTTATGCCCCTTAATCTCTATCTCGGCAGGTGTAACAAGATTTACATCATTAAGACCATAGCCGGATGCAGGCTCGCCGTATACAGAATACTGTATCGGAACTTTCTTCGTCGTAAGAAGAGAGACATTTACATCAACAAGATTAATGTTGGCTGTGATGGCATCGCTGATTATCTGGTTGCCTTCACTGTCAAAATATTTCAGTTCGGATGTAGTCGAAATGTTCTCACTCATTCCGCTGACATCAACAACGGCCTGTGCCATCACGATTTCGGAAATAACGGATTCCGGACCTGCAAGTCTCACAAGGTTCTGGTCTGTTCTGACATCACCTATCATATATCCGTCATCCGGGTATCCGGTTGTAACAACATCAATTACAAGCTGTTTCTTAAGAACAGATTCAACATTCAGCTTAAGAAATTCGGTAGTTGATGAAATGCTTTCTATTTCGGAAATGCTCTTATTGGTTGCAAGCTTAATTCCGACAGTATTGGAAACAGTAATCTCACGAAGATCTGCTGTTGCCCTGATGTTATCTTTGGTCAGTGTGTTAAGTACAGACCTCTTTGCGCTTACCTTAACAGTGATAAGACCTGTGTTATCAAGAACTTCATATACCTTTCCTTCGTTAAGAAGCGATTCCTGATTGGTAAGCTCTACAGGGACATTATAAAACGTCTGATAGTCGACCGGGTCATTGATATTAAGAACAATCAGCCACAAAAGAAAAGCAGACACAACAGACAGAAATTTTAAAAGGAGGTTTTTCGTAAACAAATCTTTCATTGTCCGCGCCTTCCTTTCCAGACGAGATGCTTCTTCTCTTTCTCAGCCGTCTCTTCCTCTTTTCTGAATATGGAGAACTTTTCCTTCAGACCGTCCTGGGTAAGATTAAGATAAAGTCTTCCCATATATGCAACCGAAACAGCTCCGGTCTCTTCCGATACAATAACAGTAAGCGAGTCGGTTTCTTCCGAAACACCGGCTGCTGCTCTGTGTCTCGTTCCGAGTTCCTTACTGAGTGTCATGTTCTGTGATATGGGAAGATAGCAGGTCGCCGAAGTAACCCTGTCTCCTCTGACTATTACCGCCCCGTCATGAAGCGGAGTATTCTTCTCAAAAATATTGATAAGAAGCTGACTCGTTACAACACCGTCAACCTCAATACCTGTTCTCTCGTAATCTGCAAGCGAATCATTCTGTTCAAGTACAATCAGCGCACCTGTACGCACTTTGCCCATTTCGAAGCATGCCCTTGAAATCTCGCTTAATGTCTTATCCGAATACAGACCGTTTTCTTTTTTCGTTGTTTCGAACGGGAATAAAGAACTCAGAAAATTCTTACTTCCAAGCTGTTCGAGTGCCTTACGAAGTTCAGGCTGCATGACGATAACGAACGCAATTACCGCAATTCCGATTACGTTCTGAACAATCCACAAAATTGTCGTCATATTGAAAATTGCAGCAATAAGTACAAACACACCAATAACCAGGACGCCTTTTAATAAAGCCCATGCCCTGGTATTCTTAATCCAGACAAGAATCTGATACACGAGAAAAGCAATGATCAGAATTTCAATTACATCTGTAACCTTTATGTAGTTTGGAATGTGAACCGCCTCTAAAAACTGTTTGGCGAAATTCGATGCATTTCCCATTCTTCTATAAATCCTTTAAATCAACACTCTCAAGGCCTTCGATGCTCGTGGTGATCTGTCCCGGAGTTTCCTGGGCCTGCGCTTTCTTGTGTTCCATTTCTCTTTTGATTGTTCCGGGAGTTCTTGCTGTTACCGGTCTTTCCGAGCGGGTTACTCCCGACTGATTCGCCTGTCTAACGGCAGGCTCTCCGGTTCTTTTCGCCGGCCTTACTGCGGGTCCTTCCGGCTTCTCGGGACGCTTTGCGCTCACCTGCGCAGGAGAAGGATGGACAGGTTTTCTTGATTCAACCTTGGTAACTGTCTTATTGGACAGAGAAATGCTCACCTTGGGAACGGCCTTAACATAGTAATAATATTCATCATCCTCAAACTGAATATTCTCTGTTCTTGAATAATCCACATTAAATACAAAGAACTGCAGTACTTTCGCGACAAGAACCGCAAAAACACTTGAAACAATAGTTCCGAACGCGGAAATATTCGTATCAAATTTAAGAATTCCGACAAGCTGAATAATAATATTCATAACAGCGCCGGCAATCATCGCATATGTCCATGAATGATCGACAGGAAGTCTTCTTATCACATATACAATGATAACAACAACCGCAAATGCAACCATGCACATCATCATGGTCTTATCACCGATAATTCCGTCAATCAGATATTTGAGTCTTACAAAAGAACCGTCAGCATCAAGTGCATTTATAGATGCACTGTTAACGGAAATAAAGCTGACAACATAATATACAATTACTCCGACAGCTGCTGTAACAGCAGAAGCAGGGCCTCCTACAAGGCCGAGGCAAATCGGAACGACTGAAGGAATCCTGATGCTGAACATAATCGGAAGAAGTCCCAGCGAAACTGCATCCTTGGGTGAAAACCTGAAATATAAAAGCATCAGCACAAGGAAAAGAACAAGCACAACTATTGCGCATTCCCATGATAACTTGTATACATGTGCCACAATAAAGCCTGCAGAAATTACAAGGATAAAGTTCGTCGGCAGAAATGAGCAAAGAAGCGCACATACAAGAACAATTGCAGTGCTGCATAAAGTCTCATAATAACCGAGAGACGAATTAATCATTTTGAGCAGAACAAACGCAAGAATAAATTTGAGTACAGGAACAATATAAACTTCGAATTTACTATAAAATCTACGAATATATTCTCTGATTTCCAGTAACGCTGCCATAAAAATAACTCCTATTTCCCCGTGGATTTGCTTTTCGTCTCTGCCTGATATATTTCGGAAAGACGTCTAAGCTTTGCAAGATATCCCTTTTGTTTTTTCTTTGCTTTGGCATATCTTAAAGCATAGATAATATACGAAAACACACAGTATATTGCCACCGTCAGAATATAATAAATGATAATATCCTTTGCCAGGGTCGCAAAATCCATGGTATATAAACCGGCCATAATATCGTTAAGTTTATATATAATGACCAGCGCTCCAATCAGGACAAAACTTATAGAGGCGCATATTACGGACTTTATCATGTTAAGTCCAATATAATCGCCTCTAAAAAAACTTCTTATGGAGCTGTTCTGTCTTCCCTCGTTCTTCTCATAAATCTCGAGTTTCGACATAATGCTTATCCGTTCTTCGTTTAACATTGCACTATCACAATCAGTTTCTTAAGAATCTCATCTTGGGATCTTCTCTGGTCTTCTTGGTATCCTGAACAGCTTCAGGCTTCTTTGTCATTGAACCAAACTGATTAACCAATTCCTTCTTACATTTTTCACAGAGCTTTCCTGTCTTTATCATTGCTCCGCAGTTATCGCAGGCAACACTTATCGGTGAATCATCTGCAAATACAAGACGTTCTTCACGAACCCACTGCTGAATCTGCTGAACTTCAACTTCACAAGCTTCGGAAATCTCCTTTATTGTTGCTCCCTTGTTATCATATACATAATTTTTTACTTCCTGGAACTTTGCCTCTTTGGCTTCTTTGCATGCAGGACAAATCGGAAGACCTGTTATGTAATTAAAAAGCTTTCCACAACTTCTGCAATTTCTAACGTTCATAGTTTTATGCTCCTTTTATTTTATATCCCCTTCCCGATGGAAAGAGTTATGAAAAAACAATTTCTCACTCCGGATTTCTTAAGCAGCCTGCTTATCTCATCGATTGTACTTCCGGTAGTATAGATATCATCGATGATTACAGTTGTAGTACATTTTACATCATCACAGGTCATTTTGAAAGACCCTTTGAGATTATTTTGTCTTTCGGAAGGTCCCATTGTTTTAAGAGGCGCCGTATTTCGGGCTCTTACCACGATATCGGAAAAACACGGAATACCGAACCTGTCAGAAAGTCCCGCCGCTATAAGACCTGCCTGATTATAGCCTCTTTTGTACAGCCTTTGTGCGCTTATCGGAACAGGAATAAAACAGTCGGTCTTCATGCTCTGCACCTCATCATAAAGGTGCTCATAAATCTCATCTGCATAGAAATCGGCATACTCCTGCCTTTTCTCATACTTAAACCTGTAAACAGATTCGCTTATGCAGCTGTAATCATACAGCGCAAATCCCCTGTCATAAACATGCTCTGTCTTCCTGCAGTCATGGCAGAAAATTTCTCCGTGTGAAAGCGGACCTTTTCCGCACTTCATGCATCTCGGCTCTTTAATATACTTAAGTCCCACCCGGCATGCAGGGCAGATTTTCTCCCCTGCAGGCAGCACATCATCGCATATCGGACACCTCTTCGGATACATGAAATCCTTTAATTTAGTTATTATCATCCTGCACTCGGGCAATCTCCAGAAGGCGGTTCTTAAGACCGCTGTACCTCTCCCAGACTTTATCGTTTTCAATCATATCGAAAACAGTTTCCCGACTTCCGAGAAGAAGTACACACCCCTTTGCTCTTGTGATTCCGGTATATAATATGTTCCTGCTTCTCAGCATTGACGGAACTCCAAGCAAAGGAATTATTACCGCAGGATATTCGCTTCCCTGCGATTTATGTATTGTAACGGCATACGCCGGTTCAAGCTCATCCGCAAGCGAAAAAGGATACGTTACGCATCTTCCCTCATCAAATCTGACAGTCAGCGTCTGAAGCGCCGTATCAATATTGGTAAGGATACCGGTATCTCCGTTAAACACGCCTGTCCCCTTCGAAACCGGTATGCCGTAAAGACCTTTTACTTCCCATTCAAGCTGGTAATCATTCTTTATCTGCATTACTTTATCGCCTTCTCTGAAGAGGATATCGCCTGTTTCGAATTCTTTTTTCTTCTTATCGGGCGGATTAAGGCTTTCCTGCATGAGCCTGTTAAGTTCAATTGTTCCGAGAAGACCTTTTTTCATGGGCGTCAGAACCTGTACATCAAAAGGTTTTGCATTTACATATTCCGGGAGCTTTCCCTTTATATGCTTGACAATAAGACTCCCTATTACGGAAGGATTATCGCTTTCAACAAAAAAGAAATCCTTGCTCTTATTGTTAAGAAGCGGCTCTTCTCCGTTATTAATACGGTGCGCATTCATGACAATGTCGCTCTCGCCTGCCTGTCTGAAAATCTTCTGAAGAATAACGGTTTTGAAAAGTCCGCTTTCAATAAGGTCACGCAGAACCTGACCCGGTCCGACAGAAGGAAGCTGGCTTGAATCGCCTACCATAATCAGCTTCGTTCCCGGCATTACTGCTTTAAGCAACGCGGAAAATAGAAAAATATCAACCATCGACATTTCGTCGATAATAATCGCATCCACCTCAAGAGGATTGCTCTCGTTACGTTCGAATCTGACATGTGTGTCGTTTTCGTCTCTTGCACTCAGCTCAAGCATCCTGTGAATTGTTCTTGCTTCATACCCGGTTGCCTGCTCCATTCTCTTTGCTGCTCTCCCTGTCGGAGCCGCAAGATAAAAGCTCTGTCCGTCGGCTTTCAGATAATCAATTATCATCCTGGTGGTGGTTGTCTTACCGGTTCCCGGTCCCCCCGAGAGAATGAATACGCCTGACAAAAGAGCCCCGAGAACAGCTTCCTTTTGCATCTCATCAAGAACAAGTCCTGATTTCGTCCCGAGTTCTTCGATTTCCGACAGCACCTTACGTCGTTCTTCTTCCGACGCGTTTCCTGCTGCCGCCTGAATTTCAAGAAGCGTCCTTGCAGCCGAAAGCTCTGTATAATAATTCTGCGAGGGATATACTTCCGCCCTCTCCCTGCTTCCTATTATTCTGATTTTCTTTAATACTGACAAGTTTTCAGTCTGCGATGCTATCTCATCCGCATCTACCTGCAGAAGCTCACAGCTCTTTGCAATAAGTTCCTCATACGGCAGGAAAAGATTACCTTCCGCTGAAGCTCCGGTAAGAACATACATTATCCCGCATCGCACACGAAATTCACTGTTTCTGCTGATACCTATACGTGATGCTATCTCATCGGCGCGCCTGAAACCGACACCGTCAATATCATCCGCAAGTCTGTACGGATCGGTTTTAACTATCGAATATACTTCATTTCCGTATGCTGTAAATATCTTAACGGCAAGTCTGTTCTTAATTCCGTACTGCTCGAGAAAAATCATTGCATCACGCATACTCTTTTTCTCTTCAAACTGAATTGCAATGCTTCTTGCCTTCTTCTCGCTGATTCCTTTAATCTCAGAAAGTCTCTCGGGCTCTTCTTCGATTATTCTGAAGGTATCTTCTCCGAATTTCTGAACTATCTTCTGTGCCATTGCCTCACCGATGCCTTTTATCGCACCGCTTCCAAGGTATCTGCACATTGAAACCGTGTCTTCCGGAAGAATGGCTTTCACGGAATGAACCTTTATCTGTTCACCGTAAAGAGGATGAATTACGCTCTCGCCCGTAATCTCAACGCTCTCGCCTTCAAACACTTCCTCAAAGCTCCCAACAGCATGCATAAGTCTGCCAGCTATCGTTACTTCAAGAACGGTATACTGTGTCTCATCATTTCGAAATACAATACTTTCTACATAACCTTTATATATTTCCATGCTTCTTATTTATCCAGTTTCTGACGACTTACAAGTTCTGCGAAGAATCCGTCATTAGCCATAAGCTCTTCATAGGTTCCGTCTTCTTCTATTCTTCCCTTGTTTAAAACGACAATCCTGTCACAATTCTTAATGGTGGACAAGCGGTGCGCGATAACAATCCTCGTACACTTAAGCTTATCAAGCGCATCCGATACTTTTTTCTGTGTAATATTATCAAGTGCGCTGGTTGCTTCATCAAGGATAAGGATTCTCGGCTTTGACGCGATTGCTCTTGCTATTAGAAGCCTTTGTTTCTGTCCTCCGGAGATGCCGCCCTGACCTTCCGAAATGAGTGTGCTCATTCCCATCGGCATTTTCCTGATATCATCCGCTATACCTGAAATTTCTGCCGCTTCCCACGCGTCTTCAAGCGTAAGTGTCGGGTCGGAAAGAACAATATTTGAAAAAATGTCTCCGGAGAAAAGCGTTCCGTTCTGAAGGCAGACACCGATTTTCTTTCGAAGTGAGCACAAATCCACTTTGGAAATATCTCTTCTGTCGTAGTAGATAGCGCCTTTTTCAGGTTTTTCGAATCCGAGAAGGAGCTTTACAAGCGTTGACTTTCCGCAGCCGGTTGTTCCACAGATAGCGATGTACTGACCTGCTCTTATCCTCAGTGAGAAATCTTCAAGAACATACGGCATATTCGGTGTATATCTGAAAGAAACCTTTGAAATCTCAATGGCACCGTTTAACCTTTCCACGGGCACTCTGTTTCCGGAAACCTCCGGAACCGCCTTAAGAATCGGTGATGCCATATCAAGAATCGGTTTAATTTCGGCTACCGAGACAGCAATTCCGGCAAGAGACAGAAAAGCACCCGATACCATTCCGAAAGCCGACTCAAAAGCAAGATAATCGGCAACCTGAATGTTCGACGAAAATGCATTAACATATAATATGATGTTTCCGATAAGCGTAACAGTAAGCGTAATCGATGAACTTATCTTGATTATCGCCGGAGGATTGTATGTGAGCGCAGCTTTTTCGGAGTAAGCCTTCCCCCACTTTGCAAATGCTCTTTTCTCTGAGCCGGAAAGCTTTACCTTCTGGACGCCGCAGATAAGCGAGTAACTGATACCTCTTTCCCTGGCAGAAGCTTCCATGCGTTTTCTCGTAACCTTCATCTGAACAAAGGTTGCAATCAGACCGATACCGACCGACAGCACAAGGATAAAAATCGAAGGAATCACAAGGCTTTCAGCGTACATGGCAATCTGTCCGATATATATGAGCGAGAAAACAGAAGTGATTCCGAGCCCGAATACAGCCTCGAAAATCGTATCGCAAAGAGCGCCCAGGCAGTCTGCTCTTTCCGCAAGTTCACCCGCTGAGTAATCAGAGAAAAAAGAAGCAGGAAGAGAAAGAACACGCATCATGGCAGCCGCCGATACGGCAAGCCCCATCCTGTTACTGATTCTCATACTGATAAGTGTCTTTACTGCTTTAAAACCTGCGGTACTTATCGTTACGCACAAAAGGAAATTAGATGCAGCAAGAAGAAGCGTATGGTCGCCGCTTTTAAGGATTTCCCCGTAGAAGAAGGATGTGAATTTCGGAATAAAAATGCCAAGTCCCGTAATAATCGCAGTGTATAAGAAAAGCAGGAAAATATCAAATCCTGTCAGGAACTGCAGCATGTAACGAATGACATCTCCTATTCTCATTTCCCTTAGCGGGAAAGGCTTATAGGCGCAAAATGCCTCTGATTCGAGTTCCTTTGCCGACTCCTTGTTAATTCTGATTTTCCTGCCGCTTTGCGGATCAATATAGAAATAGCCGGAAGTTTTGGCAGGATAAAGCGTAACGGGAATGCCCTTATATTTAAGGAATCCTATCATTGGGAATGTAGCATCCTTCCACCATTTCCCCTTAAGAACCACGTCCCTTATCATTATCCCTTGGATTCGTAAGTTCTTCTCAATGAACTCATCAATCTTTTCTTCTTCATCCGCAGGCTTAATATCATATTCTGTTTCAATGTTGTAATATTTCAGAACGGCAGTAACTGCATCAGCAACGCTTTCGCCCTTGTCAAAGAGCTGTTTGAAGGTTCTGCTTCCCATAACGGCAGAAGTCATTTCTTCAAAGGCTCTTGCAAATACAGCATCATCTTTTAATCTGCGTTCATTTATCTGTTCATCAAACCAGCCCATAAAAGGATTTCCTCACTTCGGCCTAATCACAGGTTACAAGCTCGGTGTATTTACCGCCGAGCGCCATAAGTTCATCATGAGTTCCGACTTCCACCGGCACTCCGTTATCAAGCACAATGATTTTGTCGCAGTCACGTATTGTTGAAAGCCTGTGAGCAATTACAATCTGTGTAATTCCCCTGTCCTTAATCGCGGCAACAACTTCGGCTTCCGTTTTGGCATCAAGCGCCGAAGTCGCTTCATCCATAATAATGATTGTCGGATCCTGGGCAAGAACTCTTGCGATTTCAAGTCTCTGCCTCTGTCCTCCGGAGAAATCTCTTCCGCCCTCGGTAATTCTGTATTCGTATCCGCCTTCACGCTGCATTATATCATCGTGAATCTGGGCATCCCGCGCTGCAAGGATTATCTCAAAATCCTCAATGGACTTATCCCACATCCTGATATTGTCGGAAATTGTATCCTCAAACAGAATAATATCCTGGTCTACAACGGCAAGGCTTCCGGTAAACACATCTCTGTTTATGCTTCCAAGAGGTTTTCCGTCAAAAAAGACTTCACCGCTCCACGGTTTATAAAGTCCCGAAATAATCCTTGATAATGTAGATTTTCCGCAACCCGAACCGCCTACAATTGCAACGCACTGACCCTTTTCGATTTTTAAAGAGAAATCAGTGATAATAGGTGCGGCAAGTCTCGAATAACCAAAAGTAATATTCTTGAGCTCAATTTCACCGGTCAGTTTCCTGTACTCTTGTTCTTCCCCTTCGGATACAAAAATGTCATCCTCCGGGTACTGCATTACGTCCTCAACTCTTTCCATGTCGGTTCTCATCTCTGCAATTGTTTTGCAGGATGCGGTAAGTTCTCCGGCAGGCTGTAAAAAGCACTGCAGGAATCCGAGAAAGGCCGTAATCATACCGACTGTAAATTCGCCGTTAATTACAAAAATGCCGCCAAGTGCCGTAACAATTACGGCAGAAACAGAATTGATGAGTTCCGGAATTCCTTCAAGATATACGGCAATTTTGGCAAATTTCACTTCGCCGTAGTTAACATTACTCTGATATCCCGCCCACTTTCTGAAATATCCGTTCTCTGCGCCGCTTCCCTTTAAGGTTTCAATCATTTCAATACCGGAAACAGTAGCTGAGGCAAGGTTTGCCCTGTCTTTATAAAGAACTCTTGAAAGCTCAACTCTTTTTCTTGAGGCATACAATGAGACAAGAAGACTGATAATTGTGGAGATAACGCCTATTGCCGCAAGTAAAACGCTGTATCTCATCATTACGGCAAGGTAGAAAATAAGAACTACTCCGTGAATAAAAGTCGGTGCAAGTGAGTTTATGAGTGTAGTTGCTATCAAAGCATTGCTTGTCATTCTGCTCTGAATGTCACCTGCATAACGCTGCGTAAAGAATTCCATCGGCATATGAAGAACTTTCCACATATACGAGCTGCTTCCCACAATATCAAGCTTGCCCGATATTTTGAGCAGATATATTGACTGTAGAAACGAAACAATAATCATCACAAGCGAAAGAGCAGACAGGATAATTACAAAACCTTTCATCCACTCGGGATTTGCTTTGGTCAGAATGCGGTCGAAGAATACCTGCCTAAAAGCCGGCATAAGCATTGCAAGTATCGAAGAAATCGCAGTTACTATTGCGGCGAATACAAGCGCTGCTGTTGTCTTCTTAAGTCTCTTTCCGGCAAAGGCAAGAACGCTTCTTTTCTTTCCTTCCATGACAAAGCTTTCAGAGGGTTCAAACATAAGACATACGCCGGTAAACGACTCGTCAAATTCTTCCATCGAGACTGCAAGTTCCCCTCTTGCGGGATCGTTAATATATGCCTTGCTGCCTCTGAAACCTTTAAGAACAACAAAATGGTTAAAATTCCAATGTACAATACATGGGAATAATCCGGATTCTCTCAAATTCTCCGGTTCGAATTTAAAACCGCCCGCATCCAGTCCGTACATTCTTGCAGCCTTAACGACATTTGATGCATTGGAACCGTCTCTTGACACGCCAAGGGCAATGCGCACCTTTTCTAACGGTACCCATTTTCCGTAATAGGCCATAATCATTGCAAGAGACGCAGCTCCGCACTCAAGTGCTTCAAGCTGCATTATCATCGGCACTTTGGCTACGCCTTTTGAAACAGGCTTATTCATTTTTCTTGTTTTTTCGGATTTTGGAGTATTATCTGCCATGTAATGCAATTATCTCCAGAGAAATGTTATAGGATGTATACTTTCAACGGTAATCTCAGTTTTATAGATACCGTCAGCCTTATCAATTGTCATATGAATAGGAGTAATATACTCTCCCGGATAAAAGCCGCCGACTTCGAGAGCATATGCGCCCGGGTTTTCGGAGGTAGGGTCGCCCATTCGTGCAAGCGAAAGCGAATACACACCGCCGTCAATCTTAACGGGCATTCCCTCCCTGAAAAGATCGTCATCATTTGAACGGACATATATTATTGCTTCTTTGTTCTTAACAACGCAGACAGTTCTGACATCAGAATCAACATACCCGAAACAGGACCAGAGAATAACTCCCGCAAGGAAAACAAGAACGCAAATAAGAGTAACCCACACTCCGGGAGTTACAACGTGAATATACTCGTGAAGTTCTTCCGGTGAAGAAAGTCTTTTCAGGCTCTTTTCACGGAAAATGTTCTCATTTCCCAACTTAATGTATCCTCCCCCTAATTGGGATAAAAATCGCGTAAATGCGATAAAGCTTTTGAGTGAATAATTTTGATATTACTGTAAGACATTCCCATAATAAGTGCCACTTCCTTAAGTGACTTCTTCTTATAGTAATGAAGTATTATAAGACTGCGTTCTCTTTCATTCAAAGATTCAAGCGCATCGGCAAGCATTTCGAGCTGCTCATCGGCTTCTTCCTCGGTAGCAGGAATATCCTCCTGCATCTCGCCTTCATCAATGAACTTCTGCTGAACACCTTTTGCTCTAAAGAAATCAATCACAGTATTCTGTGCAATATGATAAATCCACGTGGAAATAGAGGCCTTCGTCTCATCAAATGTATCAATCTTGGCATACACCTTAACAAATACCGATGAAACGAGGTCCTCTGCATCATAATAATTATTGATTTTGCTGTGCATAAAAGCCGAAACCTTTGGCTTATATGTCACATAAATTTCATTCTTCGCTGATTCGTCCATGAATATCCGGGACGCCTTTCCCGCCCATTGCGGCACTCACCATCTCAAGATCATCATCATCAAGTGCCATGTTGTATCTATCTTCAGTCTCTTTTATCAGGGAAAACAGACGTGCATTTCCGGCATAATTCTGGTAATCAAACAGCGAATTCAATTTTTTCTCAATATCATCAGCCATATGCATTCCTCCTTTACCTATATGTACGAATCGTCCCCCGAAATGGCCAATAGAAAATCAAAAAAAGTTAAGCCCGTCTTATGCCGGGCTCAATCTGTTTATTCTATAGTAAGAATATCTGAAAAACCTGTAATATCAAGAACTTCCATAATCTCAGGTCCTACATTTCTGACAACCATTTCCCCGTTCTTCTTCATTGTCTTCTGCATTTTAAGAAGCACACGAAGACCGGCAGATGAAACATATTCAAGACTTTTCATATCTATAATTAATTTCTCAACACCATCAAGAGCTTCAGCAGCAACGCTTTCAAGTTCGGGCGCTGTAGAAGTATCAAGTCTGCCTTCCAACGCAATTGTAAGCTGCTTTCCAACAAGTTCCCGGTTAATTGTCATATCAGATTTCCTCCAAAAACTGCAAATTTGATTTCTCGTAGAATTATACCATAAAAAACCGAGAATTACACTATCATTTTAATTCTATACGGAAATACAATGATTTGCTATAATAACGCCATGAACGCACTGATAGCCATGAGCGGCGGCGTGGACTCCACGGTTGCCGCAAGTTTAATTCAAAATGAAGGATATGCGCTTACGGGAATCACCATGATTCTCGAAGGTTCGGAAAAAGAGAACGCCCTTAAAGCAAAAAGTGCCTGTGACAGACTCGGCGTAAGGCACGAAATCAGGGATTACAGCAATCTGTTTAAGGAGAAGGTAATACAGCCTTTTGCAAAGGCTTATTCAGAAGGTCTTACTCCCAATCCCTGTCTTATGTGCAACCGTTATCTTAAGTTCGGTGTGCTGTGGGAAGAAGCGGTGAAGCTTTCCTGTGACAAGCTTGTAACAGGACACTATGCAAGGGTAGCTTCGGAAAACGGTCATTACCTCCTCAAAAAGGGGCTGTATCCGGAGAAGGATCAGAGTTATTTTCTTTACTTCCTTAAAGAGGAGGATTTGTCGCATATTCTTTTTCCCCTCGGAAATCTGACAAAGGATGAAGTCAGGGAGCTTGCAAGACAGAAAGAATTTGAAAACGCCTCTTCCAAAGACAGTCAGGATATCTGTTTTGTTCCGAACGGCGACTACGCTTTGGTAGTAAAAGAGTATACAGACAAGGGATGTGAATCCGGTAATTTCGTTTTAAACGACGGTACAATTCTCGGAAAGCATAACGGAATAATAAATTACACAATCGGGCAGAGAAAAGGTCTTGGCATTTCCTACTCTTCTCCCCTTTATGTTCAGTCAATATGCAGGGAAACAAACGAAGTTATTCTCGGAGACAATGAGGCGCTTTTTAAAACAGAAGTGAACGTAAGAAATCTTTCTTTCGTAAACGGATTCCCAAAGGAATCGGAAATCCGCTGCAGCGCCAAAATCAGATACAGACACCATGAAGAACCTGCGACTGTAAAGATTACAGATGCAGACTCGGCTCTGGTAATATTTGACAATCCGCAAAGAGCCGTTACTCCCGGACAGGCCTGTGTATTTTACTTTGGTGACACCGTTCTCGGGGGTGGAATTATATATTAGAAATTTCACAAAGCAAAACAGCAAAACGGACCGGCATTTGCCGGTCCGTTTTGCTGTTTGTAAGAAGTAATCCTTATTTGAAATATCCGATTACGTTCTGAAGATCAAGAGCACCCTCTGTCATTGCAGAACCGTTAGAACTGATTCCGTCAATTGCGCCTGCGATAGAAGAAAGCGAAGCACTTACTTCCTCGTTGGATGCTGCATTCTCTTCGGAGATTGCTGAAAGGTCTTCTACATTGCTGATAATCTTATCCTTTGCAGCTGAAAGAGTTGCAACCTGAGCATTGATATTGCTGATGTTCTCTGTAGAAGTCTTAATCTCACTGTTGAGAATCTGGAACTTCTCCTGAGCCTCTTCAACGTATGTCTGCTCGGACTGGATAATGTCTTTAACTTTCTCAGCAAAGCTTACTGACTTAGCTGACTGTTCCTTAATCTCCTTAACGATTTCGGAAATAACTTTTGCACTGTCATTACTCTGTGTAGAAAGGTTATTAATCTCATCTGCTACAACCGCAAATCCTCTTCCTGCTTCACCTGCTCTTGCTGCCTCAATTGAAGCATTGAGAGCAAGGAGGTTGGTCTGGCTTGCGATACTCATGATAGCTGTAACAGCTTCATCAATCTTCTCGATTGAAGTATTGGTGCTTGCAATCTGTACTGTAATGTCTTCAACAGCCTTTGTTGATTCATCACTTGCATTTGAAACCTTGTTCATGAATGAGGTAGCCTCATCATTAGCTTCCTTCATAGCTGCAGAAGAATCTGTAAGCTGTGTTACCGAATCGTGGATGTCTCTTACGCACTCATCAATATCGCTTGTTCTCTCTGAAAGATCCTGTACCGAAGAAGCCATTGAAGTAGCTCCCTGTGCAAGGTCTTCCATTGCACTGCTGATCTGTGATGTATCACTTGCAACACGATTTGAAGAATCGCTGACATCTTCGATTGTAGAAATAAGATTTCCGGAAGTATTCTTGGTATTTCCGATAATCTCTGAAAGTTTATCCTGAAGAAGTGTCTGAGCCTGAATAAGTTTGACAGTTTCTGTAATGTTACTGTTGCAGCTTTCTTTCTCAGAAAGATCACCCTTTGCAATAAGCTCTACGTTCTTTGCCACAAGACCTATAGGTTTTGCAACTGCTCTTGCAAGGACAAGGCACAGAAGAACGAATACGACTACAAGAATTCCTGCTGTGATAAGAGAAGATGTAACAATCTCGCTCTTTGCGGCCTCAACATCTTCACAAGTCTTTCCTGCAAATGCCATACCTACTGCCTCACCGTTTGCATTTGTAATGCAGGTGTAGTAAACGTAATAGGCTTTGTTATTGATTGTAACAGCATCAGAATAGTAATCGTTACCTTTTCCAAGTACTTCTGCGATAACGGCATCTCCGGCCTTTGTTCCTTCGATTCTCTTTCCGTCACCTCCGATAATGGATGTAACAAAACGTGTATCACCCTTGAAAAGAGTAAGCTCAACTCCGTCTCCGGCAAGACGGTCAACGTAGGTTGTATCATATGGTACAAAACCATCAACGAGCGTTCCCTCATTTAACTGTTCCGAATAGTAAGAATTCAAATCTTCGGAAGCAACCTTAAGGGTAAGCTTTGTCTGAGCTTCCAGGTTCGTTGTTGTCTTGCTCACCGAACTGATTGTCAATACTACAATGCTGCAAACAAGCGGAACCATTGCAAACAAAATTAGCATGACGTACATGTTAAAAATGCCTTTTTTCTGTTTCTTCATAACTCATCACTCCTTTGGCGGTTATTTAAAATAAATATATCACATATAATACCACAACTCACGCAGAAGCGCTACAATTTTTGCACAATTTACCAACTGTATTTTATGTTTTTAGGTGTATAATGTTTTGTCGATGAAAACACAAGATAATTCCTACCTCGTAACAGGTCCAATTGCAAAAAGTCTTACCAAATTTGCTCTTCCGATTATGCTGGGGCAGCTCTTTCAGCAGCTCTACAATGTGGCAGATTCACTTATAGTAGGTAATTTTCTCGACAGCACCGCTCTGGCTGCAGTCACCTCAACCGGAAGTCTTATTTTCTTAATGATAGGTTTCTTTGGCGGTCTCTCCATAGGAGGCGGAGTTGTTATTGCACGCTTTTTTGGTGCAAAAGATATTCCGTCACTAAGAAAAGCCATTCATACACAGGCACTCGGCGGCGTAATCTGCGGTATAATTCTTACTGTTATCGGAATGACTCTTGCTCCTGAGATTCTCAAACTAATGGGCACTCCGGATTCTGTATTCCCTCTGTCAACTCTTTATCTTCGCTGGTATTTTGCAGGCTCTCTCGGTTTTATTATGTATAACACCTTTGTCGGCATAATCCAGTCTCTCGGTGACAGCAGACATCCTCTGTATTATCTTATATTTTCAGCCTGCATAAACGTAGTTCTCGATCTTCTGTTTGTTGCCGTGATGGATTTCGGTGTTGCAAGCGCAGCAATCGCAACTTCAATATCACAGCTTATCAGTGCAGGTCTGTGCCTGTACCGCCTTATGAGAAAAGTAGACCCTGACTACGCGATTAAGGCAAAAGAGCTGAAGCTTGACGGGGGCTCACTTTCCCTCATATTAAAAAACGGAATTCCGGCAGGTCTCCAGAATTCCATTATTTCAATTGCAAATGTCTTTGTTCAGTCAAATATTAATTCTTTCGGTTCTGATGCGATGGCCGGAATAGGTGCCTATTCAAAGATTGAAGGCTTTGGTTTTCTTCCGATCACCTGTTTCTCAATGTCGCTTACCACCTTTATCTCACAGAATCTCGGTGCGAACGAAACAGCCCGTGTCAAAAAAGGTATACGCTTTGGTATTCTCTGCTCGATTACAATGGCAGAAATAATAGGAGCACTGATTTTCATCAGTGCTCCTGTTCTGATATCTTTATTCGACGGTTCGGGAAATCCCGACGTTATTTATTACGGTTCGCTTTACGCAAGAACCACTACGCTCTTCTATTTTCTCCTTGCCTTCAGCCACTGTATGGCGGCGATTTTCAGAGGTGCGGGAAAAGCGACGGTCCCGATGTTCGTAATGCTCGGCTGCTGGTGTGTCATCAGAATAACCTATATAAGCATAGCTCTTTCAATAAATCATTCACTTACGCTTCTTGCCATGGCTTATCCGATTACCTGGTCTTTATCTGCCATTTCCTTTTCAATATACTATTTCAAAGGAAAATGGCTTAACGGCATTAATAGCCGATAGCCTCTGCCATAGCAATAACATCAGCCTTATAGACTTCTGTCGTAACACTGATAAACAGTGTCTTTCCTGCTCTTCTTACATAATAGAAATATGTATCGTCAAGAGACATCTGATAGAAGTTTTCTTCCTGAACTACAGTAGCTTTTGTTCCCTTTTCCCTGGCATATTCAAAAGAAACAACAAGATAATTGAAAAGATCTATTGCATCTTTCTCCTCAAGATATACATCAAACTCAAAAGTAAGGTTCTGATCATACTTGGAGAAAGCACATACAGACTGATCGATAAGAGGATTATCCTCTTTTGTCATATCTGACTGGTCATATACAAAGTAACCAAGTTCTTCAGCTTTTGCTTCAAACTGTGCTCCGTCTATCGGAGTAACCTCTTTTGCACATCCCGCAAGCATGAATACCGCAAGAACAAGTGCCGTAAATGTCTTAAATACTTTTTTCATCGTTATAGCTCCCACATGATTTTTCTGTGCACGCACCACGTTATTATACACCGCAAAAAAGATTTGTAAAATACCGCGTTTCTATTTCTCAGGCGATACTTCGCCTGCAAGAATTCTCTTGTAATCCTCGTAATTCTTGCGAAGAAGAGAAGGCGTATCAAGTCCGTAAGGACATTTCTTCTTACACTGACCGCAGGAAATACACTCTTCTATCTTCTTCATCTTCTCCTGCGTTTCGGGAAGAAGCTGGTCAGCAATCGGCGCTCTTCTTATCATAAGCGACATTCTTGCGCAGTTATTAATCTCTATTCCTTTCGGGCATGGCATGCAGTATCCGCAGCCCCTGCAGAAATCACCGGCAAGCTCTTTTCTCTCAGACTCAATAAAGGAAAGTATTTCATCATCAAGAACAGGCGGGTTATCTATAAAGGAGAGGAATTCATCCAGCTCCTTTTCCTTCTGAACTCCCCATATCGGAAGAACATTGTCAAACTGTGAAATATAAGCATACGCCGCACGGGAATCTGTAATAAGTCCTCCGGCAAGAGCTTTCATTGCGATAAAGCCCATGTTATGCTCTTTGCACTCTTTTACCAGCTCAAGCTCCTTTTGGGAAGCAAGATAACTGAAAGGGAACTGAAGCGTTTCATACAAACCGGAAGAAATGGCTTCCTTCGCGACGGCAAGTCTGTGGTTCGTAATTCCTATATGGCGGATTAACTTCTTTTCCTTTGCAAGAAGCATTTCCTCATACAGTCCGGTCCCGTCATCCTTTTTCGGACAAAACGCAGGATTATGGAACTGGTATAAATCAATATAATCAGTTTTCAGGTTTTCAAGCGAGGTTTCAAGCTGCTCCCTGAATTCTTCCGGAGTATTACAGCCTGTCTTCGTTGCGATATAAACATTCTCACGTATGCCTTCAAAAGCAAGTCCCACCTTATGCTCGCTGTCAGAATAGAACCTTGCGGTATCGAAAAATCTGACTCCCGCATTGTTAGCCTTACGAAGAAGCTTTACCGCCTCCTCATCTGATACACGCTGAATCGGAAGTGCTCCAAAACCGTTTCTGTTAACTTCAATTCCCGTATTTCCAAGCTTAACAAGGTCCATTACTGAATCCTCCCGACATCGGGTCTTTTTATCTTGCCGAGTACGACAAGACATACCGCAACAAGAATAGTTGCACCTGCCGCAAGTGATATTACCGCAACCTCAATCATGTTGTCGGGGATTTTTCCCATAAAGATATCAACAAGGAAAGCCGATCCGTTTATTCCGAAATGGAATAACATACAGATGAATACACTGTGATATTTCTCATACAGATAACCGAGAATAAGTCCGATAACGAAAGCATAGCTTCCCTGAACAAGATTCATATGAATTATGCCGAACAAAAGCGCCTGAAAAATATTTACAATCCAGAACTTATCTATAGCTTTCTTAAACAAACGAAGAGTAAGTCCTCTGAAACAAAGCTCCTCCACTATCGGAGCAAGTATTGCGGCAGAAAGAAGCGTAAGTATTGTAGGGTCCTGTACCCCGATAAGATTCATCAGCTGATCATACGTTTCAAAAAGCGAAGGGAAAAGTGCCTCAGTTATATTAAGAATATTTGTTACCCCAAACTGAACGAAAACTGCCATAAGCAGGATAATTATGATTTTCAGTACAGTCGGCTTCTCATATACAGGTTCTCTTTTCTCTTTTCTTCCGAATGCCACAAAATACCAGATACCAAAGGCAATAATCGCCACGACCTGATAAGCCACATTCATTTCAGTCATATATTGCATGGCAGAATTCGTAATACCTGAAATAAACTGCGGTGACATTACATCTGAAAAAGAAGTCATCACATTGTCAATTGAACTCATAATGATTGCAATATATCCGACAGTAACAACAATCGTCTGAATTACAATGAAAACAACCCCCGGTATCAGCGCAATAAAGAAATAACCAATTTTTTTTGCAGTACTCATATCAGCACCTTCCTTAATCAGCTATAGTAAATTATATGATACATCAAATCGCGGCAATAATCAAAAGCCCGGATTGGGAAACCGTTTAACCAAAAGAAGCCTTGAAAAATCAAGGCTTCCAAAAATTTGTTGCGAAATTATTCGTGTTGTTAACCTGCTTGTTTAGTAAATTTTACAGGATGTTGTAAAAAGAGACCGGCTCTTTCGGAGAAGAATTGCTGTCCCCTATTTCCTTACGCATCCATACAATGCCCTTCCATTTGCCGTTTTTATAACCTGCCGCCTCAAAATGACCTACGATTTCATAGCCAAGCGCCTTATGAAGCGAAATACTTGCTTCATTTGTATCAACTATTACAGCATATACATTCCTGTATCCCTGAAGAGAAAGCGCTTTTTCAAACTTCTCATACAAAGCAGTTGCGATTCCTTCTCTTCTCGGAGCATCAGGGCTGAGCATTATTGTCGATTCAACATTCCATCTGTAAGCATCATGCGGTCTTAATGGCGATCCCTGGACATATCCGAGTACTTTCCCGTTTTCATCCTCTGCAATATAGAAAGGATACTTTTCTTTTGTTTTTCTTATTTTCTCTCTGTAAGCATTTTCATCCGGAATCTCTTCCGTAAAAGAAACATTCTCATCGGGGATATAAGCTCCGTATATATCATGAACGCTTTTTGCATCATCCTCGGTTGCAACTCTGATTTTTATTTTCATAATGCTGCCTTTCAAATCTTTATACGGAATATTATACTACTTTCTTTATACATCATCCCGGTTAATGAATTCTTTTCGGAAATTCTTTGCCCTGTACTCCCCGGGCGTCATGCCCGTTTCCTTTCTAAATGCCGAAATAAAATGGCTGTGTCCGGAAAAGCCGAGAAAATTCCCTATCTCCGCTCCGCTGTATTCCGAATACTTAAGCATATTCTCGGCCGCTCTTATTCTGCTTCTGTTTATATATTCACCCACTGTAAAACCTGTCTCTTTCCTGAAAATGTCACACAGATAGGTTTTACCTATTCCGAGACTTTCTGCCATCATCGCAAGTGAAATCTTACTGTGAAGATGCGTATCAATATATTCGACAGCAAGCGTTACATGCATTGAGAACGGACTTTTCCTCTTAAGATTTTGCATCCTTCTCGTATACTCATTTACAATTTCCCGGTGAAGAGAAGACACCTGCTCTTCCATTGTATACACATCAACTCTTCTTATATATATGTCACTCAGTGAGTATGCATCCTCCGCGGGAAGTCCCGATTCAATACAGAATCTTGTAAGAAGCGCGATAGTAATAATAAGGTGATATTTCATGTTTCTTACAGTGTTATCCGAAAGTTTTCCGAGCCCTTCACTTGTAAGAGGCATAAAATGCCTGCTTACGCCTTCTTCATCGCCTTCAGCAACAGCTCTGTAAAAGGCATATTCCTTCTCCATTGCAAGATGGGAAAGACTCTTTTCTCTGTTAAGAAATTGTTCAAGAGCAAAATCTGTATTCATATATCAAATCTATCAGAGTACATTCTTTTTTACAAGAATATTCTGTTATTTATAAGAATATTGTGATATAGATTTACATTCAAAATACTTACATTAGAGATAACAAATATAAGGGAGGAATTTCCTGTGAGTAAATTTCAGAAAGGTATCAATCTTGGCGGCTGGTTTTCACAATGTGATTACACAGAAGAGCGTTACATGAATTTCATCGGTACGGGTGATCTTGACTGGATAGAAAGCCATGGTTTCGATCATGTCAGACTTCCGATTGATTATGAATTCCTTGAAGATAACAAAAGGCAGATTATTAAAAATCACATTGCGCTTCTTGAAAATGTAATCGAGGAATGTGCGAAACGAAATCTTGATGTCATTCTCGATCTTCATAAAGCACCCGGGTATGATTTCAACACGCATGATGAGAATAACAACGATCCGCTTTTCACTCTCAGCAGTGTTCAGGACAGATTCATATGCATATGGATTAAGCTCTCCAAAATATTCGGCGTGTGTGAGAATGTCGCTTTCGAGCTTCTTAACGAGGTAGTTAATCCGGAATATTCCTCTGTCTGGAATAAGCTGATAGAAAGAGCCGCAAAGGCAATCCGCGAGAACTGTAATAACCTCATTATTTACGGCGGTGTGGAATGGAACAGCGCAAAGCGTGTAAAAGAGCTCGTGGCTCCTCCCGTAAGTAATATGATGATTACTTTCCATTATTATGAGCCGCTTATTTTCACTCATCAGAAGGCCTACTGGGTTAAAGGAATGGACCCCGAAGAAGTCACCTTCTACCCGGAGAAAACTTCTGTATATAAAGATAAATCAGTAAAGCTCGGCTGTCAGGGCACTGCCGTTATGGACGTAAAGACAGAGGAAATCGGCGAAAGTTTCCATGAGGATTTCATTATGGAGGCAATCGAATCAGCCAAAGAAAAAGGTGCCGAATTATACTGCGGTGAGTTCGGTGTAATTGACAGGGCGCCTTCGGAAGATACATTCAGATGGTACAAGGATGTCCTGAATGTCTTTAAGAAACACGAAATAGGCTGTGCACTCTGGAGCTACAAGGAAATGGATTTCGGATTAAGCAGCGAACATTACAGAGAAGTAATTGAAAAACTTATATAGGGAAGGGGAAAACATGAAAAAGAGAAAACTTGCAAACAAAATCATTTCATCCGCACTTGTTCTCGCCATGGGAATGGCGTGCCTTTCGGGCTGCGGAGAATCACCCGACATGCCGGTAGCGCCTGCGCCGGAGGCATCTTCGGAGAAAGAGGAACCTGCCGCTTTACCCGAAGCAGAGCCCGCTACCGAAATTGTAAAAAGTGATGTGCTCGACATTTCCAAGACCTACGAGCAGCAGGGATGGGAATCACCTGAAATCGGAACCAAAACAGATGACGGTTATACGCTTATCTGGAAGGACGATTTCTCGGGAGATTCACTCGACCTTACAAACTGGAACTACGAATACCATGAGCCCGGCTGGGTTAACAATGAGTGGCAGAGCTACGGTGACAGCAAAGACAACACTTTCCTTGAAAACGGAGCACTTATTATTCAGGCACTCAAGGAAGAAAAAGCAGACGGCAGCGCTTCCTATACTTCGGGTCGTGTAAATACGCAGAATAAGCAGGCTTACACCTACGGAAAATGGGAAATCCGTGCAAACGTTCCGGTCGGAAAAGGTTTCCTCCCCGCAATATGGATGATGCCAAATGATGAAAATCTTTACGGACAGTGGCCCAAATGCGGTGAAGTAGATATTATGGAGGTTCTCGGAGACAACGTTTCAACCAACTACAGTACGCTCCACTACGGCGAGCCTCACTCTTCGGGACAGAAGGCATTCAAGCTTTCAATGGGTAATTTCCACAGCGAATACCACGTATTCTCCGTTGAATGGGAACCCGGAGAATTCCGTTTCTATGTAGATGACATTCTCTATCATACAGAGAATGACTGGTATACCAAGAAGGAAGGCTTTGATGAGATTACATATCCCGCCCCCTTCGACCAGCCCTTCTATCTCATTCTCAACGTTGCAGTCGGCGGCGACTGGCCCGGATATCCGGATGAGGATGCCAAGTTCGGAACAAACGCAAGAATGTGCGTGGATTATGTCCGCTTCTATCAGAAAGACAGCTATGACGAGAACGTAACAAAGCCTGTTAAAGAAGTTAATTTCAGGGGGCCTGACGAGAACGGCAACTATGTTATCAATCCTAATTTCGATGACGAAGACGTATACGACAGCAAGAACTGGTTCTTCCTTACAGCCGGTGAAGGCGTGGCCGAGTGCAGCATAAAAGACAACGCCGTCCATATCGACACAACAAATCCCGGAGAACTCGACTACAGCGTACAGCTTGTACAGCCCGATATTCCGATGGAGAAGGGAAGCAGCTACACCTATTCGTTTGATGCCTGGGCAGATAACGAGCGTACAATCATTACCGCAATAACAGCTCCGAATGCCGGATGGGTTCGTTATCTTCCGGATACATATATAACAGTAACGCCTGATAAGCAGACCTACACCTTTGATATTCTCATGACAGACGAAACCGACCCCACTGCCAGAATTGAGTACAACCTCGGTAATCAGGGCTATTCAGACAGTGTTCATATCACAAATGTCCGCTTTGAGAAATCCGGGGAGGGCGGTGAAATTGCCAAAGATCCCTGTCTTCCCGACGGAAACTACGTAAGAAACGGTGACTTCGACAGAGGCGAAGGCAGAATGATCTACTGGAACGTTTCAGACGGAGCAGACTACCGCGTAACAAACGATAACAACATAAGAATGTTTGCTGTAGACGGTGCAAACAAGAATCCCGAAGACATCGTACTTTATCAGGAAGATATATGTCTTTCACCGAATACCGAGTATGCGTTCTCTTTTAGCGCTTCGGGACTTAATACGATTACTGCATCCATTCTCGGGGAAACCTTTGAGGCTTCTCTTTCCGATAAGATGACGGATTACAGCTTTAACTTCACGACAGGTGACGACGTTTCAGACGGTGTTCTCTCATTCAATCTCGGAAACGGCAGCGACGTAAGACTTGATAACGTAAGAATCATGGAAGATTCAATTCTTCTTAACGGAAGCTTTAATTCGGGATTTACCGGTTATGAACTGTATGCCTACACAACAAGCGATGTGGCTTATGTAATTGACACACTGAACGAAGACAGCGCCTGCTGCATCGATATTATGAACACAGGCGACCTTGACTGGAAAATCCAGCTGAAGCAGAATGACATCACGCTTACAGAAGGAAAGAACTACAGGCTTTCATTTGATGCCAAATCAACTGTTCCGAGAAGAATCATGTTTGCCCTTCAGCGTGACGGTTCCGCAGACGACAACTGGATTCCTTACTCAGGTTCATGCTTCGGAGACGCCACAGAAGAATACAATACCTATTCAGTTGAATTTACCATGGAGAATCCGACAGACGAGCACACGATTCTCAGCATCAGCCTCGGTGCTGTTGACGGAATTCAGATAAGTGACAAACATACAGTTGTAATTGATAATATCCTCCTTGAGGAGCTCGATTAATTCTGTTATAATATCGAAAAAATATTGTATCCCGGCAGCCGCTGTGCTGTCGGGATTTTTGGAGGAAAAAATGGTTCCGTCACTGTCAGTTGCAATTCAGGGATTCAGCCTTTTCTTATCTGTCGCTGCTCCCATCGGATTAATGATTTATTTCAAGAAAAGAAAAAATGCCGATTTTCTGCCATTCTTTATAGGACTTGCGGTATTTATCCTTTTTGCTCTCGTTCTCGAGGGAATTCTTCATTCATTTGTTATGGCTTCACCTTTGGGCGAAACCATTATGAATACCCCTATTCTCTTCGCGCTTTACGGCGCGCTTGCAGCTGCTGCCTTCGAAGAGACAGGACGTTTCGTTGCAATGAAATTCTGCCTTAAGAAATCACACGGCAATCAGGCAAACGCACTTATGTACGGAGCCGGTCACGGTGGCTTTGAGATGCTGTATATTCTCGGTCTCGGAATGCTTAATAACTTTCTCTATTCAATTCTCATAAATACAGGTGAGATTGATATGATGCTTGCAACGCTTCCTCCCGAGACAGCTGCGGAAATGAAGGTCCAGGTAGTTGATGTTCTCGTATCTGCATCACCTTCAACCTTCCTTTTAAGTCCTCTCGAGAGAATTGTTGCATTAATCCTCCAGATTTCGTTATCGGTACTTGTATGGCAGGCTGCAACAAACAAAAATAAAGGCGTATTCTTTGCGATTGCCTTTGTATGCCACTTCGCAGTAGATTTTATAGCATCGCTTCTTAACAGTTTCGGTCTTAACCTGTTCATTCTTGAACTTATCATTCTTGTATTAACACTTCCTGTTGCATTATATGCAACAAAAGTATACCGGAAAGCCGCAGAGGTAAAATAAATGGCCATAACAAGAAGGCTTGTAAGCACCAGAGTCCTTAAAGAGGGAATGAAAATCGATCAGGCCATCATCGACGGCACAGGACGCGCTCTTATCGAAAAGGGCGTTTATCTTGATGACTTTCAGATTGAATACCTGAAAACAAAGGGAATCGGCAGTATATATATTGCCGAAGGAGAAGTGGACCCGGATGAACTCGAACTTCAGATTCCGCAATACACAAGGGACCTTATTGCCAAATCGAGGGTTGCCGACAAGCCAAAGGCCAAGCTTTCCGAATCTGTAAAAAAACAGGTCTGCGAAGGAGTACAGAATCTTTTTGCCAACCCGGCGGCAGCGGACTTTACCGATTCTTCGGTAAATACAGCAACCAATCTTATGAATTCCGTTCTTGCAGACGATGCCGTTGCAGTCGACCTTGGAATGCTTAAGGTAAGTGATGAATACACCTTCAAGCACTCCGTTGACGTAGCCGCAATGAGTGTTGTTATAGGTAAGAATTTCGGACTTTCGGAAACCGAGCTTCGCGACCTCAGTATTGCGGGACTTCTTCATGATGTCGGAAAAGCCAAAATCCCTGCCGAAGTTCTTAATAAACCCGGTAAACTTTCAGACCTCGAATTCGACCTTATGAAGCAGCATACGCTGTTCGGCTTCCAGATTCTTAAAGAAAAAGGAACCTTCTCAATGGATATTATGCTCGGAGTTCTCCAGCATCACGAGAAACTCAACGGGCGCGGATATCCTCAGAAGCTTCCTTCTGACAAGGTAAGCAAGTTTGCAAGAATCATTTCGGTTGCCGATGTTTTTGACGCGCTTGTCACAAAACGTCCGTATAAAAATCCTTTCCCGATGAGCACAGCCACAGAAATGATAATGTCGATGTCAGAGGAGCTCGACATCGACGTAATCAAAGTTTTCCTTAACACAGTTATTCTCTATCCGGTGGATTCGCTTGTAACACTTTCAACCGGTGAAATGGCAAAGGTTGTTGAGAACACCCCCGGGTATCCTCTTCGTCCCAAGATTGTCGGACTTAAATCCGGGCGCCTTTACGACCTCGGCGGCGACAAGGATTGTGCAAATCTTGTTATTGTAACCTGACAACGGTTTATATAATATTCGGAACGATTCCTTTTTTGATATGTTTTCTGTAGAACATATTTACAAAAAAGTAGAAGGACATAACAAAGGGTTTCCTGAAAAATTCCTTTGTGAAAACAGTTCTTTTCAAGATGCACCTTATCGAATATACATCGTTATACAGCTTCCAGTAGGCCTCCGTAAGTTCTTCGGGGGTCATATTTTTCGGAATATGAACAGCCTCGCAGGAGTTGTAGGAATACATATCCGTATTGTAAATTCTGCCCTGCTCTTCCATTTCGTCATGGTACTTCGTGCCCGGAATGGGTGTAAGGATATAGAATTTCGGTACGGCTATTTTATTTTTCTCCACAAAGCGCGCTGTCGCCGCAATCGATTCGAGTGTATCGCCGTCAGCACCGACCACCATTTCGGAAGCAATATCAATTCCGTGCTTTCTGATTATCGAAAGCTGTTCGGAATACTTATCCGGATGAGCCCATGCCTTGTTCATTCCAAGAAGGCTCTCCCTCGATATGCTCTCAAGTCCGAAGCTCATAATATAGCATCCGCTGTCTGCGATGGCATTCAAAAGCTCCGTATCCTTTGCAATATCTACAGAGCACTGCGTCATCCAGCGCATCTTAAGCTTCTTAATCTCGGCGCAAAGCGAAAGCGCATAATCCCTGTCAGAGAAAATATTATCATCAAGAAGAAGGAACTGTTTAAACCCAAGCTCCTTAACGCGCACAATATCCCTTATTACTTCAGGTATCTCACGCTTTAAGTACTGCCCCTGATACAGGCAGTAAATCGAACAGAAGCTGCAGGATTTGGCACATCCTCTTCCTGCCTGAGCAGGGAGGAAGTTGCCGATTCTCTTATCAAGAATCATTTCGTACCTCGGAAGAGGCGTATGAAGGCTTGTAAGCTTCTTTCTGTATTCTTTCTGAAGCGTTCCGCGAAGATAATCATCGAGCATATCCTCCCAGACCTCTTCGGCATCTCCGATAATAACGCTGTCACAATATTTCTTCGCTTCCTCCGGAACAAGGCTTACCATATATCCGCCAAGAATAACTGTCTTGCCGCGCTTTTTGAATTCCTTCGCGATATCAATTGTCCTTATTACCGCGTGTCCCATGCTGCTTATTCCGATAAGCTCGGCGTCCGTATCAAACGGCACATCCTCAATTGTCTCATAGCAAAGCTCTACCTCAAAGTCATCAGGTGTAAGAGCAGCAAGCAGCGGGAGTGCAAGTCCGACAAAATACAGTTTTTTCTTTTTTACAAGATTACCCTGCCAGTCATAAGGAGTCGGCTGGATAATAAGTATTTTCTTCTTCATCAGAAAATTATCCTCCTTCGGATTTTCAAAGCAAAAGATTTTGCGGCATACAAAAGTGCCGCCGGAACATTTATGCTTCCGTACAGGCTGTCGTTTCTTCTGCACATCATGGCCTTCGCGGACAGAATATAGTATCTGATCATAAACTCCGTAAGGCTCATATGTTCAGGCTTTAACAGGCAGTGGAAAAGGTCCTGTTTTGTCGCATCCCCTGTAATCATTTCATCCTTATATTCATCATATATTCTTGAGCCCTGCATCGGCGTGAATACAGAAATTGTCGGAAAAATCGGGCGTTTCTTAATATACCTGTAGAGCTTCCCGAAATCCTTTCTTGTCATTTTCTGATGAACAATGAAAAGTCCCGCGCAGTATACCCCGTATTTATGAAGAATCCTTACGCACTCCTCGTTCTGCGCCGCGCTCGTCCTCTTATTATATGAATCAAGTTCATCGTCACTTATGGCTTCAAGCCCTACCATTACAAGCGAAAGCCCCACCTCAGCGAGGATCTTAATAACATCCTCATTCTCAGCAATAAAGTCTGCTCTTCCGTATATCAGATACTGTTTCTTAATATTCCTTTCGCGAAGGAGCCTTGCAAACTCCAGCAAAAACTCCCTGTCAGTCAGAAAATCATCATCCGTAATATGAATGCACGGTACCTCAAGCGACTCAATCTCATTCACAAGATTTTCCACAGTCCTCGAAGCATATCTTCCGCTGTTTCTGTTCGTGCAGAAACAGAAATTGCATTTCTTTCTGCAGCTGAAGGAATTCTTAACAAGCGCAAGCGGTCTGAATTTAAGATAAGCGAACTTCTCTTTATTCGCATAGAAAAAAGAACGGTCAGGAACAGGCAGATCTTCCGGCGTCTCAACCCTTGCCGGATTTACAATCCACTCACCTTTTCTTCTGTAACAGATGCCCTCTATCTCTTTAAGCGTTTTCGACCTGTCTCCGCGCTTTCTTGCATCAATGTAATCAATCAGCTTACCAAAGCCCTCAAGTCCGCTCGCAATATACAGATAATCCGCTTTTGACTCATAATAGTTCTCATAATTAATCTCAACATTGCTTCCGCCAAGAATCACTCTGACACTTCTGTCACACTTCTTCGCTTCGTGTGCCAGCTTCATCATCAGCTTCTGCTGTGTAATATATCCTGACACACATACCACGTCCGGTTTTTCCCTTCGCATCTTCTCCGCAAACGGCATGTGCTCATACCGCCTGTCATAAATAACCGGCTCATGACCTCTGTCACGACACACCGTATACAGATACTCCAGTTCAAGCGGTTCATGCTCCACCTGATTCGTATACGAAAACACGCCCACAACCTCAGGCTTTATCATCAGTATTTTCATTCCCCTCTGTCCTCCGAAAGTTTTTCCTTCGCCACCGTCCGAATCTCCCTGCTATGCGCAGCCGATACGTGACCAGCCTCGCCGCGGGCGCAATTTACTTTTTATATTTGCGGTCAAATTTGCCGGTAAGGCCGGCAAGGTAGATACGCGGATAATTGCGTATGTAGAGAAGGTTATATTCAAGGAGGAACATTAGGCGGGACATGCCGGTGGTCTTCATAAGGACATGCGTGCCGTCAGTTCTCCTGTATTTGTATTTGTAAAGGCGGTCTTTATTCTCTTCATAGACGGGAGTGCCCTTGAAGGGAATAAGGATGCTGAACAGAACCCAGATAATACCTTCTTTGCGGATGAAACGATTGATGTTGCGGAAATCTTTGTGTTTGAAATCATAGTTAACAACAAAGAGACCGACGCAAAGCATGTTGTTTTTTCTGAGAATGTCGATGGCGCGGCGGTTACATTCAACGCTGGAATTCTTGTTGTATTTGATGAGCGTTTCGTCTTCAACTGCTTCAAGTCCGACCAGCATGTCACGGAAACCGCTTTTGTATAAAAGAGGCATGATGTCTTCGCATTTCATGATGCTGTCGGCTCTTGCAAATACCATGAAGGTTTTGTCGCAGCCGCGCTCATTAAGAAGATTGCAGATTTTGATTACGCGCTTTTTGTTAACAAGAAAGTCATCATCGATGATGAAAACCTTGTCATTGTCAAGGTTCATAAGCTCGTCAACAAAATCCTCCGGATCGCGCTCGGCATAGGTGCAGTCGTTGAAATGTCTGGAAACACAGAACTTGCACTTCTGCGGACAGGAAAAAGTCGACTTGGCAAGAGCAAAGGTTCCCTTGGCAATTACTTTATACTTGTCCTTGTTGCGGTAGAAAAGAGTTCTGTCAGGACGAAGACTGTAGCCGCAGACAGGAGATCCTTTTTCGTTAACAACCCAGGTCCTGTTCCATTTGAAAGCATGGCCCGGAAGATTTGCCATAACTTCCGGTGCGAAATTACCTTTTACGGCCGCTCTGAAGGATTCAATTCCGTTATCGTAAGATACGAAGTCAATCTCGGGGAGAAGGAAATCCCTGTAATTAAGCATTACTTCGGGTCCGCCCACCATTATGAGAAGTTCCGGGAAATCACGGCGTAGTTTCTTAATCAGATCAAGTACAATTTCCGCAGAACTTGACATGACTGAGAATCCGACAAAATCGATTTTCTTGAGTTTTATTACTTCTGACAGTCTTCTGTATCTTCCGATGCTGCTGTAAAGTCCTTCATCGAAAATGTAGCCTTTGTGACCTTCTTTTTTCACTGCGGCAAGCAGATATTCAAGTCCCAAAGGTTCCATGCTTGCAACTCGTTTATCATAGCGGACTCTGACAAAAAGATATCTCATAAATCACCTTAAACCTTTCTCTTCGTATCGTAAGCAGTTCCTGCAATACTTCTTAATATTATCTTGGGATAAGTCTTAAGATGAAGCAGGTAGTACTGCATCATGTATTCCAAAGATGACATTTGTGTCGGTTTTATCGTAATGTGAAGGCCGTCCAGTCTCCTCGACTTAAAGTTTACAACCTTGTCCTTGTATTCCTCATAGGCATCGGTGCCTTTGTAAGGGGTAAAGATTCCGAACACTACCCACAGAAGATTGTTCTCTTTTATAAACCTGATCAGATTCCTGAAATCTTCGCGCGTTGCAGTATAATCGACAACAAAAAGCGCGTTGCATACTATGCCGCTTTCGTGAAGATTACGGATTGCAAGAATGTTTTCGTTTCTCGAAGTCTGCTTATTATACGCGTCAAGCCGGTCATCGGTGATGGCTTCGAGTCCGACCATGATATCGCGGAACCCGGCCTTATAGGCAAGCGGCAGAATATCGGGGTTTTCCGCAAGGAAATCCGCTCTTGCGTACGCCATGAACTGTTTCTTTATTCCGCGCTCAATAACCATGTTGCAGAATTCCCGTACTCTTTCTTTGTTACAGAAAAAAGTATCATCCACAAACCAGATTTTATCATGCTTAATGTCAACGATATCCTCAATTACTTCCTCAAGATTCCGCTCCGTATATGTTCCGCCGTTCATCTTCGTGCAATAGCAGAACTTACAGTTAAACGGACATGAGAAGGACGCCTTGCTTATCGCATACTTTCCTTTCATAAATATGTAATTATGCCGTAAGTCTTTATAGAAGGTGCTGCGGTCCGGCTTGCAGATAAAAGAGCATACCGGCGGTCCCTGTTTCTTAAATACCCATTTACCCTTTCTCTTAAACGCTATTCCTTTTTGTTTATCAAGATTAGACTCAGTGAAACCTCCGAGAAGAATATTCTTCATTGTTTCAAGACCGTTATCATAATAGACAAGGTCAACAGGTTTTCCGCAGTAATCGCGATAGTTCCTCTCGGCATCGGGGCCCCCGACCATAATGGTAAGATTCGGGAAAATCAGCTTAAGCTCATGAGCTCTCTTCCTGATATAGTCAACGGTATTGGCATTTGCATTAAAGCCGACGACGTTTATTTTGTTCTCACGGATTACACGGCATAATCTTGAAAGTCTGAGTGCCCAGGGATACCGGTACTCGTCATGAATCATGCACGAAACACCTATGTCATTGCAAAGGCCTTTAATGTACTCGAGTCCGAGCGGTTCAAGACTGGCAACAAGTGACCAGTACTTCGGTCTTACAAGAAGAAGTCGTATTTTCTCTTTCACTGTTGTTCCCCCTTAATTACTTTCTTAACATACTGATTGTTCACGAGCAGAGCGCCAAAGGAAAGCTTCAGAGTATCGTGAAGACCGTATTTTTTTATCATGTAAAGACCGCTCTTCGGATTTGCCGTGACAAAATAGTACAGAAGAAGCGTGTACAGGTAGAATCTGCGGACGGAAATGTATTTTGGTCTTACGACAAGGTGCGCAAGGTCCCACTTCTCATATTCATCCTCCCTGACGATGAAATCTTTCCTGTAGGCTTCGTACATTTCAGTTCCGCGAAGCGGAGTAAGCGGCTGAAGATTGACGAACACCAGGCCGAGTTTCTTAATCCATTTAAGAAGTGCCGAGAAATCCTTCCATTTCCAGTCAAGTCCGAGGATAAACGTCCCGTAGCATTCAACATCATACTTCTTAAGAATTGAAACGGCTTTTTCAGAGATTTCAACATCTGAACGCTTATTATAATCGTTTAGTTCCCTGCTGTCGCAGGATTCCAGTCCCACTATGACGGCGCGAAGACCGACCTCCTTAAACCGCTTAATTACATCCTCATTTGCAGCAATGAAATCAGCTCTTCCGTATACAAGATATTTCTTCTCTATCCCCCGCTCCTTAAGCATGTCGCAGAACTTAAGAAGTCTCTCTCTTCCAAACAGGAAATCGTCGTCGACAATGTATATCTCCGTTTCCCTTATTCCTTCAAGTTCATCAACGATATTATCAAGGCTTCGCGCGAAATACTTGTCATCGGTAACCTGCCTGCAGAAGCAGAATTTGCAGTTGTACGGACAGCCGAAAGACGTCTTAACAAGCGTGCAGTTTCTGTGGAACATGTAGTAATATTTGCTTCTGTAACGCTTCACACGGTCCCTGTCAGGATACGGATAATCAAAGGTCATCTCCTTAACCGGTTTCTCACGGCCTTTTCCGTAGACGCAGAGCGGGTCGGAAAGAGGCTTTTTGCTTTCAAGCGATAAAAGAATATCTCCGAAGGTTTTAAGCGGATTGGCTCTTATTATGTAGTCAACATACCTTGATCTGAAATCCTCCGGGCATACCTCGGCGTGAACACCGCCGATTATTGTCACGATTTCCGGATTAAAGGCTTTTACCTGTTTTGCCAGCCCTTTCATGATATTGATATGCGAAATATAACCTGAGATTCCGACTGCATCAGGTCTGAATTTCTTCAGAAAGAATTCAAGCGGTTTCTTCTCAAGAATCATATCAACTATCATTGATTTATGGCCGAGTTTCCTTATGTAAGAAGATACATACTCAAGTTCCAAGGGCTCGCAGATCATTACATTCTGAAGTCCTATTGTTTCTTTATGCGGTTTAGGTCTTATAAGAAGAACTCTCATGATTTATTTCCCCATTCTTACTTTGCACTTTCCCCTTTGCCCGTAAACACACGGTAGTCAGGAAAACTGTACTTATATTCAAGTATGTGATGCCCGATTCTTGCAAGGAAATTAAGAAACGGATTGGTCATATGCGCGTAGAAATATTTCGGCGAAAGGTATGCTCCGAATTTCAGTTTGGTTGCTTCTGAGGTCTGCCCGAAATCAATCTCCGTGCATTTGTTTTCTATTGCATATTTGATAATTCCAAGCAGCATCCGATAGTACAAATCAGCTGTCTTCATGCTGTAATCCATTCCGCAGAGCATGAAAATCAGAAGATCCCCGTCCTTTTTAAGAAGCGTAAAGCCTCTTGGTTTACCGTCTTTTACGTAAACGATACGTTCCGCATCGACCTTTTCAAAAAATCCTTTTTCAAGGCGTTCAAGCTTGTAATCTGATTTCTCGTACGTTCCGAGGTAGAGCGGATAGATGTCATATTCTTTCCGGCGGTCAAATATCTTTTCCATACCCTCACTTCTCGTCAGAGCAAGATTAATCCTTCTTCTGTACGGACTTCTGAGCTTTGACATATACTCTTCCGCAGAAGAAAAATTGCATCTGAACATACATGTTGGAAGCGTCTCTCCCTTTGCAAGCTTTCCCTCATATTCCGGCTTATCTATGTTAAGCACGAGCTTTCCGCCTTTGATACGTTTTACGGTATCCATTAAAAGTCCGAAGTCATTCGTAACAAAGCCGCTGCAGCTTAATGAGCACGGAAATCCAACGACCTTAATCTTTATCTTAAGCGAAAGCTTACCGTATGTGAAAATGTCAAGCTTTTCGGTATACACGGTAAAAAACGCATACCTGTCACCGTCTTTTACATAGAAGTATTCCTGCGGAAACAGGTTCTCTTTTTTCAGAAGTTCCAGCATATCCTTCGTAAAAGGATACGGCAGCTTCTCCTCAACAACTTCAAAAATATCTGCCGGTTCATCGCTGATATATATGACACGCGTGTCATTACAGATCTTTTTCATAGACTACATATTCCTTGTATTTTCTGTCGCAGATTTTCTCGCAAAACGCCTCTGAATTTCTGTTACCGCACATAACCCAGGAGGTTTCGACTTTTTTGCAGCCGTATTTTTTCATTCTTATCGCAGCCTGATGAATAAGCTCGAACGGAAGCCCTGCCGCACGGTATTTCGGAAGTACGCCGAATTCCATAACCTTTACCGTTTTTACCTTCATTCCGATAAGGTTCTTAATAAAGTGCTTTACACCGAAAGCAGTTCCCTTTGCAGCAAGTTCATTGTAATCGGGATACCATAGAATAAACGCAACAGGTTCTCCATCTTTACACAAAAAGATAAGGGAATCCTCATCCATGAACATAAACAGTTCCTTAAGCATTTCCTTATCTTCCTCATAATCTCTGTGATAATAATATTTATGATCTGCAAAGCAATCATTATTAAGGTCGGTAAATTTCTCCGACCAGTAATCGAAATCACGCTTGTCAAAAAGCCTGACTTCATATTCCTTCAAAATCCTTTCATATACATTACTGTAACTGTCAAGACGCTCATCCGGATTATCAATATAGAAGGACTCAAAATCAACTTTTTCGAAATCTTTATCAAAATAGTCAAGATAATAAGCAGGATTTCCCGGCGCAGAAAACGAATTAACCTCATCAAAATGAGAAGCCAGAAGTCCAAGCCCATAGTTAAGATGACCGCAAAGTCCGACAACCAGCTTCGTGCAGCCAAGCTTTCCGGCAAGCTGCTCCGCCTTATCAAGAAGCATCCGCACCGCTTCATAAGCGCCTTCAAGCGCTTCAAAAAAACATATCTGGTAAGTATCCGGAAGTTTGTCCGCATAAACAAACATGGTCTCGCACAAAATGGCCCCGTTATCATCCTCGACATAATATGCCTTAAACAAAAGATTCTTAAGGACAACCATTTTTCCCGCAAAAACCTGCTTAATCATATACGTGTTGTTATCAACGTATTTTGCGGCTTCTTTATATATTCTTTTCCTGAAAGCCAGAAATTTCTTCTCTTCCGCCCTGCTGTTTACCTTAATCAGTTTCACGCATTTTACCCTGTTTTACTCTGATTTTCTTCATAACACCAAAGTATAGTATAACACCAAAAATTTACGCTTCCAATCGAACAAAGGTTCTGTTATAATTCAGATGGGTGAAGGATGAGAAATCATTCCATAATGGCGGTTTTATTGTTATGAGTGCATTAAAAGAGCAGAATAACTTTATAGATGTAATATGCCAGCACACCCGGGACGGTCAGATAATTCCACTCAGAATCCGGGTCATGGATGAAGACGGAATATATCAGACCTTTTCAATCAAAAGCTACAAGGAAGTTTCGGTACCATGTAATTATATGTCGCCTTACGGTTTCAAAGCCCACGGACACACCTGGACCTTTCACTGCAGGATAATTACACTGGACATAAGCCGTACAGTCGAGCTTTTCTATAACTCGGATGAGAATTTGTGGCGTATCAATAAAATATGGTAAATACGTGCGAGGCAGACATGACTTTTCTACTTACAGCAATAGATTCCAAATTCATACACTCCAATCCCGCCGTGTACAGTCTTAAGTCTTTTGTACACTCAAGCGGTTTTACAGGTATGGAAATTGATATTTCTTCTTTCACAATCAACCAGATGACAGAAGACATTGTTTCCGAAATATACAGGAAAAAGCCGGATTACATCGGTATCTCCTGCTATATCTGGAATATCGGAACCGTCCGGGAAATTCTCCCGACTCTTCATACAATTCTTCCGGATACCGGAATTTTCCTCGGCGGCCCGGAGGTATCTTTCTGCCCCGAAGAAATCATGAAAGCATTCCCTTTTCTTAAGGGAATATTTATCGGTGAAGGTGAAGAAACCTTTCTTGAAACAGTTACTTTTCTTGCCGAAAAAAGAAACGAAGATCTACCTTTGATAAACGGCTTATATACAAAAGAAGGATTTACTCCGAGAAATGAACTTTCTCTGGAGAGCATTCCGTTTTTCTATAATGATTATGATATTAACAAGGAATTCGGAAACAAGATTATTTATTATGAAAGTTCAAGAGGATGTCCTTACAAATGCAGCTACTGCCTGTCATCCGCAGGCGGTTCTCTTCGTATGCGACCGCTTTCCCTTGTCTTTTCGGAGCTTTCTTTTTTCCTGGATAAAAAGGTAAAGCAGGTAAAATTCGTCGACAGGACATTTAATGCAGCTAAGGAACATGCCATTTCAATATGGAAATATCTGAAAGAACATGACAACGGTGTCACAAATTTTCATTTTGAAATTGCGGCGGATACCCTTAACTTCCTCTAAAAGTTCCACTCAATCAACATTTTTAGGCTTTCTCGGCTTATATTTTCTCTTCTCTCTAGGCTGAGCCGACGTTCTTTTCGGTACCGTCTTTAGGAAATCCAGTATCTCATCATACGTCCTTCCGC
>JAZLHJ010000030.1:0-5002 GCA_045616785.1 Lachnospiraceae bacterium
CCCGGTACCGTGCTGCGAACACGATATCATCAAAGGGGATGCTCATTTTTTATCCTCCTTGAAATATCGTGGACATTATATTCGATAATTTATGGACAGGCAACTCCGCCGACTATTGGGCAAAAGACGGCGGCATTAACATTTTATCTCGCTCAAGCACTGGAGAATTAATATAATAACTACCATCAGTACTCTTATACAATACTACTTTAACCTTATCTGCCCCAATTTCTATTACATACTCCAATGAATTAGTATCAGATGGATGAAGCAAACACTGTCTGACACTTTCCGGAGCACCCGCCGGCGGTAGATCCGCAGCCATTGCTGTTATCCCTGTTCCAAGCACCATGGTAAGTGCCATAAGCATAACCAAAAACAACGATAATTTCTTTCTCATTTAAAATGTTCCTCCCTTTAAATTAAATCTGTCCACCCTTTTCGTCCAATAATATTCCGATTTCATGATTAGGTGGCAGCACATTCCATTTACCGTAATTCACTTTACTAAATTTTCTTCTCATGCACATCCCCAATATTGTTAGGTTGACAGCAAAAATTGACAGTAAAAAACTCCCGCAACTTTCGTTGCAGGAGTCATCTAAATTTTCATTATGGTAAAGCGCTAATTCACACCTCCGGCACGATAATTCCGCTTCGCACCACTCGAATGGCCAGCTCCGTACGGGACACGCACCCGGTTTTCCCAAGGAGGCTGTTAACCAGATTAAATTGTCTGTAGTTGACAGCAACTTAATTGTTTCAAAGGAAACCAGCGGTTTGTCCGTAAAAATCTATCCTGCAGAATAGAATAAATATCACAGCAACTATTCAGAAAAATAGTAAAAAAATAAAAATAGAGCCAATAGGCAAAAATAAACCTCGGAACACCGCATAAATACGGCATCCGAGGTGTTTTTCCTTTTATTCGTACTCGATTGTCGCAGGCTCCTTAGTGCTTAAATCGTAAAGCACTCTGTTAACACCCTTAACTTCCTTGAAGATTCTCTCTCTTATCTTGAAAAGAATTTCGTAAGGAATTTCTTCTACAGTTGCGCTTGTTGCATCAACTGAATTAACAGCACGAATGATAACCATCCAGTCATCGGTTCTCTTTCCGTCTTTAATACCTGTTGAAGTAAACGGAGGAACAACTGTAAAATACTGCCATACCTTTCCTTCAAGACCTGCTGCAGCAAACTCTTCACGAACGATTGCATCGCTCTCGCGTACAGCTTCAAGTCTGTCTCTTGTAATTGCACCAACGCATCTTACACCAAGTCCGGGGCCGGGGAACGGCTGACGATAAACCATGTTATCGGGAAGGCCAAGTGTTTTTCCTACAAGACGAACTTCATCCTTATAGAGAAGTTTAACAGGCTCAACAAGCTCAAATTTGAGTCCTTCAGGAAGACCACCTACATTGTGATGAGACTTAACTCCCTTTGACTCTGTAATATCGGGATAAATTGTTCCCTGAGCAAGAAACTCTATTCCATCCTGCTTTGCAGCCTCTTCTGCAAATACATCAATAAACTCAGATCCGATAATTTTTCTCTTCTGCTCGGGATCTGATACACCGGCAAGTTTATCAAGGAATCTGTCAACTGCATCAACATATACAAGATTTGCATCAAGCTGGTTACGGAATACTTCTACAACCTGTTCAGGCTCACCCTTTCTTAAAAGTCCGTGGTTAACATGAACACATACAAGATTCTTGCCGATTGCTTTAATAAGAAGTGCAGCTACTACTGAGCTGTCAACGCCACCGGAAAGAGCAAGAAGAACTTTCTTATCACCTACCTGTGCCTTTACTGCAGCAACCTGCTCGTCAATAAACTTGTTTGCAAGCTCGGTTGTTGTAATTCTCTCCATTGATTCAGGTCTTTTGTTTGAATCCATTTTGTTTTTTCCTCCAAATAGAAAAAATATAAATTACTCTTTAATCAGTTCCCGGAAACAGGCTCTGTAAGTTCAAGCTCGCTCCACTTGTCAGAAGGAACAATTGCAATATATGTCTTTCCGGGATTCATAATAATATTCTCGCCGGTAGATATATCAACATAATTTGTAAGGTCTGTCTGTGCCCATTTATCCCAGGTAATCGGAATAGCCTTACCGTTTGTGAGGTAATAACCTTCACCGCTTCCGCACTCAATATTGTAAATCATATATCCATGATCATCATACTGATAGAAACCACAGCTCTGAAGAATTACATTTTCAAAAGAGGTGATATTGTTATCATCAAGAGGATCTACGTGAGCTTTTCCGTATTCATAATACTCATAAAGCCCGGTCTCCTCATTGTAATGAAGTTCGGAACTGTTATGAGGAAAAGGAAGAATTACGTAATCAGCCTTAACTGCATCACTTCTGTCATCAAAGGTGAATTCCTTATCCGCAAAATTGAAGTGCGGTCCCATATAATATCCGTTGTATTCTGTATCGTATTTCGCTTTCTCAATACGCTTTGCAAGTCCGTCATATGACTTTCCGGTATCGGGATTTGTATATGTATCATAAGTTACATATTCTGTATACTCCCAATGCTTACCGTTTGTAAAGCGTCCGAAACCACCGCTTAAGTTGTTGGTATAGAAAGCAGCAACATAAGGATCGATATAGAAAGGACCACCGTCATGAATAAGAATTGCATTGTACTCTGCAGCAAGCATGAAGTTTGTAGGTCTTGCACTTCTTACACTTCCAAGCTGGGTGATGTTTCCCCAGTCCTTCATGATACACATAAGACGTGTAACACGGTTATTGGCAGTACTGTTCATAAGTTCATATACAACATCACAGGAATTTACTCCATAATGATCAAGTGCGATTTTCTCATTATCAACCATTACGGCAATCGGTCTCTGATTCTGAAGTGCTTCGTCAATCCAGAGTCCTGTAAGTTCACTCTTGTACATTCCCTCAGGAATAACTTCAACTTCGGGTTCCGGTGTAATTTCTACGGGTTCTTCCGTAATCTCTGCCGTATACTCGGGAGCTTCGAACGGATCGCTGTCATCAACAACAATTCCGGTATCGGAAGGCTTTGTCGAAGCAGAAGAAGGATCTGTAGTTTCCTCTCCGCATGCAGTAAGTCCAAGAGCAAGAGATAATAAAATTCCTAATAATATTTTCTTTTTCACAGGCTGTTACCCCCTTTAATTTCTAATTTAAAATATACCACACTCACCATTTGTTGGAAAGAATTTATTTACCGTTTTGTACATAGTAAGAGGCTCTTAAAAGCGCATCATCAATATGTGGGCAGAAGTTCTCTTTTCCGACTTTCTCGATAAATCCGTCCTTTTCCATGGTTCGCATGGGCTGCTCGTTTACATGTGAAAAAACAATGGCGACGCCCATATCAGTGCATTTCTCATGCAGAAGCTCAAGCGAGTGCATCGCGGTAGCGTCCAATGCCGGCACACCACGCATTCTGATTACAAGACACTTTGTAAACTTCTTAAGTGTAATCTCCGCAATTCTGTCCGCAGCTCCGAAGAACATCGGTCCGCTTATCTCATAAACCCTGACTTCCTTGGGAACTTTTCGAAGCTCGATGTTATCGGGGTCAGTTTCGGGATCAAAATAGGTCCAGCCTTTGACTTCGGATTCCTCTGACATTCTCTTCATAAGGAGAACGCAGGCAAGAACCATTCCTCCTCCGATAGCCACAACAAGGTCGAAGCAGACTGTAAGTGCAAAAGAGACAAAAAGGACAATAATGTCACTTTTGGGTGCTGTCTTTGTAAGATGCACAAAGGTTCTCCATCCGCACATGTTATAAGCAACGATAAACAGAATTGCTGCTATGGTCGGCATAGGAATAAGTGCAGCATAAGGCATCAGAATTACAAGAACGAGCACAAGCACAATTGAATGAACTATTCCCGCAATCGGAGTACGTCCGCCGTTTTTAATATTGGCAGCTGTTCTCGCAATAGCGCCTGTCGCAGGTATTCCTCCGAATAATGCAGAACCGATGTTACCGACACCCTGTGCAATAAGCTCCTGATTTGACCTGTGATGAGAATTTATCATCGAATCCGAAACAACACATGAAAGAAGCGATTCAATTGCAGCAAGTACGGCAATAGTAAATCCGTTTGAAAGGACACTTCTGATATCATCTGTCGAAAAAGGCGGAAGCCTGAATTCCGGAAGTTTATTGCTGATGGAATAAAGATCGCCGATAGTATTTACGTGCATTCCGAGACCTTTTACCATACCGATTCCCACAAAAACCGCTATAAGGCTTCCGGGAATTTTATCTCCGATTTTCGGAATTAGAGGCCAGAGAATAAGTACGGCAAGACATACAGCGCCAACTATAAGTGCCTCATAATTAATTGTTGATATAGAACCTGCGACAGCTTTTACCTTGTCAACGGTTTCAATCGTAGGAGTTCCTGCAGGAAATGATAATCCGAGAAAATCCTTAATCTGTCCTATAGCAATCGTAACGGCAATCCCGGCCGTAAATCCGGTAGTAATTGTATACGGAATAAACTTAATAAGTCTTCCGAGCCTCAATACTCCCATGAGTATCAGGAGAAGTCCTGCAAATATTGTCGCGCAGGCAAGTCCGCCCATCCCGTTCTCGGCAACAATTCCGGCAACGATAGTCGCAAAAGCAGCCGTAGGACCGGCTATCTGAACCCTGCTTCCTCCAAGAAACGAAATAAGAAATCCGGCAATAATAGCCGTGTAAATTCCTTCTTCGGGACCGACTCCCGAAGCAAGTGCAAGTGCAATAGAAAGCGGAAGGGCAATTATAGCCACAATGATTCCGGATATAATATCCTTAATAAACTGCCCTTTGCTATAGCTTTTCATAACGGAGAAAAGCATGGGTTTTAATTTGTCTTTATTCATTTTTGTTTTCTGTCTTCCTCGTAGCTTTCTACAGTTTCTCTCTCGCTGTAGTGATATTTTACCCCCTTAATTTCCTGATATTCTTCATGTCCTTTGCCGAGAAGAATAATCAGATCAC
>JAZLHJ010000031.1:0-22139 GCA_045616785.1 Lachnospiraceae bacterium
TTTCTCTTTTTTTGTTATAAAGTAGCAAAGACAAATATACGGGAAAGGTAATGGAAGTTCAAGACAGACAGATAAAAACGTGCCGTAAGAAACAGCACGTTAACATAGATAGAATATAGGAGATGTCGAAATTAAAATGCCGACGATTTACAGTCGGAGGGAATTATAATTCGACGCATAACAATAAAGAAATACATAAATTTTGGGGAAATAAGCGCACAGTATTTACTACAATTATTCTGCCGGGCTTAGCAATATGGATTTTATATACTGCTTTGGGTGGGATACTTAAAAGTCGAACTAATGATAGTACTTTATGCAATATTTATACTGTAAATATAAATTCAGAAAATGAAATTTATCAAAGAATAAGCAGTTTCTTCTTATTAACTCCTGTTAACGGTAATTCAATCAATGAATATAAAGAGAAAATTGCCAGTGGTGAGAATAGTTTACTGCTTATCTTTCCTACTTGTTTCTCTGAAATTGAGAAAGGCATAACTGATATTCCGGGTGAAGTTCAGCTTTATTATAATAGTTCTAGTAATATTTCTGTTTTATCATATGAAAGCGTAATCTCAATTCTAAACGATTTTGAAAGCTCATTGTGTAATGCTTATAATATTAATTCGGGCAGCGATAAATATGACTTATCTACGGAAGGAAAAGTAGTGTCTTTATTGTCAAATCTTTTACCAATGCTTTTGCTCGGGCTTGTATTTTCATCTGGAATGACTATTGCGGCAGAATCAATTGCCGGAGAAAAAGAAAATGGTACGTTAAATACACTTCTTGTAACACCTGTCCTAAGGAGGAATATCGCATTTGCAAAAATTATTGCAATGACAATTATTTCAACAACGAGTGCTATATCAAGTTTTATAGGAACAATAGTATCACTTCCGTCTTTACTGAATATTTCATTTTCAGAGGTTCTTAATACATACGGAATAAGGGATTTTACAAAACTACTATTTACGCTGCTAAGTTCGGTATTTGTAATGGTTTCGTTAATGTTGATAATATCAGCAATTTCAAAAAATGTTAAAGAAGCAATTACTGCAATTACTCCATTTACGGCTGGAGCAATGATCATAGGAATGATTTGTATTTCATTTGAACATGTTGAAAATAGTGTACCAATGTATTTAATTCCATTTTACAATACTGCTCAAATTCTATTTGGCATATTTAAGCAAGAGAATACAAGCGTATATTTTGTCGTAATGATTATTGCAAATCTATTTTTCGCATTTCTAGGTAGTGTTATTCTTACGAAAGTGTTTAAATCTGAGCGATTGATTATGGTGTAATCATTATGTTGCACAAATAAAGAAGTATGCGTTATAATGAACCCATTAAAAGGGAATAGCCGTATAAGCGGCGAAGGAGAAGAAATGTTAGAGAAAGTAATTGCTATTGTTGCAGAACAGCTCAGTATTGACGAATCAGAGCTTTCGGCAGAGACAAATTTCAAAGACGATCTTGGAGCCGATTCACTTGATTTATTTGAACTTGTTATGGCATTTGAAGAGGAATACGATATGGAGATTCCGTCAGAAGATCTGGAGAAGCTTACGACAATCGGGGCTGTTGTTGAGTATTTAAAGGGCACCGGCATCGACTGAGAATTTGAATTGTAAAAGCCCCCTGTAGTGCATTTATGCGCGGCAGGGGTTTTTGCTATTTTTGCATGAATGAGGGCTTGTTATGAAAAAAAGAATAGATAATCTGAACGTCAGAATATCCGGGCGTACAACACTCCTTGACGGGGTATTGTATCTTGGTTTTTCCGGAAGCTATATTGAGTTTGTAGTTACGGGAAAGCTGTTATCTGTGGATTTTGTTTCCGATGAACCTGTAATGCGTGAAGATAAGAACAGTGAATACTATTGTCCCGGACATCCATATTCTGATGATACACTTCTCGGACAGGTTATGATTCTCCTTGACGGAAAACAGCTGGACAGGTTTGCGCTTAATGAAAGCCGTGTTTCCAAATCGTATCTTCTTGAAGAGGGAAGTCACGAAGTAAAGATTATTAAGATGAATGAAGCTGCTTTCGGACTTGTCGGAATTGAAGCTATTGATACAGAAGGAGAGATAATTCCGTCTGAGAAATCAGAAAGAAAAATAGAATTCATCGGTGATTCGATTACCTGCGGTTATGGTGTTGAGGGAATTCTCGATAAAGATGTCTTTTGTACAGAGCAGGAGAATCCGACAAAAGCTTATGCCATTCTTACAGCAAATAAGCTTTCAGCAGATTATCAGCTTGTAAGCTGGAGCGGAATCGGAATAATTACGAACTGGGTACCTGAGACTGTGAACGAACCGCTTGAAGAAATACTGATGCCATGGCTGTATCCTTACAGGGACAGAAGGTTATGCGAAAGAAAGAACCTTCCGCTTGAAGAGTGGGATTTCAGTGAATATGTTCCTGATGTGATTGTAATTTACCTTGGAACAAATGATGCAAGTTATGTTCGAAGTATACCTGAAAGGCAGGAATATTTCGGAGGAAAATACGGTGAATTTCTTGAGTATGTTCATGAGAAGAATAAGAAAAGCGCAATTCTCGGCATCCTTGGAACCATGGACGGCAGTCTTATTGATGAAGAAAGAAGACGATTTGAACTGTTTAACAGTAAATACCCCGATGTAAAGGCAGAATTTATGGCACTTCCGCTTCAGAATAATGAGGACGGAATAGGAACAGATTCACATCCAAGTGCTGTTACGCAGCAGAAAGCATCGGAGCTTGTAGCTTCAAAGATTAAGGAAATGATGAACTGGTGACAGAACCCGAAAGGAGGAAGCTTTTGAATAGCAGAAGACGAATTGCAGCAATAATAATGAGTCTGGTAATACTGTTTTTATCATTTGACGCATTTGATTTTAGTTCCAAAGCGGCAAACGGTCTTATTCAGGTAGTTACCACAAAGGAATGTTCTTTATGGATTACTCCTGCAACGCAGGATGCATACCGCATACAGAAGCTTCCGCCGGCAACTCTGCTTACTGTTTACAGTACTCCGGTAGCAAGTCTTCTGGGAGACGGAAAAACCTTCTATATGACAAATTACGGGTTCTATGTACTGTGCAACTGTGTTATCGGAGAATTCGGAGATCCGGCTCTTAATAATCTTAAGAAGAATCCCTATAAATTTCACTACTACAGTAAAGCAGCCATTCATTCAAGCGATATGCAGCATTATGGCGTCAGCTTTATGCCTGAGAAATGGAAGTATACTTCAAATATCTGGGCAGAAACCAAGAAGTTTTTTGATGAATACAATCTTACGGATTACCTGAAATTTATGGTCCATGCAACGCCTGTATATACAGGGGATGATTATGTCGGTAAGACTGTCGATCATTATGCAGCGGTATTAAAGGATGAGCGGGGGACTACGACGTTCTCTTTTGACGTAAATTATAAGGACTACGGATGCACTGTGCGAGTTCTTTTCAGAAACGGAAACGAAGCAGATTATTACTGCATTGATTTCCGATAAGGTATAGTGTTATACTTTACATTGTTTTTTGTAAATAATTGCTATGAAAGGTGGATATATCGTGAATAACGAAGTAGCAGGAACAAAAGTTGTTATGCTTGGTAATGCGGCAATTGCGAGAGGAGCTTATGAGGCAGGTGTAAAAGTATCTGCAGCTTATCCCGGAACACCGAGTACTGAGATCAGTGAGAATATTATTAAGTATAAGGATGATATCTATGCAGAATGGTCGCCTAATGAGAAGGTTGCATGTGAAGTTGCAATCGGCGCTTCAATGGCAGGAGTAAGATCCCTTGTATCAATGAAGATGGTAGGTGTAAATGTTGCATCCGATCCTCTTTATACAGCTTCTTATATAGGAGTAAACGGAGGAATGGTTCTTGTGGCAGCAGATGATCCGGGTCTTTACAGCTCACAGAATGAGCAGGATTCCCGTATGGTGGCAAGAGCAGCCATGATTCCGGTAATTGAACCTTCTGATTCGGAAGAGGCCAGAGTATTTGTAAAGAGAGCCTTCGAGCTTTCCGAGGAATTTGATACTCCGATTATTTTCAGAACCACAACAAGACTTGCACATTCACAGGGACTTGTAAATCTCGAGGAAAGAGAGAACGTTCCCGATAAGCCATATGAGAAGAATATTGCGAAGAACGTAATGATGCCGGGTAACGCAGTTAAACGCCATCTTTTTGTGGAAGACCGTTTAAACAGAATGGCAAGTGCTGCAAATTCACTTGATATTAATAAAGTTACCTATAATGATACAAAAATCGGTGTAATTACCAGCGGAATTCCTTATCAGTATGTTAAGGAAGTACTTCCGGACGCATCAATTCTCAAGCTGGGACTTGTTCATCCGCTTCCGAAGGAGCTTATTAAAGAGTTCGCTTCAAAGGTTGATACTCTTTATATTGTTGAAGAGCTTGAGCCTGTAATTGAGGAGCAGGTAAAGAGCTGGGGAATTAAATGTATCGGTAAGGAAATCTTTACCGTACAGGGTGAATACAGCGCAAATATGATAAGGAAAGCAATTCTTCATGAAGAGCTTCAGATAGAGCCCAAAGCAGAAGTTCCCGCAAGACCGCCTATTCTGTGCCCGGGATGCCCTCACAGAAGTGTATATTCCGTTCTTAAGAAGCTTAAAAAACATGCTGCAGGAGATATCGGATGCTATACACTCGGCGCAGTTGCACCTCTTGGAGTAGTTGAGACAACTGTATGTATGGGATCTTCCATTTCAACTCTTCACGGAATGGAGAAGGCAAAAGGAAAAGATTATATTAAGGACTGGGTTGCCGTAATCGGTGATTCAACCTTCCTTCATACCGGAGTTAACTCCCTTATGAACATGGTATATAACAAATCAAACGGAACAGTAATGATTCTTGATAATTCCACCACAGGAATGACAGGACATCAGGATCATCCCGCAACAGGTAAAACCCTTATGGGTGATACAACCTACATGATTAATATTTACGGACTTTGCAAAGCTATGGGTATTGAGCATGTATTTGAAGTAAGTGCGTTTGATATCGATGAAATTGAAAGACTTGTAAAAGAAGAAACAAATTACGAGGGTGTATCTGTTATTATTACGAAGTCGCAGTGTGCACTTCTTAAGGATTTTGTTCCGAACGGAAAATGCAAGGTTGATCCCGAGAAGTGTAAGAAGTGCGGACTTTGTATGGCATCGGGATGTCCTGCAATTCATAAGAATGCAGAAGGATATGCCGAGATTGATGAGACAATGTGTAACGGCTGCGGCCTTTGCATGAAGAACTGTAAGTTCGGTGCAATAAGCCTTATAGAGAATCCGAAGAAGAATTAGGAGGAACGCGGACATGGAAACAAAGAATATTATGATTGTGGGTGTCGGCGGCCAGGGAACTCTTCTGACAAGCCGTATCCTTGGAAATATGACAAGGAAAGCCGGATATGACGTAAAGATTTCCGAAGTTCACCGAATGGCTCAGAGAGGCGGTTCCGTTGTAACATTCGTAAGATACGGGGAGAGTGTTGCCGAGCCTATTGTTGAGGAAGGTCAGGCAGATGTGCTTATCGCATTCGAAAGACTGGAAGCACTTCGTTATGCTCATTTCCTTAAAAAAGACGGAGTTCTTATTGTAAATGATGTTCGTATGGATCCGATGCCTGTTGCAATAGGTGTTGCCGAGTATCCTGAGAATATTATTGAGAATCTGTCTGCCAAGTACAATGTTGTATCGCTTGATGCCAAGAAAATGGCTATTGAGCTTGGTAATGCAAGAGCATTCAATACAATAATTATCGGCGTAGCAGCAAAGAGAATGGCCTTTAGTAAGGAGGACTGGCTCACTGTAGTTAAAGAGACGGTACCTCCGAAAACAGTTGACATTAACGTAAAGGCTTTCGAAGCAGGGTACGCATTATAGAAAATAAGTGCTTTTCGGATGCCGCAGGATGGTAAATCGGAAAGGGATAAGAACATGATCTGGAATGAATCAAGAGAATGCATGAGCAGAGACGAGCTGGAGAATCTTCAGAGCAAACGTCTCGTAAAAACAGTAAACCGTGTATATCACAACGTAGAATATTACAGAAAGAAGATGCAGGAGGTTGGTCTTGAACCCGGCGATATCAAAGGAATTGAAGACCTTCATAAGCTTCCGTATACGACTAAGAATGACCTTAGGGATACATATCCGTTCGGGCTTTTTGCAGCTCCGCAGTCTGAAATAGTCAGAGTTCACGCGAGCAGCGGTACAACAGGAAAAGCTACTGTTGTCGGCTATACAAGACATGACCTTGAAATATGGGAAGAGTGTGTTGCAAGAGCTTTTACAATGGCAGGCGTAACAAAGGGCGATATTATTCAGAATGCCTATGGATACGGTCTTTTCACCGGAGGACTCGGTACACATTACGGAGCTGAGCATCTCGGAGCAACAGTAGTTCCGCAGTCTACCGGAAACACCAAGAAGCTTACCACCATGATGAAGGATTTCGGTGTTACGGCAATTACCTGTACACCTTCCTATCTTCTTCATATAGCAGAAACGCTTGAAGCAGACGGTGACCTTGACAAAATAAAGCTCCGTACTGCAATCTGCGGTGCAGAGCCATGGACGGAACAGATGCGTCTTCAGATAGAAGAGAAGCTTCACGTACATGCGCATGATATTTATGGTCTTTCGGAAATTATGGGACCCGGTGTTGCGTGTGACTGTGAGTTCCATAAGGGACTTCATATCTGTGAGGATCATTTCCTTCCGGAAATCGTAGACCCGACCACGCTTAAGAGAGTCGGTGAGAATGTTACCGGAGAGCTTGTATTTACCACACTTACCAAGGAAGGTCTTCCTCTTCTCAGATACAGAACCAAAGACCTTACCAGTATTACTTATAAGCAGTGTGAATGTGGCAGAACAACAGCCCGTATCAGTAAGTTTACGGGACGTTCCGATGATATGCTTATCATCCGCGGCGTAAATGTGTTCCCTTCACAGATTGAAGCAGCACTTCTTGAGATGAATGAGACTACTCCTCATTATATGATGATTGTAGACAGAATTAATAATCTTGATACTCTCGAGGTTCAGGTAGAGGTTGAGGAAAGATTCTTCTCGGATGAGATAAAAGAGCTTGAATCCCTTACCAGAAAAATTGCCCATACACTTCAGATGGCAATCGGACTTGCAGTCAAGGTAAAGCTTGTTGAACCCAAGACACTTGTAAGAAGTGACGGAAAAGCAGTGCATGTAATAGATAACAGAAAACTTGTATAAAAGTCAGTTCAGGGAGGAAATGCCTATGAAGCAGTTATCCGTTTTCATCGAAAACAGAAAAGGAAGACTGGAGGATGTATTAAATCTCCTTTCCGAAGAAAAGATTAATATTGAATCCTTGTCACTTGCAGATACAAGTGACTATGGTATGCTGAGACTTATTGTGGATGACCCTGATAAAGGAAGGGCGGCACTTAAAGGAAAAGGTTTTTCTGCGACTCTCAGTGAAGTAACAGCTGTTCCGCTTTCTGACGAGAGCGGTTCTCTTGCAGAAGTTTTGCATGTTCTTTCCGAGAAAGATATCAATATTGAGTATATGTATGCTTTTACAGGAAAAGAAAAGACAAAGGTAATCTTTAGGTTTTCTGATGCCGAAGAAGGAAGAAATGCATTAAAAGAGGCAAATATCAGGATTTTTGATTAGCAGTATATTATTAAGCTCTGTTTGGAATAAGTTTTCCGGATGGGGCTTTGTCTTTTTAATGAACAGATGCGTATATATTTATAAGTTCAGCCGGAAGGAGCATATGTATGGAAACGAAGAAAACATTGAATAATATTACACTTGAAACAAATAAAATCGATACCATGACTGAGGTTAAGAGGGAGAGTCTTAGTGATGAAGCGCTTGTGCAGGAGATTAACAGGCTTTCTGAGGCTGCACCGCAGCAGAAAAAAGAAGAAATAAATCCATCGCTGGAGACCAAGAAAGCAGCAAAGGAAGAAAAAACAGAAGAAATCCCGGTAAAATTAAGAAGCCTTCAGGAATGGCGTGAAAAAGCAAGTGAAGAAGTACCTTATGATGAGAAATATGAACCGATTAATATCGGATATGGCTCTTTTGATGAAATTGCTGAAGCTCTTGAAGGGAAATTTTCGGAATATGGGAAGCGGTTCAGAAGCAGAGACGGGAAAAAATCAAATTCGTTTCTGAATATGGAAAATGGGATGTTTGCCGTATCAAATGCACTTTCTGATATAAGGAAATTAAGAGACAGAAAGGGCGGAACACATGAAGAAAAAGCAAGTGCGTTATATGAAAGCAGAGAATTATTGAATGCTGCCTTTGTCGGAATGGAAAAAGCCGTAGATGATTATATTACTTCTCACGGAGGCTTTTCTTTTAAGGCAATATTCTCTGAGGGAAGAGCGCGACTCAAGCTTGCAAGAGAAGTTAAAAAGATGCTGAAATACGAAGGTAATAAATATGCCGGTGTTCTGATTACGCGTACGCTTAACAGCGTTCCGCTTATGGAAGAAAATCACGAATCAGATTACACAATTGCAAAAAGACGGAAGATAGAAGAGAAAGAAGCAGGAAATGCTATTCTTGCGAATAATCCCGAACTGAATGAAAAGGTTAAAGCTGCAAGGAAGGTGCAGGAGAACAGGCAGTGGTATTCGAATGAATATTCAGATAAAATGAATGCGAATGAAAATTTAAATACAGGAACATCCGAGAATTATAACAGAAATTTCAGCAGAATACTTAATGTCAGAAATGTTGACAAAGAAAAAGTTTATGCAAATATAGAATTTCTTGAAGCCTTTCAGAATGGAAACGTGGAGCAGATGGAAGCCTTTGCGGAGCAGATTGTGAATAAGCTTGTATCCGTATCGGTAAAAAAGGAAGATTACGAGGGTAAATTTGAAGATTTTAAGACAAATGCAGGCTGGTTTTTCATGCTTTCGCAGCTCAAACTGAACAAGGTTTTCAGTGATCTAAAAAATAAAAATAATCTTTGGAAAAAGAAATTTGATATTATAGATAAAAAAATAGATATAATGAATGTTCTGGAGGTTCTTGAAGATGGGAAAATGCAATTCGAAGGATTTGCTTCTTCAGGCGAATATTCTACGAAAATGCTTAACAGAAAAGATGCCTACGATAATTTGAAATTGGGGTACGAAGGCATGTATGACGTATATATGGCTGATCTTGCAAACCAGAAAAAGGGACTCGAAGAAGATGAAAAGGGACTTGTCAAATTTATCGATGGCGGAATATCGGAAGGGCTTGTACTTGAAAAGGTCGGAAAAGAAAATAACCCGGAATATGAAGTAAAGGCAGAGGAATATCTGAGCTTCAAACCGATTCCGTTTGAAGAATATTCGCAGCGCGCAGCTGATGATGCAGCTTTTGGAAGAGAAGGAAGCAATAAGTCGTTATCCTCACTCGGAAGATCATGCTACAGAGATTATAAATTTTATATGACAGAGGACTATGCAAGGGAAATACGTAATACCGATAAGGCAAAGGGCAGAATTACAGTAGGCTACACAGACAGGGATATGGATCAGGCACTTAAAAAGACCCAGAAGAATCTTACATCAAGAGCACTTATTCATTTTCTTAATGCCGAGCCGGATGACCTTCAGAAAACAAAGGCCGATATTGAAATGCTTGAAGCTTTTAAAACCGGTGATGCTGAAATGATTGAAAGATACGTGAAGCAGATTGTTAATAATTTCCTTGATTTGTCAGTGAATTTCAGTGATTATTATAATGAGCACAACTTCATTAAAACATACAGAATTAATGAAATGTGTCTCATATGGGACGGCTTTTCAAAAGATGAGATGATAAAGCCTGTTCTTGAGAAAATGGATAAAAATCTTATTGATATCATTAATAAAAAGGTTGACGTAATAACCTCTATAGGCAATATTACAGAGATAAATCTTACGTCGAGAGGATATCAGCATGGTATTCCCGGTAAAAGCAAGATGGATGATGAAACATCTATGGCTCTTATTGCAGACATTACAAATAATTTAATTGTAAATAATAATGAATTCCAGGATTTAAAGGACGAGCTTAAGAAGGATCCACAGTATAATGAGAAATATAAAAAATACTTTGAAAAAGAAAGCTTGTTTGTTCCTGAACTTAAGAGTGAGAGAAAAGAGAACGAACCTGTAAATCCGATGGTTGAAATTAACGTTCAGGCAGTAATGAGAAAGAGGGAAGGAAGCGGAGTAAGACTCAAAGAATGAGAGATTACAAGTTAAAAATTATTTCAGATGCGGAATATAAAAATCTTCCGAAGGAAGCGCAGACCCACATAGGACTTGTGGGTCCTTTTGCGTTGTCGGCGGTAAAAGATGACAGGGTAATAGGATGCATTATTTTTTCCAGATATAAGACGGAAGCGCAGCTAAGATACGTATACGTGGAACCGGATGAAAGAAGAAAGGAAATCGGCTCCGATCTTATCTATATTGCGAGAGATGCACTTGCCAATATGGGGGTAAGGTATATATATGCAAGACTTGAGGGAGAAAAGTCTGCTGTATATAATCTCGGAGAGTTTCTTGAGGCTAATGAATTTATTCCGGCAGTTACGGACAGCGTGAAAGTGACGTACAGAATATCGGATTATGTCGACAGTCCCGCATTTGTGAAAATTCTTAACAAAGAAATGTCAGGAAAGATTATTGCCAAGTTCAGTGATAATAAGGATCCGGCATTTAAGAGGATATGCGCCAAAATGAATGTTGCCGGATATCAGATAAACGGAACAGAGCTTGATTTGTCGATTTGCCGTTTTATTGATGGCGAGAAGATAAGAGCATTTCTTATCGGAGAAGAGAGTGAAGAAGAAATAACTGTTACAGAGATGCGGTGCATGGATAAATCACCTGATTTTTACGGGGATTTGATACTTGAGGTATCGCTTTTGGCGGAACTTGTCAAAAGAGAAAATCATGATAAAAGGTATACGGTTATTCTGAAAAATTATGATGCATATGAAAAACGGAAGGCATACCTTGGTGAACCTGTTTCGTTAATATTTGTTCAGGAATGGTACATGAATCTTGTTGATAAGGAAAAAAGATAATTTGCGGGGTTTACCCTTATTTGCCCGTGTGCTACAATGCTTAAGGGTTTAGGGGAAGTAGTAACAACAGAAATGGAGACATTATGACAAATCTTGAACTACAAAAAACGGCAAATAAAGTCCGCAAGGGAATAATTGATTCGGTTCACAGTGCAAAAGCAGGACATCCCGGCGGCTCACTTTCGGCAGCAGATGTTTATACATATCTGTATTTTGAAGAGATGAATGTTAATCCGGAAAATCCGAAGAATCCCGACAGAGACAGATTCGTTCTCTCAAAAGGACATACCGCTCCGGGACTTTACAGTGCACTTGCAAACAGAGGATTTTTCCCTGTTGAGGATCTTCTTACTCTCAGAAAACTCGGAAGTTATCTCCAGGGACACCCTGATATGAAGCATATTCCCGGTGTTGATATGAGCTCCGGTTCACTCGGACAGGGTATTTCGGCAGCAGTCGGAATGGCACTCGCAGGTAAGCTTGATGACAAGTCTTATCGCGTATACACTCTTCTTGGTGACGGTGAAATCCAGGAAGGTCAGGTTTGGGAAGCTTCGATGTTCGCAGGAGCAAAAAAACTTGATAATCTTTGCGTAATTGTGGATAATAACGGACTTCAGATTGACGGTAAAATCGAAGATGTATGCAGTCCTTATCCTATTGACAAGAAATTTGTAGCATTTAATTTCCATGTAATCAATATAGATGCGCATAACTTTGACGAGATGCGCGCCGCATTTAAGGAAGCAAGAGAGACAAAGGGTCAGCCTACAGCCATTATTATGAAAAGTATCAAGGGTAAGGGCGTATCCTTTATGGAGAATAATGCCGGATGGCACGGAAAAGCTCCCAACGATGAGGAGTACGCTGTTGCTGTGGCAGATCTTGAGAAAATCGGCGAAGAACTTGAAAAAGGAGGTGCATTCTAATGGCAGAGAAGATTGCAACCAGAGACAGCTACGGAAATGCACTTGTTGAAGTAGGAAAAGAGAATCCCAATCTGGTAGTACTTGATGCAGATCTTGCAGGTGCAACCAAGACAGGAACCTTTAAGAAAGCGTTTCCCGACAGACATATTGACTGTGGTATTGCAGAAGGAAACATGGTAGGTATTGCAGCAGGTCTTGCAACCACAGGAAAGATTCCTTTCGTAAGCTCTTTTGCGATGTTTGCAGCAGGACGTGCTTTTGAGCAGGTTCGTAATTCGGTAGGTTATCCTCACCTTAATGTAAAAATCGGAGCAACTCATGCCGGCATTACAGTCGGTGAAGACGGTGCTTCACATCAGTGTAATGAAGACCTTGCGCTTATGCGTACAATTCCCGGAATGGTTGTTATGTGTCCTTCCGATGATATTGAAGCAAAAGCAGCCGTACGTGCAGCTGTTGAGCATGAAGGTCCCGTATATATCCGTTTCGGACGTTCCGCTGTTCCCGTTATCAATGACAGAGAGGATTATAAGTTCGAAATCGGAAAAGGTCAGCTTCTTCGTGAAGGAAGTGACGTTACAATAGTTGCAACGGGTATTTGTGTTGCTAATGCCCTTGAAGCAGCAGATATCCTTGCTGAGAGCGGAATCAGTGCAGAAGTAATTAACATCTGCACAATTAAACCCCTTGATGAGGAACTTATTATTGCAAGTGCCAAAAAGACAGGAAAGGTTGTTACCTGTGAGGAACATTCTGTTATCGGCGGTCTCGGCAGTGCCGTATGTGATGCACTTTGCAAGTCATATCCTGTTCCGGTATGCAAGATAGGAATGCAGGATGTATTCGGAGAGTCCGGTTCAGCTTCAGCTCTTCTTGAGAAGTATCAGCTTGACGGAAAAGGAATTGCTCTTCAGACAAAGGCATTTCTTGACTAGGAATATCTGTAATTTCGGGGTCACATTTTGTGGCCCCTTTTTTGAGGAAGGAATCAGAATTTATCATGAAGCTTTTATTGGGTATTGCTATTGTTACAGTGCTTGCCCTTGTTTTTTCCATATTGTTTTTTCCCTCTGTGAAAATAAAGGGAGTCAGTCTCGGTACCTACTGGATGGTTGCTTTTGTCGGGTGTGTTGTCCTTATCTGTACCGGCTGTATAGATTTTGTGTCAATCGGTGAAGGGCTTACAAGCGATTCTGCCATTAATCCGATAAAGATTCTTGTACTTTTTCTTGCCATGACACTTCAGTCTGTGTTTCTTGATGAGCTCGGACTTTTTCGGTATCTGGCATCGGCCGTACTCAGGAAAGCAGGAAAGAGGCAGGATATACTGTTTCTTGCGCTGTATGCGGTTGTCTCCGTTCTGACGGTTTTCACATCAAATGACATTATTATTCTCACGTTTACGCCGTTTATATGCTATTTTTGCAAAAATGCCAAGATTAACCCGATTCCGTTTCTGTTTACCGAGTTTGTTGCGGCAAATACGTGGAGCATGGCACTTATTATCGGTAATCCGACCAATGTATACCTTGCAACGTCAGGAGATATTACCTTCCTTGCTTACACCGAGGTTATGCTTATCCCTACGATTATGGCAGGACTTGTCTCTCTGATAATGTTGTATCTCGTTTTCCACAAATCACTCAGTGCTCCTATTCTTCCGGGAAGCGATGAGTATAAGGTAGAGGATAAACCGCTTCTCATAATCGGAATCATTCATCTCTCGGCCTGTACGATAATGCTTGTAATATCAAGCTATGTCGGACTTGAGATGTGGCTTATTACGATGCTTTTCGCACTGTCACTTCTTGCGATATCGACTGTTTATCTCCTTATACGCAAAAAGAAGCCGGTCATTATTGTATCATGCCTGAAAAGACTTCCCTGGGAGCTCATTCCTTTTGTAATATCGATGTTTATCTTTGTGCTTGCCTTTGATAAAGCAGCGCTTACAAGCAGTATCGGACATCTTCTTGATGGCGGGGAGGTAATTATTAATTACGGAGTGTTCTCTTTTCTTACGGCCAATCTTGTAAACAATATCCCGATGAGCGTATTGTTCTCGTCTGTTGTAAAAAGCCTTCCCGAGGTGAATTTCCTGAAAGGACTGTTTGCGTCGATAGTCGGTTCCAATATCGGGGCATTCTTTACACCGATAGGAGCACTTGCCGGAATAATGTGGACAGGTATTCTTAAGAAACACGGCGTAGGATTTAGGTTTACTACTTACATAAAATATGGCATGATGATATCAGTGCCGACACTTATGGCGGCGCTTCTGGGACTTATGATAGTTAATCCGTAAACACATAAACACTGAGGAGGAAAAGAGAATGGGTAAGAAATTAGGTTTTGGTATGATGAGACTTCCTATGAAAGGAAGCGAAGTAGATTACGAAGAGCTGAATAAAATGGTTGATACCTATCTTGAAAGGGGATTTACCTATTTTGACACGGCGCTGATGTACTGCGACGGAAAGAGTGAGGAGGCTGTAAAAAAGGCAATTATTGAGCGTCATCCGAGAGACAAATACACAATTGCGACAAAGCTTCATGCAGGATTTTTTAAGAACAAAGAAGAGCGCGACAATGTATTTAAGGGACAGCTTGAGAAAACAGGAGCGGGATACTTCGACTACTATCTGATTCATGATGTAAATTCGCACAGTTATCCTCATTATGTTGAGAATGACTGTTTCAACTGGCTCAGAGAGCAGAAGGAAAAAGGACTTGTAAAGACAATGGGATTTTCCTTCCATGACGGTCCGGAATTCCTTGATAAGGTGCTTACCGAGCATCCTGAGATGGAATTTGTACAGCTTCAGATTAATTACCTTGACTGGGAAAGTATGGGCGTTCAGTCAAGAAAGTGTTATGAAGTTGCCGAAAAGCATGGCAAAAAAGTAATAGTCATGGAGCCTGTTAAGGGCGGCACACTTGCCAATATTCCAAGCAGTGCAGAGGCAATGTTTAAGGCAAGAGACAGCAAGGCTTCTGTTCCTTCGTGGGCAATCAGGTTCGCCGCATCACTTCCTAATGTAATGATGGTATTAAGCGGAATGAGTAATCTGTCACAGCTTATTGACAATACAGATTATATGCAGGATTTCAAGCCTCTTACCGAGGATGAGAAACAGATGGTCCTTAAGGCCGCTGACATAATAAACGGAAATATCACGATACCTTGTACCGGCTGCTCGTACTGTACAGGAGGATGTCCCAAGAATATTGCCATTCCGCAGTTCTTCTCTCTTTACAATGCAGATATGCAGGAGTGCAAGGAGAAGGGCTGGACACCGCAGGGAGAGTATTACATAAATCTTACGAAGACTAATCCCAAGGCATCGGAATGTATTAAATGCGGTAAGTGCGAGAAGATATGTCCGCAGAGTCTTCCTATCAGGAAATATCTTGAAGACGTTGCCAAGCATTTTGAAGGATAAAAAGGATAATAGATGAAAAAGAAACGTCTCGTTGTCAGGAACATATTTATTGTTCTGGCAGTACTTATTGCAGTGGTTTTATTCGGAGCAAGGCTTTATTTCAGATGTCCGCACATGGATTACTACAAAGCTTCCGAAAAAGTATTTAAGATACCGGGACTCTGGACAGGCTTTGTTCCGCAGGGTCTTGATTATGATGAGACTGAGAAATTGTACCTTGTTGCCGGCTATATGAATGACGGTTCATGTTCTCCTTTGTATATCACCGGCGAAGACGGTGAAGCCCGCAAAATAAATCTTTGCGATCCAAACGGCGCCGATCTTGTATGCCATTCCTGCGGAGTAGCCGTAAACGGCGACTATCTGTATCTTGCAGGTGGACATAACGAAGTTCTGTTCGTATATAACTATGGTGAGGTTAAAGGAACAGAGGACGGCGGAAGGGTAAAGGCTATAGACGCCTTTTATCCGGAAATGGAAGAGGGTAATCATATTTCAGTCGATTTTGTTTCAGTCTGTGACGGAAATATGTATATCGGTGAATTCTATAAGGATCCGGAATACCCGGTTGATTCCAGCCATTATACGATGTCAGAAGACGGAGAGATGCATGCACTTCTCGTAAGATACCCGTTATCGGAGAATTCCCCCGGCTTTTTATCGGAGCCTGCAGCCGTATATTCTGTTCCCGACCTTGCCCAGGGTATGTATCTTTTGGATGGTAAAATGTACATTTCTTCTTCCTGGGGCGTGAGCGACAGCAAAGTACGCGTTTATGACCCCGGCAGAAGTAAAGGGGATCTTAAGACGATGTCTTTTGCAGGAAAAGAAGTACCGCTTACCATTTTGGACAGCACTCTTCTTGAAAAAGAGATTACAGCACCTCCGATGGCGGAAGAAATATATGTTAAGGACGGACAACTGTACATAATAAACGAAGCTGCCAGTATGAAATACATATTCGGAAAGCTTACATCGTCAGGGTATGTGTACGCCACAGCACTTGACGAGCTTTATGAATTAACGGAGAAATAATATGTTACTGACCGGAAAGAGCCTTTCGTGGCCCAAAGTTATTGGTTTTGCAGTTGCAACAGCTGCTGTTACGGCACTTCTGAATGTAATTCCTTTTCTTAAGAATACTTCTTTTACAGACCCGGCGACCTACCCGGAAGTCTGGATTCTTTTTGCGCTGATTATTATATGCCGCTCGGAGAAGTGGTACGAAGCGGTTCTCAAAACGTTCGTATTTTTCCTTGTAAGCCAGCCTCTCATATATCTTATTGAAGTTCCGTTCAGTTCGCTCGGATTCGGTCTGTTTATGTACTACAAGCGCTGGTTTATCATCACTTTGCTTACAATTCCCGGAGCTGCAATAGCTTTCCTTGTCAAAAAAGGAAATATCCTTTCTTCGATAATTCTGTCTGTTGCGACATCGCTTGTTGCTATGCTTCTTGTGATGTACGTAAAAAGTTTCATCGCGCATTTCCCTTTTCATCTTCTTTCTGCGGTTTTCTGCGGTGCACTTATCGTATATCTGATAATTGTGCTCCTTCCCGGGAAAAGAGAACGCATAATTACGTCAGTTATAACCGGTCTTGCACTGATCGGATCATCATTCTATAACCCGCTTTTCTAAACAATGTTTATTTCGGGAGGTCATAATGGAGTTCAAGCAGCATAATTACAGTAAATCATTTCTAAAAAGAAACATGCCGGGACTTGTGGCAGATATAGCAGATGACGATGATGCGCAGGTTATTTTTTTCTCTGCGGAAGAGGAAGGAAAAAGCATCGGATACATCATGTACTATTATAACCTTGCAGACGGCAAAACTGTCCGTCTTCTTGACACTTCCGTATCTCCGCTGCACAGGCGCAAAGGTGTTATGGAGAAGCTGATTGACTTTAGTGAGAACAGGCTTTGCGAGATGGGGACGCATGCAATCAGGATTCAGTCAATCGTACCGTATGAGAGAGCCGAGGTCCTTTTTAAGATTTTTACAAAGCAGGAGTTTATTCCGATTCTACTTTCCGGAAGATATCTCGTATATAGATATAAAGACTTACTTGCGTCAGACACACTTACCGTTCTTGGTAAGAACCGCGGGAAAATCGTAAAATGCAGAACCTTCTCCCGGGAGAATGAAATGGACATCATGGATTTCGTAAAGGAGGAGTATTCCAAGGGACTTCTTCTTACGAAGGGGCAGATTCGAAGCAAATATACGGTTTATTCCGGAAAAGAGGATATTGAAGCGGTTCTCCCCGTTACGGTAATGAACAATATGGCGATTGTGTATCCTTTCCATGGGGCAAAGGAAGGCATGTCAGGAAAAATGTTTCTTCCGATGTTTGAGGAGAGCATACACAGGATAGTCGAAGATTACGGTGATAACATACAGATTGGTATTATCCTTACGGATAATGAGATTTATGAGGGACTTGAAAAGGTATTTAATCCACCCGATGAAGATTATCTGTATCAGAGTTATCTGAAGGTTATTGAAGAGGAGGACGAGTAATATGGGTGGTGGCGGTGATGATCAGGCACAGAAATTAGCCAGACTTGCAGAAGAAGAACGAGTAAAACAGCAAATTGCGGAGACGACAAAGGAGCCCGAAGTTCAGCAGAAAGAAGTGCCGACGGAACCTGTAACGGAAGTAAAACAGCAGGTCAGAATAACAGGCGGAGATCCGGACGATGACGACGGAGAAGGAACCACTTCTGCTCTCGGCGGTCTTATGCAGGGATACGAAAGACCGATTCAGATAGGGCAGGCTGCTGTAATGCAGGATATGTCAATGCCGACCCCTGAAATGATGCAGAGAAGAAGACGCATCATGCGAAGCGTTGACATGACCGAGAAAGAAAAGGCGGATGTTGCTTCAGATTATGCGCAGATGAAGGCTATAATTGCCTCGCATAAGGAAGATGCGCATGTTAAGAATGCGGCAAAGAGAGTAAAGTATCTTCAGGAGACTCTTGTTCACTGGCAAAAGCAGCTCGCCGAGAACAAGATGATGCCCCCTGCAGTTAAGCTTGAAAGAATATATCAGTTTTGTGTTCCTTTTGAAGGCGATATTGAGATATATAAGAATCTATATGCCGGAACACTTTCGCCTTTACGAGACCAGAAGATAGACATGCTTCTGTCAAGGTATGCCACGCTCAGGAATTTCCATGATATGCGTGCTTCCGGTGATGTGGCGAATCTTTGCAAATTAATAAGAAGTGTCGATCTTCCTCTTCTTGGGCTCAGGGATATGAAGGATATGACAGATGAGCAGATTCTCGGCGGTGAGAAGGAATTCATCGAAATGCATGACAGGGCACATATTCTTAACGGTGAAGAAAAACCGGACGACCGTGATGATGATGAGGATTTTAGCGAAGAGCAGCTGAAGGCAATAGCCAAGATTGACAGGTTACTTGTTGTGGAATCCACACATGATGTCGGATTTGCGTTTGTATCAAAACTTCTGTCACTCCCGAACAGGCAGAAGATGCTTATATATTATCTTGCAGAGACAGGAAGAGCCGCAAGAATGGGCGATGAGGACATTATTCGTGCTTATTCCGCATATACACCTACAATTGCAGGAATAACAACAACCTGTAAGACGAGTAAATTCAATTTATGGAGACGTCTTAAGGGAACTACCTTTGACTGGGATAAAATCGCTGAAGCTTATCAGGCGGTTAAAGGTGTAAAAATCGCTGAGCGTCTTGAAAATTTCGGAATGAAACAAGACGAGGTTGAAGAGGAGCTCGAATTAAGGAAACGTGTTCGTTATGAGCAGGGCAAGGATCCGAACCATGAGACCCTAAGGCAGGCGCAGGAAGTTGCTGATACCGCTTATGCAAATGATGAGAAAAGCGCTACGGTTCTGATGATGACAATGAGAAGAAGTAACGCTCTTTATTCTGCAATCGAAACGTTACGCGACATTCAGGATCTTACCGCTCGAAAGGAAGCAAAAGAATCAATTGATGATACCGATTATGATGCTGAGATAGAAGCGGCTCAGAGGGTTGCGCAGGACTATATAGAAAAGATGCGTGAAGCCAATGACGAAATGAGGGAATATCTTGAGAAAAATCCGGATATTCCGCTTGTTGCAAAGCCTGATGAGACGATAGCCGATGCCGTTAAGAAAGCAGTACCGAAGGGAATGAAGATTGCAGGTACGGGATCGTCACTTCTCGGAAAAGGCGGAGCTGCCGCACTTCAGGTGCTTGGCCAGGTTGACTGGAAAAATATTGTTACCTCGGTAGCCGAGTTCCAGGGAGTAATCGAGAAAATCGGATATGTTGCAGCAGGAACGGCAGCAGTCGGAGCACTGGGATTTCTTGTAAGCCTTGTGGGAACCAAGAAAGGCTGGAAGGGTTCGTCAGACGGAGCAAGAGCAGAGAGCGTGCTTAGTCTTACCAGTGCCGGAATAAATGTAGCCAAATCAGCTGTTATTGCAGCCCAGAAAATAGGATATTCAAAAGAAATAGTAACAAAAGTTACCGATTGTGCCGCACTTAACCATTTGTCGTCGGCAGCGTCCGGACTCGGAATTGCTTCTGTAGCGGCATCGGGAACGTTATGTCTTGCGCAGACAGGCCTTTCAATTTATCAGGGAGTTCGCCAGGGACAGGCCAGAGCCGGACTTAAGGAGACCTGGACAGAAAGCAGATCTTCCAGAGAAATTTCGTACGAGAAAAATGTATTAAGTCTCGGTGACAGAATCAAGGTAAAGAAGGGTGTGCTTATCGGTATGAATGCGACAGCTACAGCCCTTAATGTTGCAGGTCTTGCTCTTGCGGCAGAGACAGCTGGCGTGTCTACAGCGCTTAACCTTCTCGGAATCGGAATCGGACTCTTCTCAATGGGCGCCGAAAAGGCAATGTCCAAAGGAATCATGGAAGATAAGATCAATGATTTCCTTCATACGGACAAAGCTGTATTTGTACAGAAAACCGTAGAAGATATGACCAGTATGCGTGAGTATATGACAGAGGAAATGATGGGAGAACTCGGATTTGCAAGTAAGGAAGCCTTCTCCAAGCATATTTCCGTTACTTATGCAAAACACATTGTTCGTAAGATGTTCTATGATCGGTACGGACTTATTACCGAGGGCAGAATCCTGAAGGCAGGAACTCCTGAGCCGGATGATGCAGGAACTGTTCATTACGTAAAAGAAGAAGATCTTCTGCCGTATATTAATCTTTGTAAATCTTTCGGTGTCAGGGTTCGTTATCCCCAAAATGCCGATGATAAGGATATTAGACCGAGCGTACTTACACTTGTAGGAAAGATGGGGTAATCAGTTATGGAGAATTTACAGAAAAGACAAAGAAAAACACTTGAGGAACTTAAAAAGATTTTTGATGACCTTAAAATTGCAGCGCAGATGAGAGATAAGGAGAAGGAAGAACTTCCGATGGATGTTCTTACAACTCTTCATACCCATGTCGGTGCGACAAGTGATGAAGTACTTGGGGAATATTTCTTCTTTCCTCCGGAGAATAACCCTGTGAATGTTCAGTATTTCGGAATCGGATTAACCTTGTCCGAAAATGTAACAGAGAGTTTTCTCCCTCAGCTTATTTCAGCCGTCGGAGCACTTAACTACTATGTATTCATCGGTGCTTTTACAGTTGATGTGGCAGGCGGAAAGCTTGTCTACAAGCTTACTGTTCCAATGTCTGTAGACCTTATGGAAGAGGAGATGACAGAAACTGCCAATATTGCCATTTCTTCGGCACTTACAGTCGCAGAGACATATACAAGTATTCTTCTTCGTGTAGCGGAAGGAGAAGCGGGAGTGGATGAACTCATGGAGTTTCTTCCTGTAGACAATCAGTAAATGGTTTCGACAAAATATAATAAGTATTACAGAACTACCGCCGAACAAGATAAAAACGGGAAGATGAAAACCGTGGTAGTATATACCGGACCGTATTATATATATGATATTCCGAAGGCAAAAGCGAAGAAGCTGCTTATCCTTTTGTCGGCACTTGGTGTTATCGGGACCGGGATTTTTGTAGGGAGCCTTCTTTTTTACAGCGAGATTACGAGAATATTCTATGTATCCGTTCCGTATGCATGTAACTTCCTGTCTCTTGCGATGATACTTATGGGAATTCTTAATCTTTGGAACGGAAAAGAGAAGCTGACCATTGAACAGTATGACAAATCGATTCCACGAATAAGAGGATTCTCGATTGGCGGAATGATTTTTATTATTGCATCACTGATAGGAAGTACTGTTGCATTTCTTATTTCGGAAGATGTGCATTTTGCAGGAACAAATATAATCTTCCTTGTATGTGAAGTACTGCTGTTTATCAATATGTTGTGTATGCTAAAAGTATGTTTTCTTTTTTGTACAAAAGAAGAAGCGAACCCTATTGCAAAAGAATGGGAAAAACATTAAAATTAAACCTTGTATGGGCATTTATTGCCCATATGAGGTTTTTTCATTTTTCAAAGGGAGGAAAAAAGTTTGAAACAAAGAAGTAGAGGTTACCCAGAAGTTTTAGTGCATAACAAATAAACCATCCAATGGGTGGTCAAAAATTAAATATAAACGCAACACCTAATCAGGAAGCTGTTAATGGTTCGTCTTTTATGACATAACC
>JAZLHJ010000032.1:0-78777 GCA_045616785.1 Lachnospiraceae bacterium
GAATAATCAGATCACCCTCTTTTGCATTATCCATGGCATAATATATTGCTTCTTTTCTGTCCTCGATTTCAATATATTTCCCATTACTTTTTGAGAGCCCCACTTTAATATCTTCATTAATGGAAGACACTTCTTCATCCCTGGGATTGTCTGTGGTAAGAATTGACAAATCAGCCATCTTTCCGCAAAGTTCACCCATGGCATACCTTCTGATTTTTGCCCTGTTTCCTCCTCCGCCGTATACGCATATTATTCTGTTCGGATTATATGCTTTTACGGTTGTAAGAAGACTTTCTACGCTCAGTTCATTATGAGCATAATCAATCATAACGGAATACGGTCCTGACACAGGAACCATTTCAACCCTTCCCTTAACCGATACATGCATCAGCGCTTCGGCAATGACATCACTGTCAATTCCGAGAACCATGCCAAGACTCAGTGCGCAAAGTCCGTTATACACGTTAAACTTGCCGGGAATGGGAATACGTATTTCTCTGTGCATACCGGCTCTGTCAAGCTCGGCATCAACAAGGAACGATACCCCAAGTTCGTTCCCTCTTTTTGTAAGCTCAAAAGAGGACGCACAGATATCGGCATCTTCTGCGAAACCGTACGTGATGGCAAAGCACGTATGTCCCTTAAGGATTTCTTCGTACGCTTCGTCATCTTTATTGAAAAGACCTGTGCGGCACTGTCTGAAAAGAAGAGATTTACAGTATAAATACTCCTCCATGGATTCGTGCTCTCCGGGTCCGATATGATCTGCGGAGAAATTGGTAAATATTCCGACGTCAAAAGTAATGCCGGCCGTTCTGTTCATTTTAAGTCCCTGAGAAGAAACCTCCATTACACAGTGCGTACAGCCTTTTGAAACCATGTCTGCAAACAGTTTCTGAAGTTCATAACTTTCAGGAGTAGTATTTCCGGTCTTAAACACTTCACCGTCAATCACAGCTCCTATCGTGCCGATAACTCCAACCTTGAAACCGGCTTTTTCAAGAATGTGCCTTATCATATAAGATGTTGTGGTTTTACCTTTTGTTCCGGTAATTCCTATCATCGTCATTTTCTCAGACGGGAATGAAAACCATGAAGCAGAAAGTTTTGCAAGCGCAATTCTTGTGTCTCTGACTACAATGACAGGCATATTTGCCGGAATGCTGCCATCCTCAAGAAGCTTTTCATGATTATCATCAATTACAAGCGCTGAAGCACCTTTTTCTATTACTTCACCGATATAATCATGAGAATCTCTTGCAGTACCTACGATACATACAAAAAGCGAACCCTTCTCTGCTTTTCTTGAATCATAAATTACGCCTGTAACATTTACATCTTCGCCTCTTACCGTGCTAAGGCCTGTTTTCTCAAGGAGCTTTGAAATTAACATTTTTCCTCCAATGCAAAGGCGGATATTCTTTCAAACATCCGCCAAAATACTTATCTGTATTCTGTATCAATCTCTGATTCAAACACCGTATGTGACGGTCCTGTCATAAATACGTGATCTGTTTGCTCGTCCCATTCAACAAGAAGCGGTCCGCCTATCTGATTGACAGTAACCTTTCTGTCACACATTCCGAGTATCATTGCAAAAACAGCAGCCGTACAGCAACCTGTTCCGCAACCTATCGTCTCACCGCAGTTTCGTTCCCATTCGCGCATCTTAATGGTGTTTCTGTCGATAATCTGCCCGAAAGTAACGTTCGTTTTTTTCGGAAAAAGGTCGGTATTGCATTCAATTGCACGTCCATAACCATGAACGTCAAATGAATCCACATCATCAATAAATGCTACCGTATGAGGATTTCCCCAGCTTAATGATGACAGATTAAGTACCTTATCCTTTACCTTGACCGGAACATTCACAAATGTATCGCTGTCGCAATTTACCGGAATCAGATCCTTGTTAAGTCTGGGACACCCTATATCGGCTCTGATATTAACAGCCACACCGTCTTCAACATATAGATGTACGTGCTGAACACCGCCAAGTGTCTCAATCGTAAGGTCTTCCTTATCGGTAAGTCTGTGGTCGTATACATACTTGGAAAGGCTTCGAAGCGCATTCCCGCACATCTCACCTTCAGAACCGTCCGGATTGAACATTCTCATACGAAAATCACATTCTGAAGAAGGAAGAATCAAAACCATCCCATCAGAACCTATTCCGAAATGTCTGTCGCTTACAAATCTTGCAAGTTCGGTCACTTCCGGAAGTTCCTGTGATATGCCGTTTATGTAGACATAATCGTTACCGTATGCCTGCATTTTGGTAAATTTAATTCTCATATAAATCTCCTGCTTCAGCCAAAAGCCTGCTCAAGATCGGCTATCAGGTCATCTGCGTTTTCAAGACCGACAGAGAGTCTTAAAAGTCTGTCTGTGATTCCGAGTTCGTTTCTTATTTCAACCGGAATTGACTCATGTGTCTGAGTCATCGGATATGTAATTAAAGTTTCCGCACCGCCAAGACTTTCGGCAAAATAGATTAAATCAACACCGTTTAATATTCTCTTTACAGTCTCGGGACTGTCTACGCTGAAGGATACCATTCCGCCGAAACCACTGCACTGCTTCTGCATAATATCATAACCGCGGTGGTCCGGATCACCTGCATAATATACTTCGGTAACGTCACTTCTGCTCTTTAAGTATTTTGCAACTTTTGCGGCATTCTCTGCATGTCTTTCCATACGAATCGGAAGAGTCTTTATTCCGCGAAGGATAAGGAACGAGTCCATGGGGCCGAGCTGTGCGCCGCACGTAATTAAATGATCATTCAGTCTTTCTTCATACTCGTTTGTTCTGATTACAAGAAGTCCTGCAAGAGTATCATGATGACCGCCGATAAACTTGGTTCCGCTGTGAACAACAATATCCGCACCAAGTGTAAGAGGTCTTTGGAAATAAGGACTCATAAGAGTATTATCAACTGAAAGAATACAATTATGGTCATGTGCGATTTCAGCAGCACGTTTGATATCAACGATATGCATCATCGGATTGGAAGGTGTCTCAAGAAATACCATTCTTGTCTTATCAGACATATTCTTCTCAATATTCTCTGCATCGCGCATATCAACAAACTTTACTGTAATTCCATATCTGTTAAATGTGCTTACTCCAAGTCTGTAAGACCCGCCGTAGATATCATCGGACATAAGCACTTCATCTCCGGGATTAAGGAGTGAGAATACTGCTGTATTGGCAGCCTGTCCGCTTGTAAATGCATAGCCTTTGTATCCTTCTTCGAGAATAGCCATGGTTCTCTCAAGTTCAAGTCTTGTAGGATTTGAAAGACGTGAATAATCAAATCCCGTTGAATCATAAAGCCCTCTGTGTCTGAATGTAGCCGCCTGATAAATCGGTGTGCTTACAGACCCGGTAAAAGGATCATGACCAAGAGCGCCATGAACTGCTTTTGACTCAAAATGAAGGTTTTCTTTTCTGCTGTAATCATCAAAATTAGTAAAATTCTTCATCGCAACGTCCTCCGGACCAAATTATAAATCACAATTGTTAACTGTTCTCGGGAAAGGAACAACGTCTCTGATGTTGCCCATGCCTGTAAGATACATTACACATCTCTCGAAACCGAGTCCGAATCCGGCATGACGTGCAGAACCGAATCTTCTGAGATCGAGATAGAAACCGTAATCCTCTTTCTTAAGTCCGAGTTCATCCATTCTCTTCTCGAGAAGCTCAAGCTTGTCCTCTCTCTGGCTTCCTCCGATAATCTCTCCGATTCCGGGAACAAGACAATCCATAGCGGCAACAGTCTTTCCGTCTTCATTAAGCTTCATGTAGAATGCCTTGATTTCCTTCGGATAATCCGTTACAAATACCGGTCTTCCGAATTCCTTCTCAGTAAGGTATCTTTCGTGCTCAGTCTGAAGATCGCAGCCCCAGAATACCTTGTAATCAAATTCGTCGTTATGCTTCTCAAGAATCTTTATTGCCTCAGTATAAGTAACATGTCCAAACTCTGAATTAAGAACATTGTTGAGTCTGTCAAGAAGTCCCTTATCAATAAAATCATTGAAGAACTTCATTTCTTCGGGGCAGTGCTCTAAGGTATAACGGATAATGTATTTAATCATGCTTTCAGCAAGAATCATATCATCCTTAAGATCGGCAAAACACATTTCGGGCTCAATCATCCAGAACTCTGCTGCATGACGGGTTGTGTTGGAATTCTCTGCACGGAAGGTAGGTCCGAATGTATATACATTCTTAAATGCAAAAGCGTATGTCTCTGCATTGAGCTGTCCGGAAACAGTAAGATTTGTGGGTTTTCCGAAGAAATCCTTGCTGTAATCAACTTTTCCGTCCTTATCTTTCGGAACGTTATTCATATCCATCGTCGTAACCTGGAACATTTCGCCTGCGCCCTCGCAGTCACTTCCCGTAATAAGAGGTGTATGAACATATACAAATCCCTTCTCCTGGAAGAAATTATGAATAGCATATGCAATCACCGAACGAACACGAAATACTGCCTGGAAAGTATTTGTTCTCGGACGAAGATGAGTAAGTGTACGAAGATATTCAAAAGTATGACGCTTTTTCTGAAGAGGATAATCAGGAGTGGTCTCACCTTCAACAACCACCTCTGTTGCCTGCATTTCAAACTTCTGCTTTGCATCGGGAGTAGCAACAATTTTACCTGTTACGATAACAGCTGTTCCTACGCCAAGCTTCGCAATATCCGCAAAGTTTGAAAGACCGTCTCCGTAAACAACCTGAAGTGTCTCGAAAAAAGTTCCGTCATTAACAACAAGGAATCCGAAAGACTTGGAATCACGGTTACTTCTTACCCAGCCTCCGACGGTAACTTCTTTATCTATATACTTATCTGTCTCTCTGAACAGTTCTCTGATATCTGTTAAATCCATTATTCCTTCCTCCTATTTATCACCGGTTGTAACAACCGCATTCTCCATCAAATAATCTATGGCTCTTTGGCTGATAACATAATTTCTGAAATCTTCTTCTGCGATTTCTGCCAAAAGAGCCTCTACACTGTCGTACTCGCCTGTCTCGATAATGTACTTTGAAGCCTCACCCTTAAGTTCCTCTTCTGTAAGTCCTGAAAGTCCTTCTGCATCTGCAAGAGCTTCGAGCGCCATATTCTGCTGACATGCTATCTCAGCGGACTTACGAACCTGTTCATTGTAAGCATCTTCAGTCATGCCATAATACTGCTCAAGAAAATCAGCAAGTTCCATTCCGAACATTTGTGAATAATACTCTACTTCGCCCTTAAGAATGTCCATATAAGGATTTACAAGGAAATCAGGTTCTTCAGCAAATGTACATCCGCTTACGAAGGAATCAATAAGTTCCATTCTTACATTATAATCGTATTCATCATTTGCAGCATCTTCGAGCTCTTTTCTTGCAGCAGCCCTGAGCGAATCAGCTGTCTGATATTCAAGACCGAGAGAAGCCACAACTTCATCAGTAAGTTCGGGATATTCACTTTCTGTTACGGAAATAATATTTACTGTAAAGGTAACAACCTGATTCTCAAGATTAGGACTGTGTGGGTATGACTCGGGGAAGGTAATATCAAATGTCTTGGTCTCACCTGCCTTAATTCCGATAAACTCATCCTCATAACCCGGAATCATTGTTCCCGATCCAAGTTCTACGCTCCAGGGTGCTCCTTCCTCTGAGCAGCATCCGTCAATTTCAACTCCGTCAAGAGTTCCGATGCTGTCATAAGTAACAATGTCTCCGTACTGTGCTCCTCTGTCGGTAACCTCAGTGCTTACCATTGCATTGTAAAGATAATTTCCTTCGATATAATTCTGAACTGCACTATCGGTTACTTCCTGAATAGGGTCTACATTAGCATTTAATCCTTTATAATTACCAAGAGTCATATACTTGGATGTATCAATATTTGCAAGACTATTCTCGTTATACTTCTCTGAAACATCAGGTGCAGTACCGCAACCTGTAAGAGCGGCAAGAACAGTTAATGCAATGCCGCAAAGCAAATTCTTCTTTTTCATGATAATAAAATCTCCTCTGGCACAATGCCGACAAAATAATAACAGTCTATTTATACCATAAAAGGCCTATGAATAAAAGACTTTATTGCTTATCGCGTCAAAAAATGCTACAATAACTCTGCTCGCATTTTCGGGCATGAAAGGTAGGATACACATGAGCACACCACTTCTTGTTACGCTGATCGTTCTTGGCGTAGTTTTAGTCCTTCTCGTAGTACTGTATTTTGTCGGAAAAAGACTTCAGAAAAAACAGGCCGGACAGCAGGAACAGATTGAAGCTTCCAAGCAGACAATCAACATACTTGTTATAGATAAGAAGAAAATGAGATTAAAGGATGCAGGTCTTCCGGCTGCGGTTCTTGAACAGACACCCAAGGCAATGCGAATAGCAAAGCTTCCCATTGTAAAGGCAAAGGTTGGACCGCAGGTAACGAGTCTTGTCTGTGACGCCAAAATCTTCGACATCGTTCCTGTTAAGAGAGAAGTGAAAGCAACCATCAGCGGAATCTACATTACCGATGTTAAAGCCGTAAGAGGTCCCGCACTTGTTGCTCCCAAGAAAAAGAAAAGCAAATTCAAAAACTGGGTTGAGAAGATGCAGGAAAAAGCAGGTGCAAAGCCGCTTAAGTAAAATAAAAAAATCGGGTTTTACCCGATTTTTTTTATTGTCACCGTTACATTGTATTCCGAAATAATCTCCTCTTCGCGGAAAAGCTCATATGCAATGCTGACCTTTCTGTCATCACCTGTCTGCTCAAATTCAAGCATCGAGGTTCTGACCTCCATTGTAAGCTCACCTTCAGGTATTCTGACACGGCATTTTGTCCTGCGTCCACTCGAAAAGGTCATTGCCGACGAGAAAATACCGTCTCTTTTTACATAAAAGGACGAATTCTTTTTTCTCAAAATAAATGGGACCCTGATTCCCGGCTCCTGCTCGACATAATAGCAGACCTCATAGCCGTCATCGCAAAGTTTCAGCTCCCCTTCGCCTTTTTCAAAAGCCTCATCCTTTTCACCATCCAAAGCTGCTATTGTCCTTAACTCAACACTTACTGTCATTTCTCATTCCTCAGGATATTCAGAATAGACTTCTCCTGATTATCAATATGCGTTCTTGCGAGAACCGAAGCCTTCTCTTTATCCCCTTCCCTGATGCTCTCGAAAATAAGACGATGTTCTCGGACAAGTGTCTCATAATCCGTAGTATCCTTGATATATTCGAAACGGTAACGGTACATCTGCTCAGACAGGCTTTCCACTATCGTGGCAAGCGTCTTGTTGCCGGTCGCCTCAACTATTATGCTGTGAAGCTGAACATCTGCCTTCGCAATGAGCGAGGCATCTTTTCCGCGTGTTGCTTCTTCGAAACGCTCGCACGCTTTCTCAAGCTCATCAAGTGACTCAGCGCTGATTCTGTCACAGGCAAGTGTATATGTCAGAACGTCAAGGTCTTTTCTAACTTCAAGAACTTCCTTAAGACCTTCTTCGGTTATGCTTGCAACAATTGCGCCGTGTCTCGGCTTCATGTTAACAAGCCCTTCACGCTCAAGCTTTCTTATGGCTTCTCTTATTGGTGTACGGCTTACGCCAAGCTTTTCTGAAAGAGGTATTTCAAGAAGCCTCTCACCCGGCTTAAGAGTTCCGCGAAGAATCGCCGTTCTCAGCGTTATATATACCGACTCCCTGAGAGGAATAAATTCGCCCCCGTCCTCAAGAAGAAGTTCAATTTCTTTGTCGTTCATTTCCAAGACCTCATGCTGATTGTGTTTGCAAATTCTGTAACATAAATATCCTTAAACGGAAATACCTTTCTCATTTCCTCCGCAGCTTTCCTGCAGCTGGCTTCATCGGAAAAAAGACCAAACACTGTCGGACCGCTTCCGCTCATAAGAGTTCCGATCGCGCCAAAGCTTAACATTTTCTCCTTTATCTCTTCGATAACGGGATAAAGGGTTACTGTTACTCCTTCAAGGATATTTCCGATATTTTCTGACATTCCTGTCAGATCTTTTATCTCAACGCATTCGCGAATCCTGTCTATATCCGGATGTACGGGATTATCAAGGCTGTCAAATGCATTATAAATGTCTTTTGTCGATACACTTACAGGCGGCTTTGCAATCAGTACATTCACGCCTTCATAAGTCTTAAGCGGAGTAAGTACCTCTCCGATTCCTTCAGAAAGCATCGTTCCGCTGTGGAGACAAAACGGAACATCCGCACCAATCTTAACGCCGACAGCTTCCATTTCTTCCATTGAAAGGTTGAGCTCATACAACATGTTCATTCCGAGAATTGTAGCTGCGGCATCTGTACTTCCTCCGGCAAGTCCTGCTGCAATGGGAATGTTCTTGGTAAGAGTTACGTTTACCCCTTTGCACTTCTTCAGGTCCATAACAAGACCCGCTGCAATGCATATCAAATTATCTGTGGTCGAAAGAGAAGAAACACTGCCATCTTCGCATCTGATACTGAGGCTTACTTCATAATCATCCCGTTCTTCCAGAATAAGTTCGTCAGAAAGCTCTATTCCCTGCATAATCATTCTGACATCATGGTATCCGTTTTCACGTCGCCCTGTAACATCAAGTCCGAGGTTTATTTTGGCCGGTGCTTTTACACACACACTACTCATTCTCATCCTCCAGGTAACCCGCATCGGGAATATATTTAACAAGCATTTCTTCCAGGTCGGCAGCAATTACAGGTTTTGCAAGATAGTCCTCAAATCCTTCACCCCTGTAATACTCTTCTATTCCGGGGTATGCATTTGCCGTAAGCGCAATAATTGCAACCTCCCTGTTCATTCCGTTCTCATCATTTCTTATCAGATGAGTTGCTTCCACGCCATCCATTTCCGGCATTCTGTGGTCCATAAGAATAATATCGAATTTCTGGTCACGGCAGATATCTACGGCAGCCTTTCCGCTCATGACAGTTGTTATACTGGCTTTACTTGCTTTAAGAAGACCTTTAAGTACAACAAGATTCATCTTATTATCATCAACGGCAAGAATCTTTGCGCCTTCTGCACGAAGTTTTGAGCTGTTCTTAACAGCCTTCTTTTTCTCCATAACACTGTCCAAATTGCCCATCGGCGACATGTCAACAACTTTCTGCGGAATTCGCAGCGTAAAGACAGAGCCTTTTCCGTATTCACTCTGAACATCGATAGAACCGCCCATCATGGTAACAAGACTCTTTGTAACGGCAAGACCAAGTCCGCTTCCCACAACAGCTTTATTCTTCTCCTCATCCACTCGTGTAAAGCTTTCGAAAATCTTACTGATATCTTCCTTCTTAATTCCGACACCCGTGTCAGAAACCGAGGCACATAAAACATACCTTTCTTTTTCTTTTTCGTTTTCGCCCCATACCTTGAAGGTAATATATCCGTCTTTGGTATACTTGATACTGTTTCCGATAAGGTTCGTAAGTATCTGCTTAACCCTTATTACATCACCGTGCATTACCGAAGGCATATTTTCGTCAATATCCCTTCTGAAAACAAGATCTTTTTTGGCGGCTTCTTCAGCAAAAACAGAGCACAGCTCAATCAGAAGTTCTGCGGGATGATAGTCGGCAGGATACAGTTCAAGCTTTCCTTCACCTGCTTTTGTATAATCGAGAAGATCGTTTACTATTGAAAGAAGCGTTTTACCGGATGCCTCGATATTTCTGGCATACTCTCTGATATCTGCGCTCTCGCTTTCGCGGAGAATCATTTCATTCATTCCGATAATTCCGTTAATCGGAGTTCTTATTTCATGAGAAACGCTTGCAAAGAACTGTGCCTTGGCAGCCTGTTCGTATTTCTCCCTCTGAAGGTTGCTGTTAATCTCGCTGATTCTCTTTACCGTATAGAATACGCAGGGTACAAGGAAACAGAAAATACCGATTGAAAGAAATGCACCTACCGAATCCATAACATCAAGTGTATTTACAATGAAATTTCCGATAAGGGCAAGCGACATGAAAAGAACAATACCGACATTAATTGTTCCGTATTCTCTCTTTATTCCCTGCTTTACGTCTCTGATGTTGTTGATAATATAGATTACCATACACACAACAATCCAGATAATAATGTATGTAAGCGTCTTATAAATCTCTACCGCGCCCAGTGCAAGAAGAATCAGAATGACGGGAGCCATGAGAACGGTAATCCATTGTGCAACAAGATAGTATTTATGATATCTGCCGTTCTGGAGAAGATCCATAAACGCCAGTATCGCAAATACCATAAGAAGTACAGCAAAATATGTTATATCGGCGAGCACGGAAGTATTTGGCATAATAAGCTGTCTTATCTGCCCTTCAGAGAAAATAACAACAGCAGCAAGTGAGATAATCCAGCCGGCTATTTCAATCGGCTGTCTCTCACGGTACCTTCTTCTCAGAACGCTGCCGACAATCATTGCCGAAATACCGAGAATAAGCGAAAAGGCGCAGAAATTCATTTCCATGCTGTTCGCTACTATTATTTCATGCCAATGGTCAAATAAATCTCCGAATTTGAGTTCGTTTACAAGTCCGGTAAAACTTGAAAATGTTGTAAGTTCAATACGCAGAGTTTTTCCGGCATCTTCGGGATAAAGCTTACACTTTATATAAGCACTTGCAGAATTGTTACCGCCGAATCTCGAATTCTTCGTATCGTAGCAGTCACGGATAACTCCGTCCACATAGAAATAAACTGTCTGCTGCGAACCTCTGAAAAAGAGAAATCCGTTTTCGTCAAGTTCCGGAATAATCCTTTCGATAACAAAAGTCTCACCTTCCGCAATATCCTCTTTACAGGGAACTTCAATCTTCTGCCTTGTTCCGTCGTTTTTCACCCATTCCCAGCCGTCATTAAAGCTGACCTTCTTTCTTCCGGAGGAAACATCTTCAGCAGGTCTTGTCATTTCTCCCACAATAAGTGCTCCGATAAGAATTGCCGCAAAAAAGTAAAAAACAAAATAAAGATACCTTTCTCTGATTTTCTCGATCATTAGCCTCGCCCCTATTCCATTACTGCGCCAATAAGTTCATTAACATCCTTTATTCCGTGTCTTTCAAGATAACCTTCGATTCCTGTGATTATCTCTGAGGTTGCCTTCGGATTCATAAAGTTTGCAGCCCCCACGCTTACAGCCGTTGCACCGGCCAGCATAAATTCTATTGCATCCTGATAGGTACTTATCCCCCCCATACCTATAACAGGAATCTTTACTGCCTGACTTGCCTGATATACCATACGCACTGCTATCGGTTTGATTGCAGGTCCTGACATACCGCCTGTCTTATTTGCAAGGACAAATCTCTTTCTCTCAATATCTATTTTCATTCCCGTTATCGTATTGATAAGCGAGATTGCATCTGCTCCTGCTGCCTCTGCCGCCTTTGCCATATCGGCAATGCTTGTTACATTCGGACTGAGTTTCATTATTACCGGAACAGTCGCATGCTTTTTTATCTCTTTTGTGATTTTCGTAAGAGCTGCCGTATCCTGTCCGAAAGCAATTGCGCCTTCCTTAACATTCGGACAGGAAACGTTTATCTCAAGCATATCTACCTTCTCATCCGAAAGACGCTCAACAACCTCAACATAATCCTCAATACTCTTACCGCACACATTTACTATGACACGTGTGTCATATCCTTCGAGGAATTTCAAATCTCTTTCGATAAAAGTATCTATCCCCGGATTCTGAAGACCGATGGCATTAAGCATTCCGCCGTAAACTTCCGTCACTCTCGGTGTTTTGTTACCTTCCCACGGAACGTTTGATACTCCTTTTGTTACTACAGCCCCAAGCCTGTTAAGATCAACAAACTCTCCGTATTCCATTCCCGAACCGAATGTACCGGAAGCAGTCATAACAGGATTCTTAAACTCAACTCCCGCAATATTTACCGCTGTTTTCATATCTCAACATCCTCCGCATTAAATACAGGACCTTCTGTGCAGACCCTCGCATTGTTTACTTTTGAATGATTGTCTTTATGTGTTGTACGACATACACAGCCAAGACATGCACCTACGCCGCACGCCATTCGTTCCTCCAGCGAGATATATGCCGGAATGTTTCTGCCTGCAGCTTCTTTTTTTATGGCTGAAAGCATTGGCATGGGCCCGCAGGCCAGAAGAACATCCGGCGTTTCTTTGCTTTCTGCCAGAGCATTAAGGACATTTCCTTTTGTTCCCACAGAGCCGTCTTCTGTTGCTATATATACCTTTCCATACTTATCAAAATCTTCTTTGAGGAAAAGATTGCTGTCACGATAACCCAGGAATATGCTGACATCACTTCCGGATGCACTGAGTTTTTTGGCAAGTTCAAGCATCGGCGGGATTCCTATTCCTCCTCCGAAAAGAGCAGTTTTCTTTCCGGCAAGCTTTTCCATGTCATAACCGTTTCCGAGGACTCCGAGTATTCTTACTTCAGTTCCCTCTTTATAACCGGAGAATTCTTCCGTGCCTCCTCCGTTTACTCTGTATACTATACGAAGAACTTTCTCTCCATCTGTTTCACATATACTTATCGGTCTCGGAAGAAGCCTGGAGGCATCCTTTGTATATACACCGATAAACTGTCCCGGCCCTGCCTGTGCGGAAAGCTCTGATTCCAGTCTCATGTCATATATTCCCGGTGCGAGTTCCGTCTGCGAAACGACCTTAGCAGTCACCATTTTCTTCATCACTGTCTTCCTCCCTGAATACCGAATAATTCATATATACAACACGTCCCGATGCCACGGTTGTAAGTACTTTGCTCCGCAGCATCTCACCAAGAAACGGTGAATTCTCCGACTTGGATGCGGAATTCTCATATATCCATTCTGCCGAAGGATCAATAAGACACAAATCCGCAGGACCACCTTCCGCAAGATAACCGGCATCAATTCCGTAAAGGCGCGCCGGGTTAACAGTTAACTTCTCAAGAAGCTGCATATCTGTAAGATACCCATTCTCCACAAGATTCATACGGCAAACAGAATAAGCTGTTTCAAGTCCGAGTATTCCGCTCGGTGCCTCTGTAATCGGTTTATTCTTCTCTTCTCTCGAATGCGGAGCATGATCTGTCGCGATAATATCTATTGTTCCGTCTGCAAGCCCCTCAAGTATTGCCTTTCTGTCTTTCTCTGTTCTAAGAGGCGGATTCATCTTGGCAAGCGTTCCTTTTCTTATGCAGGCTTCTTCTGTAAGAGCAATATGATGAGGCGTTGCTTCCGCATGAATTCTGTCCGACTTCATCTTACCGAGTCGTACAAGTTCAACGCCTTCGGCAGAACTGATATGCTGGATATTTATTACAGCTCCGGTTCTCACAGAAAGCTCAATATCACGACCGATAAGTGAAATTTCTGCTTCGCGCGGAGACCCTTTTACGCCGTAATGCTCTGAAGCAAGTCCTGCATTAATTCCGTTATTTGTTATGAGGCTTTTATCCTCTTCGTGGAAACTTAAAGGAACACCAAGCTCTGCTGCAACAGTCATCGCTTTTCTGACAAATTCTTCGTCGCAAAGCGGAATTCCATCGTCTGTAAATCCGACGGCACCGGCCTTCATAAGTTGTCTCATCGGAACAAGCTCAAGGCCTTTAAGTCCCATACTGATACTTGCTGAGGAATACACGTGAATTCCGGTTCGCTTTCCCTTTTCGAGAACATAGGAAAGTGTTTCTTCGTTATCAACAACAGGATTTGTATTTGCCATAAGAACAACACTTGTGTATCCGCCTGCTGCAGCACACGCACTTCCTGTTTCGATGTCTTCCTTATACGTAAATCCCGGATCTCTGAAATGAGAATGAACATCGACAAAGCCCGGAACAACCATAAGCCCATCGGCATCAAGCTGTTCAAGACACAGCAGTCCGTTATATTCTTCTATATAATCCCAGACCTCATTTTCTTTTCCGATTCTGACAATTCTGTCATCTTTTATCAGGATATCAAGTATCTCATCTGTTCCTGATGCGGGGTCCATCACCCTGCCGCCTTTAACAAGAAGCATCTCTCTTCTCCAACATTTCTATTATCTGTTTTCTGCTTATTTCACCGGACTTCTTCTGAAGCTCCTTCGGAAGATCCTCTATATGAAAAGGCTTTCCGTATTCAACGGTAATATGCGTACTCTTTATTCTCGGGAACTGTGCTTCGAAAATATTAACCGTATTATGTATTGCAACAGGAACTATCGCGCATCCTGAACGCTGTGCTATCTTAAAGCTTGCTTCATGGAATTCAAGAAGCTCTTTCTCGTCTTCGTTTTTGTTTCTCGTTCCTTCAGGGAAGATGATTACGCTTATTCCTTTTTTCTCAAGCTCAATGCATTTAAGAATTACGGAAAGTCCCTGCTTAATATCACTTCTGTCAATAAACTGACAATTGATTATGTACATCCATATCGATAACAAAGGAATTTTCTTTGTTGATTTCTTGGCAACAAAGCAGGTCGGTCCAACAGCATTTTTCAGTGTGCAGAGCGCATCAAATATACTTCTGTGATTTGGAACGTACAGTACCGGCTCGTCCGTCGGAATATTCTCTTTTCCGTATACTTCCTCTTTTATTCCGCATACGAAATAACCGGCGCGGAATACAAAACAGATGAATGCCTGCGAACTTTTCTGCGAAGCCATCGGGCATATCTTGCGAAATACAAGCTGAAACAGCATGTACGGAATCGAAACAATAAGAATAAGCGATGCAATTAAGAAAAAAAGAATTGTCCTAATCATACTATTCCTCCCTTTTCCTTCAGAAGGTCAACAATTTCACTAAAATGCATTCCGTGTGATGCCTTAACAAGAATGGTGTCATCTGCGTTAAGTATATCCGGAAGCTTCTCCTTCAGTTCTTTAAGTGTTTCAAAACAGATGCATTCTGTCTGCCCTTCGGCTCCTTCTTTCATAAAGCGTGACAGCTTACCGACGCACACAAGAATATCTGCTCTTCCTGCGCAGTAGGTTCCTATTTCACGGTGAAGTGCTTCTTCATTGTCACCGAGTTCAAACATATCTCCGAGAATCGCAACCTTCCTCGTATTTGCAGTCGATAAGAGATCAAGTGCACCGCGCATCGCCTGAGGGCTGGCATTGTAACAGTCATCGATTACCACCATGTCGGAAAGTCTCATAATATTGCTTCTTCCACCCATTGCCTTCGCAGCGGCAATCCCTTCTCTTATCTGATCAAAGGAAAGATTAAAATGCATTCCGACAGCAGCTGCTGCAAGTGCATTGTATATCATATGTCTTCCGGGAAGAGGAATACTTACATCAAAAGATCCTTCCGGCGTATGTATCATACAGGAAGTTCCGAAAAGGCCTTTGCTTACAACATTATCTGCGTAGAAATCATTCGTTACCGAAAGGCCGAAGAATACGGGACGTTTTCCCTTTACTTCGGTAATCGTCCGCAGCTTGTCATCATCTCCGTTAAGATAAACGCTTCCGTCCTCAGACATATAATCAAAAATTTCCGACTTGGCTTTAAGAATTCCGTCTCTTGAATGAAGGAACTCAAGATGGCACTGTCCGATATTTGTTATGACACAAACGTCAGGTTTTGCCTCTCTCGAAAGTTCATGCATCTCACCAAAGTCACTGATTCCCATTTCGAGAACGGCAGCGGTATGCTCTTTTCTCATTCTCATAACCATCATGGGAAGTCCGAGCGTATTATTCATATTGCCTTCTGTCCTGAGAACAGGACCGGCAACAGACAGAACCGATGCAACCATTTCCTTAGTGGAAGTCTTGCCGACACTTCCGGTAATTCCGACGACAGGAACACAAACAGTCTCCCTGTATGCCGCAGCAATATCCTTAAGTGCGGAAATACTGCTCGGAACCACAAGAACAGCTCCGTTTTCTTCTTCCGGTTTTCTCTCGCATATAACAAGACTTGCCCCTTTTGCAAATACATCTCCGATATAGGCATGGCCGTCTGTCTTGTCGCCTTTTGCAGCAACAAATACATCACCTTTTTCTATCTTACGCGAGTCCATATATACATTTCCGATACACGTTTCAAGGGAGGCACCGTTTAAGAATAATTCTCCCCCTGTTACAACTCTTATATCGTTAATTGTCATAAATCTTCTTCCGCCTTTTTAATGATTATTCATATTTTGCAAGTGAGGATTTGATTATCCACTCGCAAAGTTCGGGAAATTCCACTCCGATTGCCTTTGCTTCCTGAGGAATAAGTGACGTAGGTGTCATTCCCGGAAGCGTATTACCCTCAAGACAGTAGAAATTCTCATTACTATCCATAATAAAATCAAATCTTGCATACGTACTGATTCCGAGGGTCTCATACGCCTTGATTGCAATGCTCTGGATTTTTGCGGTAATTTCTTCGCTTATCGGAGCAGGACATACCTCATCTGTACTACCTGCCTGATATTTATTCTTATAATCGTAGAAACCGACCTTTGGCGTAATCTCAACCACAGGAAGCGCCTTGCCGTCAAATACGCAAACGGTCATCTCGCGTCCCTTTATATACTCCTCAATCAGAATCTCGCCGTCAAATTTCCCTGCTTCACAAATGGCGTTCTTATATTCCTCTTCGTTATTAACAAGATATACTCCAACACTGCTTCCGCCGTTACATACCTTAACAACGCATGGATATTCTGCCTTTGGAATTTCATCTCCTGTTCTCATCATATGCGCCTTCGGGGTAGGTACTCCGTGATAAGTAAAAAGTTCTTTGGTTCTTGCCTTGTTCATGGCAAGCGCACTGCTTAAGTAATCGGTTCCCGTGTACTTAATGTCAAGCAGGTCAAATGCTGCCTGAAGCTTACCGTTCTCTCCGTTTTCTCCGTGAAGCGCAAGAAATACTATATCCGCTCCGCTGCATATTTCAAGAACGCCCGGTCCGAAGAAAACCTTACCGCCGTCTTTTCTCATCTGCCTTACGATATTAAGGTCGGGACTTACTCCGCCTATTGTATTTCCTGTACTTACAAGATTTCTTGAAGAGTCAAATATACCGTCAAGATTTCCTTCATATCCCAGATAGGAATCCAGAAGAAGAGTATTATGTCGCTCTTTAAGAGCTTCATATATCATTGTTCCGCTTTTTAACGATACATCTCTTTCTGTACTGATTCCTCCGGCTAATACTACGACTTTCATCTCTTATCCTCTTTTCACTTTTTGTAATTTTCCTGTATATCCTAACCACAACTTTACTCAAGCATTATTTCACAAAGCATCATGAGAAAGGCTGAATCCCTGAAGGCACTGTCTCCGATTCCGGGTGTTCCTTCCTTTATGCCATGCCCGGGAACAAGACATACCGCTTTATCATTTCTTCCGAGAAAGAAATGAAGCTGGTCCATGTCTACGGTAACATATTCATGATTTGTAATAACGTAATTGATTATTGAAAGAAAAACGAGATTATTGCATTCCTCTTCAATATTCGTATCTGAAACCCTATACGCATTTTCCTTCATGCTCTCAGTCAGTTTTTCAACATGAGATGACAGCTTTGTCATAATTTTGTTGCACAGACCCGTATCAACACTGTGCTTGCAGGTGATATATGCAATCTTTCCGTAAAAAGCCGGACCTATTGTAATCTCATCTCCGGCATGCTGACCAAGATACAGATCCACATACGATTTGTAAGCAGAATTACCGTCTGCCCTGTACAATGCACTGTATGCCAGAAACTCCGCTTCTTCCGTATCAGAGCTTACTGTTTTCTGAAGTTTTGAAAGTGTTTCCTTTGCTTTTTCCAGGCATTCTGCGGAAAAAGAGGAATCGTACTTTTTATATGCATATGATATCCCCGACATTGCTGCAATGTACGAAGATAACTCACGGCAGGAAAGATTATCTGTGTTAATCTCTTCAAGCTGTCCTGCGTAACGTCCCGTAAGATCGAGAAGATCCGGAAGCCCGTTGCCGCTTTCGGGAATTCCCAGTTCATCAGACAGAAGACTTGTATAGTACTCGATGATAAACATCAGATTGCATACGGCATATCCGTCTTTTTCCGAAAAGCCGGTAACATTCTCATCAGAATAAAGCTTATCCAGAAGAAGACAGCTTTCGGCAAACAGATTTTCATACAGATCATCTTCAACGGTAAATGAGTATGATTCACCAAGGTATTCCGCAAATACATGATAAGTCCCCGGAAGCACAACCGCAGTAAAATTCCCTGCCCCCGTATATTCATCCGAAGTTTCATCAAATCCGGTCTCTTCCACGTTACCTCTGTAGCATACATCCCCCGTTTCTTCGTTTATTATGCTGAATTCCGAAGGGATTCGTTTCCCGTGAAAAATGGCTTCTTTTTTATCTCCGGGTTCATAGCCCATCTGATCTGTAAGGACCCTGGGAATCATCGTTGGCACATCATAATTAAGGCGTGCTTCGTTTCCGCCGATTCCGATATAATCTTCACTTGTATTAACTTCAATATCTGTAATATCTTCACTGTCTTTCCTGCATCCGCCAAGAATAAGCGGGAATGCAAGCATACAGGGAATGATATATTTCATGCATTTTCTCATAGTCTTCATAATTTTACCACTACTTCATAAATTGCGCAAAGTAAAAGATCATCCTGATAACAATGCATGATAAACATGTTATCCGAATGATCTTTGTACTCATACCCCTTTCTCCCCCTCAAGGTCAAGTCATTTTTTCACCATATCTATTTGTGACAAGGTCCCGACTTCTCCGTTTTCATACAGAAACACTCCGGTCTGTCTCATTCTGGCATTTATTCCGGAAATGCCGCGAAGGTTCATTCCTGTCTTCGCAGACGTAAGACAGATAGCGCCGATGCCTTTGTCCTTTAATTTGTAGATTGTTTCTGTGCCATCATCATTGATGCAGTAGATAAGAAGCTTGTCGAATATTTCGTCATCTTCATCGATAAATCCGTCCAGGTCGCTGTCATAAGCTCTAAGGTCCATGAAACCGTCTCCCGACTTCGTCCCGAAAAGCTCGCGCCCGTCATTAATTACACCGTCGTTGTTTCTGTCAATTGCAAGAAAACCATTCCCGCTTCCCGTCGTGGATATCCTGTCTCCTGTCCCGTCCGAGTCGAGGTCAAACGTAAATTTCATGTCAGAAACAGAAGGCACTGTTCCGTCAAGGTTAATTACAAGAGGGTCATACATAACTGCCGCGCCGCCTCTTTCCTCATAATACTCGGAAAAAGTGCTTGTCATACCAAGTGACAATCCAAAATCAATCTCTCTTCCGTCGCCTGTAATTACTTTACCGACTGTGCTGAATGCAAATTCTTCATACTCTCCATGGAAATAAATCATTTCCTGCGAAGTATCCTCCTTCGGCTCCCCATTATGAACGGGTTTTCCCGGGACTTCCTCGGCAGGCTCTTCCCCTATGCCGAAGAACAGTTTAATCAGGTAGAAAATGCACTGCTGTTTAATCCTCTGTATCATTTCCTCCCTACTCTCTTCTCTTACAGAATTAACGGAATAGGTTGCTGTACCTGCTTTACCAAGAAGCCCTCCGAAATATCCTGCTTTCTTATTAACACTTCCCTGTGAGCTCGCCTTTTTATTTACAATTGTAAATGACGCAGCTTTACCTACGGATTCCATTCCTACAATACCGGAACTGATTCGCAAAAAAATAATCTCCTTTCTGTGTATAGTTTTTTGTAATAGATATATCGGCAATCACGAAATGAAAAAAAGCTCCTTCCGAAACCGGAAAGAGCTTTTAGCGCAATTTATCAATATTACGGTCTGCATTTGTCGATTAATCGACTCTGTTGTAATTAATGAGACATCCCTTAAGAATTATCATACGTTCTTCATCTGTAAGTTCACCGAGCGTCATTTCGAAAGGAATAAGTCCGCTGTTTTTAACAACATAAGCTTTAATTATCTCTGTTTTATCTTCAACGGCCTTCTTAATTCCCGGTATGAAGATATAATCAAGATTTGCAAAAGGAAGCTTGTCACCCTTATAGAGGAAAGGAAGCATTCCCCAGTTAATGAGGTTACTTCTGTATCTCTTTGTAGCATACTCTGTAGCTATATTTGCCCATCCTCCGAGAACCTTCTGGCAGCTTGCAGCCTGTTCTCTTGCAGAACCGTCACCGGGCTTAACAGCAAAGATTGTCGAGCCGATTCCGAAATTATCGTGGCTGACATCAGGGAAGCTCTTCTTAATTACTTCCATTGCTTCGTGAAGGCCTTCGGTCTGCATGCAGGGCTTGTCTGTTCCCGTTCCGTCTACAAGAGCTTCCCTCGCCTTCTCTGCCTTCTGAACTTCTTTTGCTCTGCCTACGTACATAGGGTCCTTACGCGAAAGAGTAAATTCGGCAAGTCCGAGAGGATTACTTCTGAAGGAAGATGTCTCTCCCGAAGGAATAAGCTCATCTGTTGTGGTAACAGGATCATGAATCTCGGATACAACACGAAGAACAAGATTATCTGTGAGGGCAACCATTGACGGCCAGTCCTTAATATTGGGACCAAACTGAATCTCCACATTTTCATCAGCAACGCCCTTTGAATCAAATACTCTGTTCTTATAGATATTTGAATCAAAATGATATTTGTATTTACCGATTTCAGCAGGAACCTCGGTAGCGGGAGTAAGCACACCCTTATTTGCTGCAGTAGCAGCAATTGAACGTGCATCCATAAGTGCAACAGAAGAAATCTGACCGTTCTGAAGCTTGCTTCCCTCTCTGTTCGGGAAGTTTCTTGTTGAATGACGAATTGAAAATGCATTATTGGCAGGTGTATCGCCTGCTCCGAAGCAGGGACCGCAGAATGCAGTCTTCATAACTGCACCTGTCTCAAGAATCTTCTCAGCACAGCCGTTTCTGATAAGTTCCATATAAACAGGCATAGATGCCGGATATACGCTTAAAGTAAATGCATCGCTTCCGATATAGCTTCCCTTAAGGATATCGGCAGCAGCACAGATATTTTCAAAACCACCGCCTGCACAGCCTGCAATAATACCCTGATCAACCATGAACCTGCCGTTTACTACCTTGTTCTTCAGGGTAAAAGGAACAGCTCCGTCAAGGCTTACCTTTGCTCTTTTCTCAACATCCTCAAGAATATCCATGAGGTTGGCATTCAAATCTTCAATGGTGTATACATTGCTCGGATGGAATGGCATTGCAATCATTGGCTTAACCTTTCCGAGATCGATTCTGATTACGCCGTCATAATATGCAACCTTTCCGGGATTAAGCTCTGCATAATCTTCGGGTCTTTCATGGATTTCATAAAATTCACGAACCTGATCGTCTGTTCTCCAGATTGAAGAAAGACAGGTTGTCTCGGTTGTCATTACATCCACGCCGATACGGAAATCGGGAGAAAGAGAAGAAACACCGGGACCTACGAACTCCATAACCTTGTTCTTAACATATCCGTTTCCGAATACTGCTCCGATAATGGCAAGAGCAACGTCCTGAGGTCCCACGCCGCGCATCGGCTCACCCTCAAGATAAACAGCAACAACGCCGGGCATATTAATATCATAAGTCTGCGAGAGAAGCTGCTTAACAAGCTCCGGACCGCCTTCTCCCATCGCCATTGTTCCGAGTGCTCCGTATCTTGTATGTGAATCGGAACCGAGAATCATCTTACCGCCGCCTGCAAGCATCTCTCTTGCAAACTGGTGAATTACTGCCTGGTGAGGCGGTACATATACACCGCCGTAACGCTTCGCACAGGTAAGTCCAAACATGTGATCATCTTCATTAATTGTTCCGCCTACAGCACAAAGCGAGTTGTGGCAGTTGGTAAGAACATAGGGAATAGGGAACTTCTTAAGCCCTGACGCACGTGCTGTCTGGATAATTCCAACAAAAGTAATATCATGGCTTGTAAGCTTGTCGAATTTAATCTTAAGCTTTTCCATATTACCTGAGGTATTGTGCTCCTTAAGTATTCCGTACGCTATCGTATTCTCTTTTGCCATTTCACGGCTTACACTAAGGCCGTTTACATTATCTCCGACAAGTTTTCTGACTTCGGAAAGTGCGTTGTCACCGTCTTCAATAAGTGTCTGCCCATCAACAAGATAGGCTCCTTTTTCAAATAACTTAATCATTTCTTCTCCAGAGTTTTCACCGATATTCGGGATAATAATTACTTCTTAAGTGTTACGCGGTCAAGATGCCAGATCTCATCAACGTATTCACTGATTGTTCTGTCTGATGTGAATTTTCCTGAGCATGCAACATTAAGAATTGCGCTCTTTGCCCACTTCTTCTCATCACGATATGCCTCTTCAACCTTCTTCTGGGTATCCGCATAGGATCTGAAATCTTTAAGGATGAAGTAGGTATCAGCCTTTGCTGTACTCTGTGTATTAAGGAGCGAATTGTAAAGAGGTCTGAAAAGCTCGGTATCGGAAGAATATGTTCCGTTAATAAGCTGCATAAGAACCTTTCTTACATCAGAATCATTATTGAAAATTTCGGTAGGATCATATCCGCCCTGATTTTCAAATCTGATTACTTCGTCAGATGAGAGACCGAAGATGAAAGCATTCTCGATGCCGACTTCTTCCACCATTTCAACATTTGCGCCGTCCATTGTTCCGAGAGTAAGCGCACCGTTTAACATAAACTTCATGTTACCTGTTCCGGATGCTTCCTTGCTGGCTGTGGAAATCTGCTCCGATACATCTGCAGCGGCAAAAATCATCTCGCCGTTACTTACACGATAATTCTCAATAAATACAACCTTAATCTTTCCTCCGATTGACGGATCGTTATTAATAACGTCGGCAACTGAATTAATAAGCTTGATTGTAAGTTTTGCATTACGGTAACCGGCTGCTGCCTTTGCTCCGAAAATAAAGGTTCTCGGATAGAATTCCATGGCAGGATGCTCTTTTAACTGGTTATAAAGGTACATTACATGAAGTATGTTAAGAAGCTGTCTCTTATATTCGTGTAATCTTTTTACCTGTACATCAAAAATGGATCTGGGATCGACCTCAACACCGTTATTCTCAAGAATATACTTGGCAAGTCTAACCTTGTTCCGGTATTTGATGTTCATGAATTCATGCTGAGCCTTCTCGTCATCGGCATAAACTTTAAGTTTGCTGATTTTCGGAAGGTCGGTAATCCAGTCGCTTCCGACATGTGAAGTAACCCAGTTTGCAAGAAGCGGATTTCCGTGAAGAAGGAATCTTCTCTGTGTAATTCCGTTTGTCTTATTATTGAATTTCTCAGGCATCATCTGATAGAAATCTTTAAGTTCCTGATTCTTGAGAATCTCAGTATGAAGTCTTGCAACACCGTTTACGCTGTAACCTGCGCAGATTGCAAGATGAGCCATCTTTACCTGACCGTCATAGATAATGGCCATTTTGCGGATTTTCTCCTGATTTCCGGGATACTGCTCCTCAATCTTTAAGATGAAACGTCTGTTAATCTCTTCGATAATCTGATAAATTCTGGGAAGGAGTCTGGAGAACAGCTCAATCGGCCATTTCTCAAGAGCTTCCGACATAATTGTATGATTTGTATATGCGCAGGTCTTGGTTGTAACTTCCCACGCCTCATCCCATGTAAGATAATGCTCGTCCATAAGGATACGCATAAGTTCTGCAACAGCAACGGTAGGATGTGTATCGTTGAGCTGGAAGGTAACCTTCTCATAAAACTTCTTAATATCCGTATGAGTTCTCATATACTTGGCAATAGCTTCCTGAACAGATGCAGAGATGAAGAAGTACTGCTGCTTAAGACGAAGCTCCTTACCTGCATAATGGTTATCATTGGGGTAAAGAACCTCAACAATATTTCTTGCAAGGTTATCCTGCTCAACAGCCTTCTGGTAATCACCCATATCAAATGAATCAAGTCTGAAGCATTCAACCGGTTCTGCATCCCAGATACGAAGTGTATCTACGATTCCGTTACCGTATCCCACAATAGGAAGATCGTAGGGAATCGCCTTAACCGCCTGATAGCCTTCCTGATAGAAATTATTTCTTCCGTTCTCATCCACACGGCAGCTTACGTATCCGCCGAATTTAACCTCCTTGGCATATTCAGGGCGTCTCAGCTCAAAAGGATTGCCGTCAACAAGCCAGTTATCGGGAACTTCTACCTGATATCCGTCTCTTATCTCCTGTTTGAACATACCATATCTGTAACGGATTCCGCATCCGTATGCCGAATAACCGAGTGTAGCAAGTGAATCAAGGAAACATGCTGCAAGTCTTCCGAGACCGCCGTTTCCGAGAGCTGCATCAGGCTCCTGATCTTCGATTGCATTGATATCAAGACCAAGCTCCGAAAGTGCCTCTTTTGCTTCATCATAAGCCTGAAGGTTAATCATAATATTTCCGAGTGCTCTTCCCATAAGGAATTCCATCGAAAGATAATAAACTGTCTTGGGGTCCTTTTTCTCGAACTGAGCCTGTGAATCCATCCAGTTTGTAATAACCTGGTCCTTTATGGCATATGCAACAGCCTGAAAAATCTGCTGCGGAGAAGCCTCTTCAAGATTTTTTCTATAGAGGGTTTTGACATTATATATTACGCTCCTCTTAAATAACTCCTTGTCAAAGCTGCTTTTCGCACTTACTGCGGTTTTCTTAGGCATACCTAAATCCTCCTGGTGTTTTTATGGTAAACATTTTTGTATTCAGATTTTTTGAACACCGATCTTTACATTCTCTCCGTTGATGCTCCATTCCTTGGACGAATCACATTCACCATCAACAAATTCTTCGCAAAGAACCTTTGTGCCGATTGACTCCTTGTTACGCTCAACAACTCCTGAAATCTTATCATTGCCGGCGAGGAATACCTTAATATGATCCATAACCTCAAAGCCGCTGTCCTTACGCATCGTCTGAATCTTGCTGATTACTTCGAGAACATAACCTTCTTCAATAAGTTCGGGAGTAAGATTTGTGTCAAGAACAACAGTCATGTAATTGTCTGCTTCTGTCACATATCCTTCCTTCTGAGTCATCTCAATAAGCAAATCTTCCTTGGACAGACTTACATTTACACCATTTGCGTCAAAAGAGAGCGTTCCCTTTTCTTCGAGTTCATCCATGGCTGCATTTCCGTCAAGTTCTGTAAGGTACTCTTTTATTGCACCAAGCTGCTTACCGTATTTAGGTCCTACAGTCTTAAGCTGAGGCTTGAATGTGTAGCTTGTAAACTCACGTACATCATCTGTAAATTTAATAGTCTTAACATTAAGCTCATCGGCAATGATATCTTTGTAGAAATCAGATACCTCTTTTTCTGCCTTGATAAGCATTGTGCCGATAGGCTGACGATTCTTGATGTTGGCGGCATTTCTCGCAGCACGTCCCATAACAACGGCTTTAAGAACTTCCTCCATATCCTCTTCAAGGTTCTTATCAATGAATTTCTCATTAACTTCAGGGAAATCACACAAATGAACACTTTCCGGAGCATTTGAATCAATGCTGATTACAAGGTTCTGATAAATTTCTTCTGCCATGAAAGGAATCATCGGGGCTGCTGCCTTCGTGATTGTTACAAGAGCGGTGTAAAGAGTCATATAAGCATTAATCTTATCCTGCTCCATTCCCTTTGCCCAGAAACGTTCACGGCTTCTTCTTACATACCAGTTACTCATCTCATCAACAAAATCATCAAGATATCTTGCTGCTTCCGGGATTCTGTAGGCTGCAAGGTTGTCATCAACACCCTTAACGGCAGTACTCATTTTGGATAAAAGCCATTTATCCATTACCGGAAGATTATCATAATCCAGTGTGTATTTGCTTGCATCAAATGAATCAATATTTGCATACAGAACAAAGAACGCATAAGTATTCCAAAGCGTACCGAGGAATTTTCTCTGTCCTTCAATTACAGCCTTGTCATGGAATCTGTTGGGAAGCCATGGTGCTGAGTTTGTATAGAAATACCAGCGGATTGCATCTGCTCCGAGGTTATCAAGAGCATCAAAAGGATCCACGGCATTTCCCTTACTCTTACTCATCTTCTGACCGTTCTCATCCTGCACGTGACCAAGGACAATTACGTTCTCATAAGGTGCCTTGTTAAAGAGAAGTGTTGACTCTGCCATAAGTGAATGGAACCATCCTCTTGTCTGGTCAACAGCCTCTGAAATAAACTGTGCCGGGAACTGTGCTTCAAAAAGCTCTTTGTTCTCAAAAGGATAATGGTGCTGAGCAAAAGGCATTGCACCTGAGTCAAACCAGCAGTCGATAACTTCCGGAACTCTCTTCATCGTGGAACCGCACTTCGGACACTTAATTGTGATTTCATCAATATACGGTCTGTGAAGCTCAACCTTCTCTGCTTCATCCATTCCGCTCTTTTCTTTAAGTTCGCTTCTGCTTCCGATACATTCGAAATTACCGCAGGAGCATTCCCAGATATTAAGAGGTGTTCCCCAGTAACGGTTACGCGAAATAGCCCAGTCCTGAATATTCTCAAGCCAGTTTCCGAATCTGCCTTTACCGATTGATTCGGGAATCCAGTTAACAGTGTTATTGTTCTTAATAAGATCGTCTCTTACTGCTGTTTCCTTGATGTACCAGGACTCTCTTGCATAGTAAATAAGAGGTGTATCACATCTCCAGCAATGAGGATATTCGTGCTCGAACTTGGGTGCATCGAAAAGCTTACCCTCACTGTCAAGATCCTTAAGTACCTCCGGATCTGCTTTTTTCACAAATAAACCGGCATAAGGTGTCTCCTGTGTCATTTCACCTTTTCCGTTTACAAACTGAACAAAAGGAAGGTCATAATTTCTTCCTACGTTTGCATCGTCTTCACCGAAGGCAGGTGCGATATGGACGATTCCGGTACCGTCTGACATTGTGACATAGTTGTCACAAGTTACGAAAAATCCCTTCTTGTTCTGCTTATTTGCACATTCGCCCGCGCATGCAAATAAAGGCTCATACTCTCTGTATTCAAGATCCTTGCCGACATAAGTCTCAAGAATTTCGTATGCTGCTTTGCCTTCTTCGGCAAGTTTTCCGAGTACGCTGTCAAGAAGAGCCTTGGCCATATAATATGTATATCCGTCTGCTGCTTTTACCTTGCAGTATTCTTCGGAAGGATTAACACAAAGAGCAACGTTGGAAGGAAGTGTCCATGGTGTTGTCGTCCATGCAAGGAAATATGAATCTTCACCCTTGCACTTAAATCTTACAATCGCAGAACGCTCCTTTACTGTCTTGTATCCCTGTGATACTTCGGCAGAAGAAAGAGGGGTTCCGCATCTTGGACAGTAAGGTACAATCTTAAAACCTTTATACAAAAGGCCTTTATTCCAGATTTCTTTAAGCGCCCACCACTCTGATTCAATATAATCATCATGATAAGTAACATAAGGGTTATCCATATCAGCCCAGAAACCTACAGTTCCCGAGAAGTCTTCCCACATTCCCTTATATTTCCATACGGATTCCTTACATTTCTCAATGAAAGGCTCCATGCCGTATTCTTCAATCTGTTCCTTACCGTTAAGTCCGAGGAGCTTCTCAACTTCGAGCTCTACGGGAAGTCCGTGTGTATCCCAGCCGGCCTTTCTCGGAACCATGTATCCCTTCATTGTTCTGTATCTTGGAATCATATCCTTAATTACTCTGGTAAGAACATGTCCGATATGCGGCTTACCGTTTGCTGTCGGAGGTCCGTCATAAAAAGTATATGTAGGGCCTTCCTTTCTGCTGTCCATTGATTTCTCAAAAATTTTGTTTTCTTTCCAGAACTTGCAAATCTCTTTTTCTCTTGCAACAAAATTCTGATCTGTTGCGACTTTCTTGTACATCTATTGTTACCTCCAAAACTCGTTTTATCTTCTTACGAGATAATTAATAACTGAAATTAAATGTGTTATAGAGTTCTCCTGTATATGCATCGGTACACTCTATCTCATACGAACCTGACGCTCCCTGTGCAAAAAGGAGGTCTCCGGTAATCTCATATACATCCACATCACCTGTATATATAATTTCCTCCGGTGCAGAAGAATATCCCGTATTTTCCAGATATTCCTCAAGAGCAACTTTATGAATTTCCGTTCCCGAACCTGCAAGGTAATACAGATATCCGCGTGAAAAGTACACATCCTGATATATATCTATATCATCAAGACCGCTTGCCATGCATTCACCGGTGCTTCCGTCTGCAAAGCACACATACACCTCACCCGAGTTCGTAATAAATGAAAGGAAATCATAGTCGTTCACATCAAACGCGGTCATTGAGAACAGACCGTCAATATTCTGATCCTTAAGCGAGAACATAACAGTCGAACCACTTCCGTCAAGTCCTATGCTGCAGATATTCTCATTTGACAAATCTTCATAGAACAGTTTGTCTCCGAGGATACACCATGCGCCTGTGGAAGCATCGCTTATTAACGTCTTTTCGCCCGTTTCGTAATCATATCTGTAGAATCGGTTACCATCAAGATAATCATCATAGTATATTCCGGTTCCGCGGATTTCAAAATCATATGCACAGAGGTCAAGTGCCTCAGGTTTGGAGCCTCTTTTTATCTCCTGCCTGTAGAATTTGTAATTATATACATCCTCTGCATAGGTTGAATAGAATATTTCATTGCCGATTACTCTGAAATAACCTACATTTTCATCGTCATTAAGCGAAAAATACTCATTACTGTCAGTGTATAAGAGATGATTTTTGTTCCACTGGTTATTCTTAAGAATAATATACGACATTGTCGAATCGACATAACCGGTATAATTTGACCTTATCTCGCCGGATGCATCATCAATATTATCATTATAATCACTGTTTGAAATATCTGCCGCATCATACAGACCAAGGCCCTCAATCTTCTGATTACGTACCTCGGCACCATTCTTATACTCGATGTAATAATAATCGGAATAGTTGTATAGTGCAAACATTTTTCCGTCAATCTTGGAGAGCTGAAGATATCCGTCTGTAAGAGAACATGCAAGAGGCGATACACTCATGCCGTTTACAGCACTGTCATACTGAACCTGCATCCACTTATCGGAATAATCCGCAACAACAAATACTTCATCATCCATGAAAAACGGTTTGTTGAAATAAGCGAAGTCGTAACCTTCAACAATGCGGGTTACTGTCTTTTTATCGGGGTCAATTTCAACCATTCCGTTATAATCGGTTGAATATAAAAGCCCGTCACATGTGAAAATACCGGTAAGCGTAAGAAAATCTCCGCCTGAAATAACCGTTTCAATATTACTTCCGTCTGTATCGCAGCATATTAACGACGGGTCTATGCCCTGCATTCCGAGGAAGTATACCTTATCGTTCAGATAAGCAAAATCGGAACTTCCGCCGTTCGTAAAGCAGCAGGTCACATCATCTACAAGTTTCTGACTGTTCAAACCGTTCAGGTCACATACATAAAGCGAACCGTTGTTGGCAAACTCACTTTCGGGAACAATGTAGAAGATATGATCGTCAACCACTGCAAACGACCTTACAAAATCATGAATAATTATCGGCATATCTCCGCCGTTTATCAGGTCGGATTTGACAATTCCGCTTGCTCCGCAGCCAAGATACAGATAATCTCCGTAGGTTGCAATTGAAGCTATCTCTATTCCTTCATTAAGTTCGGCATACCAGCCGCAGAATTCATATATTCCGGCATTCTCCTTAACAATCGCAACTCCGTACTTGGTGGCAAGAAGGATATACTCGCCGTAAGAATCACCGATTGCATTGCCGATTGAAAATTCCTTATCCGAATCAAAATTATGACCAAATCCGGGCGAATAAATGTCGGGCTCCGGAATATCCGTAGGCTCCGGTGTCGGCGTAGGCGAAATATTCTGTGCGGGAGTCTGTGTAACGGAAGGAGTGGGAGATATTACATTCTCCGGTTTGTTCCTATTCTTTTTTCCTATTCCCATAAGGGCAAAAATACCGCCGATAAGTGCTGCAAGCGCAACAATTCCGACTATGAGAACAATTATCCATGTTTTCTTCTTGCCGGGCGTTCCCGAAGGCATTCCGCCCTGCATTCCGGGCTGCACGGATCCCTGCATATTTCCCTGTCCGTAAATATACTGCGGTCCTGCATAAGAATTGTTTTGCATGTTCATTCCGGCAGGATTTGTACCCGGCATCTGACCGGTTGCATAAGAAGCGCCGGTCGGAGCGCCTGTAAGCGGAACAGTTACACTGTCCGCCTCGGTAACGTACGGATTGGCAACAGTCTGATTAACATATTCTGCATTTTCGATTTTCGGCGGTGTAAAGGATACAGGCGCCTGATTCAGATAAAACGCGCTGTAGAAATCATCAAGCGATTTGTATCTGTTCTCGGCATAAAGCGACAGACCTTTCATAAGAGCCGCATTCTGCCAGGGCTCAAGTCCTGCTCCGAGAGAATTCGGATCCACAAGAGTATCGCGTCTCATTCTCTCCATGGCTTCAACAGGTGCCTTTCCGACAAGACATCTGTAAATGGTTCCGCAGATTCCGTACACATCGGTCCAGGGACCCTGATTACCATGACTTCTGTACTGCTCCTCCGGTGCATATCCGGGCTTTAACATTACGGATACACTCTTCTCACCTCCAAGCGGAGATGTTTCTCTCGCTGCACCGAAATCAAGAAGTTTCATTGTTCCGTCCGGAAGAATCATTATGTTATCCGGACTTATATCGCGATGGATTATTCCCTGCTTATGAACCTGGCTGAGTGACTTGATGACAGGTTCCATCATTCGCAGAACATCTTTTGAAGGAAGAGTTCCTCCGGCCTTCTTAAGAAAGCTTTTAAGCGTCTCTCCCTCTACAAATTCCATTATTATATACGAGGTATTATTCTCTTCAAAGAAATCCCTGACAGATACAATACCGGGAAGATTTGCGAATTTGGCAAGAGTTCTTGCTTCACGGATGAACTTATTTCTTCCGTTTTCGAAAAACTCGCCTTTTTCACCTGTAAAAGCGGTAACGGTGTTGCTTTCATCGACATCTCTTGTCGCAAATCCCGACGGATAGAATTCCTTTATGGCAACCTTCATTTCAAGCATCGTATCAAAACCAAGATACGATATTCCGAATCCGCCTTCTCCGAGAACTTTCCCGACAACGTATTTATTGTTCAGAATTGTATGCGGTTTCAGAATATGCTGCGGAATTGAAGTATCACTCATATCATATCCACAGGCAGGGCAAAACTTCGACATTTCAGCCCCGTTTTTAAGTTCCGTCATACATCCCGGACATAAATTCTCGATTACCACTTTTAGTTCCTCCTGCTATTTACTCAGCTTTCCCTCTTAATCAGGAATATACTTCTCATCGGATTCTTCCAGTTCATCCCTGTTCGCTTTTCCGAATGCTTCGATTTCTTCTTTTACCATTCTGAAAGCTCCGAGAAGTTTCGGATTAAACACACCGCATTCGCCCTGAACTATCATATGAAATGCAGTGTCAAAAGAGAATGCTTTCTTATAGATTGTTTCGTTCGTAAGAGCATCATAGCAATCCACGATGGCAACAATCTGCGCCGACAACGGAATATCATCACCGACAAGTCCGTCCGGATATCCTTTTCCGTCATATTTCTCGTGATGCGAACGTGTAATTTCCTTGCATACTTCCACATAATCAGGCTGCCAGTCCTGAGAAATCTTATCTATTATTTCGAACCCGTGAAGTGAATGTGATTTGATAACATCAAATTCCTCACGTGAAAGTTCTCCGGGTTTCAAAAGAATACTGTCCGGAATCATTATTTTTCCGACATCATGAAGCGCACTTGCGGCAACAATTATCTTGATTTTCTCCTTTGTAAGACCGAGTTCCGGATATATTTCCCTCAGTTTATTTGCAACAAGCTCAGTATACTTTTTGATACATAAAAGATGTGAACCGCCTTCAAGGTTTCGACATTCAACAATTGTTCCGAGTATTCCGATGATTCTGTCATTACTGTCTTTTAACTGCTCTGATACTTCCTGAAGAATTTTATACTGGCTTCTTAAAGTCGCTGTCTGCTTCTCAACCTGACTTTGAAAATTATTCTTCTGAATATACAGTTCAACAAAATGCTTTACTCTGTCTTTAACAAATTCTGTGTCAATCGGTTTTCTAATAAAATCCGAAATTCCGTAGTCAAAACATTCTCCGACAAGATTGATTGACTGTTCCGCCGTAACCATGATAACAGGGAAGTGCCCGATATATCCCCTTTCACTCATCTCGCGAAGCACGTCGATTCCGTCCATTTCAGGCATAACAACATCAAGAAGAAGAGCAGCGATTTCACCAATCGATTTCTCCATAATCTGCAGGGCTTCTTTTCCGTCTGCTGCCTCGATTATTCCGTAATCGTTCTTAAGCTGATCTACAAGCACCTGTCTGTTAAATTTGGAATCATCTACAATAAGAACTTTGTCTCTCATATTTCCCCCTCATTTACCCCTCTTTAATGCTCAGTTGCTGGTTCTCAACGACAATGGATACGTTCTTCTGATTCTCGGCATTCCATATTCTCTGCCCGACTTCAAATCTGGTACCTTCATACGAAATACCTCTGATAATTGCTCTGAAGCCTTTTTCCGCCTTTAACTGCTTCTCAATTTCTTCGGTACGCACACCTATATTTTTCAGTTCCTCCTGTTTGGTAAATACCGAATTCTCCAGTTTTACGAAAAGAGGCATCTGACTGTATTTTTCAGGCGGGAATTTCTTCTTTATCTCTGTATAGGAACCTATAAGTGTTTTTAACTCAAACGTTATTTCATTCTGGTGCGCCACAAGAGTTTCATATTCTCTTCGAAGCTCGTTGTCACGCTTCATTCTGACAACAGTCTTAAGCCCTGCGGTATTTCCGACATTGTATAAATCCAAACCGTTCTTTGCTGATATAATGCCGCCGCAAATTACAAGTTTTGACCTTATCATTCCCTTTGATGTAAGTTCACTGTTAAGCGATTTGTTAACAGATATATCTCCGTCAGCTTCAACAAGTACACTTTCAAAGAACATGCTGCTGACATTTCCTTTTGCCTTGATATATCCTTTGCCGCCTGCATTCATTCCCCGTCTTAAAAGAACATCGCCGCCGGCTTCTATCAAGGCCGCTCCCACAGTACCGTCTATCGAAATATCACCTGTGGCGGTAATTTTGACACCGCCGTCAACATTACCTTTAATATTTATCGACCCGTCAAAATTGACATTCCCCGTCGTCATGGAAACCTCAATAAGTTCCAGCGTATTGCTTACGACAAGCTCATGCTCAACAAGTTTAACAAGACCGTTATAAATCGAATAATATGTTTTTCTGTCTTCCGACAGCTTAAAGCCGTTTCCTGTAAGGACTCTGTCTTCTGTACCTTTTCTGCCCTTTATCACTTCACCGGTTATGGTAAAACCGTCTAAGCCTTCTTCGGCCGGATGATACTCTGCAAGCTTCTGTCCTTCGGTTACTTTTTCAAACCATTCCGAATTAAGATAATCCACAGAACCGTCTTCGAGCATCTTGGGTTTTCTGTCTACATGCGTACGGAAAAAGTATTCAAAATAACCGTCTTTTCCCTTGGTCGGAAGTTCTCCTCTGGCAATCAGAATAGGTTTCTCGTCAAACTCACCGTTTACAAGCCGGTCTATGGCTTCCTGCTTAATCCCGTTTTTAATTCCGTTTTCTGCAAGAATCTCTCGTAGGCCGTCTTCGGTAATTTTCTTTCCTTTCGTAAGTACCGATACCTTTGCTTCCATATGGTAAGGGTCAATTTCAAAAAGGAAATCTTCCTGTTTAACTCGTTTTGCTTCTATTTCAGCCAGAAGAGCCTCTTTTTGAAGATCGAGAAGAAGCATTCTCTTTCTCTTCATCTCTCCCGCCGTAAAGCAAAGCGAACAGTATCCCGACACATCAAGACCTTCCATAAGACCAAGTCTTACTTCCTTCATCTGCTGCCAGGAATAAAATTTGCTGTAATATATCTTAACATCAAGCTGATTAATAAGACCGAGTCTTATTTCTCTCATCTGATGCCAGTTCAGTTCTTCTCTTGCGTATAACGAAACATCAACACCGTTTTCAAGTCCGATGCGGATTTCAGCAATTGAAGAAGCTCTGTAGCTCTTTTTAAGATACGAATCAATATCTACTTTATGTTCAAGTGCAACCCTGATTTCTCTGAGCTGGTCTGTCTTATATCCTTTTTCGATATAAGCGTCTATATCAACCTTACCGATATACGCTTTTCTTACCTGTCTCATTACTCCGGAAGGATATTTAAGGTAGGTTGACAGATTCTTTCCGACTCGAAGACCTTTTCTCAGCTGGCGCATCTTATCGTACGGAATGTCAGGGTCTTCATAAAGTGTTGTATCAACACCGTCTGTCATTCCTCTTCTGATTTCCTCCATCTGAAACCAGTCATAACAGCTCTTCGCATATCTGTCTACGTCAAGCCCTGCCTGAAGGCCGAGTCTTATTTCATGCATTTGAATGGAGAGGAAATCCTTGCGGGCATATTTGGTCACGTCAAGGCCGGCTTTTTCACCTTCAAGAATTTCATCTATCTGGTCAGAAGAATATCCCTGTTCTTCCAGTTCCTTTTCGTCCATAAGAACCCCTCCCACATCTGCTTTCTTCAACATTTACAGCACAAAGCACGACTCCCATGAGGAAATCGTGTCAAGCGCTACATATAGATATACAAATTTAATATAACACATTTTCTATATGATTGAACAGAAAATATGGAAATATGCTATTTTTTCTTAAGAATATCCACTATATGAGCAGCATATCCGAATAATTCTTTTCTTTCGCATATTTCCGTGAGGTATCTGACAAAGATGTCATATGTCTCTTCATCCATTGCATTTACAATTCTTCTCATGTAATTGGCCGGTCCGTCGGACGAATATCTTTTAACAAGCTCGAGACCGCCATAGTCTTTTATTTCATCGAGGTCTTCAATGCGAAGAAAACTGTACAGCCCGTCATCGGTCCCGAGAATTCTGAAATTCTCAGAAAGCTGCCCCCTGCTGATACTTTCTTTTATCTTATTCTCCATAAAGCCGTATGAAAGAACAGCGTATTCGTTCATCATGTACGCCGGCATTATGTACCCGCCTTTTCGGGTTACGCGTTTCGCTTCCAGAATGGCTTTTTTCTTATCTTCCATTTTCTCGATGTGATACATCGGTCCGAACATAATGCAAAGATCAAATGACTCGTCCGCGAATCTCTTAAGTTTCAGAGCATTCCCTTCAAATATCTTAAGATTTCCTCCCTTTGCACGAAGTTTTCCGAGATTGGGATGCGCCGGTTCAACAGCCGTTACGTCGTACCCTTCCTCACTTAACGGAATCGAGTACCTGCCTGTTCCCGCTCCGAGATCAAGTATGCGGATTTCCTCTTTCTTTTTTCCTTCGAAAGAATCAAGAACATCATGTATGTACTTCATGGAAGTCATAAATTCAATCTTACCATGTCTGGTATTCAGCCTTTTCTCTTCATTAAAGGAATTGTAATAATCATCAAGACTTGTCACTTTACCAATTACCTCACAATAAAAGGCAGCTATTGCCGCCTTTTATACTTCGCTTAACATTAATTCACAAGTTTTGTTGCCCTGTTCCAGGCAGAAATGATATTTCCGTAGAGCTGATACTTAAGGGCCGCTTTAGATATAGCCATTTTAGCCTTAACCGTGTTCTTATGTTCGGTTATATAATCATCATCCACGGTCACACCTTCATTCGGTGTGAATTTGCCCTTACCGGCATCATAATAACCCAGGTCCGTCATCCAGTCATAGTCATTCCAGATTACAAGAGGCTCGGCGTCAGACAGCACATCTCTTCCTATCATGACACGCGAATCAAACTTTACGCCGAACAGATTGGAAAGCGTCGGAAGAATATCAAGGCTGTAGGTCGGTGTATCAACCACAATCGGTTCTTCATCTTCAAGACATCCGCACCATAAAATCAGTCTCGAATGATCTCTTTTCGGATTGGTATTTGCGGAATAACCGTACAGCATTGCAAGATAATCCTCATCATTCTGCCATGCGGTACTCTGAGACAGCCCGTACGGATAATGGTCAGCAGAGAGAACTATTACCGTGTCATCCGCTATACCTTTTGCTTCAAGTGTATCGAGCAGATACGCCATGGCATTTTCAAGTTCCTGATTGCAGGCATAGTAAGCCTTAATCTGTGTCGGTGCGTCCATATCGGCATACATGTCTTTATTCTTAGCAGCCATTTTGTTGCCGCCGAAATTATAAAGACAATGTCCCGAAACAGTCATGTAATATATACTGAACGGCTGCCTGTCAATATACTCATCCAGCGTAAACTGAATCATTTCAAGGTCACTTTCGGGCCAAACCTTCTGCACTCCTTCCTCCATTCCGTTTCCGAGTCCAATGAATTTCTCATATCCGAAATTTTCGTGTGTTTCGTTTCGGCCGTAATATGTATATGTATTGTTGTGGTATGCCCTGCTGAAATAGTCTTTTCGCATCAGCTGGTTGCCCATTGTAAAATACAGATTCTTATCCTTTGTTTCCTTTACGCTTGATACTCCGTCAGTCGGAATAATTCCTGTAAGAACAGAGAACTCTCCGGTACTGGTACTTCCTCCCCAGGCAGGCTGATAATAGTCGGTAAACTGTATTCCTTTATTGGCAAGTCTGTAAAGGGCAGGAGTTCTTTCCTCATCAATTACCTCGGCAGAAAAAGCTTCTGCAGTAATGATAATCAGGTTTTTATTTCTGAAAAGGCCTGTATACTCATTTTTATGGCTCGGTGTTCCGGCTGCAATATAATTGTAAACATTAACAAGACTGTCATTACTCTCTTCCGATATCAGCTTGTCAAAATCTATATCCATTACATTATAGCCGTATGTTTTTTCCTTCGGTTTTTCAGGCTCTGCGGCGATATCATCCTCTGCATTCTCCTCACCGTTTTCAGCCGTACTTTCAGTTTCATTTATTCCGCTTTCACCTGATGGAACCTCCGCGCTTTCATTTCCTTCTTCAGGTGTCTCTGTTTCCGTAATATCATCTTCTTCCAATGCTCCGTAATCAATCACTTCACCGTCGCCTGCATTTACTTCGAAGTCGTCGGCATAATGATTCCCGAAAAGCGCATAGCGGACGTCAAGTTCCGTAGCCGAAATCAGTCCGAGGTTTCTGACAGCGCTGTCATATTCGTAATTCTCTTTATAAGAAGCAGATACTACGGGCGCATTCATAAAAAGCACATTTGAAAGAACAAGCATTACAACACCCGCAGCAATCGAAATAAGGTTCAGCTTAATTCCCGCCTTCTTAAAGCAAAGTAATTTTTTACCCAGAAACAGATACACAAGTGCAGGAACGTGAAAGAGGAGAATAACGGGAAGACCTTTTGTGAGCAGCACAGCAATTCTGTCCGAAAAATCCGTCATGACATCTTCGGCGCCCGTGAGCATCGTCTTAAGGTTCATGAAAACCTTAAAAGAATTATCAGTGAAATATGCCGCTATGTAATATATCGTTGCTATCTCAAGAATGGCAAAACCAATCCACCTGTTCGCTTTCTCAGACGGGAGCATGGTAATAATAAATGTCATGAACAGCGCCGCAAAAAGATGCGTCAGCACTTCCCCTGCAATTGTAAATCCGTTAAGCGGAAGATCGCACATGACAAGAAGTATCATCTCAAGATACATTCCGAAACAGAATAACCATAATGTATTTATTGCGATATCTTTTTTCATTGGTCCAAAGGTCCTTTTTTACAAATAATACCTAATTTTCTTATTGACAGGTAATATTGTCAATAATTTTATGCATGCACAAGCACGGGAATTCTTAATTCACATTCGTAAGGCCCCTTAAATCCAAGGCAAACCTCATACTGTCCGTCCCTTATCTTCATTTCTCCGTCTTCATCCGCAAAAGAAAACATTTCAGGCACAAGAGTAAACTTTACCGCCTCCCCGCCTCCCGCAGGTACGAATACTCTTTCAAAGCCCTTAAGTGAATAAATCGGAAGTTCACCGTCTTTTGGCATAACAGGATGAATATAAAGCTGCACAACTTCACCGGAGTCCGTTTCGCCGATATTGCTCACCGCACATTCTATAAGCTTATTTTTTTCTTCAAGGTCTTTTACCGAAAGACTAAGTTCCTTGTTTTCTGACGCCAGTGTCATTTTTGTATAGGTAAGTCCATATCCGAACGGGAAGAAAACATCTTTGTCAAAATACCTGTAGGTTCTGCCCTTCATCCTGTAATCAGAGAAATCGGGAAGGTCCTCTATCTTGTTATAGAATGTCACCGGAAGTTTTCCGGAAGGAGAGAAATCGCCAAAAAGCATCTCAGCAAGAGCCCGGCCGCCCTGAGCTCCGGGATAAAATGCCTGAATAAATGCATTATATTTTCCGAGACTCTCCGGAAGTGTCAGTGCACTTCCGGACTCATATATCACAATTACAGGTTTACCACAGCCTGCAAGTTTCTTTAATACTTCATTCTGATTACCCGGAAGAAGCAGGTCTTTTTTATCTCCGCTTGCATAAGCATTTCCGGCATCGCCTTCCTCACCTTCAAGTCCGGAATCAAGTCCCATAACGGCAATTATCACGTCACATTCTTCAATAATTCCGGAAAGCTCCGAAATTCGGTCGTTCTTTTCTCCGGATATGCCTTCAAGCTTGTCCTCAAAAAGATGACAGGCTTTACTGTACATAACCCTCGCCCGACCCTGCACATAATCTTCTATTCCTTCAAGCGGCGTAACATATCTCGAAGCAGTTCCCTCGTAGTTTCCGACAAGTGCTCTTCTGTTATCCGCATTCGGTCCGACAACACCTATCTTTCTGTATTTGGATATATCGAGAGGAAGAATCCCGTCATTGTGAAGAAGAACCAGACTTTCTTTGGCCGCTTCAAGATTGAGCGCTTTCATCTCATCGGAATCAACAACAGAATAAGGAATATCATCATACGGAGAAGTATCGCTCTCAAAAAGATTACCAAGCTTAATTCTGGTGGCATATACTCTTGTGAGCGCATCGCTTATTTCTTTCTCAGTAATAAGCCCGTCTGAAACCGCACGCGTAAGTGAATAGAAAGCTTCGCCGCAGTTAAGGTCGCACCCTTTACGAACGGCAAGTGCTGCGGATTCAGCTGCAGTGGATGTATATCCGTGGTGCAGATGAATATCCTGCACAGCCCAGCAGTCAGAAACAAAATGGCCCTTGAATCCCCATTTATCCCTGAGAATTTCTTTAATCAGGTCTGTTCCGCAACACGGTTCTCCGTTTGTTCTGTTATATGCTCCCATAACACTTTCCACGCTGCCTTCACATACACATGCTTTAAAAGCGGGAAGGTATGTCTCATATAAATCACGCTTTGATACTACCGCATTGAAATGATGTCTCTCACTTTCAGGTCCGGAATGCGCAACAAAATGCTTTGCGCAAGCAGCAGCTTTAAGATACCTTTCATCTTCTCCCTGCAGACCTTTTATATAGGAAACAGCAAGCTTCGAAGTAAGGAATGGATCTTCTCCGTATGTCTCATGTCCTCTTCCCCACCTCGGATCTCTGAATATATTCACGTTTGGTGCCCAGAAGGTAAGTCCTTTATAGGCATCTGTATCGTCATATTTATACTGAAGATTATATTTTGCACGTCCTTCTGTTGATACAGCGTCACCTATGCGTTTAAGAAGTCCTTCGTCGAAAGTTGCGGCAAGACCAATCGCCTGAGGAAAAACAGTTGCTGTCCCTGCTCTTGCAACGCCATGAAGAGCTTCATTCCACCAGGTATATGCTCTGATGCCAAGTTCAGGAATTGCAGGTGCACGAAATACCATCTGTTGTATCTGAGCTTCAAGCGATAATTTTTTCACCGTGTTTTCAGCCTCAGAAATAATTTCGCATGTTATTTCATCATTTTTTATCGTCATAGCGTTTCAAACCTCTCCTTTTTGTACGTTATATCGTTTTGCTGTCGCACCGATTTCTGTAGTTGTCGTAATTTCGTAAATTGTGTCAACTTTACATAAATAAAATGTAAAATTAAAGGGCCGGTAGTCCCGGCCCTTATTTTACTCCATTTTTCCTTTATTTAAAAGGATTTTCGGTCGGATATCTCACTCCGGCCGGCTGATTGTATCCAATCTCATCAAAAGCAACTCCAATATACTTAAACACATCATATAGTGGTTTGCCAAAATGTCCGAATGCGACTGCACCGTGATGAGGATAGTTCTTTTCGATCAGAACATGTCTGTAGAATCTTCCCATTTCAGGAATTGCGAATACACCGATTCCTCCGAAGGACTTGGTAGCTACAGGAAGTACTTCTCCTTCAGCAACATAAGCTCTTAAGATATTGTCTGCAGTAGACTGTAATCTGAAGAATGTAATATCGCCCGGGATAATATCTCCTTCAAGTGTTCCGTTTGTAACTTCAATCGGAAGATTTCTTGCCATAATCTTCTGATATTTCATCTCATGGAATGCAAGCTTCTGTGTGCAGGTATTTCCGCAATGGAATCCCATAAATGTATCAGTGTGTGAATAATCAAACTTTCCTTTAATTGACTCTTCATACATATCGGCAGGAACCGAATTGTTAATATCAAGAAGAGTTACAGCATCGCGGCTTACGCAGGTTCCGATAAACTCTGAAAGAACACCGTAAATATCAACTTCACAGGAAACAGGAATTCCCATACCTGTAAGTCTGCTGTTAACATAGCAGGGAACAAATCCAAACTGTGTCTGGAATGCAGGCCAGCATTTTCCTGCGATTGCAACATATTTTCTGTATCCTCTGTGCTCTTCAACCCAGTCAAGAAGTGTAAGCTCGTACTGTGCAAGCTTTGCAAGTACTTCAGGCTTCTTGTTGCCCGCTCCGAGATCTTTCTCCATGTCAGCTACTACAGAAGGAATTCTTTCATCTCCTGCATGCTTGTTGAACGCTTCGAAAAGGTCAAGCTCTGAATTCTCCTCAATTTCTACTCCAATGTTGTAAAGCTGTTTGATAGGAGCATTACATGCAAGGAAATTAAGAGGTCTGGGACCGAAAGATATAATCTTAAGATTTCTGAGTCCGTATACAGCTGTTGCAACAGGAATAAAATCATTAATCATATCTGCGCATTCTTCAGCTGTTCCGACAGGATACTCAGGAATATATGCATTGATATTGCGAAGTCTGAGGTTATAGCTTGCATTGAGCATACCGCAATATGCATCGCCTCTTCCATCCATAAGGTCAGCCTGTGACTCTTCTGCGGCACCGCAGAACATTACACGTCCGTCAAAAAGCTTTGCAAGAAGTGTTTCGGATATCTCAGGTCCAAAATTTCCAAGATATACGCAAAGTGCATTACATCCGTTTGCCTTAACATCTTCAAGTGCCTGAACCATATGAATTTCGCTTTCTACGATACATACAGGACACTCATAAATCTTATCTTTTCCATATTTTTTCTCGAATGCGCTTACAAGAGCCTTTCTTCTGTTTACCGATAAAGACTCAGGAAAGCAATCACGGCTTACTGCAACAAGGCCGATCTTCATTTCAGGTATGTTTACCATTTGTTAAATCCTCCATAAACTTTTGTATTATTCATCAACATTCAGATTCTTTCCTTTGAGGCCAAGAAATGCATTATCATCCAGTCCGCCTTCTTTGTGACCGATAAGCCACTTATTAACAGCTGTAAGGAGTTTATCTTCCCCACCGTTATGCTCCTCTGACAAAGCCTCATTGGTTCCCTTCGGAAGAATTACACCGACGCGGAAATTTTCCATACCCCTTCTGCATGGTGCGTAATGAAGAGTGGTTGCAAAAAGTTCAACAGCACAGCCTTCCGGAACAAAAAATGCTTCGATTTTGTCTGTGTCATAGGTGAAATCATCTTCTACATCCCATAAATGACCAAGAAGAAGAATGATATCACTTGCTGCAACATTGATTTCCGAGTCACGATGATACTCAACAGCATTAAGCTTTACATTCTGCCCGTTACAATACCCGATTTGAATAGGCATTTCCCCGTAAAGTCTGCTCTTTACCTCATCAAACTGCGGAATACTCTCCAGTTCCGCGACAGAGGGCTCATAAGCCACTCCCTCCGGCATCGGAGTCCGTTCCTTAAGCGCTGTAATAAGATCTGTGAAATCTACCTCTTTCACAACTCTCCCATAGCTTCGGAACGCTTCATCTGAAACGCTTTGAATCTTCATAAATCAACCTCCGTTATTAATATATTATATCATACACTTTCTTACATTCGGGATAAATCTGTTTAAATCTGTTATATCTCTCTTCATAGAGCGCTGTAAGCTCAGGTTCCGGATAAACAGTCGATGCAGTCTTTGCTATCGTAAGCGCTGCAGCCTCAACACTCTCATACTCTCCGCAGGCAACCATTGCAAGCATTGCTCCTCCCATTGAAGGTCCTTCTTCGCTTTCGGGAATATCAACAGGAATACCGAGAACGTTGCAAAGAATTTTCCTCCACAGCGGGCTCTTTGCTCCGCCTCCGCATATCTTGGTTCTCTTAATACTGACTCCAAGTTTCTTTGCAATTTCAAATGAATCACGAAGAGCAAAAGCAACACCTTCAAGAACAGCAAGGGTCATATCCTCTCTCGAAGTATCCATAGTCATTCCAATAAATGTTCCTCTGGCAAGCGGATTATTATGCGGTGATCTCTCTCCCATAAGATATGGAAGGAAGAAAACATGGTTTTTACCAAGACCGGTAATTTTCTCCTGTTCACTTGCAAAGTCAGTTGTATTCAGAATATCTTCCATCCACCACTTATTGCAGGAAGCAGCGCTAAGCATACATCCCATAAGGTGATAAGAGCCGTCTGCGTGGCAGAAAGAATGAAGCGCATTATTACTGTCAACGCCAAATTTATTCATAGAGATAAATACAGTACCGCTTGTACCGAGCGAAACATTGCATCTTCCGTCTCCGACGGTACCTGTTCCTACAGCAGCAGCGGCATTATCGCCGGCACCTGCAGCAACCTTTACATTATCAGAAAGACCGATAATATCTGCGATTTCTTTTTTCACGGTTCCGATACATTCATAGCTTTCATATATACGTGGCATCATCTCTTCGGAAATCGAACATATTTTAAGCATTTCAGCAGACCATTTTCTGTTCTTTACATCAAAAAGAAGCATTCCCGAAGCATCTGATACATCAGTTGAATGAACGCCGGTGAGTTTATATGCAAGATAATCTTTGGGAAGCATTATCTTACGGATTCTTTTGAAGTTTTCAGGCTCATTGTTCTTAATCCACAGAATCTTTGGTGCTGTAAATCCGGTAAATGAGATATTTGCGGTATACTCGGAAAGCTTATCCATACCGATTTCATTATTCAGATAATCGCATTCCTTCGTTGTTCTTCCGTCATTCCAGAGAATGGCAGGTCTGATAACCTCATCATTTTCATCAAGAATAACAAGGCCATGCATCTGGCCTCCGAAACTGATACCTGCAACATTTTTCGGATCCGTCTCCGAAAGAAGTTCCTTTAATCCCTGAATTGTTTTCTCATACCAGTCACCCGGATTCTGCTGTGACCATCCCGGATTGGGAAATTCAAGCGGGTATTCTTTCGATACACTCTTCTTAATACTTCCTTTCTCATCCATAAGAAGTAATTTCACGGATGAAGTTCCGAGGTCGATTCCGACATAGAGCATTATTAACTCCTCCTTTAATATATGTTAGTCATATAAATGTTTCATCTCTTCAAGAACGCGTTTTGTCTGGAAGAGCAGAAGCTCCTCGTCCTTTTCTACAAGAGCTTCTCTTTTGTATTTAAGAACAAACGCCGGTGTACCTTTTGTCTCAAAAGAGAGACTCTTTTCAAAGAAGCTGATGAATCCGGGAATGCGCTCGACCTTTACAGGTGCCTTCGGATACATAGTGAAGGTTATCTTTCCTCTTTCACCTTTAATATCAGATACAAAAAGATGATGCGCGATTGCCCGAAGAAGGGATATCTGAAGAAGGTTCTCAGCTTCTCTCGGTACCTCTCCAAAACGGTCTTTAAGCTCCTCTCTCATATCTTCAGCCTGTTCATCAATTTCAACACATGCAATTCTCTTATATATATCAAGCTTCTGCATTTCGTTAACAATGTACGTTGGCGGAATATATGCATCAACGTCAAGATCAACAGATGTGTCAAACAAAGACTCTGAAACTTCCGTTCCTTTTCTTTTTCTCACTGCCTCATTAAGAAGCTTGCAATAAAGGTCGTACCCGACCGCTTCCATGTGACCATGCTGTTCTTCACCGAGAAGATTACCCGCTCCTCTTATTTCCAGATCACGCATGGCAATTTTGTACCCGCTGCCAAGATCGGTAAATTCCCTGATTGCTTCGAGTCTTTTCTCTGCAATCTCTTTCAGAAGCTTGTCTCGTTTATACATAAGAAAAGCATAGGAAGTCCTGTTTGAACGCCCTACACGTCCTCTCAGCTGATAAAGCTGGGCAAGTCCCATCTGATCGGCATCATGGATGATAATTGTATTTACATTACTTATATCAAGTCCTGTTTCAATTATTGTTGTAGATACAAGTACATCAATGCTTCCGTTTACAAAATCGAACATGATATGCTCAAGTTCGCTTTCCTTCATCTGACCGTGAGCAAATTCTATTTCAGCTTCCGGAACAAGTCCTCGGAGTCTTTCGGTAACATCTGCTATTGAATTAACACGGTTATAGACATAATACACCTGTCCATGTCTCGACATTTCCCTGAGAATTGCTTCCCTGACCATTTCCTCGTTATAATCCATAACATAGGTCTGAATCGGAAGTCTCTCCTCAGGTGCCTCTTCGAGAAGACTCATATCTCTTATTCCGATAAGGCTCATATGAAGTGTTCTCGGAATCGGAGTTGCAGTCAGTGTAAGAACATCAACATCATTCTTTAGCTGCTTTATTTTCTCCTTATGCGTTACTCCGAAACGCTGCTCTTCATCAACGATCAAGAGTCCCAGGTCTTTAAATTCAACATCCTTTGACAGAATTCTGTGTGTCCCGATAACAATATCAACCATTCCGCTCTTTAAATCGCGAAGAGTTTTCTTTTGTTCGGATGGGCTCCTGAATCTTGACAGCATATCTATTCTCACGGGAAAATCTTTCATTCTCTGAACAAAAGTATTGTAATGCTGTTGTGCAAGAACCGTTGTCGGAACAAGATATGCTACCTGTTTATTCTCCTGAACAGCCTTGAAAGCCGCTCGAATAGCAATCTCTGTCTTTCCAAAGCCGACATCGCCGCAAATAAGCCTGTCCATCGCTTTGGAGCTTTCCATATCTTTCTTGGTTTCTTCTATTGCATTAAGCTGATCCCTTGTCTCCTCAAAAGGAAACAGTTCCTCAAACTCTCTTTGCCAGACAGTATCTTCCCCAAATGCATAACCCGAAACAGACTGTCTTTTGGCATAGAGCTCAACAAGTTCATCAGCAATAAGGCCGACTGCGTTTCTTACTCTGCTCTTGGTTCTCTCCCATTCGGCAGTACCGCTTCCGAGTCTGTTAAGCTTCGGTTTTCTTGCTCCTTCACCGCCGGAGTATTTCTGAATAAGATCAAGCCCGGTAGCAAGAATATATAATACTCCTCCGCCGCCGTACTCTATCTTCATATAGTCCTTGGCAACCTTGTCTACTTCAATTTTCTCAATTCCTCTGTATATTCCGAGGCCGTGATTCTCATGAACTACATAATCGCCAACCTTAAGGTCTGCAAAATCACGGATTTTCTGTCCGTCGTATTCGCTCTTTTTAGCTCTTCTCTTCCTGTGTTTCTCGGTAAAAATGTCGCTTTCCGACAGAACAACAAAATTAATCTGCGGATATTCAAAGCCTCTTTTAAGGCTCCCGGATATACATACAATCTCGCCTTTTTCAGCTTCTTTTTCGTAATCATCCGTGAAAGAAGCCGGTATATCAAGCTTTCCCAGCTCCTCCTGCATTCTTTTTGCTCTCGAAAGAGACTGCGAAACAAGAATTACACGATAATGCTTTTTCTTATAAGCCGAAAGATCTTTTACAAGTGATTCAAAACTGTTGTTATAGCTTGCAACCGTTTTGGCACTGATACCGCATTTTCTGTCCCATTTAAACTGTTTATCAGTCATTTCCATTACAGAAAGAGCAAGAACCGCGCCGGAAAATACCTTTACATAGCTTTCACGTGAAGATATAAGAAGGTCCATCTGTCCCGAAAGGGCATATCCCTTGCCGGCTCTGTGAATCATGCTCTCACGGAACTCCAGTTCAACAGCTTTTACATGATCATCAATTCTTGACGGCTCATCAAGAACAACAAGAATGTTCTCTTTTTCTCCCCTGATTCCCTTCATAAGAGATAAAAAATCACATGCATCAGGATAGAAATACCGGATATAACTCTCAAGATTTACAAGAAGACTGCCTGATACGCCAAGGAAGTTCGAAATTTCTTCATCTATTTCACTTACGGTCTGCCGTATTCTGTGTGCCTCTTCAGTCTTAAAATCACGTCTGAAAGCTTCTTCTGCCTTTGACGCGTCTTCCTTAAGCTTCTCAAGGCCGCTCTTTAGTCTGTCACCCGACAGAATCATCTCCGTAGCCGGATAAATATCTATTTTATCGAGCTCTTCTATCGATCTTTGTGTTTCAATATCAAAATACCGAATAGAAAATACTTCATCGCCCCAGAGCTCGATTCTCACAGGAAACTGTGCGGTAAGATCAAATATATCAAGTATTCCGCCGCGCACAGAGAACTGCCCCGCTTCTTCAACCTGATAATTGTTCTCATAACCCATCGAAACAAGATTAGCAGCCATCTGTTTCAGATTAATATCTTTTCCCTTTGTAACCGTAAAAACAAAAGAAGAGAAAACATCATACGGAACAACAGGAATCATAAACGAATCAAACGTAGTAACAATTACAAGTTCGTCATTTTCAGACGCTTTTCGAAGCGTCCGTATTCTCTCCTTTTCAATCTCATTTCCGTGAAGATCCGCCTGATAAAATATCAGGTCTTTTCCCGGGAAAAGACAGGCAGACTTATCATACAAAAGAAGATCTTCATATATTTCACGCGCTCTTAAATCACTGTATGTGGCAATAATTTTCACGGGAAAATCAGAAGAGAGGCCGCAAGCTATATTAACCTTCTGGGAATCGGTGCATCCGGAAAGTGATACACTTTTACCCTTTTTCAAAGAGTTAACAATATTTTCATATTCGCCAAGCTCCTTAAGCGGAGCAGTAAGTAACTTCATTATTTCACCTGTTAAACCTTGTTTTAACCATTGAACCTGTTCATCGCTTTGTCTATGCCTTCGTTCATAAGCGCTGATACAGCTTCTTTTACCTTCTCTGCTTCAGAATCTATGCACGCAGCATCTTCTTTGGAAAAATGTCCGAGCACATAATCAGCAAGGTCATATCCCTTTGGCTTATCTCCGACTCCTACTTTAATTCTCAGGAACGAATCATGCCCAAGGCAGGAAATAATGCTTTTAATTCCGTTATGTCCTCCGGCGCTTCCTTTTCCTCTGACTCTGATTCTTCCGACATCAAGGCTTATGTCGTCATAAATTACTATCAGATTACTGTCATCTTCCTTATAGTAATCAAGAACCTGTCTCACACTGTCACCGCTTAAATTCATATACGTCTGAGGTTTTACAAGTATAACCTTATTGCCGTCAAGCACCCCTTTACCAACAAGTGCTTTGTGCTTTTTCTCAGAAATATCTGTTCCGATTGCATCAGCTATGTGATCAATCATTCTGAAACCGACATTGTGACGTGTATTCTCATACTCTTTTCCCGGATTGCCGAGGCCAACTATTATATACATATTATCATTCACTCCCTCTTACAGAATACATTCATAATTATACACGAAGGGAGACAATGATTATACATCAATGTCTCCCCTATCGTTATATAGAAAACCTGCGCAACCCCCATTGCGTCCCACAAATAAACGTCTTCCCGTTCGAAAACAGTCTATATGGAATTCTATATCACATATCTTTCATTCTGCTCGACGACAACTCTGATTCCGTCTTCACCCTTATAATAAGAGTTGGCCCTGATTGTATCGTGGCTTTCCACAATACAGTTCTCGATGTGCGTATTGTCGCCGATATAAACATCATTAAGAATAATTGAATTCTTGATATAACAATTATTCCCGATGAATGCCTTCTTAAATACGAGCGAGTCTTCAACAGTACCGTTAATTATTGTACCGGAAGCGATAAGGCTGTTCCTTACGCTGACTCCGACATTGAACTTAGCAGGCGGAAGATCGTCGATTTTGGAAAAGATATCCGGATACTGCTTGAAGAAATAGTCCCTTATCTCAGGTTTCAGGAAATCCATATTAGTTCCGAAATAATCTTCAACGCTGGCAATATTTCTCCAGTAATCCTTAATCTTATAACCGTATATTCTCTTAATATCTTTATAACGTATCAGTATGTCACTTACGAAATCAACTCTGTCTTCCATTGCTGCTTTCTCAATAAGTTCAATAAGCTGACGTCTTCTGATAATATAGATACCGCACGAAACAGTACTGCTCTTTGCAACAAGAGGTTTCTCTTCATACTCCTCGATTCTGCAGTCATCGTTCATCTTAACAGTTCCGTATCTGTCAAGGTTTGTCTCCGGAGGCATCTCTTTTACAACAACCGTTATATCGGCCTTTTTCTCTATATGATACTCAAGAACCTTGTTGTAATCCATTTTGTAAACACAGTCGCCGGACGAAATAACAACATACGGTTCATGGCTGTCTTTAAGGAAACTGAGATTCTGATAAATCGCATCTGCTGTTCCTCTGTACCAGTTGCTGTTCTCAGCGGTAACTGCCGGTGTGAAAACCGAAAGTCCTCCCTGTTTTCTTCCGAAATCCCACCACTTGGAAGAACTGAGATGCTCACTCAGGCTTCTCGCATTATACTGTGTAAATACAGCTACCTTCTGAATATGTGAATTGGTCATATTGCTGAGAGAGAAATCAATACTTCTGTAGCTGCCGGCAATCGGCATAGCCGAAATAGCTCTTTTCTGCGAAAGCTCTCTCATTCTGTGGTTATTACCACCTGCAAGAATTATTCCTATTGCCTTCATAATCACTCACCGCCCTTTACCAATGTTTTTCCGCTCGGAAGAACAAGATCTGTATAATCCCTGTTCTCTGTTTCACCGGCAATAACCGTATTCTTACCGATGCATACATTATCAGGAATTACGGATTTCTCACCGATAGTTGCAAGTCCGTGATTATATATATGAGGTGCCATATCATTGTCGACTTCCTCGCCGACACCGATTCTGACATGATTACCAATAACTACACTTTCTGCGATAATTCCCTTGTTAACTTCACAGTTTTCTCCGATTACCGTATCATTCATAATGATTGAATCGCGGACAACAGTTCCTTTTCCTATCGTTACTCCGCATCCGATAACCGAGTTATATACCTCGCCGCATATCTCAGATCCTTCACCGATAAGGCTTCGTGCAATTACACTGTCGCCGGAAATGTACTGAGGTGAAATCTTATCGCTCTTTGTGTAAATCTTCCAGTACTCTTCATAAAGGTTAAATTCGGGAACAATATCGATGAGCTCCATATTGGCTTCCCAATATGAATGAAGCGTTCCGACATCCTTCCAGTAGCCGTTAAATTCATAGGCATACATGGGAGCTCCCTTTCCGTGAAGATAAGGAATTACATGCTTGCCGAAATCAAGATTGGGCTGGGCAGCTTTTGCAAGAAGAGCTTCCTTAAGCGATTTCCAGTTGAAAATGTAAATACCCATTGATGCAAGATTACTTCTCGGATTCTCGGGTTTCTCTTCGAAATCGGTTATCTTTCTCTTATCATCTGTAATGACTACTCCGAAACGTCTTGCTTCTTCCCACGGAACAGGCATTGCGGCAATTGTAACTTCAGCGCCGTTAGCCTTATGGAAGTCAAGCATCACCTCGTAATCCATCTTATAGATATGGTCTCCGGAAAGAATCAGAACATATTCCGGATTATATGTCTCCATAAACTCAATGTTCTGATAAATTGCATTAGCGGTTCCGGTATACCATTCTGTGTTTGTGCTTTTCTCATAAGGGGGAAGAACCGTTACTCCACCGATATTTCTGTCAAGGTCCCACGGAATACCTATGCCGATATGTGTATTAAGTCTGAGTGGTTGATACTGTGTAAGCACGCCGACCGTATCAACACCGGAATTAATACAATTGCTAAGTGGGAAGTCAATGATTCTATACTTTCCACCAAAAGAAACTGCAGGTTTAGCGACCTTTGAGGTTAATACGCCAAGTCTGCTTCCCTGTCCTCCCGCAAGCAGCATGGCAATCATTTCCTTTTTAATCATGTCATCACCTCTTCACAAAAATTGCAATTCTTTTAGGAATTGTCAGATACCGATATTATAGCATACGTTTTCCATAAATGAAATAAATTTTTACAAAAAGAGCCTTGCTTTTTCGTTTTTTTCTGTCAATTTTGTACAAACTATATAAAATTCCCATAATCATCTTGTTAGTCTTGCACCACGAATATTCAAATTTTCTTTTTCTTTACAAAGATATGGAGTATAATATCAATGTTTCACAAAAACATAATACAAATAGGAAGAAGTATTTCATGTACGAAATTAATTTATCAAATCCTGTTCATGTTCATTTTATCGGAATAGGCGGAATAAGCATGAGCGGAATTGCCGAACTTCTGCTTTCAAACGGCTTTACCGTTTCAGGCTCCGACAATAACGAAAGTCAGTTAACACGTGAACTTTCAGATAAAGGTGCCGATATTACAATCGGTCAGAGTGCCGATAATATAAACGATTCTATTGATGTCGTTGTATATACCGCCGCCATCGGAAAAGACAATCCGGAATACAAATCTGCCGTTTCCAAGAACCTTCCTATGCTTTCCCGTGCTGAAATCCTCGGCGAGATAATGAAAAGCTACGCTTCTCCGATTGCCGTAAGCGGAACTCACGGAAAAACCACAACCACTTCGATGATTTCGACAATGCTTCTTGCCGAGAATACAGACCCGACCCTTTCAATCGGAGGTATTCTCAAAGATATCGGCGGCAATTTCAGAGTCGGTCGTTCCGACTATTTTGTAACAGAGGCCTGCGAATATACAAACAGCTTTCTTTCTTTTTTCCCCAAATATTCGGTTATTCTTAATATTGAAGAAGATCATCTTGACTTCTTTAAAGATATAAATGACATAAGAAACAGCTTTCACCTCTTCGCAAAGCTTTTACCCGAAGACGGCGGCCTTGTAATTAACGGACATATTCCGAACGCCTGCGAGATAACAGAAGGACTTACCTGCCCGGTAATTACCTTCGGAAATGACTCTTCATTTGATTATTATCCAGAGAATATTACTTTCGACGAAAATGCACATGCAAGCTTTACTGCCCACAGAAAAGGAAAAGAGAACGTAGACGTAACTCTTTCTGTTCCCGGAGAACATAATATTCTTAATGCACTTGCCGCAATTGCACTTTGTGATCTTATAGGCGTAACATCAAAAGCTTCCTTAAGCGCACTCTCTCTTTTTGGCGGAGCAGACAGAAGATTTGAATACAAAGGAAAACTTAACGGCTTTACAATAGTGGATGATTATGCACATCACCCTACGGAAATTGCCACAAGCTTAAGCGCAGCCGCAAAAGTTAATCATAACAGAATTGTATGTGTGTTCCAGCCGCATACCTACAGCAGAACCAAATCCTTCCTGAAGGACTTTGCCGTTTCTCTTTCAGCTGCAGACATAGTTATTCTTGCAGATATTTATGCAGCGAGAGAAAAAGACAATCTCGGTATCAGTTCTGAAAATCTTAAGGACGAAATAGAAAAACTCGGTACAAAATGCTTCTATTTCCCATCTTTTGAAGAAATCGAAAAATTTATTTTAGAAAATTGCAAGGAGAATGATTTGTTAATAACCATGGGCGCCGGAAACGTTGTAAACATTGCGGACAGCCTGCTTTCAAGATAGATATCCACATTATCCACATTTTTTGCCACATATCGGGTGACATAAAAGTGTGGATATTTTATACGGATTTTCAATAGAAAAGGTGAGTTTTACGCTTTAACGTGATTTATCCACATTATCCACCTTATCCACATGTTTTCAAAAGTCCCGAGATGCCCATTTTTCAAGGCTTTTCGCGCTTTTCTTTTAGAAATCGCTATGCTATAATCTGTCTTGCCACAATAGAAAAGGCAGAATAAATTGCAGGTGATAACCAATGAACAGTCTCAACTTATACCGTGATCAAGCATCCGGAGATACTCCTGTACCCAACAGGTTTATTGATGAATATCTTGCCGAGGCCAATGACGCACAGATAAAAGTCTATCTTTATCTTCTTCGAGCAATGGAGGCAGGTATTGATACGGACATCTCTGACATGGCAGACCGTTTCAATTATACAGAAAAAGATATAATCCGCGCTTTACGCTTCTGGGAGAAGCAGCATCTTCTCTCCATCGAGTATACTTCGGAGAAAGATATTGCAGGAATAAGGTTCGAAGCCTTTCCAAATTCAGCTACACATACAAAGGCATCCATTGTTCCACTTAAAATCGAGAAAAACGAACCGGTTAATGATTCATCCACCGCTCCCGAAAAGCCGAATTATTCTCTTGACCAGCTTTCAGAATTCAAGAAAGATAAGAAAATCCAGCAGCTTTTGTTTGTTGCGGAGCAGTATATCAAGCATCCTCTCAAACCCGATGATATCAGAACAATTTTCTATCTCATCGATTCGCTTCATTTCTCAAATGAGCTCGTAGATTATCTTATTGCTTCGTGCGTTGACAGAGGCAAGAAGAATTTCGCATATATTGAGAAGGTGGGAATTGACTGGGCTATTTGCGGCGTAAACTCTGTTAAAATGGCAGAATCTTCTCTCCGCGACAAGAAGGACCTTTTCCTTTCTTCAGCTCCGGCCAAGAAGACCTCATCCGGCAATAAATTTAATTCTTATATAAAAGGCAATTATGATATTGCTGCACTCGAGAAAGAAATTCTCAGCAATTAATTTTTGCTTTAATTTTTGTCAAGATAAAGGACATTCATAATGCCTCTTACCAACACCCAGTATGAGAGTATTATGCGGGAGTACGAGGAAAAGCAAAGTATTTCCAGGCATGAACTCGAATCCAGAAAAAGCGAAATCCGAAAGAAGATTCCGGAATATTTTGAAATAGTCAGCAAGGAAACTTCTCTTTATGTGCAAAAGAGCGAGCTCATGCTGTCAGACATGACAACAGAAGTTATGTCTGTTTCAGAAGAGCTTGAGCTTCTTCATGCGCAAAAAAAGAAGCTGCTTCGAAACAGCGGCTATCCTGAAGACTATCTGGTAATGCACTACTTCTGCAAGGATTGCAAAGATACCGGCTTCATAAACGGCGAAAAATGTCACTGTTTCAAGCAAAAGGCTGTATCCCTCCTATATGAGCAGTCAGGAATTGAAGAGCTTCTTTCAACAGAGAATTTTGATTCGCTTTCCTATGAGTATTATATGGGTGAAGACCTGGAGCATTTCAAAAACGCTGTCCAGACCTGTAAAACCTTTGTCAGGAACTTTAATTCGGACTATCGTAATCTTTTCTTATACGGAAACGCCGGTGTCGGGAAATCTTTTCTCTCCTGCTGTGTTGCCAAAGAACTGATTGAAAAAGGAAACCTTATTATTTATTTCAGTGCTGTACGACTTTTTGCAGAGCTTTCAAAGGCAACCTTTATGAGAAAAAACGGTGAAGATACCTCATATCTTCGTGATGATTTATACGAAAGCGATCTTCTTATTATTGACGACCTTGGAACGGAGCTTACAAATGCTTTTACAAGTACGGAATTCTTCTCTTTGCTTAACGAGCGGCATCTGCGTAAGAAATCCACTGTAATCTCAACCAACTTATCAATGGAAGATTTTCGCGAGAGATATTCAGACAGAATATTCTCAAGAATAGCAAGTTATTACGAGTTATTAAGACTGTCCGGTCCGGACATCAGAGTAACCAAAAAAAGACAGTTATCCAGAAAGTGAGACATGAAATGACTACAAAACGTGAAGAAAAAAGAAATCTTGAGACTATTCCTGTCGGTTCGCTTGGTATTATACCCCTTTCGGGATGTAAATCACTTTGCGAAAAGGTTGACTACTATCTTGTAAAATGGAGAACAGAAAGAGAAAACGAGCATAAGAATTCGCTTGCGTTTTCAGGATATCAGCGTGATACCTACATTCTCGATGCAAATGTTCCACGTTTCGGTTCAGGTGAGGCAAAGGGTGTAATTAAGGAATCAGTAAGAGGAGACGATCTCTACCTTGTTGTTGACGTTACCAATTATTCACAGACCTATTCTCTTTGCGGAAATGAGAATCACATGTCTCCCGACGATCACTTCCAGGATTTAAAAAGAATTATTGCTGCCGTAGGCGGTAAGGCCAGAAGAATCACCGTTATCATGACCTTCCTGTATGAAAGCAGACAGCATAAGAGAACTTCCAGGGAATCCCTCGACTGTGCACTTGCTCTTCAGGAGCTTGTAAATATGGGCGTAGATAACATTATTACCTTTGATGCTCACGACCCAAGAGTTCAGAATGCAATTCCATTAAGCGGTTTTGAAACAGTTCAGCCTTCATATCAGTTCATAAAGGGTCTTCTTCGCAATGTAGAAGGTCTCCAGATTGATTCATCACATATGATGGTTGTCAGCCCCGATGAAGGTGGAATGAGAAGAGCAATTTTCCTTGCAAACGTTCTTGGTCTTGATATGGGTATGTTCTATAAGAGAAGAGATTATACAAGAGTTGTTAACGGAAGAAATCCTATTGTAGCACATGAATTCCTCGGAACCGATGTTGAAGGAAAAGATGTTCTTGTTATTGACGATATGATTTCCTCGGGAGAAAGCGTTCTTGAAGTAGCGCAGGAATTAAAGTTACGCAAAGCAAATCGTATTTTTATTTTTGCAACCTTTGGTCTTTTCACAAACGGACTTGCAGGATTTGATGCTGCTTACGAGAAAGGTCTTATCTACAGGGTTCTTACAACAAACCTTATCTACCAGACTCCGGAGCTTCTTGAGAAGCCTTACTATATTAACTGTGATATGAGTAAGTATATTGCTTACCTGATTGATACTCTTAATCACGATTCATCCATCAGCGATCTTCTTAATCCAAGCGACAGGATTCAGGCACTCGTAAACAAATACAAGAACGGTGAAATGGACCAGCAGTAATGAAGAAAAGTACTTTAAGGTATATTACAGTTTCGGCAATGACCGCAGCCTTATATGTTGTTCTTTCGCTTATTTCAAATGCACTTGGACTTGCTTCCCTGCAGGTTCAGGTGCGTTTTTCTGAAGCGCTTACAATTCTTCCTGCTATTTCGCCCTATTCGATAGCAGGTGTTTTTATTGGATGTCTTATTACAAACATCCTTTGCGGCTGCGCAATATTTGATATTGTTTTTGGCAGCCTTACTACACTTATGGCTGCAATTCTTACTTATTTTCTTACACGCCGGCTTTCAAATGCCAAAAAATGGGTGGCTCCATTGCCACCCATTATACTTAATTCAATAATTATTCCTTTTATTTTATATTTCGGTTACGGATTAAAACCTCTCTGGCTTTCTTTTATTACAGTATTTATCGGAGAATTCATCAGTGCAGGTATTTTTGGTTTTGTCCTTTATTCCACACTTGTTAAATATAAATTTTATTCTCTCAGATAAGTGAGGAATAACGTATCGTTCTCTGTAAAATAGTCATTCATATCCACAATATTCTTTTTGTAAAGTCCTTCTTCATCAGGATTCATAAGTACAATCTGTGATTCGTTAAAGCCTATTATCAGCATACTTTCATCATCTGTAATCGCGAGAACAGGTATATCTCTGTTCACATAGTACAGTATCGTTTCAACATCACAGTCGGACAAATCGAGAATATCCGCATTTTCAATATTCTCTTCAAGAATTCCAAGAACAGTTTTTCCGTTATCAAGAAGATACTGGCTGTCTCTTATTATTCCTTCATATTCAAGAATTGTATCGAGACATACTGCCTCACTGCTTCTCTCCGGAGAATTCTCATGCGCTGTTATTGCCATTATCTGGTTACGGCTCTTTCTGTTTCCGCGTATCCATACATATTCCCCGTTCTGATTAATTACAACTCCGTAATTCTCATTCGCACTGTTAATTGCCACTCCGGGTTTGTCACTTATGCAAATAATACCGTTTTTGGCATATGCATAGTACTTGTCCTTTACATTATCATCCGGAAGAATCAGCCTTCTGTCTCCCTCATACAGAACCTGTTTCGGATTCAGAATTTTGAAAATTTCCGAAGAAATACTCTTCTTAATTGAGATTCTCTGAACAGCCTTTCTACTTCCTTCAATTACCTTCTCAAGAACATTAATGCTCTTCTTCTCTTCAAGATTACTCAGAATCTGGTCGTCCGATGTCGCGACATAGCTTTTTCCGTCTTTTGATTTTACGGCCCTTTTAAGCAGAATCTGATTGCCTGATATAAGCGCATCTGTAATATAAACTCCATCAGCATGATACTCTTTTAGAATCGTACCGTTTTCGCTCTGAATTACCAGACTTTTCATTCCAAAGGTCGTTATTCCGGTACTGTCGGTAATAATATCTTCCTTATTGGCAATTCCGTATATTACATCCTCACCCATAAAGCCTATTGGTTTGTAACATTCGTCTGCATTACCTCCTATTTCCTGTTGCTTTTTGGTGTTCAGATTCATCAGAATCAGCGAATTACCTTCGTTCCATATGATAAGGCTCTGATCATCAGAAATGCAGTATTCGCCCTCATCAAGGCTGTCAGCCAGTATCTCACAGTTTCTGGTATCAATATTTATTCCATAGATGCTTCCATCAAGAATGAAATAATAGACATTGCTCTTACTAAGATACGACAGGGGCCTCATTTTGGCAGCAAGAACATGAAAAGATTCAGTATAGGGAATAAATACCATTTCCTCGACGGTATTGCTCCTGCTGCTGTAATAACATACTTCAATACCGACCTCACCCTCGTGACCTCCCCGGTTCATATAACCATATACCACAAAGGTTACATTACCTGTTTCATCGACAAGAAGCGGTTTAATCTCATGCGCGGAATATAAGGTACGGTCATCCATACTGTCTTTATCGTAAAAAGAGAATAACTCAGCAAATTTGTTGCCGGCTGTCATATACGAGAACAGTCTCCCGCCGTTTTCAAAAGCAAATGCGACTCCACCGTCAGATTCAATAATATCAGTATCGTGGCTCATAATACCTATATTCAATTTGGAATCTTCAAGCAGTCCCTCTTCTGACGGATCGATTATTCTGTTCATTTTCCGTTCAAAATCAAGAAGATATATTCTGTCTACTGTATACCGGAGCCTATAATACTCTTTTACCGAATAATATTCCGTATAATTATTCTCACGCACGAGGACGAGATAATTATTATCAATAGAAGCAGTCTGCTCAGCAAGTTCTCTGATTGTAAATATCGGATCGGAACACTGCTTTACTTCCAGTTCACCGTATGAAAGCTGGCTTAAAGAACTGTGTATATTAACGTTTCCAAGAGAAGAATTATCTTCGCTCTGATTCGTTTCCATATATTTGGAAAGGTCCTTGACCTTCTCTTTATCAAAGGTTTTCTCAGAAAAACTCATGGCAAAATCAAGTTTTTCCTCAAAATGGTAATTATCTGCCTTAATTATCCTTGTATAGTAATAAACTTCCTTATCACCCTTTAATGTGAGTTTCAAGGTAAGACTGTATTCAGTATTATCATCAATTAAGTCTTTTACATGAATAGTAAAATCATATACATCGTCACCTGTTGTGAAATCTTCCACAACACCGTTTTCTATAAGCCTTTTACCGTCAACGGTTCGTACTTCAAATTCAACCTTCGGCATTTCAATACCGAATCTTTTAATGCGCATGGCAAGGCTACGGTCAGCCGATAACGGGCTGATCGAATCTCTTTGAAAACATATATCCTGCTCGGACACATATCCGTGCATGCAATTAATATAATTCTCGCCAACTCTCGAATATACAAGCGGAAGCGAAGCAGGGCTCAGTTCCTCTGTCATATCGGTATTTCCTGTATTCATTAATTCGCCGAGAAGAAACAGCGCCCCAATGAAGGAAATAATGGCTACAATTATCTTGGGAATAACTCTTTTCATAAGAAAATACAAAGAGCCCACATACGTGGGCTCTTTCTCCTTTTACCATATCAGCGAATTGCTTCAATACGTGCGAGAGAACGAAGAAGTGCTATTTCCGCCCTGGAGATATCGGTATTCTCACTTTTCTCGGAAAGTCTCTTCTCTGCTCTGTCCCTTGCAGCTTCTGCCCTTTCACGGTCAATCTCATCCGGCCATTCGATTATCTCAGCCAGAATTGTAACCCTATCGGGCAATATTTCAACAAATCCCGCGTGAAGAGCTGCTACTTTTTTATCGTCGCCTTCAGTAATCGTAAGCAATCCGGGCTTAATAATCATCGTCATCGGAATGTGGTTCTTATATATTCCGACCTGTCCGGTTTGTGTATTAAATTCAACCATATCCGCTTCAGCTTCATAGAAGACTCTGTCCGGAGTTATGATTCTTATTGTAAAACGATTGTCATCAGCCATCTGGAATGCTCCTATTTAACCTTGGCAACAACCTCATCAATACTTCCGACATTAAGGAAATATGACTCGGGAATATTATCATGCTTGCCTTCGAGGATTTCTTTGAATCCGCGGATTGTCTCAGAAATCGGCACATACTTTCCTTCAAGACCTGTAAACTGTCCTGCAACGAAGAAAGGCTGTGAAAGGAATCTCTGAACCTTAGGTGCACGGCTTACAACAAGCTTATCCTCTTCTGAAAGGTCATCCATACCAAGGATTGCAATGATATCCTGAAGTTCTTTGTATCTCTGAAGAATCTCCTGAACACCACGGGCAACTTCATAATGCTCTTTTCCTACAATTCTGGGATCAAGAATTCTTGAGGTTGACTCAAGAGGATCAACTGCAGGATAAATACCAAGCTCAACGATTGATCTTGATAAAACCGTAGTAGCATCAAGATGTGCAAATGTTGTTGCGGGAGCCGGATCGGTTAAGTCATCGGCGGGAACGTATACAGCCTGTACGGAAGTAATGGAACCGCTCTTTGTAGAAGTAATTCTCTCCTGAAGAGCTCCCATTTCTGTCTGAAGTGTCGGCTGGTAACCAACGGCCGAAGGCATACGTCCCAAAAGAGCGGAAACCTCAGAACCTGCCTGTGTAAATCTGAAAATGTTATCGATGAAAAGAAGCACATCCTTTCCACCTTTATCACGGAAATACTCAGCCATTGTAAGTCCTGTAAGACCTACTCTCATTCTTGCCCCGGGGGGCTCATTCATCTGACCGAATACCATGGTTGTTTTATCAATAACGCCTGTTTCTGTCATTTCACGATACAGGTCATTACCTTCTCTGGTTCTCTCGCCTACACCGGTAAATACTGAATATCCACCGTGCTCCGTAGCAATATTACGGATAAGCTCCTGAATAAGAACCGTCTTTCCTACACCGGCACCACCGAACAGACCGATTTTACCACCCTTCTGATAAGGGCAAAGAAGGTCAACGACCTTAATTCCTGTCTCGAGAAGTTCCTGCTGTGTAGACTGCTCTGCAAATGAAGGAGCAGGTCTGTGGATAGGCTCATATGACACACCATCCGGAGCAGGCTTATTATCTATCGGCTGTCCAAGTACGTTGAAGATTCTTCCGAGTGTATTCTCACCTACGGGAACACTGATTGCCGCACCGGTTGCCACAGCTTTCATGCCTCTGACAAGACCGTCTGTCGGTCCCATGGCGATACATCTTACAGTATCATCTCCAAGATGCTGGGCTACTTCAACAATGAGCTTTTCACCGTTTGTTCTGGTGATTTCAATAGCTTCATTAATCTCAGGAAGAAAACCATCGGCAAACTTGATATCAAGTACCGCACCGATAATCTGAGTCAAAGCTCCGACATTAGTGCTTACCTTTTCTTCTGCCATAATCATAATCCTTTCTGCTTATATTATATGTTCGAAAATTGTATTACTAAGAAATAGCTTCCGCACCTGCAATAATCTCGGTAAGCTCCTGAGTAATAGATCCCTGACGGGCTCTGTTATACTTAAGCGACAAATCCTCAATCATTTCTTCTGCATTGCTTGTTGCGGAATCCATGGCCTGCATACGCGCACCGTTTTCACTCGCAACCGCTTCTATAAGAGCACCGTAAATCAGACTTGTAATATACTTTGGAATAATCAGATTAAGTGCTTCTTCTTCTGCAGGTTCAAAGTTCATAATTGCCTGCGGTCCGGACGTTTCTTCCTTATCCTCTCCCTCTTCCTTATCAACATCAACAGGAAGAAGCTTTAAAAGAGTAGGAACATGCGAAACCGTATTCTTGAAGGATGTATATGCCAGATAAATCTCACATATCTTTCCTTCGGCAAAATTGGCAAGAAGTCTTTCCGTCAGTTTCATGGCTTCAACATAGGTGGGTGCTTCCATTATCTCATTGATATCTTCTTCATCCACTTCATAGCCGTGACGGGCAAGTGTATCACGTCCTTTTTTACCGATTGCATATATACGCAGATCATCTTTTTGAAATTCTTCATTCTTCTCGACAAGCTTTACAATATTTGAATTGTATCCGCCTGCAAGTCCTCGGTTAGAGGTAATAACCACAACCGCCTTCTTGCCACTCTCTCCCGGCTTGAGATAAGGATGGTCGATATTTCCGGTACGTTCCAGAACAGAATTAACAGTATCAAACATGCATTTGAAATAAGGCTTTGCCTCTTCGGCATGCGACTTACTTCTCTGCAGCTTTACCGTAGATACGAGTTTCATAGCTTTAGTTATCTGCTGCGTACTCTGTATACTGGACTTCCGTCTTTTTATATCTCTCATGGAGGCCATAGTAATTCACCTGTACCTTCCTAAAACTGCTCTTTGAATTCCGCAATTGCCTTTGCAAGTTTCTCATCAGTCTCGTCACTTATTACCTTTGTATCACGAATTGACTGAGGAATTTCCGGATACTTGGTATCAAGGAATGTGAAGAACTCTTCTTCAAAACGAGTTACATCTTCTGTTGCAACATCAAGAAGATGCTTTCTGGTAACCACGTAAATAATAATAACCTGATATTCTACAGGAATCGGATTGTACTGAGGCTGCTTAAGAACTTCCTTAATTCTTTCACCCTGAGCAAGTTTCTCTTTTGTATCAGCATCAAGTTCTGAACCGAACTGAGCAAATGACGCAAGTTCTCTGTACTGTGCAAGTTCCACACGGATAGGAGCCGCTATCTTCTTCATAGCCTTAATCTGAGCAGCACCACCAACTCGTGATACCGAAAGACCTGCATTTACGGCAGGACGGAAACCTGAGTTGAACATTTCTGTCTCAAGATAAATCTGTCCGTCTGTAATGGAAATAACGTTTGTAGGAATATATGCGGATACATCTCCTGCCTGTGTCTCAATAATGGGAAGAGCAGTAAGTGAACCGCCGCCGTACTCATCTGCCATACGAACAGCTCTTTCAAGAAGTCTTGAATGAAGATAGAATACATCTCCGGGATAAGCTTCACGCCCGGGTGGACGACGAAGGAGCAGAGAGAGTGTTCTGTATGCGGTAGCATGTTTACTCAAATCATCGTAAACAACAAGAACATCTTCACCGTTCTCCATCCATTCCTCACCTATTGCACAGCCTGAATAAGGTGAGATGTACTGAAGGGGCGCAAGGTCACTCGCTGTTGATGCAACTACTGTTGTATAGTTCATTGCACCATACTCTTCGAGAGTCTTAACAATTGAAGCAACTGTAGAAGCCTTCTGACCGATGGCTACATACACACACTTAACGTTCTGTCCCTTCTGGTTAATTATAGTATCAATCGCGATAGCGGTCTTACCTGTCTGTCTGTCTCCGATAATAAGCTCTCTTTGTCCACGTCCGATAGGAATCATGGAGTCGATAGCCTTAATACCGGTCTGAAGAGGTGTATCAACAGGCTGACGCTTGATAACGCCCGCTGCGACTCTTTCAATCTGTCTGAACTTATCTGTCTGAATAGGACCTTTTCCGTCAATGGGCTGACCCAGCGCATTGACTACACGTCCGAGAAGAGCATCGCCAACAGGAACCTCAACAACCCTGCCTGTTGTCTTAACCTGGTCGCCCTCGTTAATATTACGGGAGCTTCCAAGAAGAACAGCACCGACATTGTCTTCCTCAAGGTTCATAACCATGCCGTATACTTCACCGGGGAACTCAAGAAGTTCTCCCTGCATAGCATTTTCAAGTCCGTGAACACGTGCAATACCATCCGCTACCTGGATAACGGTACCTACATTTGATACCTCCATCTCGGATGCATATTTCTTAATCTGATCCTTAATTACAGAACTTATTTCTTCCGGTCTTAAATTCATGGATCGTTCGCACCTTTCTATAATCTTTTCTCCGGATAATTAAGCAAGCTTAATTTTCTGAAGATCTCGCTCAAGAGCATTAAGCCCCGAACGAACACTGCTGTCTATTACTCTGTCACCAATACGGATTACCATTCCGCCGATAAGCTTCTCATCGACATCATAGTGCATCTCCATGCTGGTATATTTCGTTGTCTCAAGCAGTCTTTTTTCCACTTGTTCTTTTTGAATTTCACTAAGGGTTACCGCAGTCTGCACATAAGCAATTCCGATTCCTTTGTACTCCTTCATCTTATCAATGAAGTAAGCAAGAATCTCATCTATGGAAGAATAACGGTCCTTCTCAATCGTAAGCTGTATAAATCCAAGCAGTTCCTCTGAAATCCTTCCGTCAAAGATATCACTGATCATTTTGACTTTATCTTCGCGGGAAATTCTGGGATTTTTCATTACAGCCGACAGGTCCGGATTATCCCGAAGCACATCACGAAGAGCCATTGACTCTTCAAGAAAAGCATCTTCTTTTCCTTCTTCCACAGCCAGCGCAAAAAGCGCTTCCCCATAGGTTCTCCCTATCAGCTTTGCCATGTACTCTCACCCATTTCCTTAAGTGTCGCATCAATAAGTCTGTTCTGCTCTTCATTTGAAATGGCGGCAGCAACAAACTTGGATGCCATTACGGATGCAACTGTAATAATTTCCTGTTTAATCTCATCCTCGGCTTTCTTCTTCTCGAGTTCAGCTTCGGTTCTGGCTCTTTCGATAATTGAAGCAGCCTCTTCCTTAGCCTTGTCAACAATACGGTTCTCGTTATCGAGAGCACGCTTTCTGGCATCGGCAAGAATAAGCTCAACCTCTTTATCTACGCCTTTCATTTTCTCTTCATACTCTGCCTTCATAAGAGCGGCAGCTTCTTTATCCTTCTTGGCGCTTTCAATGTCGTTTCCGATTTTATTCGAACGATCCTGAAGCATCTTTCTTGCAGGATTAAAGAGAAAATGACTTAAGAAAAGAAATAATACAAAAACAGCAATAATTGTAAGGACTGAATCGGTAATCAGCTGGAAATCCAGGTTAAACAATCTGGACATGGTAGATACTTCCGCATCTGCCAGGACAAATGTACTAACTATTGTATGCAACTGACTTCCTCCTCTCTAAAATAGTATTTTCATAACAATTTAGATATCAAGAGGATGAACGAACAGAAGCAGAAGACCGATAAGAAGTCCGTAAAGACCGGTTGTCTCGGCAACGGCCTGGCCAAGAAGCATTGTTGACATGATGTCACCCTTTGCTCCGGGGTTACGACCAACTGCTGCTGCACCATGACCTGCTGCAATACCCTGGCCTACACCGGGTCCAATACCTGCAATAAGTGCAAGACCGGCACCGATTGCAGAGCAGGCTCTGATTAAACCTAAATTTGTAATACCATCTGACATAACTTGTTTCCTCCTTGGAAAAAATAATATTTGTTATTTTGCTTCTAATGATTTCTTTTTTCTTTGTGGTCTGTCACCATACGCATTTGTGATATATGTCATTGTTAACATACAGAATACGTAGGTCTGGATTGCGCCCGAGAACAGATCGAAATACACATGAAGTGCTGCCGGCCAGAAAAGTGCAATCCAATTGAGAAGCCCGTAAATAAGAGCCATCATAATGGTTCCGGAAAGGATATTGGCAAACAAACGAAGTGAAAGCGAAATCGGCACTGCGAAATCACCGATCAGGTTGATTACCATCCATAAAGGACACCATGGCGGAAGCGGTGAACAGAGATCTGTCCAAATTGTCTTCAGTTTGGTTGTTCTAAACTGGGTCAGGTGAATCAGCGTAAATGTAAGAACACCGAGCGGAAGAGTTACTCCGTAATCCGCTGTCGGCGGCCTAAGTCCGATAAGTCCGGAGAAGTTGGATATCAGAATGAAAATGAAAATCGTTCCGATGTAATTCCTCCAGCCAACCGCGTGCTCACCCATCGTTGACGAAACCATGCCGTCGAGTTTCTCAACAATAAGTTCCACAACATTCTGGAACCCTGTCGGAATCTCTTTTGCCTTCTTCATGGCACGTCCCGCACAAATTGAAAAAATAATCAGAATCAGCATGACAATCAGGAGACATACATGGGTTGTCGTAATCCAAAGCTCCTGACCAAACAGGGTATATTTGAATATCCCATGAATCATAAAGCTTTCCGTAACATCAGAAGAAAGCAGAATACCCTGTGTCATTGTATCACCTCCTCTTTATTTGTATCTATTTCATCCGGTATACCCGGAGGTGGCTCCGGATCCGGATATTTTCTTACTGTAAATTTGTGAAATAACGGTTGAAAATACGCACCTGCTTTAAGTCCCATAATTCCGGCAAATGCGCACAGCGGATTGGCAAAGGAGCTTTCCATAATAAGAAATAAAAGCGCCGCAACCGCAAAATACCTGATAAATGCCTGAATCATAATCCATTTCGAAGCCTTTTTCTCAGGCAGTTCAAGATACTTATCAAGTACATAAGACATATGGTATGCCATTAAAAGAGCAATAAGCATACCCATAAAGAAACCGATTGTACACGAGCTTTTGTCCGGCACAAAGAATATGCCGAGAAGATAAAGGCAAAAATCAAAAATTATTATTGTGCACCACAGTTCAATCAGTGTGCGGTTAATTCCCCTTATCTTCGCTATCTTTTTTGTCTCCATTCATCTTCATGGCAAGCCTGTAAACATTCCTAAAGCCGGCCAGCGCTCCAACAAAAAATAAAATAATGACAAAATAGCCTGTTCCGGCTTTCTTATCAATGAAAATTCCAAGAAAAGTACACAGAAGAATAGGGACAAGCATGTTAATTCCAAACTGCGTAATCATACTCAGTGAATTAATTATTCTGGCCCTGTCCTTCTTATCTTTATTCTTCTTACTCATGTTTTACAAAAACGTTTGGCAAAATTATACTCTGTTTTGTCAAATATGTCTAATAGAATATATGTCCCTGAATCTGAAACCTATAAGCTTTGCCTTCTATAGGGGTTCGGAAAAAAAGACAGTTCTCAACGGTTGTCTCTCCGGCCATAGCCCTGTCGGCAGCTTCGTAGCACCGTTTCGTGGCTTTGTTGTTGGCAAGAGCAAGTGCAAATCGCCCGCTCGCAACAGGCGAAAACTGATTTTTCTGATAGATTACTCCCTCAATTGTATTGGGGAACGCCGGACTTAACATTCTGTTAATAACAACGGCTCCGACAGCAATCTGACCTTCAATACACTGGTTACCGGCTTCACAATATATAATATTGGCAAGCAGATACCGGTCATTTTCTGAAAATGTAACCTGCGAAATATCTCTCCAGGCAGAAGCAGCCGAAAGTCTTGCAAGTCTTTCTTCTTCCTCGAGCTGCTTTTTCAAAGCCTCAATGCTGCTGTTCTGCTCCGCAATTTTGGCTTCTATTGCAAGCATGGCTTCTTCTGTTTCTTCTATCTGAGATGAATAGCTTCGTATGGTGCTTTCGGTAGATGCAACAAGATCTGCCACACGGTCTTTTTCTTCGCCGGCTGCAATTTTGAGTTCTTCCAGCTGCGCAAGCTCGGTTTCAAGAGTTTCTTTTCTCTCTTCTACCTGTCTGCATACCTCTTTGTACTCCTCAAGTTTGCCTCTGTCATATTCCTCGATTTTCTCAATGTACTCGCTTTTATTCAGAAAATCAGAGAAACTTTTTGATGAAAAAAGAAGCTCCAGATATGTGGAGTCGCTCTCTTCATACATGAAACGAATCCTCACGAGCATGCTCGCATGCTGCTCATCGGCTATTCTCTGAGCCTCTTCAAGGTCGGCTTTGGCAACCTCAATGTCATCGTTTTTGGCGATTACCTGCGCTTCAAGATCCTCAAGATTGGCGGCAGCCGTCTCAAGGTCCGAATTCAGATCCGATAATTTTCCCTGTAATTCAGTTTTCTGACCTTCAAGTTCGGCCAGGTCTCCCTGTGCGTCTTCAAGCTGCTTCTCGGAATCTTTCTTATCCTGTTCGGCCTGGTTAAGTTTATCTTTGGTCGTCTCCGCATACGTAACCATGACAGGAAAACAACACCAGATAATTACCATAAGAACAGCAGCAAGACGAACAGCAAAGCCTCGTCTTCTCATTGTCTGTTACACCTCAATGGAAATATGCCTTCCGGTTCTTACGTACTTCTCATACGTAACACCTGCCGCATCAAACAGCATCTTGCTTGCTATATCGGCATCTGTGCCTTCGTATTTATCATCAAAATACACAACAGTCTTTATTCCCGACTGTATTATTGCCTTCGCACATTCATTACACGGAAACAGCGATACGTAGAGCTTCGCTCCGACAAGTGAGCCGCCCCTGTAATTAAGTATGGCATTAAGTTCGCCGTGTGTTACAAAAGGGTATTTTGTCTTTAACAAATCTCCCTGCCTGTCCCACGGAAACTTATCATCCGAACACCCCATTGGAAAACCGTTGTATCCGATAGAAAGGATCTTATTGTCTTCGCTTACTATGCAAGCGCCAACCTGAGTGTTGGGATCTTTGGAGCGCATCCCGGCAAGATGCGCAACTCCCATAAAATATTCATCCCATGAAATATAATCTTCTCTTTTTCCCATACTGTTATTTGGTACCGAAAATACGGTCTCCGGCATCACCGAGTCCGGGAACAATGTATGCGTTTTCGTTAAGTTTCTCGTCAACCTGTCCTACGTAAATATCTACATCGGGATGTTCTTCCTGCATACGCTTTACGCCTTCGGGAGCTGCTATTATGCAGAGGAAATGAATCTTCTTGCAGCCCTTCTCCTTAAGCATTCTGATTGCAGCTACAGAAGAACCGCCTGTTGCAAGCATTGGATCCACAACAAAAACTTCTCTTTCCGCACAGTCTGCGGGAAGCTTGCAGTAATACTCCACAGGTTCATGTGTTTCAGGGTCTCTGTATAATCCGATATGTCCGATTTTGGCAGCAGGCATAAGTGTAAGCATACCGTCTACCATTCCAAGTCCTGCACGAAGAATCGGAACAATTGCCTGCTTCTTGCCCTTAAGTTCATATACGGTTGTCTTACAGATCGGAGTCTCAATTTCAACAGGAGTAACAGCCAGGTCTCTTGTTGCCTCATAACAGATAAGCATCGCAATCTCACTGATTGTGTCACGGAAATCTTTTGTTCCGGTATCTGTTCTCCTTATATAACCTATTTTGTGTTTGATGAGTGGATGATCCATTATCACTAATTTTCCCATTGTATCCTCTCCTTTTCCTTTCAAATATGTATAACTTCATGCCCTGCGGCTTTCAGAAGTCTGTTCATAATTGCCTGTCCCATTCCGGTATAGGCAAATGCTTCCGAGAACATTACTTCAACATTCTCGTCATCAAATTCGCGCAGAATCGTATACAGGTTATGCGCTATTTCTTCTTCGTTTCCTTCATCGCCTGCATTCTTTATGCAGTCGGCTTTATATAGAGAAAGATTCTGACTTGTTCCGATAACTCCCGTTTTCCTGCCTTCTTTTCCCGCAGCGGCTGTAAGTTCATTAATCTTGTCTATTACTGCCTGCTTTTCACCTTCCACTATCGTAAGCTTACCTTTGGGCGCATAGTGTCTGTACTTCATTCCGGGAGCTTTCGGTTTACCTGCGGCATCTCCGCCAAGAATAGTCTTGTCGGTATCAACTTCGCCAAGAACGTCGGAAAGCATCTTTTCCGTAATGTATCCCGGCCTTAGTATTGTAGGTACTCCTTCTGTCAGATCAATGATTGTTGATTCAAGACCGATACCGACATCACCGCCGTCAATAATCATTTCTATCCGGCCGTTCATGTCTTCTTCAACATATTTTGCTCTTGTAGGACTCGGCCTTCCTGAAATATTGGCACTCGGTGCGGCCACAAATCCGCCTGCTGCCTCAATGAATTTGCAGGCAACCTTATTTACCGGAAATCTTACGGCTACAGTATCAAGTCCGCCTGTCGTCTCATACGGAACAAGACTGTTTTTCTTAAAAATCATTGTAAGCGGTCCCGGCCAGAACTTTGCCGCAAGCTTCTTCGCACTTTCCGGAACTTCAGAAACTATTTTCTCCAAATCCTCCATACGACATATGTGCACGATAAGAGGGTTATCGGAAGGTCTTCCCTTTGCAGCGTATATTTTTCTGGACGATTCGGGATTAAGTGCATCCCCGCCGAGTCCATATACGGTTTCTGTAGGAAATGCGACAAGACCGCCTTTTTTTATTATCTCACCGGCCTCACAAAGACCGGCTTCATTAAGGTCATTGTCATCAGCACGGATTATCTTTGTATTAAGCATTGCTCCTACGCTCTCTTACATGACGGGCTCAAATCTGAGTCTTATATCCGGGAGACTTTTCAGAACATACTTGTATTCCGTCTGCCACATGTCTCCCTGTGAAGGGTCATTCTCTCCGGATGCCGGAGGTGCAAAAATGTTCAGCTGCATCTTGCAGGCATCAATGTGTTTTCCGTAGAAAGCAGGCATGAAATCCACAAATGTAACTCCGGGTGCCTTATAGAACCACTTCCCGCCGATTTCCATAACCAGGTTGGCTTCCTTAAGGTCATCACCGAAATTAGCCTCGAAGAAAACAGGATCTTTCTCCATATCAAGTGTCATGGAAATCCCGTCTGAATCCTCGGAATTTCTCCATACGAGCTCTGCCGGAAGCTTCTCTGAATCAGAGTACTCCATTCCCGGTTTAAAGAAATCGTCCGAAATAATCTCCTTATATGTATCAAGAAGAGGCCATGCAATACCTGTTTCCTTATTGCTTGGATTTGTAAATTCAAGACCAAGTCTTCCGTCATCTCTGAACTGATACATTGTAAATCCCGAAAACCATCTCTCGGGATCGTTCTTAATTTTCTCGCAGAAATCCTTAACGAGCTCACACTGCTTGTAAGGTCCGGTAACATCACCGTCTGCATTGAACTCCGAAATAATCATCGGTTTCTTGACGCCGCCGCAAATCTTGCAGAAACGCTCATAGGTTTTCCTGGTCTTTGCATAAACGATATCATTCGGCTCAATCTTATGCTGCTCGTTATCCTTCTCGGCAACCTCAAAAGGCCAGCCCCAGTTAAGTGAAAGATACTTATCAACAGACCAGATATCAGCAACCTTCACAGCTTCTGCAAATTCCGCTTCCTTATCTATTTCTTCTGTTTCAAGATCCGGAACTCCGTCGATGCAGAGAATCATTTTGACATTCGGTGCATCCTCATGAATTATATTGGCAAACTTTACATAGAAAGCTCCTACTTCAGCGTATGATGCTCTTTTATTGAAATTGAACCAGTCACCTGTAGCCTCATGATTCATTCTGAGGAAAACACGGCCAAAGGTAGAAAGGTCTTTGGCAATTCTTCTTATCTGCTCCTCGGAAACATGAGGATCAACTGTAAGCGTAAGCACAACATCCTGTCCGTGGCGGCGGATATCACGCATAAAAGTAAAAGGTTCGCCCTCTGTATTACCCTCAAGACCGCCTTTATAGGTAAAATAGTCATCGTATGCATATCCCCAGGCAAATGTTACATCATCACCTGTGTAGCACTCCGAAGCTCTCTGGGGCCATGTCTCATCGAGAGGATAATAACAATACATAAGGCTGATTCCTCTGTGAGGTCTGCCAATTCTATCAAGGATATAATCCTGATCGACGTACGGTCCTCTTTCACTTCCGTCGCCTAAATCCACTGCACATTCAGCGGGTGTTAATCTGACTTTTTTAATCTCCATTTTGGAATACTCCCATAATAATTTTCTATACTTTTACACAATAAGAAAGGCCGCACGCAGCCTTCACTTCATTATAGGTTACATCCGCTCACTTCGCAACTTTCTTTTTGCCGATAAGTGACGGAAATGACGTATTGAAAATGTGCACGGTAAGGACTTCAAGAACTCCTATAAACACGAATATCGAAACATACACGATTATATCCTTCGCCCTTGTTGTGTACCGGTTAAGCCAAAGCGCAAAACTCCTTGCTCTGAGAAGGAAAAGAAAATCCTGATGAGTGAGCATAATTACAAGTGAATTCACCCCGATCCATGTAAGAGGTTTAATATCCGGAAGGCCTTTGCATATCAGGATTACTCCGAATGCGCCGATAAGTGCGCATGCCATGAAAATAAAGACATTTCCGAACACCATTGTGTTCATGTCGATTGAGATATTGAAACCGCACAGGAAAAAGTCGGACACCATAAGAAGTATTCCGAGGCCAAGTGACAAAAGGGACGGTATTTTTTTGCCATTAATAAGGAAAGCGAAAAGATAACCGGCTCCAAGGAAAAAAGCAGCCATCAGCCCGCGAATGACAGTAAACAAAAGACATCTTAAAATGTACGAAACGATACTTCCGTTTACAAAATAGGGAAGGGCAAGAACCGGGGAGATAAGAAGCATGACAAAACCGATAACAGCGGCCGCGATGCCGAGAACGGGTTTGTTCTTTTTTATACAGAAAAGAAAGAAAATTTCTCCGATGAACAGCGTCGGCATGAACCAGAGAACAGAAAAACCGCGTCCCGTTAATGTCGCGATTGCTCCTTCAAGATAGAAACGTCCGTCGAAAGCGCCGGGCTGCATGAAAAAGTCTATTGCAAGAAAAACCGCGGAGAAGACCGCATACGGAATAAGAAGGCCTTTTGCTTTTCTGATAATTATCGTTTTCATGTCCTTTTTCTCTTCTCCCGTAATAAAAAGAAGAATTCCGGACACTATAAGAAATACAGGCATGGTAAACGAAACCAGAAACCTTGTAAGCGGCGCATAGAACCATTTGTTGTCAAACCCCTGAAGTGCGCCGATAACATGGACCATGACCATTGTAATAATACCTATGCCCTTTGCCATGTCAAGATATGTTATTCTCTTCATTTTTGCGTATTCTCTCCGATATATGTTATGATATTTTTTTACCACAACTATTGTACCAAAAAAGGAATCAATTTGATATGAAGAAGCTCAATTTATTTATCTCAGTTTTATTAACCGTTTGCCTGTGTGGATGCGGCACCTCGGAAAAGGCCGAAACAGCTTCCTTTGATACCGGAGTCGTTGCCCCGACAGAATCTCTTTTCGAAGTTCCCGTTTACGGCGAAACACCTTCAGAAGGCACTTCAGACGGTGAAGAAGAAATCGCCGAAGAGATTACTCCCACGGAAAGTCCCGAAGAACCGACATTTGATATCGTTCTTTCTTTTACAGGCGACAACATGCTTGCCGAGTATAAAAACGGCAGAACCGAAAACGGCTTTAACGCACATACCGACAACAACCCTCCATCATATTTTATGGAAAAAGTTGCGCACTATTTCCTCGAAGACGATTTTACCGTTATTAATCTTGAGAACGTTTTTACCGACAGGAATCTTCCCTGCAGAATAAAGGATGAAGACCCTGCCTATTTCTACTGCTCTTCCACAAAGAATACGGAGATTCTGACTTCGTCGGGAATCGAAATTGCCAATTGCTGCAACAATCACATCAGAGACTACGGCTACGACGGAATGAACGACACCTTCGATGCGCTTGAAGCCGCCGGCGTTTCCAAGAATTTTAACGAGATTACATATTATGAGAAAAACGGATTCAAAATTGCTCTTATGTGCGTAGCACTTTGGGTAAGCGGACAGGAAAGTTCGGGGATAACTCTTCTTGAAGAAGCAAAAGAAAACAGTGATTTCCAGATAATATATTTCCACGGAGACAGCATGTACAAGCACGCGCCTTCCGAAGTCGTAAAAAATGGTTGCCACAGATTTGTCGATAACGGCGCAGACCTCGTAATCGGCTGTCATCCGCATGTTCTTCAGCCCGTAGAAATCTATAATGAAGTTCCGATTGTCTACAGTCTCGGTAATTTCTGCTATGGCGGCAGCAAAAAGCCCGAAAACAGGACAATCATATACCAGTATAAGATTATCGTAGATAAGGAAACTCTGACGGTAACGGGCACTGAAGAAAACATTGTTCCATGTTATGTATACACAGGAGAATCCAACAACTATCAGCCTGCAGAGATCGAAGATGAGGAAGAACGCCTGGCAGTACTCGATTTTATGGCGGGAAAACGTGAAAAACCCTTCTAAATCAATGTACATTACAACATTTTTTGTGTTATCATAGGATATATATTTTTTGGGGAAATCTATATGCAAAAACATAAAACTCGCAACCAAATTCTCTTTTTCTTAATATCAGGGTGCCTTATTGCAGCTTCGATTCTTGGATTTCATCACTACTGCAAGAGAGAATCAAATACCGTTCACGAATACAAGTTTTCAGCAAGCAATAATATTTCGCGAAGCGGTTTGTCTGTAGGAATTGATATCTCCAAGAAGTGGAAGGATGTTTCAATGCACAAATTCATCCCCTGCGGAGGTCAGTATGACTTTGTTGTAAGAAATGCAGGCGACCATGATTTCCACGACTGGTCAATCGAGTTTTATTTTGAGCAGGGAATTACAGAAGACAGTTCCTGGAACGGAACCTTTGAATATAGCGATAACACCGTAAAATTCACTCCGAACGACGACTTATCGGTTATCGTTCCCGGTGACGAAAGCGGATTCGGTGCAGTTTATTATTCTGTAGGCTATTTTCTCCCGAAGGATATCGTTCTTTCAGGATACTTTGACATGAAGCCCTCAGACTTCACTCTTTTCTGGGCTCTTGCAGGACTTTTCATTATCTGGGCAATGTTCGTCATAATAAGTATCGCTCTCCGGATTAAAACTCATCAGTATATTAAAAACGAAGAACGCGATGCCAAAATTATCGAGCAGACAATGAATACAATTACAAGCTTCATTGATGCCAAGGATCCTTATACCAAAGGACATTCAATAAGAGTTGCCTGCTACTCAAAGGAGATTGCAAGACGTCTTAAATTCGACGAAGAAGAAATCCGCAATTTCTATTACATCACGCTTATGCACGACTGCGGTAAAATAGGAATACCGGATGCAATCCTCAAAAAGCCCGGTAAACTTACGCCCGAAGAATTTGAAATAATCAAAACACATACAACAATCGGTTATCAGATTCTTGAAAACTTTACGGCAATTGAAGGAATCAGAGACGGTGCACATTATCATCACGAGCACTATGACGGTTGCGGATATCCTGACGGATTAAAAGGAAAAGATATTCCTCTTCTTGCCAGAATCATCTGCGTTGCTGATTCCTACGACGCTATGAGTTCAAACCGTTGTTACAGACCGGCTCTTCCCGAAGAGAAAATCATTGATGAGCTTAACAGCAATTCAGGAATTCAGTTTGACCCTGTTATCGTTCCGGTAATGCTCGAAATGATAAGCGACGGATTTGTCAAAGAAGTAAAAGAAAAGTACCCTTCCGAATCTTAATTCGTAAGGGTACTTTATTATTCGTCAGGCCATACAAAAGAGCTTCCTTTTCTCACCTTGCTCTTATATACACCACTGTCTGCAATTTTATATATCTCATCAAAATCCATGTTTTTTGTCGAAATGCATGCTCCAAGGCTTACACCAATCCGTTCTTCAACACCGTCCAGTATAATCTTGTCAATTTCGTCAAATAACTTTCTGATAACACCTTCTGCGGTTTTCCTGTCTTTTATCCCTACGAAATATGCCGCAAACTCATCACCGCCGAGTCTCATCACCACATCATTTTCGTTTTTGACTTTCGTCATCGCTTCGGCAATTCTGATAAGCACTTCATCACCCATTCGGTGACTGTATTTATCATTAAACTTCTTAAATTTATCAACATCAAACAAACAGAACAGACCGCACATTCCGGTAGCAAGATAATCACTTATCTGTTTCTGACCGCTTCCTCTGTTACTTATTCCTGTGAGCAGATCTGTATTTGCAAGATATAAAAGATGATTTTCTCTCTTTTTCTCCTCATCTATGCACTCAACTGCATATACAAGCTTCTGCGGTTTTCCGTTATCATCCCTGTCTATTACAATAAAGCGGGCACGGCACCAGCCGTTTACTTTGCCTTCAAAAACAATTGAAACATTGTTTCTGTCAATAAGTCTTTCAGGCAGCGTTGTGAAATCCACAAACTCAAGCATTGTATCAATATGCTCAAGCTTTGTGATATTCTTCATAACATTGATAACTTTGTCCTGCGCCGTATCAAACCCTTCGGACCACATTTCAATAAATTTATTAGTTTTGAAAGGCCTCAGCACATTCGCTTCAATATCAAAAACATGAATTGAAATATAAATTTCGGACAATGCCTTAAGCACTGTGTAATATTCGTTATCGCTCATATGCCGCCCTCCATATTCAAAAAAAATAAAAATTTATCTAATGTTAACAGTTTTTAGTTTTTTCAGCAAGTGAAAGTAGTCTTTAATTTCCTTTTTTGTTATAATGCAACTATGAGAAAACGAATCGCCGTCATTACAATCAATCCGGAAAATGAACACCAGAGAGATACTCTTTATGGCATCTTCAGCCAGTGCGAAAAGGCTGACATCGATGTCTGCGTTTTCACTCCCATGGTTCAGATAAGTCATCATTTCGAACACTATCTGAAAGGTGAACTCAATATATATGAGCTCATCAACTTTGATATGTTCGACGGAGTAATCATTACTCCCGTTCCCATGACAGAACGAAGAATTACTTACCTTACGGATTATCTTCTGGATAAAATACAGAAGGAATGTAAGGTTCCGGTTGTTTCTCTCGAAGATTCTTTCGGAGATTATCCTGTAATCAAAACAGATAACACCACGCCGTTCGAAGAAATTACAGACCATGTAATACAGGTTCACGGTGCCAAGAAAATTACCGTTCTCGCAGGCAATGAAGGCTATTCCATTTCCGATGAGAGAATCAAAGGATGTATGGATTCCGTCGTCAAAAACGGCATAGACAGCAGTTTGGTAAACATCCGCTACGGAAATTTCTGGTACGATTCCGGTGAAATGCTTGCCGACGACATAGCGGATAATTTAGCAGACAAACCGGATGCCGTTATAGCCCTTTCGGATCACATGGCAATCGGACTTGTTAACCGCCTGACAGAACGGGGAATTCATGTCCCCGAGGACATTATCGTCACAGGGTATAATGCCGGAAAAGAAGCCATTCTAGCCACTCCGCCGATTACTTCCTACAAAAACAGCGAATATGAAACAGGCGCAAAAGCCGTTAACGAATTATTAAAATGCTTCTATGGGGCTTCCTGTTCATTACCCGAAATCAGCCGTTACAGCGGCAAAGGTCTTTCTGTCGGCGGTACTTGCGGCTGTAAGGAAGATGTCTCCTACACAAGAGGAAGACTTAACGAATTTCTTTTTCTCAATGAGCAGAACTATGATTATAACGGCGGTCTTAAAGGCGTTGATATAGGAATCCTTCTCGACAGTTATACAAGCGAAACTCTTACAGCAACCTCAACAGTTGAAGAATGTCTGAATAAGATCTATGAATCGCTCTACCTAATTAAGCCATACGAATGGTTCTATCTTTGCCTTTGCGAAGGCTGGCTGCATGATGAAGAAGATATGGTAAACGGTTACCCGGATACAATGAAGAAGACAATCATCTCTGATATGGCCAAAAGAAAACACGGCTATGTTAATCACGTATTTTTCGGACCCGGGCGTGATATACCGTTCGGTTCCAAGGATATGTTACCCGAACTTAAAAATGATTTCGGCAAACCCCAGGTATTCTTCTTCATGCCTCTTCATTTCAATGACAGAACTCTCGGATATGCAGTTCTGCAAAACGATTTAAACCAGAAAATAATACCCGGACTTATGTTCAAGAATTATCTCCGGTATCTCAGTAATGCTCTTGAAATGACAAGAACAAGAAACCGAATTATCGACATATCCGAACACGATCTGCTTACAGGACTCTACAACAGGCGGGGAATGGAGAATGCAATTGCGACCTTAAGCAAAGCAGATAATGAAGACTGTCGCTGGCTTTCATTTGTTATCGACATGGATAACCTCAAGAAAACAAACGATAATTTCGGTCACAGCTTTGGAGACAAAGGAATTATTGCAATTGCCAATGCCCTTAAGAAAATTACTCTTCCCGGTGAAATCTGTGCCCGAGCCGGAGGCGATGAATTCTTCCTTTTCGGATTCGGGAAATATAACTCTGATGTTATTAAGGAAAGAACCGAATTATTCTACGAAGCACTTGAAGCGGAGAACAAAGCAAACGGTTATGAACCGGGATTCTCAGCCAGCATAGGAGGACACCTTGCGGAAACAGGCGGTGAAGATCCAATGAAAGTCAAAGGGATTGCGGACGCCGAAATGTACGCTGTCAAAAAGGCCAAAAAAGCCTGCCGTGAATGATAATCGGCAGGCTTTTTTGTACTTAATTGGCAGCAGAACTGCTTGAAGATCTGATTGACATATTGATGCTGACAATCAGAATAAGCATAATCACCTCTTCAAGAATCGCCATTGCTATTGTGCTTGAAATCATACTTGTCATCATTGTATTGTCTTCGGGCAGATATGCAATCATTACCAACAGCTGAGCATATAATCTTCTGATTTTTCTCGAGCTTACACTGTACCACTTAAATCCCTTCTGATGCTTCAGATAATCATCGACCTCCGAAACTTTTGCAACAATTTCATCTGTTGGCATATTAAGCAGTGTCAGCGCGCCGACTGCTCCGAGTCCGTACTCTTTGCTTACAGACTTCTTAGCAGCCTTAAAGCCTTTTATCAGTTCATTTACCTTCTCTATTTTCTCCTCGGCTTTCATCGAATTCATGGAAAGAACCTGCGCCATGGAATGAATTGAATTCTTGAAGACATAAATCTTCTTTCCGGCTTCATAGCATGCAGTAATCTCTTCAACAACCCTGTCAACATTGGCGCCGGAAGCAATTATCATCGAGAGGAAACCTCTGTCTTCATCACACACGAGAAGAGGATGGTCCTTCTGAAGCTTCTTATATAATTCATCAAGCTTTTCGATATTCTCATCAGCCTTTGAAATCCCGCCGTACTCATACAAAGTCAGAGCCGCCATAACCATGTTGGGAGATGCTGTAAATTTATGACGGTTCCGAAGTTTCTTATATACTGTCATGGCTCCGCTTAGATATTCTTCAGGATTATCACTCAGAGCCATCTTGGTTACAACAAGAGTAAATGCCAGACCGCGAAACTCAGAGAAAATATTTACATTCTTCTTGAGAATTTTTTTGCACTCGGCATATCTGTCAATATCAACCTTTTTACCGGCTCCGGCATACATGAAAGCTGCCATTGTCGAGGTTGCATTGCTGTCCATCTCGCCATGCATTTTCTTTTTGAGTATCTTCTTATCACTTACAAGTCTGTCACATAATATCTGTAATTTTTCGTCCATTATATCCTCCGTACCAACCGTTTATTTTCCCTTCACACTATCTTTTGGGATTTTCCGGGTAATGAACCAAAATCAGTGAATTATCTTTAACTTCGCCGGTAGGAACATACGGAAGGGCATTTTCTTTTCCACCTGTTACATTTCCCATTTCTTCATCGGTAAGTTCCGATATCTTTTCGTTAATCCCAGACATTTTTGATCCCATTTTTCATTTTTCCTTTCATTATAATATTTACTTTCCGGCTCTTGCGGATTGTTTCTCACGGCTTCCCTCGGCATGAGCGCCGATAACATACGGACTCATTAGTCCGGCATTAACCTTCTCAAGAGATTCCTCTGTCAATTTAACTGCACCGCCCTCTGCCATCTGCTTCTTAATATTTCTTTCCGATTCATTCATTTTCTTCATGCCGTTTTCTCCTCGTATAGCTGTTTATTACCGCATCATCTACCATTATATACGAAGCCTGCCGGCATTGGGCTAAAATTTCCACAAAAAAACTAATTTGCCAAATTAAATTCCGCATCTGTACTGATTTTACCTTGGCAAAATCATCTACTGAATTTACTTAGGCAAACATATATGTTATATATCTCCTTACTGTGTCCCGGTAGTAAGGAGGTACCTAATGGCAACACA
>JAZLHJ010000033.1:0-3857 GCA_045616785.1 Lachnospiraceae bacterium
CGAACACTTCGCAATAAGAAACATCATGTAACAGGCATGCTATAACCATCTCTGTTTCGTCAAAGCCTTCGTTTTGGGCAATAATCCTTCCTATATTGGCAACTCTGTAGGAATGTTCAAGTCTATATGCCTTTCCATCAGGGTGTTCAACATAATACTCACTGTCATCAAATTTCTTTTTTAGAAATTGCTCCGTTTTGACTATCAATTCATTTTTCATCTATTTTCTTCACCTTCTGCTTTTCTTTATCACATATTCAGGCCCAGCTCATCAATTTCCTTTATCAGGAAATCTTCTAGCTGTTTTTTATCCGGAAGTTTAAGCTGATATGTCGATACAAAAACGTTACTATCCATTCCGGAAAGTGCGTACTCTACCATCTTCTTCCCTTTTCGAGTGCAAAGGAGGATTCCCACTGGCGGATTATCACCGGGATACATTTCATTTTCCTTATAGTAACCGACATATGCATTAAGCTGTCCAAGGTTTTCGTGACTAAACTCTTCATTTTTCAGTTCAACGATTACACTGCAATGCAAAATACGATTGTAAAACACAAGATCTGGAAAATAATACTCATCATCAATAAGAAGCCGCTTGTGGCGTGCCTCAAAACAAAAACCGTATCCAAGTTCCAGCATAAACTCCTGAAGATGATCTATCAGCGCTTGCTCCAAATCTGATTCTGAAACAGCCTCTTTTGCATCAAGGCCAAGAAACTCCAATGCCATTGGTTCCTTTATAGTCATAGCCGAGCAGTAATCGTTATTCACCAACTGTTCCAGAAGCGTCTCAGGTTTACTACTGATGCCCGCTCTGACATAAAGATTTGTGGATATCTGCCTTCTTAACTCTCTTACGCTCCAGGTTCCTTTTATACATTCGAACTCATAAAAGAACCGTTCAAACGCGTCATTGATTGGCAAGATTTCCCTTATATGTGAAAACGATAATCTGCTAATCAGCATTTCCGGTGGCGTTTCAAATTTGTGCGACACTGTCGCACATATCTCTTTTTGCTCACCACTTACATTTGTCTCCGCATTCTCTGATATTTTCGGTAATTCCTTTATTTCACCGATTCCTTTCAATTTGTGCGACACTGTCGCACAAATCTGAGGATACTTTAAGTAAAATATTCTGCAAAGGTTTAACAGTGGTCGATCAATTCCTTTTATAGAAAGACGCCGGGAAAGTTCCTCCAAAAGATTTGTACCATATTCAGCTCTATTGAGACCATGTTGCTCAAATTCCACAATGTAATATCCAATCATCCAATTTCTGACAGTCAAAAGTTGGTTAACTGCCCCTTTAGCGTATGTATTGGTAATATCATGAACATGCGTTACGTTCCCGAGTAGCTTTTCAAACGATAATGTATCATTCATATACCCAAAACTCCTCATTCAAAAAGTGTCAACCGTGCTGACACAAGCGCTCGTTTAACAGACAATATCGTGCTCATAAATTTAACAGACGATATTAAGCCAATGTAAATTCTATCAAAAAGTCTGCTCCGATACAACTTTTTTTCGCTAATTGTTATAACGGGAGCGTGTCACGCCCCCGTTACTGTCCGTTAAGGAAAGAATCAATATAACAAAGTGTTCAGGGATATACGGCTGCCGACTTACAGAACGTCGTAGATACCTGTGGCAAGAACTATCCGACCTTGAAGAAGCTTAAGATACTATTCAATCAGCTGTACAAATATGCTATGCAGAACGACATCTGCACCAAAGACTATTCGGAATATGTTGATATGCTTAAACACAAGGATAAAAACCCGGATAAGCGAAACAGGAGTGTATTCAAAGAAGATGAGATTGACAGGCTATGGGATCAGAAAAATGATCCGTTCTATCAGATCATACTGATGCTCATATACAACGGATGCAGAATATCTGAATTCTTGGATCTGAAGAAAGAGAATGTAAATCCGGAAGAACAATACTTCGATGTAACAGCCAGCAAGACTGAAAATGGCATACGAAGAGTTCCCATAGCAGATAAGGTTCTTCCATTCTACAAGGCCTGGTATAAAAGTTCTGAATGCGAATACCTGCTTCACACCTTAGACCAGAAACACTTTACCTATAGGAACTATTACGACAGTTATTGGACACCGCTCATGGAAGCCTTAAGTTTCGACCATACGCCGCATGATACCAGACACACCTGCATATCAATGTTAGCCGAAGCTCATGTAGATCAGACCATGATCAAGAAGATTGTAGGCCATAGCGGAGCCATGACACTGACGGAACGTGTCTACACCCACCTTGATGTAAATGCACTCTTGGAAGAAATAAATAAAATCTAAAAGGTGATATTTTTGCTTCCTACCTGCTGCTTACTCGCTTATTACCGTTCAAAATTTGGGGGATTTCACCACTGCTCACGACGTTTCAAGATAAAAGAAAAACCCCAGAAACACTGAGTTTCTGAGGTTTGTAAGTTCTTTTGAAATCTCGAAAGATTATCTCTTGCTGAACTGGGGCGCACGTCTTGCTGCTTTGAGACCGTACTTTTTTCTTTCCTTCATACGAGGATCTCTTGTAAGGAAGCCTTCCTTCTTGAGAACGGGTCTGAAATCAGCATCTGACTGAACAAGTGCTCTTGCAATACCATGACGGATTGCACCGGCCTGACCTGTTGTACCACCACCGCGAACGGTAACGATAACATCGAACTTATCAACTGTCTCTGTAGCAACGAGAGGCTGACGAACGATTGTCTTTAATGTTTCCATACCGAAGTACTCATCGATATTTCTCTTATTAATTGTAATATTTCCCTTACCGGATACAAGATATACTCTTGCGATTGATTTCTTTCTTCTGCCGGTACCGTAGAATTTTGCTTTTGCTTTAGCCATTTTCTATGTCCTCCCGATTAAAATGTTAATACTTCAGGTTTCTGAGCTGCCTGTTCATGCTCAGGTCCTGCGTATACATGAAGCTTAGTGAACATTTCTCTGCCTAAAGGTCCCTTGAGAAGCATTCCGCGAACCGCATGCTCGATAGCATCCTCAGGCTTCTTAGCCATCATTTCTCTTAAAGTGGTTTCTTTCATACCACCAACATAATCAGAATGCTCATAATAAACCTTCTGATCAAGCTTCTTACCTGTAACCTTAACATCTTTTGCATTGATTACAATTACATAATCTCCTGTATCAACGAAAGGTGTATATTCAGGTTTCTTTTTTCCACGAAGTACACTTGCAACTTCTGCAGCTAAACGTCCCAATGTCATGCCGGCAGCATCTACCACATACCATTTTCTATCAATCTTAGAAGGGTTAGCCATAAATGTGTTCATTGTCTTTCCTCCAACTATTATCAATCGTTACCGGGCTATGAAGATTATCATTACCGGGGCTTTGGTTCTGATACTCCTACATAAACCACACAGTTAAGTATTATATGACTTGCATACGTGACTGTCAATACATTATTTCATGGTTTTCCGTGCTTTGCGCGATTTATTCTTCCGGTTCATCAAAAACAAATTTCTCAAGAACAAGACCCTGCGGTTCGGCTGTCGGACCTGCACATTTTCTGTCACATGCGCTCAAAATATCGTCGATATCAGAAGGCGATTTTCTTCCCCTGCCGATTTCAATCAGAGTGCCTGCTATTATTCTCACCATATTATACAGAAATCCGTTTCCGGTGATTCTAAGCGTTATCATACTCGACCCGTCAGGGTTAATGCTTTCCGTTACAGACGCGTCGTAAATTGTGCGAACAGTTGTGAGTGCCTGCGTTCCTTCCGAACAGAAGCTCTTAAAATCATGCTCTCCAATAAGATGCAAGTCGGATCGTAGCCATGTCGTTCTGTGAGCCAAGGA
>JAZLHJ010000034.1:0-12564 GCA_045616785.1 Lachnospiraceae bacterium
CAATCAACAACTGTTCTTGAGTTCTTCGCCGTCGGGTTGACTACCCAACGCATTGCCTGAGGTTCATGTCAAGGCTGGCGGACGGCTTAGAAAACTTATAACGTGGTAGTGTCAATCCCACGAAAAAAATGATTGACCCTATTTCTCTGTGAAGTAACGCACAAGAGGCTCGGCAGACAGAGGCTTTCCGCATACGTTTTCTATTACGTCAGCGGGAAGTCTGGTGCTTCCGAATCTGTGAATCTTCTCATTAAGCCACTTCGTAATCTCCTTAATTCTTCCTTCAGAAAGAATCTTATCAACATCGCCGAGTTCTTCCGTTATGGCATCAAGATACATTCCGTCATAAATACTTCCGAGAAGGTAAGAAGGGAAGTATCCAAAGGAACCGTCTGACCAGTGCATATCCTGGAGGATAAAAGCCAGCGTGTTCATGCGGTCATCAAAGCCGCCCTGCGGCATAACCGTTCTCATGTCCCAGTACATTACTTCCGAAACATGCACGTAGTAGGAAAGCTTTTTAATTATTTCCTGTAATTCATTAAATGTGTTACTCAAGGGTTAGTCCTCCAATACAAAAATTCCTATTAATTATACCAAATCTCTCAAAATCAAAAAACCTTTTTGCATTTTTACCCAAAAGTTCATATTATAATAAAGAATCTTGTCTTGAAAGGGTTTTCATATGAAAATGAATAAATGGGTAAGTATATGGGGAAATGCGATATCTGTCGCAGAGAATAAGCCTGAAAGCTATGCAAAGGACATAACGTTGCGATATAAAATCCATGTTCCGTTCGGCGGTTCTAAGCTCCGTCTTACTTTTGATAACTATTGCGGAACAGAAAAAATAGAGATAAGCGCCGTCACGGTTATGAATAACGGAAGCATCAGCGATGTATATTTTGACGGCAAAGATAATGTACAAATCGGTGCAGGCGAAAATATGGTCTCAGATGAACTTGATATAGATACAAAACGCGGAGACGATCTCTATGTCTCATTCTATTTTGCCGATTTCACCAAGATGCGCTCACTGGTATATACACAGGGACCTCTCACCTGCGGATCATTTGCCATGGGCAATTTCGTGCATGATAAAGAGTTTCCGGCTGAGGTTTCAAGAAGCACAAGTCTTACCTATTTTCTAAGTAATGTTTCTGTATATACAGATTCTTCCAACAGAGCAATCGTATGCTACGGTGACTCCATTACTGCTCAGGACTGGCCTGAAGACCTTCAGCTTCTTATTGAAGAGCACGGTATATATGACACTGCTGTCATAAGAAGAGCCACAAGCGGCTCAAGAATTCTACGCGAATATACGTGCATCACCTATGAATCTTACGGACTTATGGGAGACAAAAGATTTGATCACGAAGTGCCGACAGACGGCGCAGACACAGTAATTATTCAGCAGGGAATCAATGACATAATTCATCCTGTCGGAACTGATGTAAATATGTGGCGTCCGATGAGCGACCTTCCGACTGTAGAAGAGCTTTTTGACGGTTTTATGAAATATGTAAGCAAGGGATTATCTTACGGCTATAAGGTTTACGGAGGAACGCTGCTTCCGATAGAAGGCTGGCGTACCTATGCACCTTTTCGCGAAGATATGAAGAATGAATATAACGACCTGATCAGATCCGCAACCGGTCTTTCGGGGGTAATCGATTTCGACAAAGCAGTAAGAAACCCCGAACACACTCCCGCCTTTTTGCCGGCATTTGACAGCGGTGATCATCTTCACCCCAGCGCCAAAGGCTACAGCAAAATGGCAGAAGAAGCATTCAGGGTTCTGTTCCCGGAAAGTTAATTTATAAACTTCTCAATTTCGATTGACATGGTTTCTTTGAGGGTTCTGTAGTCATCTAACTCATCCTCTTCAACTGCAGAAGATGCAAGGGCATCAGCTTTTTTACCATTTCCGGTCAGGTAATTTTCATAGGACATAAGTTTTACACCCGGATTTAATCCGACTGACTCCTGCATAAATGAATGCAGCAGAATCAGGAAAGCGCTCTTATCCTGAAACAGTTTATACTTCTCGGGTTTCTCCTTGCTTATCTCGTCAAATATACCGGAAACAATCGGCTTAAAGTTTGCCTTTGATATCAGATCCCCGGAAATTTCCGCAATATACCTAAGTTCTTCAATCACCTCCGGATGATTGGAAATATAAGCCTCCTCAAGCATATCCCCGGAGAGTCTGTAATCAGCTATTTCAGTAATACGCCTGTCAACCATCTTCTTTAATTTTTCATTGCTTCCTTCACCATCTTTTACACCAAGCGCCAGAATTGCATCTACCAGCTCATTGTTCCATTTAACATTTTCTTCAAGAGTTTTCCCCTTGGCTTTAAGACTGTCCTTAAACAGCTGCTTAAACGGAAATCTGTTATGATGTCCGCCAAGGCAAACATTCTTCTCAACCTCATGAATTTCATTGTAACGTTCATTCTTCTTATAGGAATCCAATCGGCCGGTAAAAGCATTTTCATATTCGTATGCAAATAACATCTTACTCACCCTTTTGTCTGCCTCAAGGCGAAGCTTGTCAATCATACCTCCGGAATTATTCTCACCAAGGAGAATATTACACAGTTTTATACGCATTCTTCCTTTCTTTCTGAAAATAAAAAAGGAATTGTGCGTGCGGAAATATTCGCCGGCGCACGTCTTCATATCTCCGATTCCGATATCAAGCTGTTTCCTGTAATCGTACAGTTCATTTTCCTTAATGTCATAGGAAAAAGCAGATTGCATATCCTTTACATGCATCATAGCTTCAACAAGCTTTACAAAACCGGGATTTGCCCCCTCTACCTTGGCATTTGCAAGTGCCCAGTCTGTCAATTTGTCATAGGACATTGTTTCAAGGCTGTCGATATTTACATCCGAAAGAGTTTTGTCCTCATCTGTTTTCCCGGATAATTCTTTTTTGGTAAGTTTGACAGGAGTAAAGAATCCAAATGAATCCAGAACCTTCTGCGCCTGCTCGCTATCCTTTGATATTCCTTCGACGAGCGTAAGCTTTTTATACTTATCGCTGAAGGTTTCCTCGCTCTGCACAGTCACCCAGTCCTGCAGATTGTCATTCATCTGAAGAGATACGTTCTTTTGTTCTTCTTTCTGTTTACTGATTGTCTGATTGTCCATAGTCTTCCCCTCCCGTCTACAGCATCCATGTAACCATTTCCGCAGTATCAACCGGCTCTCCGAAGGATTTCTTCATGGCCGCCACATTTTCCATACCGGCAAATTCAAGCATGAGTCCTGCTTCATCTCCAAGCTTTTCCACTACGGCCTCTACAACGGAGAACACGAGAATAGCCATAATAAGTCCTGAATTTTTGCCTTCCTTTACGTAATAACCAATTGAATATGCAATATCTTCTCCTTCTGCTTCTACCGCAAGCCACCCTCTGATTTCACCGTCTTCTTCATAAAATCTCGTATATTCATAATTGAGTTCATTCATCTGAAGAGAAAAATTTCTTGTCAGATATTCTTTTCTGAATTTCTTTATTTCTGACTCATTTAGCTCTTCATAACGCCTGATTTTCCGAAAAACACCTTCATTCGCCATTCTCGCGGCCAGACCTGCTTTTCTGAGGTCACCGATTTTGTATCCGACATTAACGCTTCGTTCTACCTCTTTATAACCGCAGGATTTTAATATTTTGGTGACAGCCTCATCGGCATTTGGACTTGTTTCTGCCAGAATTCGAAGATAACCCATCTTCCGCAAATCCTTTATTGCATCTTCGAGAAGAGCTTTACCGAAACCGTGCCCGCGATATTCCTCTTTTATCACATAATAGGTTAAGGCTACAACCTTTGTATCAACCTTATATGTCAGAAAAAGAGCCATACCAAGCGGCGCAGCCTTATCGTCAAATGCCGAATATACAATGTACTTATCAACAGAACTGTCCCACTGTTCAATCCAGAACATCATTTTTTCAGGAATAATGTTATATAGATCCCGGATCGTAATTCCTTCAATACGCTTAATATCCACAGCTTTCCCTCCAATACAATAAATTACTGTTAATTATAATATATTATACGTTTTACGGCATTACGTGGCCTGCTTTTTCTTCACCTTTATCAGACTTTTCCGTCCCAGATTATCGTACCTCTCAACAAACTCATAGGAAGCGCCCGAAGACGCTTCCTTCTTTTTTTCCTCAATATAATCGTCTATTACCTGCCTGACCTTCTCTTCAGATACGGGGTAATCTACTTTTTTCACAATTTCCGGCGGAGTAAAACCCAGGTCATAAAGGTGTCTTACAGCACTTTTATATGCAACTTCACTTGTAAAAGACGACAACGCCTTGTTAAAGGTTTCGGAACCGGGCATACAATTTGTCTCCTTAATCGGCCGAAGCCGCAACGATTGAATAATATGAATTGGAAGTAATCTTGTAGATAATAATATAGATTACAGCGCAAAGAATAATTACCCCGAGTGTAACAAGAATAAACAGCGTGTTGTTGACAAGTCCGACAAGCATGAGGAGCTTACTTATTACATTGAATGCAAATGCCATGTGAACAGCAGCAAACACAATCGGAAGAAGAAATACCGTAATCATCTGGGAATTGATTGTCTTCTTAATATCCTTCTTCGTCATTCCGACTTTCTGCATGATGTCAAATCGCGCCCTGTCCTCATAGCCTTCCGAAATCTGCTTATAGTAGATTATGAGCGCAGCACCTACCAGGAAAACTATCGACAGCAGAATTGCGATAAAAAATAATCCGGAGAATGAACCAAACTGTTCCTTCATCGTAATCTCCCGGCTTGTCGCATAATGAACACCGTATAAAGCAGGATACTCTTCCATTATATCACCAAGAATACCATTTATCGTGTTTTCAATTTCACGCTGCTCATCAATATCACACTTTGTATCAAAGTTATATTCCCAGTTCGTTACGATATCTGCATCATTTTCAAGGTTACTCCAGCCATTACATTCGATAACATAATCAAGATTATCCACTACCACAACAACGGTATTCAGAATAGCATCCTGCGTAAAGATACCAAGCCGCTCTCCGTCGTCATCAATATAGTTTTCCTTAACGCTGCAGGTTATATTTACAAGATTAACAGTATCAAACGGTTCTGCTTTTCCAAGTGTAACTAAAATGACATCATTGTCAGAAACCTGTTTGTTTTCAGAATATAATCTGTTAAAGGTTTCAATGTCTATAATGCCTACTTCACACATTCTGCTTCGGTTTCCGAGACTTGACATGAGTTCATAGTTTATATCAGCATTCTCAGACAGGTTAAGCACTTTCCCATCTTCCTCGCCGATAGTCATAAGCGCTCTGGAATAAGCCTCTGTTCCTTCTTCAATCGCTCCCTCCGGAAGTGAATTCTCAATGCGCCTCTTGAGCTCATCAAGAACAAGTCCGTCATTTTCAGCTACTCCCGTTGACGACAGTGTCGTAACGATTCCCTTCGGAACCATTGTCCTTACGCTGTCCTCCATTCCGATGTAAAGACAGGTGGCGGTAGCGCCCATAACAATGGTCATTGTCAGAAGAATGCAGATAGAAGCAAGTCCGGCACCGTTTCTCTTCATACGAAAACTCATTGATGAGAGAAAAACGAAATGGTTTTTCTTATAATAATATCTCTTATTCTTCTGCATAATCCGGCAGAACAGTACAGATCCGAAGATAAACAGGATGTAAGTTCCCGCAATTACAAGAAGTACGGCAAAAAAGAACCAGACTACAGCGGGAAGGGGATCCTTAATACTTACTGCAATGTAATAAGCGGCAATCAGAGTCACGGTTCCGAGAATTCCCAGTACATAGTTTGCCTTCGGCGGCTTCTCACCGATTCTCTCACTCTGCATAAGCTTAATTGTATTGGTGAAGAAAATCTGTCTTAAGGTATCAATCATAATCAGAACGAAAATTCCGCCAAAGAATAATACCGAAGTCCAAAGCGAAGTTGTATCAACAGAAAATCCGTATACTACCTCATATTTTCCGATTTTCATAAGGATAAGCTCTGAAAGCTTGGACAGTGCTACTCCTCCGAGAAGACCGACAAAAACTGAAACCACATAACAAAACAGAGTTTCAAAGCAAAGAATTCGTGCAAGATTCTTCTTGTTCATACCAAGAATATTATATAGTGCGAATTCTTTTTTGCGCCTTTTTGCAAGGAAGGAACTTGTATAGAAAAGGAAAAGCACAGCAAAGAAAGTCATAACAAACTTTCCGAGGCGCAGAAACTGCTGCGTATCTCTTCCGCCCTTTAAGCCTGCGACAGTTTCACTGACGGAGAGATATGAGATGATGTAATAAATGCTGACCATGAGAATGCAGGTAAGAAGAAACGGGAGATACAGCTTCTTATTCCTCTTAATTCCGCTCATGGCGAGCTTCGGGAATAAGGGCATTCTCATCGAAGTTCACCGCCCTTCTCAAGAAGAGAAAGTGTATCGTTAATACGATTGTAGAACTGCTCCTTCAGATTGTCGCCTTTATAGAGCTGGTGGAACACTTCACCGTCTCTGATGAAGAGCACGCGGTCCGCAAAAGAAGCTGCTTTTACAGAATGTGTAACCATAAGGATAGTCTGCCCCTGCGCATTTATCTCTCCGAAAAGGCGAAGAAGCTCGTCGCTTGACTTGGAATCAAGCGCTCCTGTAGGCTCGTCGGCAAGCACAATGTCGGGAGAAGTGATAAGCGCTCTTGCTACTGCTGCCCTCTGCTTCTGGCCGCCTGAAACCTCATACGGAAACTTGGCAAGAAGGTCGGAGATTCCGAGACGCTCTGCAATGGGAGTAAGCGCTTCATTCATCTCGTTATAGCTTTTTCCTGCGAGAACGAGCGGAAGGTAAATATTGTCTTCAATAGAAAAAGTGTCAAGAAGGTTAAATTCCTGAAATACAAAACCAAGGTTGTCGCGTCTGAACTCGGCAAGCCTGGACTCCTTTATTCCCGAAAGGTCTTTGCCTTCAAGCGTTACAATTCCTTCTGTCGGCTTATCAAGCGCAGCAAGTATATTAAGAAGCGTTGTTTTTCCGCTTCCGGATTCACCCATGATAGCCACAAACTCGCCTCTTTCAACTGTGAAATTCACATTTCTCAGTGCTTCCACTTTATTAAGACCAAGTCTTGAGCCGTATACTTTTCTTACATTTCTGACTTCAAGTAATGACATAATTTCCAAATCCTCCAAAAAAATAAACAAAGTGTTTCCTGTCAGTTACAAGCCTATTCTATAAAAAAGGGAAATGCCGCTCCATCGAAAAGCCTTACATTTCCCGTTCCAAATCTTACATTTTTGTAAGATTTGCTATTCATATTTCTTCGCCTTATCAGAAAGATTTCCGATATAAACGGAAGTTCCTTTTCCAACCTCCGACTCAATTCTGACAGAATGTCCGAGTTTATCGCATATCTTCTTACACAGAAAAAGACCAAGCCCGCTTGCCTGTTTATCGCTTCTTCCGTTATATCCCGTGTATCCCCGCTCCATAATTCTGGGAAGGTCCGAAGACGCAATTCCCATTCCGGTATCTTCAATGCACAGCGTTGTCTCATCCGCCATATATATGCGGATTCCGCCCTCCTTCGTATATTTAAGCGAATTGGAAAGAATCTGTTCTATGACAAAAGAGAACCATTTCTCATCGGAAAGAATCTTCTTCTCTTCAAGAAGGAGTTCAATCCTCAGCTTGCGGAGAATAAATTCCGATGCGAATTTGCGAACCGAAGCCCTTACAACTTCGCCAAGATCAAAACTGCTTATTACATAGTCGGTTGATGAAGACTCCAGCCTGATAAAGGCAAGTACCATGTCAACGTACTGCTGCGTGCGAAGGACCTCACCCGAAAGGCTCCTTGATAAAGGCGAATCCTCTTTTTCCAGCATCAGCTTCATTACCGAAATCGGTGTCTTAATCTGGTGCGCCCAGATTGTGTAATAATCTGTCATGGCGGAATACTTTTCAAATGCCTGCTCGCTTCTTTTTCTGTTCTCGGCGCGAAGACTTTCAATTATCTCAAGATAATCTTCTTCCGAAATTGTCTCACCGGGCGGTATGTCGTCAAGCATCTCGGAAGGAATATCAGAAAGTTTCGAGAGCCTGTTATGCTTACTTCTAACCTTTAGATAATCTGCAATGACAAATCCGAGAATCGCCGGAAATGACAGCAGTGTCGGATACAGTACCGCTTCAGCAGGTGCTCCGTACAGTGCGAAAACAGCAACATAACATGCCATGACAAGCGCTGCCGCTATAAGAATATTCTTTTTGGTTCCAAGATAATGAAAGAACATGCCTTACTCCACTATGTATCCGATTCCGTGCTTTGTCATAATAAAATCAGTAAGTCCTACCTGGTCAAGCTTCTTACGAAGTCTGTTGATATTAACGGTAAGCGTATTCTCATCAACAAAATTGTCGGTTGCCCAAAGAGTCTCCATAAGCTTCTCGCGGCTTACGACTTTTCCTTTATTCTCGATAAGGTGCTTTAGTATTCTGTATTCGTTCTTGGTAAGATCAAGCTTCTCGTCACCGACGGTAAGCGTGTTGTCTCCCGTATTAAGAAAGGCACCGCGGTGCGAAAGAACAGGAGAAGAGACACCGAAATCGTAGCTTCGTCTTAAAAGCGCCTGCACCTTTGCCATAAGTACGTTTCCGTCAAACGGCTTTGCCACGAAATCGTCGGCACCCATGTTCATTGCCATTACTATATTCATATTGTCTGCTGCAGAAGAAATGAAAATAATCGGCACCTTTGATACCTTCCTTATCTCGCTGCACCAGTGAAAGCCACCTGCAAACGGAAGTCCGATATCAAGAAGAACAATATGCGGATTTATCTTAAGAAACTCATTCGTCACATCGGCAAAATCATTGCAGATATAGGTCTCAAGTCCCCAGTTTCGTGCCATGTCAGAAACTGCTTCTGCTATTTTACTGTCATCTTCTACTATGTAAATCTTGTACATTATCTCCTCCGGAAAGTCTTCTGGCTGTTATATGCCAAAGACATTCACTATTATCACTTATTTTTTTGACGAACGCAAGTTATGGATATATCATAGGCGTATGATGTGGCTTGATAAAAGGTTTAATTCCTTCGACTTCTATGCAAGGAATACCTTCGGACGAAAACTGTATAAACTGACACTTGCCGGCGGAACAACGTGCCCGAACAGGGACGGAACGCTGGGAACGCGCGGCTGCATTTTCTGCAGTGAGGGCGGCTCCGGTGATTTCTGTCCACCCGGAAATCTTCCGATGAGCGAGCAGGTAAGACTTGCCAAAGAAAAAGTTGCCTCAAAACTTCCCGGAGATGCGGGCTTTATTGCATATCTTCAGTCATACACGGCAACCTATCTTCCGATTGGCGACCTGGAAGAAAAGCTCCTCAGTCTTCTATCCGGAGAAGACATTCTCGGAATCAGCATCGGAACAAGGCCGGACTGTCTGCCACCTGAAGTTATATCACTTCTTAACAAGGTAAACAGCAGGAAACCGGTTTTTATGGAGCTCGGTCTTCAGACTGTTCATGAGACTACAGCAAAGTTTATACGGCGCGGCTATGAGCTTCCGGTGTTCGAAAAGGCAGTCCGTGACCTTTCAGAAATCGGAGTAAATATTGTCGTTCACATTATCGCTTATCTTCCCGGCGAAACACCCGAAATGATGCTTGATACCGTGAATTACATTAACAGGTTAAAAGAGAAAGGATATCTCATCCACGGAATTAAGATTTCACTTCTTCATGTACTTAAAGGCACTGACCTTGCTGACATCTATGACAACGGTAGTGGATTTCATATTCCTGAAAAGGAGGAATATATCTCAAGCCTTGTAAATCTTCTTGAGCACCTTTCACCTGATATCGTTGTCCACAGACTGACCGGCGACGGTCCGAGAAACCTTCTCATTGCACCTTTATGGACAACAGATAAGAAGGGAGTCCTTAACAGCATTAATAAACGCCTTCGCGAACTTGATTCATATCAGGGAAAAGAATATAAGAAGAACCCTTAAAGCCTATGCCTTAAGGGTTCTCATAATATACAGGATATCTTTATTGGACGAATAATCATCATCGTAAATGTACATCATTACGACAAGTCCGTCCTTGGCAGGAGTAAACAGAAATTCCACAACATGATCATTGTAATCTGTAATGTAATAGTCAAAGCTTCGTCCGTATGACGGTTCGAAAGTCTTGGTCCAGAAGGTGTAATGATCAATACTGAATATTCCGAGGTCTTTGCCTGTAATATTGGTAATTATCGCTCTTTCGATTCCGTTTTGTTCATCACGTTCATTTTCATATTTTACATATTTATCATACTTAAAATACAGAATGCAGAAGCATTCGCTGCTGCTCTTATGCTTAACTTTATTGATGTCATAGTAATGACCGATATCAGGACTGACAAGCGCTTCTTCCTGCTCGACATAAGACCATATCTTGGGTATGCGGTATGTTACCGCGCCGTCTCCGATTGACACTTCTGTCATATCTGAATCATTGTAGAGTGTCCCGTCATAAAAGATATAATCGCCGCTTTTCTCATTACCTTTTACAAGTTCGATTTTCTCAGCTGTCAGTTCAGGGGGTCTTCCGTTTTCAATTTGTATATTACCGAAAACACGAACCTCCATACCGTCACGAATTGCAGCTGTTTCTTTTTTCACATCGGAAGAGTCAACATATACGACACGGCTGTCATTTCCATCTGACAGGTAAAAGGATTTATTGCTCGCATCTTTCGCTGTCACAGTTCCGCTCATCATAACGTCATGACCGTCAAAAGATAAATACCTTGCGCTGTCAGCATTGTAATCGTAGGCTGAAATCACGTCGTAGATTACGGTTTTATCGGGGTCGACCTTCATATAATTGGTTCCGTATCCGCACAGGAAAGCAGTCGATACAATTATCATTATTCCAAGGAAAAGCTTCTTACTTTGTCTCATAATCAGCCCTCCTTTCCGGTGTAGGATACATTGTTTTCTGTGAAATACGAATAAAGATAGACAAGAGTGTGATACTCCGCATAGTCTGACGAAAGAGTTACGGTGCGCTTACTTTTATTCGCATTCGAAAAGTACTTCTCAAATTCGGCATGCTCTGTAAAGGTATGATCGTTAATTCTTATCTCTTTACCCCATACTTCAATCTGAACATTTCCCTGCTGGTTCGGTTTCTCTATATCTACGGGAGTTTTCTCTTCGGCAGAATCCTGCTTGGGATCGCTTACGACATTTGTGCCATTTTCGTAGGGATTAATATCGGGATATTCTCCGTTGCCGCCTTCAGTAATTATCATGTTAAGATTTACGAGCGGTGCGCTGTCGAGGTTTTTAAGCTCGACATCGTCAAATTTGGCCCCTATAAGAAATACGGACATGACAGGAATCAGCACTATTATTCTTGATAATACTTTTTTGCTCATAGGCTACAGCTCCTTAATCTCCTCGACGTCCTCAGCTTTGACGCCCATCTGCTCCACGGCGTCACGCACAAGAACATAGGTCTCATTAAGTGCATAATTATCTATAAGGCGCACGCCGCTTCCGCGTGATATGTACGCGAAAAGAGCATCCATTGCCTCATCTTCATTAAAATAGGCCTTATCATTGACAGTAATGACACTTCCTTTTATGGAAACAGTTACTTTGCCATCAGATATGTCGCTGATTTTGGGCGCGGAATAACCGGTCTTGTCCTCGTCGCCGTTTCTGTAAATTCTGTCGTCATCAGTATTCATTCGAACTATGCTAAATACAAGGAAAGCGAGCGAAGCAAGAATCATAAACCACTTTATCTTCGGCGTTACTCTAAGTCCAATCTGCGTTGTGAAGAAAAAAAGAACAAGCAATATGAAAATGACAATACTTACGATAAGAAGCGTCATTTATTACCCTCCGCACCAAGGCCCTGGAAATACAGATTGGTATATTCGTCACCGATGCTTCCCAGAAGCTCGGTCATTCTGACTGCATCACGGTACAGAATCCGGCTGTCATCAATGGTAACAAGAACCGGCATCATGCTGTTCGCTGAAAGGTATTCCTTAAGCTTTGTCTCAAAAGCAGAATAGGAAGCCTCCTCTGTTTCAGGAGTTATCACAATGTCCTGAATCTCATCGCTTTCGGCATCTCTTTTAAGATATATGTGTCTGCTCGTAATGTCGCTGTCATCGTATGTAACATACAGAACCACGTTCTTTACTCCGTCAACTGTATTCACCACAATTTCAGGCGGAGCAGCTTCTGCACGTGTGCCGTTTATTTTCTGATAGCACATAACGACCATAAGTACCAGAAAAATGACATCAAGAAGAGATGTCAGATCTATATTGATTTTCCCTTTGCTGGAAAAACTTTTCTTCATTCCGTTCTCCTCGTATGATAAGTTTTGTAGATCTCTTATAGAGGCTACTGACTTATCTTTTTTGTTGTGTAGATATTGAATACCTTGCTGGATATTCAAATAAATATCTACATTGTTGATAAGTTACTTTATAGTCATGGTCCCAGA
>JAZLHJ010000035.1:0-2222 GCA_045616785.1 Lachnospiraceae bacterium
CTGCCTGCTCTCCAAAGAGGTCGGTTTCTGTCTCTGTACGGAATGTGGTCTCAAGAACGCCGGCTCTGGCACCACCGATACCAAGAGCATATGCAAGAGCAAGATCCTGTGCCTTACCTGTAGCATCCTGATGAACAGCTACGAGACAAGGAACGCCTTTGCCTGCCTGATACTCGCTTCTTACTGTATGTCCGGGTCCCTTAGGAGCGATCATTGTAACATCGACATCCTTGGGAGGATTGATACAACCGAAATGAATATTGAAACCATGAGCGAACATAAGCATGTTACCTGCTACAAGGTTGGGCTCGATATCATTCTTGTAAAGATCAGCCTGCTTCTCATCATTGATAAGAATCATAATAATGTCGGCCTTCTTTGCTGCTTCTGCTGCAGTATATACTTCAAATCCCTGTGCTACGGCTTTGTCCCAGGACTTTGATCCTTTGTACAGACCAATAATTACATTGCATCCTGAATCTTTAAGATTTAGGGCATGTGCATGTCCCTGTGAACCGTAACCGATAATTGCGATTGTTTTTCCTTCAAGTAATGAAAGATTACAATCTTCCTGATAGAAAATCTTTGCCATTTTGGAAAATCCTCCTAAAAAATTTATGTAATAAAGAGTTTGCTCTTTATCTTCAATAATTATTCATTAATATATACAACGCCTTCTGAACCTCTGCCAAGTCCGACTATACCGGTTCTGGCAAGTTCAAGAATCTCATATTCCGAAAGCATTGCAAGAAGTGCGGTAATCTTACTCTGATTACCTGTTATCTCGATTGTTATTGAATCGGGACTTATATCTACAATCTTTGCCCTGAAAATATCTGCTATTGTAGAAATAGTCTGTCTCTTCTCTTCAGAAGTTCTGACCTTTACAAGACAAAGCTCTCTGTATACACTTTCTTCCGGTTTAAGCTCTTTGATATCTCTTACATCAACAAGCTTGGCAACCTGCTTCTCAATCTGGGAAAGAATGTCTTCATCACCGCAGGCAACTATTGTAATTCTGGTAATCTTGGGATTTGCAGTAACACCGGCAGTAATACTCTCTATATTATAACCTCTTCTTGAGAAAAGTCCTGAAATACGACTAAGAACACCTGATGTATTATCTGCTAATATCTGAAAAACTCTTTTTTGCATATTATGCACCTCAAACACGTTAAAAATTATTGTAGTCTCGGCTTTTGGCTTTGTCAATGAATTATTTTTCTGAATCTATGCACTTTGAAAGAGCAAGAGTTCCTGTTCTTGCGACTTCAACAATACTGATTCCTTTAAGGCATTCTATAAGAAGTGATATCTTATCGGGAACATCACAAATCTGAATTGTCATTGTGGATTTACCCATATCAACTATTTCAGCCTTTAATATCTCACAGGTTTCCATAATCTCACGCCTGTTTGATTTATTGTATTTTACCTTAACAAGCATAAGTTCTCGTGAAACACTGTGCTGTTCATCAAAAGTTTTAACCTTGATTACATCCAGTTTTTTATTAAGTTGTTTCTCTATCTGTTCCATTGTGTGACTGTCACCGGAAGAAACAATTGTCATACAGGAAATATCCGGATTATCAGTCTCACCTACTGCAAGAGAATCAATATTAAAACATCTTCTTGAGAAAAGTCCGGCAACCTTTGAAAGTACACCTGAACGGTTCTCGACAAGAACTGAATATATTTTTTTCATAAGCGCCCTTTCTAATACTTAACAATGTCCATCGGATCAACAATACATTCCATAAGTACTGCGTCCTTGCATTCAAGAAATTCCCTGATTGCTTCATCAGCTTTACTCATGTCTTTAAGAACAATGCATTTCATGTCATAAGCAGAAGCAAGCTTGGTAAGATCAGGACTTCCGGAAAGATCAACAACAGAATAATTATCCTTATAGGTAAAGTGCTGATACTCCCTGACCATTCCAAGGAAATTGTTTCTCATAACAATAATCTTAACAGGGACATTATGCTGTCTCATCGTGGCAAGTTCGCACATCGACATCTGGAATGAACCGTCACCGCATACAGCTACAACCTGTCTGCCCGGAAATGCAAGCTTTGCGCCGAGTGCAGCGGGAATTGAATATCCCATCGTTCCCATTCCGCCTGACGTAAGAAATCTTCCTTCCTTAACGATATGATATCCGCATGACCATATCTGATTCTGTCCGACATCGGCAACATAAACGGCATCATCATCAAGTG
>JAZLHJ010000036.1:0-29590 GCA_045616785.1 Lachnospiraceae bacterium
TTTCTCTTTTTCGTTATAAAGTTGCAAAGAAAAATATACGGGAAAGGGAATGAAAGTTCAAGACAGACAGATAAAAACGTGCCGTAAGAAACAGCACGTTAACATAGATAGAATATAGGAGATGTCGAAATTAAAATGCCGACGATTTACAGTCGGAGGGAATTATAATTCGACGCATAACACTATACCAGCGGTTATGATGAACTCGGTTTTGCAATATATGGCGGAATTATTGGAGGAAGCGACAGTGAAACCATGCCTTGCAGATTTGTAAAGGTAACAAGTTACAATGCGAGAAAAGAGGAGATTTCTGTTAAGGAAAGATTGTCATTTAGTTGCCAGGAAGACTGTTTCTATAATGTCTCTACCGGTGATCATCTGTTGTATTTTCTTGATTATACAGGAAAAAATGAAATTCCCGACGATTACAGTCCGGAAGAGCTTATTACCTATATCAATGATGTAATACAGCTCGAATCGATCAGGAACGATCCTGATTCAAAGGTTGAGAGGATAGACTGCTCGTATTATTACAGTCATGAATATGATGGATACAGCGGTTTGCAGGCATACGATCTTGAGAGTATTTTCGTTTTAGATATTGATTCTAAGGTGCTTTCGTACAGATCCGAATCTGAAGGAGTGGTTCCTTTTGATACGCAATACGGCTACCTTGTATACGATGACTACGGTTATTCCGGTATAAAGAGCGGAATGTGCGAAGGAAAGTCTTTTTACTCAGATCCTCAGAAACATATTTGCAAGTATTATATTGGTGACGGATCGGAATTTACGTCTGTTCCCGAAGAAATGTACAATAACGGATTTATCGGATATGAAAAAGACAATGATTATCTTTCTCCTGCAAGCAGTGATTACATATACTGCTGGGATAGAGATCCGTGGTCTTACGGTAATGATTTTGTAACCCTTATAAGTTTTGATGATAAAGGAAATCTGATTCAGTTTGTAAAAAGAGGATACAAACCGGAAAATATGGTTAATTCCGTTTCCGAACTGATTGAGGGTGATTCACTCGAAGGAAGCACTACTCTCTATTTTGATGATTCATATTATTACATAGATATTTTGAATTATCCGTATTATAAAGAGCAAAACAAAATGAGTATTCTCTTTTTGATGTTTAACGGGGAGGACTTTGGGCGTCTTAATGTGCTTTCGGAAGCAGCTTCCGATAATTACAGAACATATATTAATGAACCAGGTTTTTCAAGTAGTAATTCTGCCGTGGAAAATACGGTAATTTTGGAAGATAACCTGTTTGACGGACTTACAATGCTTTCGGATAATTATCTGTGTCTGTATCATCCCGATGTTGAAATTCTGGGAACAAAAGATGGAAAGAAATATAATGATTCATTTATTGTAGATGAATATGTGGTCCTTTTCTTTGATGAGAAAGGGTATCAGATTGAGGGACATAATCGATTTGTGGATGTTTTTTCTTCAGAAAAGGAAGCAAAAGAGTATTATGATGAAATAAGTACCTATCTCCCCGGATGGGAACCTGAAATAAGCGGTAATGCGGTTGCAACAAACGGAGAAGCCGGAACGGAAACGAAGTATTATTATCTCATGCATGCAGATGATGAGGATTTCGAATATGAATTCTATTTCTCGAAACCGTATTTAACAGATTCGGAAAATGCTCATCTAATGAGAAATACATATAATTACTGATTAAGGAGCCCGGTTTCGGGCTCTTTAATTTTGGTACAATATTGACTGCACTTTTGTTCAAGTATTGAATGTATTAAATAGTATTAGTTCTTCATATAATGATAAAGTAAAAAAGGATTGTTTATCATTAAATGGAGGCGTAATCATGAACTATGAGCGTGAAGCGAAGCTGAAAAAAGCCGAATATTTCTATATTCCGCTTCGTATACTTACTGTACTTACAGTAGTACTTATGTTCTTTCCGGCAATCAATCCTGCGAAGATTGTTACCGGAGCCGGTCAGGCAAATGTAAACAGTGTAAATTCTCTTTTTACAAGTGCTGTTTCCTACAGCAGTCTTGTAAACGGACTTGAAAGAGCATTTACCAAAAACTGGCTTGATCAGGGTAATTTTGTAATTCTGTTTATCGGATGTCTTACATTCCTTATCGGAGTAATCTTAACTTCGATTAACGGATGTATGTCTGTCGGAAATCTCAAGCTTAAAAAGCTTGGTGCCAAATTCGGGCTTCCCGGCGGATTTCTTGAGGTTATCGGTTCAGCACTTATTCTTGTCACCTATCTTCTTATTGACGGAAGCTGCAACAAAGATAAGATAACCTATGTATTTCCAACAAGTATAATTATTTTCATCGTACTTGCGGTAGTTAATCTCGGACTTACAGTTCTTTCCTCTTCCATACTTCCGAAGCTTGGAGAGAAGGATACCAAATACGAGATGGAATCCAAGTATAAGCTGTTTCTTATGATTATGCCGTTTATAGCTCTTTGCTTTGCATTCAGCTATCTGCCGCTTTTCTCATGGAGATATGCATTTACCAACTATCAGGTAGGTGACACCATTTTCCATTGGACACCGACCGGAAACGAACTTAACGATACAAGTTATGCATTTGTCGGATTCACCTGGTTCAAGGAACTTATCAAGAACCCTGCATATGTAAAAAGAATACTTACCGTTCTTAAGAACACACTTGCAATGAGTGCTCTCGGACTTGCAACAAGCTGGCTTCCAATGGCATTCGCTATTTTCCTTTGTGAGATTAAGAGCAGCAAGTACAGAAGATTTGTTCAGACCTTTACAACCATCCCTAACTTCATCAGCTGGGTTCTTATCTACGCAATTGCTTTTGCAATATTCAATACAGACGGATTTATCAATACAATGATAAACAGTCTTGGCGGACATGCAGATACAAACTATCTTATGTCAGATTCACATATGTGGCTCAAGATGCTGGCCTGGGGAACCTGGAAAGGTGTAGGCTGGTCAGCAATTATCTATATCTCCGGTATTTCGGGCATTGACCAGCAGCTGTATGAGGCCGCTACGGTAGACGGCGCAGGAAGATTCCAGAGAATGTGGCATGTAACAGTACCCGGACTTCTTCCCACATATATCGTTATGCTGATTATGGCAATTGCCGGTATTCTTTCAAACGGAATGGACCAGTACCTTGTATTTACCAATGCTAACAACAAATACACGATAGAAGTACTTGATTTATATGTTTATAATCTCGGTATCGGAGACGGTCAGATTCCTCTTTCTACTGTAGTCGGAATGACCAAATCCATTATTTCCGTCGTTCTTCTCTTCGTTGCGAATAAGGCATCCAAACTTATCCGTGGTGAGAGCGTAGTATAGGAAAGGAGAAAGTTATGGCTAAGACAGATCAGGAAAGAATTGACGAACGGGCTGAGAAAGTATATGCCAAAAAGCATAAGAGAGCATACAAGCTTTCAGTTGGAGATATAATTTTTAATATTCTGAACTACGGAATATTCGGAATATTTACAATCAGCTGTCTGTTTCCTTTCTATTATATTTTTATTAATACGATTTCAAGCAGAAGTGCCGTGGCAGCAGGTGAGGTAACACTCCTTCCTGTCGGAATCAATCTTAAGAACTATATTGATATGCTCAAGGTAGATGATGTATTCCGTGCATTTGGTGTATCACTCGGAAGAACACTTCTCGGAACAGCACTTATGGTTCTTGCAACAGGATTTATCGGATATCTTGTAACCAAGAAGGAAATGTGGCACAGAAAAATCTGGTACAGATTCCTTATTATAACAATGTATTTCAATGCCGGAATTATTCCCTGGTTTATGAACATGAATATGCTCGGTCTTACCGGAACATTCATGGCATATATCATTCCCGGAATTGTAGCACCGTATAATATTATTCTTGTTAAGACGTATATCGAATCGATTCCCGGAGAATTGGAGGAAAGCGCTTTTATTGACGGTGCCGGTTATACAACGGTATTCTGGAAGATTATATGGCCGCTGAGTAAACCGATTCTTGCAACAATAGCGATTTTCGGTGCGGTTGGTCACTGGAACGCATTTACCGATTCACTTATTCTTATGCAGAATAACAGCAAACTGTTTACACTTCAGCACCTGCTTTACAATTACCTCAATAAGGCAAGTAACCTTGGTTCTGTAATGAACAGCGGAAACAGCCAGGCAGCAACAAATCTTGTTCAGGATGCTCTTTCCAATAAGGTTATGAAGTATACGGTATCAATGGTATCGGTAATTCCTATTCTTCTTGTATATCCTTTTATGCAGAGATATTTCGAAAAAGGAATTATGCTTGGAGCAGTTAAGGGTTAATGAATATTGCGGCAAAGCCGTAAAAATATTAATAAAAAAAGGAGGAAAATATGAAAAAGTTTTTCAAGAAAGTCGTTGTGTTAATGCTAACACTCGCAATGATTGTTCCAATCATGGCAGGATGTGGCGGTGGTGACGAATCTGAAACCATCACACTTAACATCTACAGCCAGCTTGCCAACTTCTCAGGAGAACAGAAAGGTTGGTCAGCAAAAGTAGCACTTGATAAGTTCAATGTAATAATGAACATCATTCCCGAAGGAGACGGTGTGTTCCAGACACGTATGGAATCCGGAGATCTCGGAGATATTGTAATCTGGGGTTCAGACGGATCACAGTATCAGCAGGCTGTTGCAGCCGGACTTCTTTATGACTGGGAAGAGGATAATCTTCTTACAGAGTACGGTCCTTATATCGCAGAGCATATGTCAAATGCCCTCGAGAAGAACAGAGAGATTAACGGTGGTAAATTATACGGATTTGGTCATAACGTAGCACCTTCTTCAGACGATCATGATGCATTCTTCTATACATGGGATCTTCGTTGGGATCTTTACAAAGAGCTCGGATATCCCGAATACAAGACACTTGATGATTTCGTAGAAGTTCTTGCTGATATGAAGGAAATCTGTCCTACAGATGAGAACGGAAATGAAACTTATGCAGTTTCACTCTGGCCTGACTGGGACGGTAACATGGTAATGTATGTTAAGTCTCTTGCAACCGCATACTGGGGCTATGACGAACTTGGTATCGGACTTTACGATGCTGATAACGGTCAGTTCCATGGCGCTCTTGAGGAGAACGGACCTTACCTTCAGTCACTTAAGTTCTTTAATAATCTTTATCAGAGAGGTCTTCTTGACCCTAACTCAATGACTCAGACTTATGATGAGATGTCAGAGAAGCTTATCGCAGGCGGAACATTCTTCTCAATCTTCAACTATGCCGGATGTCTCAGCTACAATACACCTGAGCATATAGCACAGAATAAGATGATGATGTCTTGGATGCCAAGTGATGCAACACCTATTGTATACGGTCTTTCAACACTCGGCGGAAACCGTGTATGGTCAATCGGTGCCAATACACAGTATCCCGAACTTTGTATGGAGTTTATTAACTGGTTCTGTACTCCCGAAGGATGCATGACATACAACTATGGTCCTCAGGGACTTACCTGGGATTATGATGAAGAAGGATATCCTTACTTCACTGAATTCGGTAAGACAGCATGCTTTGATAAAGAGACAGAGATGATTGGTGACTATGAGGGAACCGGTAACTATAATGACGGTACCTTCCAGTTCAACAATACAACATGGACAACAATGGCAGTTAATCCCGAGACACCTAATCAGGTGTATAACTATCAGTTCTGGAAGTCATATCAGCAGGATGCACAGTGTGACATCGAGCAGGATTGGAGAGATTACACCGGTTGTACAAGTACCGAAGAATTCATGAATTCACATAATTATAAGGTATCTCCCGGTTCAGCATATCAGGAAGGCAAGAAGGAAGAAACTCTTGAGAATACCTGGAATGCTGTAAAGGATGCTATTATTACATATTCATGGAGAGCAGTTTATGCAGCAGATGACGCCTCGTTCGATTCAATTGTTGCAGAAATGATTGAGCAGGCTGATTCTTACGGATATGCAGATTGTGTTGCATGGTCTGAAAATGAAAGTGCAACAAGATATGCTGCAGAGCAGAAAGCAAAATAATCTTTGAAAAAAGAATTTCAGATGTTATATTAGTAAGAGGGCAGCATTTGCTGCCCTCTTATTAGACGGGAGGAATGAAATGGGTTTTTTTAGTCCGGACGGAGCATTTTACAAATTTATATCCAGATTCTGGGATATGGTCAAGATAAATTTTCTTTGGGTAGTGTGTGCACTTCCATCACTTCTTGCAGGATATTTTCTGTCGAATTACGTAAATGTATACCTTGGGTACGGAGCACTTATTCTTCTGTTCTTCCCTGTCGGTCCTGCGACTGTAGCCGGTTTTGCCGGAACAATGCGTATGGTGGATGATTCAGAAGGTTATATCGGAAAACAGTTTATATCTGACTTTAAGAAGAACATTAGAAACGGTATACCGCTTGGTTATATAATGCTTATTGCAATTCTTGCGGTATCGCTTGATTTCAGGCTTTTTAATGCAGCACCTGGTAATCCGATTCTTTTCCTGATTATGGGAATTGTTCTTTTGTTTCTTATTCTCATGTATTTTGTATATGCCTTTCCGTTATCGGCAAGGTATGAGAATACAATGATTAATACGCTTAGGAATTCTGCCAAGATTGCGACAAGATATTTTGTAAGAACACTTCTTCTGTTTATTGTTCTTGCAGTTGAGATTTTCTTCGGATTATTTAACCTGACAACGATGATATTCCTCGTCCTTATAGGACCTGCCTGCATTTTCCTTACGATTTCGGGATTTGCGATTCCTTTCTTTAAGGAAATTGAGAAGGAAGAGGGTTCTGTTACAGGAAAAGAATAAAAGAAATGAATCAATAAAGACTGTTTCCCCTGCTGTCAATTACTACGATGGCAGGGAAATTTTTTACGGTAAGCTTTCTTATTGCTTCTGTTCCAAGGTCGTCATAGGCAATTACTTCGGAAGAGGTGATTGATTTTGAGAGAAGAGCACCTGCTCCGCCGATTGCGGCAAAATAAACACAATGATTTCTTATCATTGCATCAATTACGTCTTTTGAACGTTTTCCTTTGCCTATCATGCCGCCAAGTCCGAGATCCAGAAGCCTTGGTGTATATTTATCCATACGGCTTGCAGTTGTCGGACCTGCAGAACCGATCGGTCTTCCCGGTCTTGCAGGTGAAGGACCCATATAATAAATCAGATTATCTACTATGTCAAAAGGAAGAGACTTGCCTTGTGACAGTGCTTCATCCATCCTTTTATGAGCAGCATCTCTTGCAGTATAGATTGTTCCTGAAATGTATACGAAGTCACCTGCGTTTAAGCTTTCTGATACTTCTTTTGTAATTGGGGCTGTGATATCTCTATTCATTATATTGTCCTTGTGATATGTCTGTTAACATGGCAGCAGATATTGACCGCAACCGGAAGTCCTGCAATATGTGTCGGAAAGGTAAGAATGTTTACGGCAAGTGCTGTCGTACTTCCGCCAAGTCCGGCAGGTCCGATACCGAGATTATTTATTTTGGTAAGGAGTTCATCTTCAAGCTCTCTTACATATTGTATATCTGAATGTGAACCTACTTCTCTTGTAAGTGCTTTTTTGGCAAGGAGAGCACATTTCTCAAAAGTGCCGCCTATACCTACACCGATTACCATCGGAGGACAGGCATTGGGACCGGCATCTTTTACAGCGCTAAGGACAGCTTCTTTGACTCCTTCGATTCCGTCAGCGGGTTTCAACATGAAAACACGGCTCATATTCTCGGAACCAAATCCTTTTGGTGCAAGAGTAAGTGTAATCTTATCGCCGGGTACAATGCTGTAATGAATAACGCCGGGAGTGTTATCGCCTGTATTTACGCGGATAAGCGGATCTTTTACAACGCTTTTTCTGAGATAACCGTCCGTATAGCCTTCGCGGATTCCTTCATTAATGGCATCTTCGAGGGGTGCATCGGCAATGTGAACATCCTGACCGATTTCTGCGAAAATAACAGCCATACCCGTATCCTGACAAATCGGAATCATATCTTTTCCGGCAATATCAAGGTTCTCGAGAAGCGAAGAAAGAATCTGCTTTCCGAGAGGAGACTCTTCGGCCTCTGCGGCATTATTAAGAGCAAGTGACATGTCCTTGGAGAGATAATGATTAACATCAATACACATCTCGCGGACAGTTTTGGTAATAAGTGAGGCTTCAATTGTTCTCATTTACATCAGTCTCCGGTTTTTTCTTGCGGAAAATCAGCACCTTACTGAATACATAGTTGGCAATGGTGACGATTACTGCAGAGATAAGAATTTTGATTACCCAATAATAAGCATCTTCAAGTGACATTGAAAGACCGAATTTGTCTATTACGAAGGAAGCGAGCTTCATAGCCCAGTTAAGGGTGAATACATTAACAAAGAGCCACATGATAAGAAGGTCCATAATCCAGGTTGAAAGACGAGACCCTGCAAAGCCGAGGAATTCTTTGATAACCTTTGGATTTGTGCTTCGGAAAACCCATTTCCTGCTTAATGGATATGAGAAGCATACACCGACAATCCATCCGATTGTATTTATTATGAAATTCTGAATTGAATCTGAGGAATCAAGGAAGAATTTGGCCAGGTAGCAGGCAAGCCAGGATACAATTGTGGTCAGTACACCGACAATAAGGTAGACAATAAGTTCTCTGATTTGTGATTTTCTATCCATGATATAAAATTTATTTCTCCCGTTTAATATAAGTAATTATAGCATCAGGCATTTCTGCGTGAAAGAATGTATTTGCAGATTGGATTTCCGAGCATTGAGAAACGCTCCTCATATTCAGTCATAACGTTTCCTTCCATGAGCGATGCATCGTTATGAAGGTCATATGTGATTACATCAGCCTTAAAAGGAGATTCATCAAGCTCTTCGACGGCAAAATCAAAAAGGTCTCTGTTATCGGTTTTAAATTCGATTATTCCGCCTTTTTTTAGAATGACATTGTACCTTTCAAGAAACTGCCTCGAAGGAAGTCTTCTTTTGGCATGTCTGTCCTTGGGCCATGGATCGGAGAAATTAAGGTATATCCTGTCAATTTCGTATTGAGCAAAGACATCTGTGATGTTCTCCGCATCCATCCTTAAGAATTTGAGGTTTGGAAGAGGCTTTTCTTCCATTTTCTGAATTGCACGTATCAGAACGGAAGAATACTTCTCGATTCCGACGTAATTAATATCGGGATTCATTGTGGCAAGTGTATACAGAAAGCGGCCTTTTCCCATGCCGATTTCGATTCGGACCGGATTATCGTTACCGAAAACCGATTTCCACTGTCCTTTTTTGGTACACTCATCTTTTATGACGAATTCGCTTTCTGCTATTACGTCTCTTGAACCTGTAACATTTCTAAGTCTCACTGCTTAATCCTCTTATGATATTCATGACATTTACAATGAAATAGTGTATCATTGTAATGGTGAATTTTCAATTATTATGGGGATTTTGAGGAATGAAAAGAGGACAATTTCGGATAAGAATACTGACATTTTTCCTGGCATTGTCCGTTTTATTCTCCTGCAGCCTTACATCCGTTGCCGCGACGTTTCCCGATCAGAAGACTCTTTTAAAGGAAGCGGAAGAGAGAAAAGAGATAAAACCCGAGAGTAACGGGATTCAGAACTGGCCTCAGGGTCCGCTCGTATCAGCAGATGCGGCAATACTTATGGATGCCGATACCGGTGCGATTCTGTATGAGAAGAATATTCATGCAAAAGAGTACCCTGCCAGTACCACGAAGCTGATGACAGCGCTCCTCGCCGTTGAGAACTGTAATCTGAATGATGAGGTTTATTTCTCCAAAACTGCCTGCAACATTCCGTGGGATGCGTCCAACATGGGAATAAAGGCAGATTCGACGATAACGCTTGAGCAGGCTCTTTTCGGACTTCTTGTTGCCTCGGCAAACGAAGCCGCAACTGCAATAGGTGAGCATATATCCGGAGATTCGAAAGCCTTTGCCGAGCTTATGAATACAAGAGCCGGAGAACTCGGGTGTCTGGGAACCCATTTCGTGAATGCCAACGGTCTTTTTGATGAGGAGCATTATACAACTGCTTATGATCTCGCGCTTATTGCACGTGCTTTTTTCTCGCATGAGATTCTGCAACTGATGTCGAGCACGACAGAGTATCATATTGAGGCTTCCGAGAAACAGCCTGATAACCTCGATATTTACTCCCATAATAATCTTTACGCAGGAAAAGAGTATGAATATGAAAATCTTGTAGGGTCGAAGACAGGATACACAAATGTGGCCAGAAACACACTTGTGTCAGCCGCAAGAAGAAACGGAATGACGCTTATCTGTGTTGTTCTCAAGGAAGAAGCACCGTCGCAGTATACGGATACAACGGCGCTTTTTGACTACGGTTTCTCGAATTTTGAGCGTGTAAAGGTATGTGAGGCGGAGAAAAAGTATTCCTTTGAAGAGAAAGATTCATTCCATACGGAGAAAGATCTGTTCGGAAGCTCAAAGCCGATATTGTACCTGGATCCGAAAGGGGAGGTAACTCTTCCCGCAACAACGTTTTTTGAAGATATTGAATGTAACCCGGTTTCCGGGGAAAATGATGATACGGTAGCGACTCTTTTCTATTCCTATCACGGGGTCGATCTCGGGAAATGTGATATCCTGATTAACAGAGAACAGGTAAGGACAATGGATTTCCATAGCATTGCCGAGGGTGAAAGCCTGTTTGGAGCACGGAATGAAATACCGGAAGAGGAAGACGCGCCGCGTGTAATATATGTTAATGTTAAGCTGATAATACTGATTGTAATAGGTGTTGCGATTTTGCTTGTAATTATTTCCTATATTATCAGTTATCTGCGAAGTTCCAGACATGCCATCAGAAAAGGCGACCGAAAGAGAAGGCGCAGAAGAAAGAAGGATTATACCTTTAGATCGACAGAAGCCGGAAGCGGTCAGGCAAGATTCAGTAACAGAAGAACTTATAAAAGGAGCAGAAAATGACAACAGCAGAATATGTAAAAAAGATTGATGAAGTTAACGAAAAAGGTCCTTTTAAGCCGGAATGGTCTTCACTTTGCAATTTTGAAATGCCGCAGTGGTTTACAAAAGCCAAGTTCGGTATTTTCATTCACTGGGGAATTTACAGTGTCCCTGCTTATAACAATGAATGGTATTCCAGGAACATGTATGTTAAGGATTCCGATGAATACCGCCATCATATAGAGACCTACGGTCCGCATAAGGATTTCGGATACAAGGATTTCATTCCGATGTTTAAGGCAGAGAAATTCGATCCTTCTGCCTGGGCGGATTTATTTAAGAAAGCAGGTGCGAAATACGTTGTTCCTGTTGCGGAGCATCATGACGGTTTCCAGATGTATGACAGTGAGCTTTCCGAATGGAATGCAGTAAGAAAAGGACCATGCCGCGATGTTATTGGCGAACTCAAAAAAGAAATTGAGAAAAGAGACATGGTATTTGCAGCATCTTCCCACCGTGCAGAACATCAGTGGTTTATGGGGAACGGACGTGATTTTGAGTCAGATATCTGCGGAGAAATGACTCCTGCAGATTTCTACTGGCCTTCTCTTCAGAAACAGCCGGACCAGAGTTCGATTACGGATACCCCGAATGTTGACGAAGAGTACGGTAACGACTGGCTTGCAAGAACTGCAGAGCTGATTGATAAATATCATCCGGCTATATTATATTTTGACTGGTGGATACAGCACGTGTCATGGAAACCGTATCTTAAGAAAATAGCAGCTTACTATTATAACTGCGGACTTACATGGGGACAGAATGTAGGAATTTGTTATAAACATGATGCTATGATGTTCGGAAGCGGAATCGTTGATGTGGAAAGAGGAAAACTTTCTGTTCCCAAATCCTATCACTGGCAGACAGACACCGCGATTGCACATAATTCATGGTGCTATACAACAAACCTTATGTATAAAACACCATACGATATTCTGGTATATCTGATAGATATTGTCAGTAAGAACGGAAATCTTCTTCTGAACGTCGGACCAAGGGCAGACGGAACCATACCTGAGAAAGATACTGAAATTCTTGAAAGCATCGGAAAATGGCTGGAAGTAAACGGTGAGGGAATATATAACAGCCGTGTATGGCGTTTTGCTGAGGAAGGACCTACAAGCGAGCATGAAGGACAGTTCAGTGACGGTGCAAAAGAGTATACCGCCGAAGATTTCAGATTTACGGTAGGAAACGGATATCTGTACGCATTTTGCCTGAAATATCCTGAGAACGGGTGCATTACCATAAAGTCACTGGCAGATACTACCGATCAGAATCTTCCTCTTTTCCATGGAATCGTTGATAATGTTGAAGCACTCGGATTTGATGAAAGGGTAGAGTTTACCAAAGACGGAAGTGGACTTCATATCAGAACAAAGGGAGTATCGTCTGAGCTTCCTGTAGTATTTCGTATAACATTGAGGTAATGGGATGAACAGTTTTTTTATTGCAGATGATGAAGCTTCAATAAGAAACGGATTAAAATGTATCATTGACTGGCAGGAACTTGGTTTTTCGTTTGTCGGTGAAGCTGCAAACGGAGAGGATGCGCTTCGTGAAATCCAGAGACTTTTGCCGGATTTGGTGCTTATGGATATCAGGATGCCGCGAATAAGCGGTCTTGAGTGTGTAAAAGCACTGAGAGAAAGCGGGTTCAAGGGTCATGTTATTATTCTGTCCGGTTATTCCGATTTCGGATATGCGCAGGAGGCGATTAAGAGCGGAGTAGATTTCTACCTTACAAAACCGCTCGATGAAGACGAGCTTACGAAAGCTGTAAAGCACGTTAACGAAACGCTTCAGAAGACGGCGAGTGAGGATTCTTCTATCCGTAAGTATAAGGAAACCGCAAGAAACGTTATTCTTCATAATTTACTTACAGGTGATTTTGACAGAGCGCTTATTAATCCCCGGGAAATTATGCCGGATGCCTCCTGCTTTCAGGTCGTTATGTATGAAAACTTTGCAGTTGACAAGCAGGACCTTACTTACAATTTTGCAGATATGCTGAAAGTGACCAATCAGGGCTCGAAGCTTTTTGAATCCTTCGCGGAAGCAGATAAAAACGTTATTCTCCTTAAGGGAAAGCTTTCACTTGCAAGATTCAGGAGTTTTCTGGATCATTATGAGAGTCTTCCTCCGCAGGAGGGAAGTCCCCTTGATACACTTTTTATTGCCTACGGTAATGTTGTTACCGATATTTTTGATATTCATAAGTCATACGAAGAAGCCAAAATTCTGATGTCCAGAAGGTTCTTCTGTGTTCAGGGCCAGCATACACTCGGATTTGACGAACTTCCGAAGGTAGAAGCCAAGCAGCAGGAGCTTTCTTCCGAGAAAAGTTCGGAGTTCTGCTCGCTTCTTGTAGATTTTCTTCAGACCTATAACCGCAAAAAAGTGGCAGAACTTTTGTACAGTATTGAAGAATACCTCTATCAGGTACGAAACGGGATTTCTGAAGTAAAGCTTTTCCTTGCCGACCTTTTCCTTCAGGTTAAGGAAAGGATGAATCATATTTACAGCACACTTAATATTCCGTTCCCGTCCAATTCGGAGATTATTGCATTAATTAATGAAAAGTATTATCTTTATGAAATTATTCTTTTCATATCCGAACAGACGGAAATGATAATGAATTCCACGGGTGGAGCAACAAGAGACAGTGTTCTCGATGATGTTCTGTATTATATCGATCATAACTATCAGACCAATATCAAGCTTGAATCGATTGCTCCTCTTTTTGGGTATAACAGTGCATATCTCGGCAAAATATTCAATAAGGCTGTAGGCAGCAGTTTCAATTCATATGTTGATAACGTACGAATTGAGCATTCAAAGGAACTTCTGATACAGAACAAGATGAAGGTATATGAAATAGCCGAGCAGGTTGGTTACAAGAATGTGGATTATTTTCACAAGAAATTTAAGAAGTACGTCGGAATAAGTCCGGCAGAATTCAGAAAGAGTCTTGAAGAGTAAGAGGAGATTTGTAAGATGATTTGTCCCAATTGTAACGCTGAAATAAAGGAAACAGATCTTCTTTGTCCGTATTGCGGTTATGAGAATTCCGAAATAGCTCTCAAACAGCATGAGGATGAAATGGATGCTACGAGAGAAGCGATAAGTGAGGAAAAGAAAAGACCCGAAAGAGCGGAAGGAAAGGTAAAAAAATCTGTTAAGATAACTTTCATCGTTCTCGGAGCGGTTTTTGTCATTGCAATAGCACTTGCCTTTATTATTCCCGGCATTCTTCGTGAGAAATCCGTGGATACGCAGAATGATGTTCTTGAAAAGCTGGAAGAACTCTATAATAATGGTGATTATATCGGAATGTTCGATTATGTAAAAGTGCAGGAGGGTTACTTTTCCGAAACTTATGCAAAGTATTATGATCTTGGTTCGATAGCCTCCCATTATGATCTTAGGGAAGAAGTACTTCAGAATATGAAAGAAGCAATTATTCTCGGAGTTTTTTCGACACCTGAGGAGGTGGGAGAATCGCTTACGAGAGTGTTTGGGGATTTATATTCACTTGATGAGATGAGAAAAAAAGGTTATGTTCACGGTGAAGAGAAGGGGGTTTCGGAAATAGACGAAAAGCTTCGTACAATGCTTAAGTCTTATACAGGCTTTACCGATGAAGAAATAGAAGAAGGCATCGCTGAAGCTTCAAAGAAAGAGAAGGACTATTCAAAGCTTGCGGAAATATTTATCAGAAATGTGAACGAGGAATACTAAATGAAATGTAAAGGTTGCGGAGCCAATTACAAAACAAAGGAACTGTCATGCCCGTATTGCGGAAAGGATAATTCTCTCGGAAGAATCTGGAATAAAGAGAAGGTAAGCCTTGATACGGATTTGAGCAATACCAGGGAAGAAATTAATGACAGAATATTCGGATTTGTTGTTAATAAGATTCTCGGAAGAGTACTTTTTTTTGTCGTACTTTTCTTTGTATTATACTTCTTATCGTTTATCTTTATCTCACTCGCAAATGATGCATCAACCGGAATCGGCCATTTGATAAACGGCAGTAAATACGAGAAAAAGATGCAGGAATTTGTTGATAACGAAGATTACAGTTCACTTTATGTGTATATGAGCGAGCATGAACTTTTTATTCCCGAAAAGTATTATTCCTATGCGCAGGCTGCACTGAGATACAGCGATTATATAAGATTTAAAACAGTCAGAATGCAATTTTTTGAGGAGGATGACAGTCTCAAATTCTCTGAAGGAGATTACGCAACCGAATATATGGTAAAAAACGGACTGAAAGTGCTTAGGAACGAGCTTGGCATATATGAGGAACCCGATCCTGCAAATGACGGGCAGTACCGGAAATATGAGGAAGATATCAGAAGTGCATTTATAGGACTTCTCGGAATGACAGATGAAGAGATAGATAAGCTTGTGGAAGCTGATTATACAAGAATTGATGACTTAGACAATCTTTTCGAAACACTTCGTGAAAGGAGCGGTGCGAAATGAAAAATCCTTTCTTTAAGAAAAAAGGACACAGAAAAGAAGAACTTCGTGAAAGCTATAATGGACCGATATTAGTTAAAAGCGTAATTGTTATTATTCTGCTTTTGATTGCGATACCTCTTTCAATAGCCACAGTTTCAGAAATAGCGGACAGAGGTGAAGGCTATCTTGGTGATAAAAATGATGCTTCAACCTTAAGACAGGCGGATGACAGATATTATAACAGAGAATATTTCAAGCTTTATGATCTGCTTACCCTGTATAAAATGGACAGTGCAGAGTGCGAAAAGCATTGGGAACTTGTAAATGCCTATGAGGACTATATATACGTTGTGCAGTATCACGGCGCCGGTATTAAGGAGAAAGAAGAAGAGTACAGACAAAAACTTTCAGAAGATGCTGCTTCATGTAAGGAACCGACAAACCAAAATACAATAAACAGTTTTCTGGAAATGGCAGAAAATCTGTAAAATGCTTTTTTCACAGCAGAATCAGTGGTATAATGTTTCATAATTTTCTTTGGACTGAGGACACGATTATGAATAGAGTAGTTGTTAATTCAATACTTGTTGCCGTACTTGGTTATTTAATCGGAGGATTTAATCCGTCATATCTTGTGGCCAAAATTAAAGGATTTGACATCAGAAAAAGTGGTTCGGGAAATGCCGGCGGATCAAATGCTCTTATTACCATGGGTAAATTAGTCGGTATAATCTGCATGATTATTGATATTCTGAAGGCTTTTTTACTTGTAGAAGGAATCAGTTACTTCTTCCCCAATGATACGTATCTTGCGTTTCTGGGAGGAACCTGTTGCATACTTGGGCATATTTTTCCTGTATATCTTAAGTTTAAAGGAGGAAAAGGTCTTGCGTGTCTCGGAGGAGTAATCCTTGCCTATTCGCCTCTTTTGTTTCTTATTTTATTGGTATCGGAAGGAATTCTTGCATTTATAGTTGATTATATATGTATTGTTCCGATAACCGCTTCCGTGATTTTTCCCGTAGTATACGGATTTATGGAAAAGGACATGGTTAATGTAGTAATAATAAGTATTTCATCTCTTGCAATTCTATACAGGCATATTGAGAATATCAAAAGAATCAGCGCCGGAACGGAAGTCCATCTTTCATTCTTATGGAAAAAAGATAAGGAGATTGAAAGACTTAAAGAGTTAACCGGTAAGGACCAGGAGGATCTTGATAAAGGAATAAGAATAAAACTTGATTAATGTGCAATTGTTTTTGTGCCTTTTTTTCGGAAGAACCGGTTTTCCGAGAAAAAGGCGTAAATTTTGCCTGAATTTTCTGAAAAATACTTGAAGAATTTCTTTTGGAACTGTATAATTGCAATAAAACACCGATTTTGTTATTCAATAAAATAAAAATAAGAGAGGTATTGTTATGGCAGAGGCAAAAAAAGCAAAGAAAAAATTCGGGTTTAACATCTATATGTTACTCCTTATGTTCGTGTTGATTCCGTTGATTATTGCAGTTGTTACACTTACCATAGTACTTGTAAGCAACAGCAAATCGCAGATTAAAGAAACGACTCTTAATTATCTGTTCGATGTTACAGAGAGCAGCGGACAAAGACTTGATGAGAAGATAGCAGTTGACGGTGTTGATGCATCGCTTACAGCTGAGAATCTTGAAGCAATGTTCGGAAAGGTTGGTATTGAGGGTCTTTCATCAAGCTATGCGTACATTGTAAGCGCAGACGGTACAATGATGTACCATCCCACAGCATCCAAAATCGGTGAACCTGTATCAAATGATGTAGTAAAAGGAATCGTTGCAGACCTTAAGAATAATAAGAAGGTTGCACCTGCGGTTGTTGAATATCTTTTCAATGGGGCAATGAAATATGCTGCAACTTATGTAGGTTCAAACAGTGAATTCATTCTTGTTATTTCTGCAGATGAAGTTGAAGTACTTGCTAACTGCAACTCCATTATGTGGACAGCAATCATTATCGCAGCAATTCTTGTAGTATTCTTCGCACTGGTTGCAATTCTCCTCAGCAGAAAGGTTTCAAAACCTATGGGAGTTGTTGCAAACAATGTTGAACTTATCGCTGAAGGTTCTCTTTCATCCGAGAAGGAAGATACCACAGCAAGCGTACTTGAGACAAAGATGCTTGTTAGAGCTTCCAAGAAACTTCAGGTTGAGCTTTCAAATGTAATTCTTAAGACTCAGGATGTTGCCGGAAAACTTATTACAGCTGTTGAAGAGGTATCTGCTCTTGCAGAAAGCAGTTCTTCCGAAACTTCCGGTATATCAAATGCAATGGAAGATCTTGCTCAGGGAGCAACAAGTCTTGCAACTTCAGTACAGGATATTTCTGAACAGGTTGTTGAGATTTCCACAATAATCGGTGAGATTGCCGAAAACGTTGAGACGCTTTCATCTGCAGCAGGAAATATCCAGAAGGCAAATGTAGATGCAACAGAATACATCAACAAGGTTGCTAATTCTTCTACCAAATCAGTTGGTTCGGTTTCTGAAATTAATTCACAGATTATTTCTACGAACGAAGCAATTGCCAAGATTGATGCAGCAGTAAATGTTATTTCTTCTGTAGCAAGCCAGACCAACCTTCTTGCACTTAATGCTTCAATTGAAGCAGCAAGAGCCGGTGAAGCAGGACGTGGATTTGCGGTTGTTGCCGATGAGATTAATTCACTTTCTGTTCAGTCTGCTGACGGAGCAAAAGAAATCGCTTCTATCGTAAGCGAGATTAAAGCACAGTCTGCTAAGTCCGTAGATCTTGCAGAAACAGTAAGCAACATTATTACTGAAGAGCAGGGTTACATCAGTGATACTCAGAATAAGTTTGAAATTCTTCATAATGAAATCGAGAAATCACTTATTGCAATCAGAGGTATTTCCGATAAGATGGATGGACTCGAGAAGGTTCGTTCCGTTATTTCTTCCAATGTAGAAGATTTGTCTGCAATTTCCGAAGAGAATGCAGCATCGAACCAGGAGGTATCCGCAAGTCTTACAAGCATTGCTTCTTCCATAACCAGTATTTCGGGAGACAGTCAGAGCATGAACGAACTTGCAAAGGAGCTTCAGGAGGCTGTAAGCTACTTCAAGTAAGCTGATAATTTATAACAGACGGAAAAGGCAACTGATCTTTTGACCGGTTGCCTTTTAAGTTCGTTTGATAAGAAGTGTTACTCTTGTGTTGATTTGGATTCATATTGAGAGGGACATATGAAAAAAGCAAAAAAAGTAGAAATTGATGTATTAAATATTATTGATGCAATCGCAAGAGAATATACTAATCTCTATTGTGTTGATATTGAAACAGGAGATTTCATTCCGGTCGCCGGTAAAGAATATGAGTTGGAAGCGTATGTCGGTCAGATTGAAGCCGGAATGGATTTTGAAAGCATGGCTCGTGATTATGCCGAGCATTTTGTTATTGATTATGACAGACCACGAGTTTTAAAAGCCTGTAAGCTCGAATATATACGTGAGGAACTTGAAAGAAGAAGCCATTTCTCTGTTTTGTTCCTCAGTGAGAATATGGGATTGCAGAGATATCGTCAGATGGTATTCAGTGCGATAGAATCCGCAAACGGAAAGCATTTGTTTATATGGGCATTTTCTGATGTTGACGAGAGAATCAGAACCGAGGTTGAAAAGGAAAAACTTAAAGAGCAGGTAAATAATGCCAAGAAAGATGCTGTAATAAGTAAAATAGCCGGAAATTTTGATTATGTAGGATATATTTCAACATCAACAAACGAAATCAGAAACTATGTTGTAAACGGCATTTTCGCGGAGTATATCGATTCTAATGAGAAAACAGTTCAACCGGATGTTTTTGACAAAATACTGAAGGAAATTATTGTTCCCGCGGATTTTGATGCTTTCCGGGTGGAAACAGAAAGATACAAATCCATGGCCAGGTTAGACCGCGAAGGCAGCTTTGATGTACATTACCGCGTTGTCCATAAAGAGGATATTCATTATTACCGCACAGTTTTTTCTAAAGATGAAAGTGAAGGCGGCGGTGTAATTATCGGATTTATCTGTGAAGATAAACAGCTTCGTGAGATAAAAGAAAGAGAGAGATACGAGAGAACGCACAGGAAAGAGCTTGCCCTTGCAAAAGAGAAAGCCGAACTTGCTAACAAAGCTAAAACAGATTTCCTTATCAGCCTTTCACGCGATATCAGAACTCCGATGCAGGATATTACCGGATACACGGAAATGGCTCAAAAGCATGGCGATGATAACGATAAGCTGAAGGAATATATTGATAAGATTGAGAAATCCTCCAAAGAAATTCTCGAAAGAATCAGTCAGATAATCAGTATTGAGAATATTGAAGAGGGTAAGCCGCAGAAGACAGCAGTTTTCGAGGAGTATTTCCAGAGAGAGCTTCGTATTGACGGCTTGAATATTCTTCTGGTTGAAGATAATGTTATTAATCAGGAGATAGTAAGAGAGCTTCTTGAAGAAGAAGGAGCAACAGTAAGAGTATGTCAGAACGGTAAAGAAGGAGTAGAAGCTTTTGACAAATCCGAACTATTCTATTATGATGCTATCTTGATGGATATTACAATGCCTGTCATGGATGGTCTCGAGGCAACGAGGGAAATTAGAAGCATTGACAGAGAGGATGCTTCTCTTGTCCCGATTATTGCGATGACGGCTAATGCCTTCCTTGAAGATGTGGGAAAGTCAAAGGAAGCAGGAATGAATGAATATGTGACCAAACCGATAGACATGCGTAATCTTATCAGAATAATTGAAGAAAATGTGAGGAAAGAAAAATGACGTTATTTGTAATTGGTATTGTTGTATGTATAGTCCTTTTCGTTGCAATGGGATTTACAGGAAAAGAGTGGAAGAGAAACGGTAAGCAATGGCTTGCACTTGCCGGACTTGTCATTATCGCCATAAGCTGCATAAAGACTGTTCCGACAGGTCATACGGGAATTGTAACAACATTCGGAAAAGTTGAGAATTATACCCTTGATGCCGGTCTTCATTTCCTTGCTCCCTGGCAGAATGTTGTAAAAATGGATAACAGAACACAGAAGGAAACAATTGAGATGAGTTGTTTCTCAAGTGATATCCAGGAAGTTACTCTTACATATACAATTAACTACCAGATTATGAAAGCAAATGCGCAGAATATCTACAAATCAATCGGTACAGGATATTTTGAGACAATCGTGCGCCCCAAGGCACTTGAAGCTGTAAAGGGTGTATTTGCACGTTACAATGCAGAGAATCTTGTTTCTCTTCGTGCTACGCTTTCATCAGAGATTGAATCAGTCCTTGTAGACGATCTCAAGAAGTATGATATTGAAATTGTTGCTACTTCAATCGAGAATATTGACTTCACCGATGCATTTACCGATGCCGTTGAAGCAAAGCAGGTTGCAGAGCAGAACAAACTCAGAGCGCAGACAGAGCAGGAACAGTTAATTCTTGAAGCTGAGGCAGAGGCACAGCGTCAGGTAATCGCTGCTCAGGCAGATGCAGATGCAGCAATCATCAAGGCAAACAATGAAGCAGAGATTGTTAAGATTCAGGCTGATTCAGCTGAATATCAGGGACAGAAGGATGCAGCAATCATGAGTAACCTCGGTAAACAGCTCAATGATTATCCCGAACTTATTCAGTATTATATGATTACCGGCTGGGATGGAATTCTTCCCGAGACAATGCTTTCAGATGATATGAATATGCTTTTCAACATCGACCCGGTTACCAATAAAAAGACAAGCACTTCAGAACAATAAATAAGGAGAAATTAAAAATGGGAAAAGACATTAAGCAGATGGTTGATGAGGTTGTAAATAAGGCAAAGAGCAACCCCAATTTTATGGAGGATCTTAAAAAGAATCCGGAAAAGGCAATTGAATCTGTAATCGGAATTGATATTCCTGACGGAATGGTAGACAAGGTTATGGATGCTATCAAGGCTAAAGGCGCAGCAGATGCAATAAGCGGTCTTATGAGCAAGATTGGTAAATAAGTAAATTGTTACAAAAAAGTTCCTCTTTACCCGAAAGGTAGAGAGGAACTTTTTTATTTACCTGTTTTACTTAATATAGAAAACTTTTGCGCCGTGCGCCGGGATAAAGAAATTAAGCTCTGTAACATCCGTAAAGGGTGTATCGCTCCAAAGTTCACGTCCTGATACAGGCTCATATATTTCTGCTTCCGAAAGAGGAAGACTGACATTGCTGTCAGAGTCTGAGGTATTGAAGAGTGCAAGATACTGGCCGCCCTTTACCGAAACACCTGTCCAGAGAATATGTTCTTTATTATCGATTTCTTTTCTGAATACCTGATGCGAATGACGAATATCGCTGTGCATATCGAGAATTCCTTCGTTTGTAAGAAGTTTCATGGTAAATTCATCAAACTTGTTCATTTCTCCGCCAATTATCAAAGGAGCTCTGAATACACACCATAAAGAGAGCATTGTAATCTGCTCATCTTCCGTAAAGTTTGTTGTATTATCTTCACCGTATACCTGTCTGATTGCGCCTACCGGAAGCATATCTGCATCAGGGTAGTGGCCGTTTCCTGTATGAGTACACCACTTCTCTGCTCTTTCAAACATCGAGTACAGAAGTCTCCATTCATCCCAGAAATCATCAGTAATACGCCACATATCGGCAACCTGTTTATAGAGTTCGGCTTTTTCGAGAAGCGCGGGGCCGGGAGAGAGGCTTAGTACCATTTCTCGTCCACAGTTTCTGAGTGATGATGACAAAAGGACAAGTTCGCTTTCTTCATGGGGAAGTTCTCTGCAGATATCATCACATTTGATAAAATCGACGCCCCAGGAAGCATAGAGTTCAAAAAGACTTTCATAGTATTCGCGTGCACCTTCCTTATCGGGATCCACACCGTACATATCGGAATTCCATGCACAGATGCTTGCTGTTTTGGCAATATCGCGAGCAGTTTTCGTTGTTCCCTTTATCGGAGTATTATCATGAACGGCCTGTCTTGGTATTCCGCGCATAATATGGATACCGAATTTAAGTCCAAGGCTGTGTACATAATCAGCAAGAGGCTTAAAGCCTTTTCCGTCTTTGGATGAGGGAAATCTGTTTTCTGCAGGAATAAGTCTTGAATACTCATCCATACAGAGTCTTGTAAAAGGGTGGTATTCATTATTGCTTGCATTGGGTTCGCTCCACTGAATATCAACCACGATGTACTCGTAGCCGAATTTCAGAAGATTCTTTGCCATAAAGTCGGCATTCTTTTTTACAATTTCTTCGGTAACAGCTGCGCCGTAGCAGTCCCAGCTGTTCCATCCCATCGGTGGTTTACGAAGCATGAAAATCCTCCTTTAAGATACATATTCTTCAATTGTTTTGGCAACATTTACAAAGTGATCGGCAACTCGCTCCACATTGGAGGAAAGAGACAGATAATGAGCCCCCACCATGGGAGTGCATATTCCTTCCTTCAAACGTGTGATATGATTTGCTTCCATTCTGACAGTAATCTTATCTATTTCATCCTCAATTTTATTGGTTTCTTCCAAGGCAGCAAAATCATGTTTAATGTATGCGTTCATTACATTTTCGAAAAGTGCACTGATTTTTCCCTGCACATAACGTATTTCGGCTACAGCAGATACTGAAAAGCCCTGCTTTTCTTCTAAAAGACTCTTTGCATAACCTACGATATTCTCGGCATAATCTCCTACGCGTTCCAAATCACTTATTGAGCGGATTGCGGTAGAGATATAATCATGGTCCTTCTCACTTAATGGAAGTTTTGACAGCTTTATTATGAAGTTGACAAGCTCGCGGTTAATGAAATTCAATTCTTTTTCATTCGCGATAAACTCTTCCTCTTTGGTGACATCAAGAGTACACACAATATCGAGAGCTATATCAAAATTGCGGATAGCAATACCTGCCATGTTTACTATTTCATATTTTGTCTGTTGTACAGCGATGAACGGTGTACGAAGCATGTTTGTATCGACATAGTAAAGTCTTTCTTTGACCGGCTCTTCTTTTTCTTCTTCTTTATGTATTACTTCATAATCCGGAATAATGGCAGTTACAACTTTAATAAGAACATTTGTAAGCGGCATGATTAGAAGCACGGTAATTATATTGAAAACCGAGTGAAACATAGCAAGCTGTGTCTGGGGTGCGGACGGAAACAGCTTCGAGAAAATAGTACCGTAATTAATATTCCCTCCGCTGACTAACGAGATAACTCCGCCGACAATCATAAAAAGAACAACACCGCTTATATTAAATATCAAATGGATGTACGATGTTCTCTTGGCATTCTTGCTTCCGCCAATGCCTGCAAGAAGAGCAACTACACAGGAACCTATATTGGAACCCATTGTGAGATATATACCCTGATCAAGCGTAATGAGACCAGCAACAACCATCGTAATTGCAACCGAAGTCATTACAGATGAACTCTGAACAATTGCGGTAAGAACGGCACCGATTAGTACAAGAAGAAATATGTTTGTAATTCCTGACAAAAACTGTTTGACGGAATCAAGCTTGGCAAAGCTTTCCATAGCTCCGCTCATCATGGACAGACCTACAAACAGCATTCCGAAACCGGTAAGAATACCTCCTACCAGTTTACCTTTATCTTTTTTGGCAAACATCTTGATAAAGGCACCGACGCCGGCCATTCCGGAGAAAATCACCGTGGTAGAAATCATTCCTGAACCGAACATACCCAGTGCAACAATCTGTCCGGTAATTGTGGTACCGATATTTGCACCGTAAACTATCGTTGCGGCCTGTACAAGTGACATTATTCCGGCGTTAACAAAACCGATAACCATTACGGTTGTTGCTCCGGAACTTTGAATAGCCGCTGTACCGACAGTACCGATAGCTACACCTAACCATTTACTTTTGGAAGCTTTGGAAAATAAAGATTTGAGACCTTCAGAACTTAATGATTCAAGATTTGAACTCATCATTGTGCAGGCAACAAGGAAAATCCCGATTCCTGCAAGCAATGTAAGTATGGATGTTACTATACTAGCAGCATTCATTATTATTACTCCAACTATATTATTTTACTAAGTAGGTATTTTCAATTATTCCGCACTCAAGTGCATCAATTTCAATATAAAATGAACAAATATGTTTTTCAATACTGTCATTTGAAAATCTTTTGATTTTACTTTTTTTTATTCAAATTTCAGGAATCAAACGGTTTTTTACTTGCTTAATATTATGGGAATTCAATATAATGTGTATACATGAATGAAAAAAGCCTTAATGAAAGGAAATACCTATGAAGAAAAGGATTATCAGTATAGCATTTGCAGCAGTTCTTTTTGTATCTGCTTTTTCTTCTGTTTGCCGGGCAGCAGAGGATAAAGAAGAACAGGGATGGATTGCCGAGCATCCGCAGCATCAGGCAGAGGTTGATTCCTGGGTAAAAACAGCATCCAGAAATATTGTTATGAACGGGGTTGCCGATGGCAGGATGAAAAAAGGTCTTCTTGATATCGTGAATAATTCGTTAAAAGAAATCGGTATGGAACCCGGAACCTATGGCAACGCCATGTACAAATATATTATCTCTCATGATACGAAAGGGGAGCTTTTGTCAGCTGCACTAGAGGGAGATTCTCAGACGATGACAGAGAAAAGTGCTTCTCTGATGGCAGAGTTTCTTCTTAAGAAAACGGCAAATTTCGAAGGAGCAGGAAATATTGTCGATCTGTTCGTTGATGGATCTAAGGGAGATAATTGGGCGGAGCAGGCAATAAATCTTTCCAAAGCAATTCAGAAGAAGGTATTTCCCGCAATAGATGTGGCGGATAAATTTGCTTCTGTTTGTAGTGCCTGCCGCAATATATATGCAATTGATTCGATGGAAGAAGTCTATATCAAATATAAAGAATACTCCGATAAAAACGGCAATATTTCCGATGAGGATTGGGAAGTTTTCTATGGCGGAAACAGGGGAGCATGGGCAATATATGAGTCTGAAGGATTAGATGAGGAGGCAATCCGCGCTAAATTTAAGGAACGTGCAGCAAGCGAAAGCAAGATTGCGGATAAACAGGAAGAACTTGAGAAGCTTGTAAAAATATGGGACCAGGAGAATTTTATTAATCCTAATTTATACAATTACCCGAAAGACTGGACTGTAGAGGACAGGCTGCGCTCTTTGTATGAAATCCGTGGACTGATGAAGGAAATGTTTACCAAAAACGGAAAACTTCAAAAAGGCAATTTTACATGGTCGACCGATGAGGAAGTGCTCACAATGCTGATGTCGGAATGGCTGTCTGCAGGAGTTAAAGACAGAGCACACTTCTATGATTTTGTGGAAGAGAACGGAATTGTACCCAAAGATACATTTAAAAACCTGAGAAGTAAAACATCCGATAGCGACAGTAAAGATGACAAAGATACCGAAGATGAAGATAAATCGGATGAAGACAAGGAAGTCAAATACTTCTGGTATCTTGTCGATACGGTTATCACATCCGACCCATCCGGTACAAGTTCCGGCAATGAGAATTATTCTGATGTATATACAGCTTCTGCCGGCTCGCATTATCACCATGCGGAATTTAATTATGATACCGAACATCAGGAGGGAGATTTCAACATGACCTGGTCTGCTCCGCCTGCTTATGCCGAAGCTGATGAGCAGATTTCAATTTCAATCTCGGCTCAGGCATCAGGTGAATCGGAATTACTGTTCATGGATTATATTCAGGTTAACAGTACAGAATATAAAGGCGATGATACATGGTGGAATTACCAGAGTGCATGGTATGACGAAAATGATGACTACAGAATTACCGTAAGTACAAATCCTGAGGGATCAGGTTGTGAGAAATCAGGTAATTTGACGGTGACCGGCTCAATCGGAGGAAAAGCTGACGAGGATGAAAAGAGAGCAATTATCTTTTCATCGGAGGGCTCAACTACATACTATATATACAGCTGCAGACCATATAATGAAGATTTGGAGAAGCAGGCGCAGGCGCTCATGGATAATATTAATTGATAGGAGAACGGCATGTTTTGTGGAAAATGTGGAAATGAATTGAAGGAAGGCGCGAAGTTTTGTGATAAATGCGGAACTGCAACAGGGGTAAGTGAAGTCCCGTTTCAACAGCCGGTTAATGTTACAGGGAAGACAAAACTCTCAGTGCACAAAATTGTCATTATAAGCGTAATAATGGCTGTAATTATTATTGCTGTTGTGGTTGTAATTATTCTGGTGAATCGTAGCGGAAAGGATGATACGGCTTCAAAATCACAGGAACCGGACAGTTTAATAGAAACAGAGATAAATACAGACGATATTACAAGTGATCTTCCGGAGCTTGCACCTGATTCGGAAGAGGAATATGAAGCTCTTTTCGATAAGCTGGAGTACATCACATTGGGAGAGTAGGGAATAGAAACAAGGGTTTCGCTATCAGCGAGACCCTTGTTTTATTTTGGGGGATTTCAATTGTGATGTATTGACAGGAAAAGCTCACCATGTTATATTGCATTTGATATATAACAAGTGCAATATAAAGGAGTGAAATTATGAAAACAGTTTTAATTACGGGAACATCAACAGGAATCGGATATGAATGTGCAAAGATTTTTCTGAATAATGGATGGAATGTTGTGGCAACAATGCGAAACCCGGAAAATGCACCGGATGCTTTGAAACAGGAAAATGTGTTGATTACTAAAATGGATGTGACTGATAATGATAGCATTAGAAGAGCAGTCCAAGAAGCTGTATGCAAGTTTGGACAGATTGACGTGCTGATTAATAATGCAGGATACTATTCAATTGGCGTAGTAGAGGCAATTTCTGAGGGTGAAATCAGAAGGCAGATTGAAACAAACCTTTTGGGACTTATTTATACAACGAAAGTTGTTCTTCCGTATATGAGAGAAAAAAGAAATGGTCTTATTGTTAACCTGTCATCTGTGGCCGGCAGAACTACAGTTCCGCTTCAAAGTATTTATCATGCTACGAAATGGGGAGTAGAAGGTTTTTCACAGTCACTTCAGTATGAAGTTGAAGAACTGGGAATTGATGTTGTTTTGATTGAGCCGGGTGTGATTAAAACAGATTTTTACTCAAGGTCAATGGAATATTCACAGGACGAGAAACTGGCAGAATACCAGGAAATTTCGGAAAAAGTGGGACGATATCTGATTGACGGCGGAAATAATGGATCAAGTCCAAGCGATGTGGCTGAGAAAATATATGGAATAGCAACTTCACGAAAGAGAAAAATGCAATATGTTGTTGGGAAATCAACGGGGATTGTTACAATAAATAAACTATTGCCATCTAAATTGGTAAGAAAGATAATTAAGAAAACAATGATGAAATAGGGGGAGATAATAATTATGCCGCCGAGAATAACAACAAGCAGGGAAATGATTATTGAGGCCGGATACAGTATTGCGGATGAAGAAGGAATAGGTCAGGTGAACTGCAGAGCAATAGCAAAAAAACTTGGGTGCTCCACACAGCCGGTATTCAGCCGTTTTCCCAATATGGATGAACTCAAAGAAGAAATATTTAATTACGCCTGTGAAAAATTGGAGAAGAGTATAGCCGACAGGCTCGAAGGCAGTAAAGAACATATACTTCTGGAAATATCCGTGAGCGCTCTGGCAGATTTGGCAAGGGACCATAGGAATCTGTATAAACTTATTTATCTTTCGGATTTTCGAAGTGAAAAGACATTCCTTGAAGAGCGGGAGAAGTATCAAACGAACAAGCTAATTATCAAGGAGCTGACTACCAGATACGGAATTGAAGCCAAAAGAGTCGAAGGGATATTTGAGAGAATCAGCTTGCTTGCACATGGAATTTGTACAGTAATAGCGACGACTACGATGAACTATTCAAATGAACAGGTAATCAAAATTGTCAATGATTCGCTGAATGATGCGACCTATGCAGCGCGCTGATAAGTACTTTTTGGGTACATAGTTAATTTGCTTAAGTAAATACGATAAATAGAAAGGATTGAAGCATAAGTCGGAAAGATTTTGGTGGAGAGTTTTTTAAATCGAGGTTTCCGAGGATAATAAAATACTAATCATCTTGCAACGTATTTTTATTATATTAATCATTTTATTAATACTAACATCACTATTTTCGTCTTTTTCAGGATTAAAGGTGATAATTGTACTATTTTCAGTTATCATCTTATTCCATTCATTAATATTATCTAAGGATATTTTATCTATTTCTTTTTCTGATACCTTGTTGTAAACCTCTTCATAGTATGGTTGTTGGCACGTCAAAATCATATACCGCTCAAATGTTAGCCCACAATTTTTATTCCATTCTTTCCAATTCTTTTTCAAAACTAACAATAATATATCCCATCGCTCATCAACTGATTTATGTAAATTTTGAATGTTAATGTAGCTGTTTCCGGACAATTTGAACCATGGAACAGGTGCCATATTTCCTATACTATGATAAATATTCTTTACTTCTTTCCTCTTTTCCTCACCACATATTCTGAAAAGTCCGCAACTATAAATACCTTTTCCATACTTACATGGGTTATTCATAATGTCAAAGTGAAACACTAATTCGTCACCGTTCAATTTCCATATAAAGTCGTGAGCAGTAGAAAGAGGATGTTCGTTTTTCATTATTTTTTCCCATATACCATGGCATAAATAGCTTGCTTCAACATGACAACCATTGTTTCTATTTTCATCATTAGGAATAGAGGAAAAGATATGGTTCGAGTCCATATATTTTTTAACCCCTGCTTCTACGGATTCTTCATAAGTTTTTTGTGCTCTACAACCTTTTTTTGATTTATAATTTACAAAAGACACTCTATTATTCTCCTTTACACGAAAAATCAACCATTGTCATCACCATAATAGCATAATCAATGCCACTTAGTTAAGCGTTTATGAGGAAATTATACCTTATAAGTGTCATTAAGTTAAGCATTGATACGTATATTTTAGAAATGAACATTTCAAAATCAGGGGCTGGTATTATAAATTTGACTGTTGTAAACGTGAT
>JAZLHJ010000037.1:0-27076 GCA_045616785.1 Lachnospiraceae bacterium
TCACGGTAGCGTCCGATACCTTTATCAGTTTTGATAAGGCGACCCTTGAGAAACTCGGAGAACTCGGGGAATCAGTAATTCTTAAATTTAAATATAACGGATTTTATTATGTAACAACAATTCCTGCAGGAAGCGATTTTGCAAGCCTTGCGGATGAGAATGGCTGGGCAGGCTTTGCTTACATCATGAGCGTGTTCGGCGGAAGAGAAATTACTGCGGAGGAATTTGCTCTGGATTAAATATACTGTATATTTTGAAGACACCGAAAGGTAAAACTGCCTTTCGGTGTCTTTTGTCGATTATACGGCAATTGACACTGCATAACATTAAGGTTTTCTTTGTGTTCGAAAAATGATATAATAACGATTAGCTATGGGCGGATTTTGCCCTGATGCGAAAAAAATTTGAAGCGGATTTTTCCGAATAAACTTTTGTAAATTCGGGGAAAAATACAAATTCACATGAGATTTGATGAAGATGACAGAAATATAGAGAATACAGGCAGTATCGAGTTTATCAGCCTTGATCTTGATGAAGAAGATACAGGAAGTCTGCATTTATCTGATGATACCGGAAAACTTGTATTTGAAGATTTTGATCTTACGGATACGGGCGAAATGCCTTCTCCGGAAGAAATTGACAGAGTACTTGAAGAGAAGACGAAAAGTATTCAGGGTACACCGTTTGCGGGAAAACCTGCAAAAAATGTTTTTGATACTCTTAATCTTGCCGACCTCAATACAGAAGAGGGAATGAAGAGCCTTGGAAAGACAGAAGAAATTCCGAATCTTTCCGAGAAGTTCAAGATAAAATCAACCGATGAATTTGATGATTTCGACGATTATGAGGAAGATGACTTCGAGGAATATGAAAAGGAAAAACCGGAGAAGCCTGAAAAGGCTAAAACGATAAAACCTGCAGCCAATACAGAGCGTTCTAAACCCTTGAAAACCGTAAAAACGGCAGAGGAGCACAAGTCTGTAAAGAAGCCCGCCAAAAGTCACAAATCTTTTATCGGAAGTGATTTTGCCGTGTTTGCCTTCGGAGGTCTTGTTCTTGGGTGCGCCGTTGTTCTCATTTTTGTTTTTCTTATTAAGAGAAATCCGAGTACAGCTGCCGGTACCGAGACTGCAGGGGATGTAATAACTGTTGATCCGGTAGGACTTACCGGTTTTGAAAATGTTGCGATACGTGCAGCACAGCTCAGTCTTGCCGATGCAGGTGATATTGTTGAAGAGCCGGAAATTACCCCGGAGATAACTGAGGAGCCTGAAGAAGGCGAAGATATAGAAGTTAAGGTAAATCTCACGTCTGTAGAGAAAGACCTGAAGATAAAATTTGTAAACAGTGATACCGGAAAACTCGTTAATAATGCCAGGTTTTCGGTAAAGCTTTCCGGCGATTCCGGTTCGGCCTTATATGATGACGATGATATGGACGGTATCATTTATAATGGTTCGATGACTCCCGGTAAGTACTCGATTGAGGTAACGCCGCCCGACGGCTACATTATTCTTGCGTGTGACAAATCCGTTACAGTTAAGGATAAGATTGAATATAAGAAAATCGATGTAAGTGATGAGATAAAGAATGCTGCTGATGTTGCTGCATCTGAGGATAAGCAGACTGCAGTCGTGAAGGAAACGGAAGAGGCATCCGGAACACTTACAGATACAGTTGAGTGGGTTGAGTCCTCACAAAGTGCGGTTTCAGCTGATACTTATACCGAGATTTCAAAGGATACAATTAAAAACCCCGAAGAGGTGGCAGTTCTTTCGACTGACAAATCTTTTGCGAGTGCGGGAGCACCGTTTGATGCGGTCTTCTATTTGTCAGGAGATGAGGAAGATCCGACTCCGACTCCGACTCCGACTCCGGAACCTGAGCCGAGTCCCGAACCGTCTCCGGAACCGTCGCCCGAGCCGTCGCCCGAGCCGTCGCCAAGCCCGGAACCGACTGATGTACCAAGCCCGTCGCCGAGCCCCTCGCCGACACCCGACCCTGAACCGAGCCCGTCGCCGAGCCCATCCATCAGTCCTTCAATCAGCCCGTCAATCAGTCCGAGCATTTCGCCTACCGGTGAACCTGCGGCGCTTGACATGACGCTTGATAAAAAAGAATTAACCGCGTATGTAGGTAAGAAGGTAATACTTGTTGCGAGTGCACGACTTGGTGAAAAAGAGATTAAGTCTGACACAAAAGGGAATTTTACTTTTGAATCTTCCGATAAAGAGATTGCAACCGTTAATGCGGAGAACGGCGAGATAGAAGGAAAGAAGCCCGGAAACGTTACAATTACGGTTAAATGCAAATATAAAGATAAAGACGGCAAAGAGCTTTCAGCGACCTGCAAGGTTACCGTTAAGAAGGATTTCACAGGAGATACAGTATCAAAACTACTTGATAAGAACGGTTCGCAGGTATATATTCAGAAGTCTGACGGAAGCTATGCAGAAGCAACCTTTGCAGATTACTATACGGCTTCGAAGTTCTATCTGAAGACTCCGGGCAAACTGATTTACACCGGATGGCAGACGATTGACAACAAAACTTATTATTATGACAAGAACGGAAATCCTGTTACGGGAACGCAGATAATTAAAGGCGTTGAGTACAATTTTGACTCTACCGGAGCGATGGTGGTAACGGGTACTGTTTTCGGAATTGATGTTTCGAAGTGGAACGGCAAGATTGACTGGAAAGCCGTAAAAGCAAGCGGCGTTGAGTATGTTATCATCAGATGCGGCTTCAGAGGTTCAACAGTCGGAGGCCTTGTCGAGGACAATATGTTCGCTTCCAACATTAAGGGCGCGACGGATGCGGGACTTAAGGTCGGCGTGTATTTCTTCTCGCAGGCGGTGAATGAAGTTGAGGCCGTGGAAGAAGCGTCTACAGCGCTCGCGCTTGTAAGCGGTTACAATCTGGCATACCCGATTTTCATTGATACGGAGAAATGTAACGGGCGTGCCGATAAGATGGATAAAAAAACACGAACAAATGTTATCAATGCTTTCTGTCAAACTGTTGCCAATGCAGGATATAAAGCAGGCGTGTATGCCAATAAGAGCTGGCTTGCGAATAATATAAATGCAGCAAACCTCTCAAGCGGAATTACTGTCTGGCTTGCACAGTATTCGACAGCGGTAACATATACAGGAACATACCATATGTGGCAGTACACAGACAAAGGCAATGTTCCCGGAATCAGCGGAAATGTTGACTGTAATTACAGCTACATTGCGTATTAATATCAAAGGAGAATTAACAAATGAGAACATATCTCGTGACCGGAGGAGCAGGCTTTATTGGTTCCAATTACATTCATTACATGTTTAAGAAGTATGACAATGAAATCAGAATAATAAATGTGGATGCGCTTACATATGCAGGTAATCTTGAGAATCTGAAAGACATTGAAAATCGCGATAACTACACATTTATCCGTGCTGACATCTGCGATAAAGAAGCAATCAGCAAGATTTTTGCAGAGAACGACATTGACAGGGTTGTTCATTTTGCAGCTGAAAGCCATGTTGACAGAAGTATCAGAAATCCTGAAGTTTTTGTTCAGACAAATGTGCTCGGAACAGCAGTTATGCTTAACAGTGCTAAAACTGCATGGGAAAATGAAGACGGAACCTTTAAGGAAGGAAAGAAATTCCTTCATGTTTCAACGGATGAGGTATACGGATCACTTGAAAATGAAGGTGAATACTTCTATGAGACAACTCCTTATGCGCCTCATTCACCTTATTCAGCAAGTAAGGCAAGTTCGGATATGCTTGTAAAGGCATATATGGATACATATCATTTCCCTGCCAATATTACAAACTGCTCCAATAATTACGGACCTTACCAGTTCCCCGAGAAGCTTATTCCTCTTATTATCAATAATGCTCTTTCAGGCAAGAAGCTTCCCGTATACGGTGATGGCAAAAATGTTCGTGACTGGCTTTATGTAGAAGATCACGCCAAAGCAATTGACATGGTTCAGGAGAAGGGAAGACTTTTTGAAACCTATAATGTCGGCGGACATAATGAGAAACAGAATATCGAGATAATAAATATCATTATTGAAACTCTTCAGGAGATGCTTCCTGATTCAGATCCGAGAAAGAAGCTTGTATCAAAAGATCTGATTACATACGTTACAGACAGAAAAGGCCATGACAGACGTTATGCAATTGCTCCTGATAAGATTAAGAGCGAAATCGGCTGGGAGCCTGAGACAATGTTCAAGGATGGAATTAAGCTTACCATTAAGTGGTACTTTGAACATGAAGATTGGATGAAAAATGTAACAAGCGGTGATTACCAGAAGTATTACGCTGAAATGTATAAGTAATTAACCAAAGAGTACAGAAAAGGAGCTTTCGATGAAAGGAATAATTCTTGCAGGCGGATCCGGAACAAGACTCTACCCGCTTACCAAAGCAATTTCAAAACAGATAATGCCGGTATATGACAAGCCGATGATTTATTATCCCCTGTCAACACTGATGCTTGCCGGTATAAGGGAGATTCTTATAATTTCCACACCACGTGACCTTCCGACCTTCCGCGAACTGCTTGGCGATGGTCATCAGCTCGGAATGGAAATTTCATATGCTGTGCAGGAGTCCCCGAGAGGTCTTGCCGATGCGTTCATTATCGGACGTGAATTTATCGGAAATGATTCGGTTGCTCTTGTTCTCGGAGATAACATTTTTTACGGACAGAGCTTCAGTAAGGTATTAAAAAGCGCAGCCTCAAGGGATAAGGGTGCAACCATTTTCGGTTATTATGTCCGCGACCCGAGAGAGTATGGCGTCGTAGAATTTGATGATGACGGAATGGCCATATCAATCGAAGAAAAGCCCGAGAAACCGAAGAGTAATTATGCAGTTCCGGGTCTTTATTTCTATGATAATGACGTTGTTGAAATTGCCGCAAACGTTAAACCTTCAAAGCGCGGCGAAATTGAGATTACTTCTATCAATAATGAGTATTTGAACCGCGGAACCCTTCATGTTGAGAAGCTCGGACGTGGTTTTGCATGGCTTGATACAGGAAGCCACGATGCGCTTCTTGATGCTGCCAACTTTGTTGCAACATATCAGAAGAGACAGGGACTTTACATTTCCTGCATCGAGGAAATCGCGTTCAAGCGCGGATTTATCGACAGAGACCAGCTTTTGAAACTCGCAGAGCCGCTTATGAAGACCGCATACGGTCAGTATCTGACCGAGGTTGCCAATGGACTCTAAGCTTGCACTTAAGTCAATTCTTGCATGCTCCGCATCAATCCTGATTATTCTCGGCATTATTCTGTATGCCAATATGTCGGGAAAAAATAAAGAGCCGAAGGATGAAACATACGAATCTTCAACTCGTTATGATGCACAAATCTCCGAAGGGCGAAACGTTGCGCCTGACGGAAATACAAAAGCATTCTTAAATGATGATACTTTTTTTGATGCACCGGATGATGAGATTCTGTCATCCGGATACTCTGATGAAAATCCCGGTACGATTACACTTGACGGAACAAGAGCAGCGATTGTTGCAACAAGTGTGTGCCGTGATCTGAGACTGCAGATTGTTGATTCTGACGGCGCTCTGATTACCGGCGTCCCTTTCTATGTAACGATTGAGGAAGTTGGCCAGTATAAAGACCTTGATCAGGATGGAGTCATATATATCGGGGACCTTGAGCCCGGCGACTATTCGGTTTCGATTGATGAAACTGAAGGTTATCTTGTCGCATCCTCAATCACCCGTGTCCATGTAAAAGAGAACGTCGACTATCGTCTAATTAAGGACATCGAACTCATAATGGTGCACGAAAATGAAACAGATAAGTCTGCTGATGATGCTCCGGGTGTAACAGTTCTTACTGATGACGCTGATAACACAGAGAAAACGTCCGTTATTTCCGGCCTCGAAAAGGCCAAAAACGGAGTAATGATTTCGAGTAATACAGGAACAATCGGCTTTAAGAAACTTAAAAATGCCGGTATTTCCTATGTTTATGTCAGAGCCGGATATCGTGGAATGTATTCCGGCAAAATCGTAATAGATGATTCTTTTGATGACAATATGCAGGGCGCTGACAATCTTTCACTTAAGACAGGTGTTTATTTTGAAAGCAGAGCAGTAACTGTAATTGAAGCCGTAGAAGAAGCAAGTGCCATAATTACACTTTGCAGGGAATATGAAATTAATCTTCCCATTATTCTTTCAATGAGTAATGAAAGAGGAGATTCAAGAAGCGATTTTCTTTCGGCTTCCGAAAGAGCCGAAATTGCTCTTGCTGCCCTTGAGACACTTTCAAATTCCGGTTACAGAGCAGGAATTATGGCAACGGAAAGCTTTATGACCGATGATATCGAGATGATGAAGCTTTTTGGCTACACAACCTGCCTTGCTCAGTATAAAGCGAAAACAGATACTGACAGGAATTATCAGATTTGGAATTATACAGCAAATGCCCAGGTAGACGGAATATCCGGAAAAGCCACTCTTTTCCTGATTAATCCGGACTACTCCGATATCACTGAGCTTCGGAAGAATTCATCTTCCGCCGTCACAGATATTCCGCCGGGCGTAACAATAACTCCCGACATTGCGTACGTTGGTCTGCCATCTCCGGTTGTAACACCAACCCTGATTCCGACCCTCGTACCATAACAATGCTTGAATTACTAAACTATTTGGGAGTGGCGCATTGGGTGTATATATTTCATTTAAGGACCGTTTGAGCTACCCGTTACTTAGCGAGGTATTTTCGAGCTTAGTAACGTGGGCAAGCGAAACGAGCGAAAGCGTGTCCGCAAATGAAATATATACACCACCAAGCGCTGCGGTCCATAAAAGGAGAATAATAAACCATGGGAAAACTTACAGTAGAGACATGTGAAATTGAAGGGCTGAAGATTATTACGCCGAAGGTAAACGGTGACGAGCGCGGATATTTTATGGAGACGTATCAGTATAATGATTTTAAGGAGATTGGGATTGATGCCGTGTTCGTACAGGACAATCAGTCTGCTTCGAAAAAGGGCGTTTTAAGAGGCCTGCATTTCCAGATTAATTATCCTCAGGATAAACTTGTCAGGGTTGTTAACGGAGCTGTCTTTGATGTGGCAGTTGATATCAGAAAGGGCTCGAAGACCTACGGAAAGTGGTTCGGAGTAGAACTTTCGGCAGAGAATAAGAAGCAGTTCTTTATTCCGAAGAATTTTGCGCATGGCTTTCTTGTTCTTTCGGATTATGCAGAGTTTTGCTATAAGGTTACTGATTTCTATCATCCGAATGATGAGGGCGGCATTAAATTCGACGATCCCGAGATTGGCGTAAAGTGGCCGATTCCTGAGGGATGCGAACTTATTATGTCCGAGAAGGATAAGGTTTGGGGACCTCTTTCTGAGTTTACGAAGATTTATAGAAGTTAAAGGCAGTATTTTCTGATGAAAAAATTTAGAATTTCCAAAAAGACCGGCATTCTTATGGGAATTTTTGTGGCAAGCATTATTGTTGCAATTTTGTGGTTCCATGAAAACCCCAATGCCGTGTACAGAGAAGAATTCATAAAGAAGATTGTGGCTACGGCTATTACCGTTACTTCTCTTTTCCTGTTTATTTTTTTCTATGATAAGCTTGTTGTCCTTCCGAGAGAACTCTGGCAGAACAGAAGGCTTATTTGGAAACTGGCAAAAAATGATTTTAAAACAAGATATGCCGGATCATATCTTGGAATTGTGTGGGCACTGGCACAACCGGTGGTCACAATTTTGCTGTACTGGTTTGTGTTCGGAATGATAATGCCTTCAAAGGCTGAGGTCGGCGGCGCTCTTGACGTGCCGTATGTAATCTGGCTGACTGCCGGTCTTGTTCCGTGGCTTTTTTTCTCAGAGTCTATCTGTAACGGAACAAATGCACTTCTTGAGTATAATTATCTTGTCAAAAAAGTAGTATTTAAAATAAGCATACTGCCGATAATCAAAGTGGTAGGCGCGACCTTCATACACATCTTTTTCGCGTCTGTGATGCTTGTAATATATTTCTGTATGGGCTTTAAACCGAGCCTGTATCTTCTGCAACTTCCTTATTACAGTTTTTGCCTTTTCGCATTTGTGCTGGCGCTTTGCTACACTACCTGTGCGGTCGTTGTTTTTTTCCGGGATCTCAATCAGATTATCGGAATCTTCCTGCAGGTATTTATGTGGGCAACGCCGATTCTTTGGAATATTTCATTGATTTCCTCGCCGAAGCTTCAGCTTATTTTTAAGCTCAACCCGATTTTCTATGTGGTAAACGGCTATCGTAGCGCCATGTTTGAGAAGACCTGGTTCTGGCAGGATTTCTATTCAACAATGTATTTCTGGATTGTAACGATTCTGCTGTTTGGATTCGGAGCACTTGTGTTCAAACGTCTGAAAGTCCATTTTGCCGATGTTTTGTAGCGCTTACCTTTCAGAATTGGAGAAAAATCATGGGTATTGTGGTAAACATGAAAAACGAACCTGTCGAGACAAGGGAAACTGCTGTTTCGGTTGATAAGGTTTCAAAAGTATATAAACTTTATGACAGAAATCGTGACCGTATGAAGGAAGCACTCGGTCTTACGAAAAAGAAACTTCACAGAGAGCATTATGCACTCAGAGAAGTTGATATGAAGATTTATCAGGGTGAGACAGTCGGTATTATCGGAACAAACGGCTCAGGTAAATCGACAATTCTCAAAATTATTACAGGCGTTCTTAATCCCACGAGCGGTTCTGTTCATGTAAACGGAAGAATTTCCGCGCTTCTTGAACTTGGCGCGGGCTTTAACATGGAATATTCCGGCATGGAGAATATTTATCTTAACGGAACCATGATGGGATTTTCCAAGGAAGAGATTGAGAAAAGAATACCGGAGATTCTTGAATTTGCCGATATCGGTGAGTTTGTTCATCAGCCGTGCAAGACCTATTCTTCGGGAATGTTTGTAAGACTTGCATTTGCTGTTGCGATTAATATCGACCCTGAGATTCTTATAGTAGATGAAGCGCTTTCCGTAGGTGATGTTTTCTTTCAGAGTAAGTGTTATCACAAGTTTGAAGAATTCAAGGAGCAGGGCAAAACTATTATTTTCGTAAGTCATGATTTGTCCAGTGTTGCCAAGTATTGTGACAGGGTTTTCCTTCTTAATAAAGGGACTCTTCTCGGTGAAGGCTCGCCCAAACAGATGATTGACGATTACAAGCGCGTTCTCGTCGGTCAGTATGAGATGAATGAGGACAAGGCAGAAAGAAGCGTTTCGGCAGGAGAAAATCCCGAACTTCTTGAATACGGAACAAAGTCAGGATGCATAACCGGGTATCATATTGAAGATGACCACGGCAAGACAACTACGGCGATTATTAAGGGAAGCGAGTTTCATATTCACATGACCGCCGAGTTTTTCGAGGATATTCCGGCCCCGATTTTTGCGTTCTCTTTTAAAAACATAAAAGGAACCGAGATAACAGGGACGAACACGATGTTCGAGAAGAGGTTCCTTGAACCCGTGAAAAAGGGAGACAGATACGAGGTCGTATTCTCACAGAAGATGTCCCTTCAGGGCGGCGATTACCTTCTTTCGCTCGGGCTTACAGGCTATGAAGGCGATTCGTTCAACGTTTATCACAGACTTTATGATGTTCTTAACATAACGGTTATATCCGATAAGAACACCGTTGGCTTTTATGATATGGATTCGCATATAGACGTAAGGAAGGTCGAAGAATCACAGCAGGCAAGATGACCGGAGGAAAAAAGAATGGAGAAAATCGGTAAAGTCATAATTGATGATGCACATTATCCCGGTGAGGATAAATATTGTGACGGCGAAATTGAAGACAGACTCCTAAAAATCGTAATGGAAACCGATCCTGAAGATTATGACAGGGTGATAGAAAAAGAGGCAAACTGGCCTGTACTTTATCATCTATCGGAAATCCGCGAGAATGTTGTAAGGTTTCTTCCTTCGGGAAAGAACCTTAAGGTTCTTGAGATTGGCTCCGGATGCGGTGCGATTACCGGCGCTTTATCTGAAATGTACGGAAGTGTCACCTGTGTTGATTTGTCCCGAAAGAGAAGTCTTATAAATGCGTACAGGCATATTGAAAGAGACAATATAAATATTAAACTCGGAAATTTCACAGACATCGAGCCGGAGCTTGATGAGGACTTCGATTACATTTTCCTTATCGGTGTTTTTGAATATGCGCGCGGATACGTAAGTACCGATAATCCGTATGTGGATTTTCTGAATCTGATAAAAAAGCATGTCAAAAAAGACGGCCGAATTGTCATAGCAATCGAGAATCAGTACGGACTCAAGTATTTTGCGGGCTGCAGGGAGGATCATGCTGCACTTTATTTCGAAGGAATAGAGAATTACCGAAAAGGCGGAGTTGCAAGAACTTTCGGTAAAAAAGGTCTTGCAGAAATATTCAAAGCCTGCGGACTTACTCAGTTCACATTTTACTATCCCTATCCGGATTACAAGCTGCCTACGGTAATCTATTCGGATAAATATCTTCCGAGAGTTGGCGAACTTATAAGCAACCTTAGGAATTTTGATAATGAGAGACTTTCTCTTTTTGATGAAAAAGAGGCTTTTGACGGAATAATTGAGGGCGGTCTTTTTGACACCTTTGCAAATTCATACATTGCCGTTATCGGAACTGAACCTCTTTGCATATTTACCAAGTTCAGTAATGACAGAAGGAAAGAGTACCGTATTGCCACTTCGATTTATGAGGGGACGGAAAACGAAGAAGTCATAAGGGTTGTTAAGAAATCAGCAGTTTCCGGTGAAGCAGAAGGTCATATTGCTTCTCTCGAGGAGAAATACAAGCTGCTTTCCGAAAAATACCGGGGTTTTGACGTAAAGATAAACCGCCTCCGGATGGAAGGCGAAGATGCTGTCTGCTTATCATATATTAACGGTCATTCGCTTGAAGAAGAGCTGGATCGTTTTGTCGAAAAGGGTGATACAGAAGGCTTTAATGAAAAGCTTTCGCGTTTTAATGAGCTTTGTTCATATAATGAGAAGGCAGAGGTCAGTGACTTTGATCTGATTTTCTCAAATATCATGGTTGATGATGAAAGCGGTGAGTGGACAATAATCGACTATGAATGGACTTACATGATTGCAAGAAGCGGCTCTGACACTATGAAGAGGGCTTTGTTTGTATACATGACAGGTCCCGAGAGGAGAAGACGTTTCCTTTTCGATAATGAAATCGCAGCAAAATACGGAGTCTTTGAAGAAGACATTAAGAGCTTTGAGAATACGGAACATGAATTCCAGCACATGGTGACAAGTGACAGGCTTTCACTTTATGAGTTATATGACAGATTCGGAAAAGCAGTCAGAAAAGTACCGGTTGAGATTACAGACAAAGAAATCGTGAAGAATCCCGAGAAGAGATTTTTGCAGCTGTATATAGATAATGGAGAAGGTTTTTCAGAAGAAACATCTGTTATTTATGATAATGTCTTCACCGAAAACAGCGGAATAAAATATGCCGGGTTTATTCATGGTGATATCAAAGCATTCAGGCTTGATCCATGCTGTAATTGCTGCATTCTGAGGGATTTGACCATAAGAGTCAACGGTGTTTTTGTTCCTGTTTCGCTTGCCGAAACAAACGGTGTTATCCTTCCCGGAGGAATTGCTTTCGGAACAGATGATCCGGGAATTACATTTGATATGAAGACTCTCAAGAAGAAATTCAAAATGATGAAAATTTCAGATGAGATAAAAATCGAATTTGAATGTAAAATACAATATCTTTCTTACGAAGAAGCTTCGGCTTTCAGGAAGGAACAGTAAATGCTGGACGGACTTAAGAAGAAGATTCAGGACAGTAAAATAGAAAACCTGCGTGAACTTGCAAGACAGAAGGAAGAATACGTTAAGGACAGGTATGAAAGATGGCTTAATGATAATGAAGCATCTTGGTTTGTCACTTATAATGCTGCTGCGGATTTATCGGGAGTTAAAGTTATTGATATAAAGGAACCGTCAGGTATGTATCCCTTTTCCGCCTACAGTAGTTATGAAATTCTCATTTTTGTCGATTATTCGCGCGGAGTTCCGAGAGAAGGGTTTGAAGCTGTAATATGTAATGCCTTTTCCATGCATGAAGAATGGGATATATTGTACGCTGACGAGGATTTCATGCAGGGTGGAAAGCGTTATTCCCATTTTATGAAACCGGATTATTCTCCGGATACTCTTTTGGCTTTCAATTATTTCGGAAGTCTGGTTGCGGTAAGAAGAAGCAGATTTGCTACCGTGGAGTGGCTTGAAAAAGGAACAGCAGCTGAGAGAATGTATGATTTTGTCCTTAAATGTTCCGAAAAGGTACTTGCAGGCGCAGCTTCGGGGGTAGGACATCTTCAGCTTATTCTTTTCCATAATATGCTTACGGATGAAGAGGGCGAGGCCTATAGGAAGCTTCTTGATGATACATTTCTTATCGAGAATCCAAAGGATATCACCTGGGATGAAAATCTTCCGTGGTATAACAGGCTTTATGCAGATAACGCTTCTTTTGACAGGGTGAGGCTTTCTTCGGCAGAGAGGCTTTCAGGGCAGGCGCGGATTGAGTGCGATTCATACGGAATTCGCCATATAGTATATGAGCCGTCTTCCAATCCTCTTGTTTCAATCATTATTCCGAGCAAGGATAATGTTGAAGTTCTTGAGCGGCTTCTTTTGTCGATAGATGAGCATAAAGCTTACAGAAATTATGAAATTATTGTTGTTGATAACGGGTCGTCGGGCGCTGCAAGAACGAGGCTTATGAATTTTGCCAGAACCCGTGTGGAATTCAAATATCTGTATAATCATATGGATTTCAATTTCAGCGCAATGGTTAATTACGGTGTCAGAAATTCAAAAGGCGAATTCATACTTCTTCTTAATGATGACACAGAGGTTACAAGCGATGACTGGCTTCTTAAAATGGTCGGTAATCTCTCCCTTTCTCATGTCGGTGCGGTCGGAGCAAAGCTTCTGTATCCCGGCGGTCAGCTGATTCAGCATACCGGTGTTACAAATCTTGCCGTCGGACCTGCACACAAGCTGCAGGGGAAGGATGATGGAAACAGCTACTACTTTGGACGAAACAGAAGAGACTATAACTACATCGGCGTAACAGCTGCCTGTCTTCTTACCAAAAAAGAACTTTGGGATAAGGTCGGCGGTTTTGATGAGAACATAAGGGTCGCGTTCAATGACGTCGATTTCTGCTTTAAGCTTCATGAAGCGGGATATTTTTCTGTTATGCGATGCGATGTTGTTCTATATCATTATGAATCTCTCAGCCGCGGAAACGATCTTCTTGATGAAGACAAGAAGAAGAGAATGTTAAGTGAAAGAGATAAGCTTTACGAAAAGCATCCACAGCTGTGGGGAAAAGATCCGTTCTACAGCCCGAATCTCATGGGAAATGCTGTAGATTATATCATAGAATATCATTTTGATTATGAGCTTGAGACTTTCTACACCGACATTGCTCCTTTCACAGAAGTAATCAGACCGGAGTGGTATAATGACAGCGTTTTTGTGACAGTTGAGAAATGCTGCATTTCACAGGCGCTTATGACAAGAAATGTCGAGGATGCGTATAATATTTCCGGCTGGTGCTATGTTCTTTCGATGGATAACTGCCGTTATGAAATGAGTCTCCTTCTGGAAAAAGATGACAAATACCTTGAAGTTAAGGTTAATCGTGATTTCCGTCCGGATGTTGTACAGATTCTTCCGGATGAAAAGGATGTGGAATTTGCGGGATTCCTTGGAAGAGTTCGTAAATCGGCTCTTCCGGAAGGCGAATATAAAGTATATGCCTATCTGAAGGATTTGTGTTCAAGACAAAGGCTTCTTAAAGATACAGGTGCTATTTTAAAGGCGATATAAAATGGAAAAGACAGAAAAAGAGCTTCTCGAATATTATAAGGAAGCTTATGAAAAAGAAAAGAAAAAGTGTGATGCGCTTGCTGCAGACCTTGCAGCAGAAAAAGTACGATACGAGGACGTCAAAGGAAAACTTGACCATATTAAGAATAGTTTTTTCTGGAAATTGTCATATCCCTTCCGAGGCTTTGTCCATGTTGTAATAAGAACAAAGGACAGAATAGTAAGATGCGGCAATCCTAAAGGAATCATGCGGAAGATAAGAAATAAGAGACGCGAGAAGAAAGCTGCAAAGTATTATGGCAAAAAGAGTTTTCCGACAGCAGAAGAGATCAGGCTTGAAAGAGAAACAAAGTTTAACACTTCCGTTCTTGTATCAATTCTCGTTCCGCTTTGGAATACCCCGGAAAAGTTCCTTCGTGAGATGATTGAATCTGTAATAAATCAGACAAATACCGACTGGGAGCTGTGTCTTGCCGACGGTTCTGATAAGGAACATGGATATGTTGAGAAAATCTGCCGTGAATATATGGCAAAGACAGAAGCATTAAGACAAAGCCTTGGCAAAAAAGAAAGCGAAGGCCCTGTAATTCTCTATAAGAGACTTGAGAAAAATCTCGGAATATCGGGAAATACAAATGCCTGTCTTCAGATGGCAACAGGTAATTATATAGGTCTTTTCGATCATGATGACATTCTTCATCCGAGAGCTCTTTTCGAATACAGAAAAGTTATTGATGAAGAGGGCGCTGATTATATCTATTGTGATGAGGCAACTTTCAGAAACGGCAATATTAATAAGATGATTACTCTTCATTTTAAGTCTGATTATGCTGTAGATACTTTGAGAGCCAATAATTATATCTGCCATTTCAGTGTATTTAAGAAGAGTCTTCTTGACGGCGGCGAGCTTTTCAGAACGAAGTTTGACGGAAGCCAGGATCATGACATGATTTTGAGACTTACCGATAAGGCGAAGAAGGTTGTTCATGTACCCAAACTTCTCTATTACTGGCGTTCACATAAAGGATCCGTTGCATCCGATATCAGTGCAAAGACTTATGCTATAGAAGCTGCGAGAGGTGCTGTTGCAGATTCACTTTTGTCACATGGCTTTAAGGATTTCGAGATTACTTCAACAAGAGCTTTTGAGACTATTTTCAGAATCAGGTACTCTCTTTTGTCGCATCCTCTTATCAGTATTATCATTCCGAATAAGGATCATGTGGATGATTTGCGCAGATGTATAAACTCGATTATACAAAAGTCAACATATGACAACTATGAAATAATTGTTGTTGAGAATAACAGCGAAACGGAAGAAATAAAGGATTATTATAAGGAACTCGAGGCGAATCCGGAATATGACATTCGTGTCGTAACCTATGAAGGGACATTTAATTATTCCAAAATTAATAATTTTGGTGAGAAATATGCGAAGGGTGACTATGTTCTTCTTCTTAATAATGATACTGAAGTTATCACGATTAACTGGATGGAAGAGCTGCTTATGTATGCGCAGCGTGATGATGTTGCATGCGTAGGCGCGAAACTTTATTATGAGGACTATACCATACAGCATGCAGGAATAGTAATAGGCCTTGGTGCTCACAGAACAGCAGGTCATACTCATTATCGTATTAACAGGGAAAATCTCGGATATATGGGAAAGCTTTGTTACGCACAGGATGTTTCAGCGGTTACAGGTGCCTGTCTTCTTGTTAAGAAAGCTCTTTATGAAAAGGTAGGCGGACTCGATGAGAACTTTGCTGTTGCACTTAATGATGTTGATTTCTGTCTTAAGATGAGAAAACTCGGCTTTCTTAATGTATTTACTCCTTTTGCTGAGCTTTTCCATTATGAATCGATATCAAGAGGATCTGATGTAGACGAAGACAGGAAGAGGAAAGCCGATGAGGCAAAAGCAGAACGTTACAATATTGAAGCTGCTGCTTTTAAGGCAAAGTGGAAGGAAGAGCTTGAAAAAGGAGATCCGTATTTTAACCCGAATTTCTCGCTTGACTATTCCGATTATGTTGTAACAGGTGAAGGAATATCAAAATAACGCTTGTATTAGGTTATTTTTCTGATAGAATAGATAAACAAAGTTTGGAGGAGAAAAAGATGAGTTATAAGGAACAGTTTGAATTCTGGCTTCAGGATGATTATTTTGATGAAGCTACGAAGAATGAACTTCTTGCAATCAGAAATAATGAGGCAGAGGTTGAAGACAGATTTTATAAGGAACTTGAATTCGGTACAGGCGGTCTCCGCGGTGTAATCGGAGCAGGTACCAACAGAATGAATATTTACACAGTACGTAAAGCAAGCCAGGGTCTTGCAAATTATATACTGAAGAACAACGCACAGGCTAAGGGAATAGCAATTGCGTATGATTCCAGAAGAATGTCTCCTGAATTTGCTGATGAAGCAGCACTTTGCATGGCAGCAAACGGAATTAAGGCATATGTTTTTGAATCACTTCGTCCTACTCCTGAGCTTTCATTTGCTCTTCGTACACTCGGATGTACAGCAGGTATTGTAATTACAGCAAGCCACAATCCGCCCGAATACAATGGTTACAAAGTGTACTGGGAGGATGGCGCACAGGTAACACCTCCTCATGATAAGAATATCATCGGAGAGGTTAAAGCAGTTACCGATTATCATGCAGTTAAGACCATGGATAAGAAAGAGGCAATGGATAAGGGTCTCTATCAGGTTATCGGAAGTGAAATCGACGACAAGTACATGGAGGAACTTAAGAAGCAGATAATTCATCCCGAGGTAATTAAGGATGTTGCAGAGGATATCAAGATTGTTTACACTCCTCTTCACGGAACAGGAAATATTCCTGTTCGCCGCGTACTTGCAGAACTCGGATTCAAGAATGTATATGTTGTTCCGGAGCAGGAACTTCCCGATCCCGATTTCACAACACTTGAGTATCCCAATCCCGAAGATCCCAAGGCATTTACACTTGCGCTTAAGCTTGCAAAAGAAAAGGATGCAGATATCGTTCTTGCAACCGATCCCGATGCAGACCGTCTCGGAATTTATGCAAAGGATGCGAGGACAGGCGAATACGTAAGCTTTACCGGAAATATGAGTGGTATGCTTATTGCCGAATACATCTTAAGAGAGCGTACAAAGACAGGAAAGATGCCTGTAAATCCCGCTCTTGTTACTACAATTGTTACTACCAACATGGCAATGGCCATTGCTGAAGATTACAGCCTTAAATGCATTGAAGTTCTTACAGGATTTAAGTATATCGGTGAGCAGATTAAGATTTTCGAACAGACCGGCTCCAACAATTACGTATTCGGTCTTGAAGAAAGCTACGGATGCCTTGCCGGAACACATGCAAGAGACAAGGATGCCTGCGTTGCTGTTATGTGCCTTTGCGAAGTTGCTGCCTGGTGCAAGAAGAACGGAATTACAGTATGGGATCAGATGATTAATATCTATGAGAAATACGGATTCTTCAAGGAAGGTCAGTACGCAATTACCTTAAAGGGTATTGATGGCTCCAAGCAGATTGCCGCAATCATGGACAACTTAAGAAAGAATCCTCCTAAGGAGTTTGGTTCACTTAAGGTTAAACGTTTCCGTGATTATGAGACTTCCGAAATCGTTAATAATGAGACAGGAGAGAAGACAGGAACAGGACTTCCAAAATCAAATGTTCTCTACTTCGATCTTGAGAATGACTCCTGGTGCTGTGCACGTCCTTCCGGAACAGAACCCAAGATTAAGTTCTACATGGGTGTTAAGGGAACAAGCCTCGAAGACAGCTGCAAGAAGCTTGAAGCTCTTACAGACGCAGTTAAAAGTAAAATAAATATGTGATCTTGCGAACCCCCGAAACCTTTGTTTCGGCGGTTTTTTCGTAGGGACGGTTCTTTTGTACAGGGACGGTTCTTTTGTACAGGGACGGTTCTTTTGTACAGGGACGGTTCTTTTGTACAAGGATGGTTCTTTTGTAATAATTCCCTGCTTTTGGTTGACATAATGTGGAAATTTTCACCGAAAATTCGCATTTCTCATTTCCTCGGTGAAAAAACAACGGCAAAATTTGTGTTATGTCAACCGCACGCACCTGTTGTTTACATAAGTATTCACCGATATTTCCCAAACCGGAATATCCGGTGAATATCAGAAAATTTCGTTCACCGATAATTTCGAAAAGAAGCTTCCTCGGTGAAAAATCAAGGCATAACAAATTTAGTAAAGAGAATATGTCAACCAAATCACCCTTTTCATTAAGTTTCTTCAATGAAGTAATCACCGATATTCGCGAACCTCAAATTATCGGTGAATTCCCAATAACTCCCTTCACCGATAATTTCAAAAAGCATTATCCCGGTGAAAAGCTGTAACATAACAAGTTTGGTAAAGAGATTATGTCACCCCCTCCCTCCGGCTTGATCTTTCGGCTCCATACGATTCATTAGTTTGCAATCAGCAAATCAAGTAAGTGTGCCGATTTGCCACTTGGAGGCGAAGTAAGACATAGTTTTCACACACATTGTACTTTTTATGATAAGATAAACGTATATATTTCTATAAATGTTTATTCTTTTGCGTTGGAGGATAGATTCTATGGAAAATAACGAGATTTTTAAGAAAAAAGAAACATTTGAATTCAAAACGGACGAGAGTGTAAAGCGTGATACTTTCGAGATGTCTAAATCCTTACCGGAAACCAAGATGCACAAGAATGAAGAGAATCCGGACGAAAATATTCAGGATATAGAGTTTTCGGAAGAAAAGAGCAGAACACAGTATGATTCCGATACGGTGTCGGAGCTTCTTGAAGTAGAAAAAGAGAAGAGTTATACCGAGAAACAGCTTGAGAAGGCTGACAGGTTCGAGAAATTCTATATAGATAGCGAGGAAATCAGAAAACGCGAAGTGGATGAAGTTGACAGTAAGACAAATCTGTCAAAAAAAGCACTTGAAATGTATGAGGAAAAGTTTAAGGAGTGGGAGAAGAACAAAGCCGATGTAAAAGAGAAGGAGGAACTTCTCCTTGGAAATAAAGATGCACTTTCCGATATGGATGTTGCCGGTGTATATCAGTATATGACCATGTGCATTCAGAATCTGAAAGATTATCTGGACGGACCTTCGGGTATTATCAGCGCAGAGCAGAAAAGTGTTGCCATTGTCATGACGGAGAAAATGTACGAAATGGCAATCGGCGGTTGTGTTAATTTTACTGCGACGGCGCTTAAGCTTGGGAAAAAAGGAAATATTCTTACACTTGCCAAAACTGCCGAAGAACTTGCTGAAAAGCTTCGAGCTGAAAGTAAGGTTCTTGTATCCAATATAGATTCACTTTCGGAAAGTGAAATAAAGAAAACCATAATTGATAAGAAGGAAGGGAAAAAGGCTACCGTGGGAGATACAGTTTCTTACGGCGAGCTTCTTCACGAGGTAAGATGCTATAAGCTTGAAAACCGCGGAAATTCGGCGGGCGGAATAAATGTCCGTGGCGTGAAGAAAAGAGGCGGGAAGAAATACTATTTTGCCGAGGAAGAAAACCCTGTTTACGAGAGGGTTGAAGATGCTTTAAAAAGGGATACCTCTTCCGCAGGAAAGCGTGTTTATTCGGCGTATCTTTCAACAATGGAGAAGGTTCCGGTTAAGTTTAGAAATTTCTTCAGAATTGCTTCCGGAGAACTTATTCTGAGACTGTTTGCAAGAGCATGTTATCTGGTTGATGAAAAGAAACATAATAGAGCAATGGACATCACGGCAGACAGATTAAGAGCATTTGATAAGTCCGGTATACCGCATCTTACTATGTTTGAAAATTCGCCTTTCTTCCAGCTGTTTTACAATGGAAAAGGGAAGATGAACGATTCTGTTTTAAAGAAATTTGTTAGTGGAAGTTTTGCTGCCTTTGGAAACCTTGCCACCATGTATACGCTTCCCGGAATAAACAGCTTATCAACGCCCGCAAGACGTCATGTTGCAACAACAAAACTTGCCAAGAAACTCGGAATCGAGGGCGTTATCGCACATTCGGAATCTGCCATGGCAATAAATGCAAAGGGTGAACTTGTAAAAGGAAATCTTATGGAAGAGGCAGGCAAGATTTCGCTTTATGATTTGATTTATAAAACCAACGAGAAAAAAATTAAGGTTGCGTATACAGCAGAAGCTGTAAGGCAGCTCTTTATGCTTCAGGTATTTGACCTTATCTGCGGTCAGATTGACAGGCATGCCGGCAATATTATGGTTGATTTCAAAAAGGACATGCACGGAACAATTCATATTACGGGTGTAAAAGGCATAGATAATGACGCAAGCTTTGGAAATCTCGGAATAAACGAGGTCATGGGCGGAGTGCATAATCTTCCCGGATTTACCGTAAATAAAAGAAACACCTGGAATGCGTATACTGCAGGAGAAGAGCATGAAAGGAGCATGAAGGAACCGTTCCGGTATCAGGCTGCAGAGGAATATGGGGGCGCATATTTTGAGGCTGCACCCTGGCGCGTAATGGATAAAAAGTTCTACAACAGTGTTATGAAGCTTGATGTCAGCATGCTGATATATGAGTTTGCCGATCTCCATATTTCGCGTGAAGAAATAAGCGCGCTTTCAGACAGATTAAACGGAATGAAAGAGGTTCTCAGGCAGAATAAAGAGTTTTATGATAAACTGTATGCTGAGCAGGGTAAGACACATGGGTATCTGCTTGATGACAATGAGTGGGACAAACTTGACAAGGCAACGATTATTCATGGGGATAACGGAATTCCGCTTGAGTTTAAATCCAAAACCGGGCTTGTTAATAACCTTTCCTGCGGTCACGATAGCAGCCAGTATTCGACTTATGTTTTCATGGGTCCTACGATGCTGGGGAAGATTTCAACAATCAAGTAATGATTAATAAATAGTGAAAAGAGAACATTGTGAATTCTAATGATATAAAAAGGGCAATTGAATATGCCCGCAAAAACGGTATTAAGGAGATGTACTACGCGGCGAAGGAACGCCTTGAAGAGAAAAAAAGTACGCATTATGTTTTTGAAGGTGCATCTTCAGAAGAACTTGACAGGCAACGAAATGATAATTTTCCCGGCCCCAAAATCAGTATTCTTGTTCCGGCCTTTGAAACAAAGCAAAGCTTTATGGAGCAGCTGATAACGAGCGTTCTTGCGCAGACCTATGACAATTTCGAACTGATAATTGCAGATGCAAGTAACAGCAGCATTGTGGAAGAAACGGTTCAGAAATGTATTTTGGAAGCCGGTGAAAGCGGTAAAAAGATAAAATACGTAAAGCTTCCGGAGAATAAAGGAATATCAATTAATTCAAACGAGGGACTTAAGTACTGCAGCGGCGAATATGTTGCGCTTCTTGACCATGATGACATTATTGAGCCCGACGCGCTTTACCTTATGGCAAAGAGCGCGGTGGATAATTCTTATCCGGCACTTATTTATACGGACGAGGATAAGTGCGATGAGAACGGAGGGGGCTTTAATACTCCGAATTATAAGGAAAACTTTAATCTGGATTTGTTCCTTACCAATAATTACATCTGTCATTTTACTATGGTCAAAGGCGAAATCATACGTAATCTGGAGTTTCGTGACGAATATGACGGAGCCCAGGATTATGATCTTTTCCTTAGGGTAATCAGGACGAGCGGTGAAGGAATTGTGCATGTTCCGAAGGTTTTGTATCACTGGAGATGCCATAACGACTCGACTTCGGAGAATCCTTCCAGCAAGAAATATGCTTATCAGGCAGGCCTTATGGCTGTGCGCGATTTCTACAAAGAAATGGGGATAAAGGCGATTGTATCGCACGGAAAGCATCTTGGTTTCTATGATACCAGTTATGATTACCTTTTTGAGGACAGAAAGGATATCGGTGCAGTCGGAGGACCGATATTTGAGCGCGGCATAACTTCCGGAGGCGCCATGGGAGAAGACGGAAAACTCCTGTACGGAGAACTTCCGGAGAGATACAGCGGATACATGAACAGGGCCTCGCTTTCGCAAAACGTATCTGCGCTTGATATAAGAAACATCAAAGTCAGGCAGGAACTTTCTGAAATTTATTACAGATATCTTGATGAACTTGTAAGTGACGGAGCAGATGCAAGGCTTGTCAGTCTTGCGCTTTCGGAAGAAATTCGCGGAAAGGGATATCTTCTTTTATATGATCCGAAAATGACTGCAGCAAAGAAGGGATAAAATATGGCAGGAGACAGATATGTACCCAAATCGGTAGGCGTTGTTATTCCCAATTACAAAGGCGGAAAGTATATTAAGGACTGTGTGCTGTCTGTACTCAGACAAAACCCGGAAGCCCTTTATTTTATTGACAACAATGAAGATGACAGTGATGTCATAACACTGTATGACACACTTGTCACAAATGGATATTCGCTGAAAAAAGAAGGCTCCTGGAAGGTATATGTGAAAAAAGGATGCACCAGAGTCGAAGTAAAGGAAAACGGATACAATACCGGATTTTGTCATGCAGTTAATCAGGGAATCGTAAGATGCCGTGAGAAATATGTATTCCTGCTTAACAACGACACCGTTCTTGAAAGAAAATGTATAAATATCCTTGCGGATTTTCTTGAGAGAAACGGAAAAGCTTTCTCTGTAGGTGCCAAGATGCTGTCTCTTTCTGACAGGGAAACAGTTGACGGATGTGGCGACTCTTTTAATATTTTCGGCTTTGCAAGGAGCATCGGGAAAGGAAGAAAGAGTTCTGCATATAATACGGAAAAACGTGTTTTCTCTGTTTCCGGCGGAGCTTCAATGTACAGAAGGTCTCTTTTCGGTAAAACTAAAGTAGGACTTTTTGATGAAACGCACTTTGCATACCTTGAAGATGTGGATATCGGTTTTCGTGCAAATGCGATGGGTTACAGGAATTATTTCGAGCCTGATGCAGTTGTTTATCATGCAGGTTCTGCGGCATCGGGCAGCATTTATAATGATTTCAAACAGTATCACAGTGCGAGAAATACTCTTTTCACAATCTATAAGAATGAACCGCTGCCGTTTCTTCTCATAAATCTGCCGTTTATCATTGTGGGATTTGCGGTAAAACTCGTATATTTTACGTTTAAAGGACTTGGAAATGCTTATGCTGCCGGAATTAAAGACGGCCTGAGACTTGCACTAAAGAGGAAGCAGCGCATTAAGAAGGTTCACTTGAATCTTACAAATCTCCCTCGTTTTATACATATTGAGGCAATGCTGATTGCAAATACCCTTCATTGAATTTATTGCTGATATGGTGTAAAATAGTCTGGTACCTGTTGGTATTTGAGGTAGCTTTGTTTTGATAAAAGATAATCAGAAATATTTCAATCGCCTTCATGTTCTTCTTGATGCGATTGTTGTTGCAGGCAGCTACATGCTGGCCTGGTTTCTTAAATTTGAAAGCGGTCTTATGAGTTCTGAAGAAGGTCTGTCAATGCAGACCTACTTTAGTGCTCTTATTTTTATTGTCCCGGGGTATATTGCCCTTTATTCTCTTTGCAATCTTTATTCCAGCAAAAGAATTTCCGGAAGAGTTCATGAGATTTATAACATAGTTAAAGCGAACACCATCGGCCTTGCTCTTATTATGATGGTTCTGTTTGTGATCAAGGAACAGAACTTCAGCCGTTCGATGATGTTTATTTTCTATGGTCTCAATATTGTTATCGACTCTCTTATGAGGCTGGTAATAAGAAAGGTTCTCCGCTATTTCAGAAACAAGGGATATAATGTAAAATTTATTCTTCTTGTAGGATATTCGAGGGCAGCAGAGCAGTACATTGACAGGATCACTGCCAATCCGCAGTGGGGTTATGTGGTAAGAGGTATTCTTGATGACAGAATTCCGCGAGGTACGGAATATAAAGGGGTCAAGGTTCTTGGCGAGATAAACAACCTTCTTATTATTCTCCCCGAGAACAAGCTTGATGAAATCGGAATAAGCCTTGCAATAGATGAGTACGAAAGACTTGAAGAAATCGTATCTCTTTGTGAGAAGTCCGGAGTTCATACGAAATTTATCCCTGATTACAACAGCATAATTCCAAGTAAACCTTACATTGAGGATTTGATGGGACTTCCGGTCGTAAATATTCGTCATGTGCCCCTCACCAATACCGTTAATGCGATTGCAAAGAGGCTTGAGGATCTTGTCGGAAGCATTCTTGCGATTATTCTTTTCTCTCCGTTTATGCTGATTGCTGCGATAATGGTTAAATGCACAAGCAAGGGGCCTGTGATATATAAGCAGGAAAGAGTCGGGCGGCATAATAAGAATTTCATGATGTATAAATTCAGGACAATGGAAGTTCAGACGGTTTCCGACGAGAAGGATAAGTGGACGAAAAAAGATGATCCGAGAGTTACAAAGGTCGGTAAGTTCCTCAGAAAAACGAGTATCGATGAATTGCCGCAGCTGTTTAACGTTTTTGTGGGGAGCATGTCGCTTGTAGGACCAAGACCTGAAAGACCGCAGTTTGTCGAGAAGTTTAAAGAACAGATTCCGAGATATATGATAAAACATCAGGTTCGCCCCGGAATGACGGGATGGGCGCAGATAAACGGATTTCGCGGAGATACTTCCATAAGAAAAAGAGTCGAGTGTGACCTTTACTATATAGAGAACTGGACACTTCTTCTGGACTTTAAAATAATGTTCCTTACAATTTTTAAGGGATTTATCAATAAAAATGCATACTAATATGCTATTGCACCTTTGGGGAAATTGATGTAAACTCAATAAGTGCGTGTTTAATTACGCCTTATTTCGTTTTGTATTTGAAAGGAAGGTTTTTTTAAGATGGCAAAAGACGAACAGGCCCAGAAGCTGACACCGAAGCAAAGGGCGGCCAAGAAGCGTCGTAACATGATTATTTTTATTGTTGAGCTTCTTATTCTTGCTGTAGTTGTTGTTGGAGTTATTATTGTCGTAAAATTCACGGGAAGTTCCCATACCAATATGGAAACCGGCCTTATGGTCGATGATTCTTCTTTTGATACGGATGTTGTATATTACAATCCCGATATCGTGGATGTGGATGATAAGGGAAATGTTGTTCTTGATGATACAAATGCAATGAGCAATTATTATCAGATAGCACTTTTCGGAGTGGATTCAAGATCAAAGAATCTTTCAAAAGGTGATAACCGTTCCGATACAATCATCATTGCATGCGTAGACAAAACCACAAAGGAAGTTAAGCTTTGTTCTGTATATCGTGATACCTACCTTAATCTTGGTAATGATAAGTATGGTAAGTGTAACGGTGCTTTTGCAGCAGGCGGTCCTACCAATGCAATCACAATGCTTAACATGAACCTTGATATTGCTGTAACAGATTATGTTGTTGTAGGATTTACAGGACTTATTGATATTATCGATGCTCTAGGCGGCGTATGGGTTGACGTTCAGGAGAACGAGATAAAGCACCTTAACAACTATCAGATTTCGATGGTTGGTACCACAACAGATGATAAGAATTTCTATGCTACACCCGGTGTAGATTACACACCTGTAGAGAATGCAGGTTATCAGCTTCTTAACGGACTTCAGGCAACAGCATTCTGCCGTATCCGTTATGTAGGAAGCGATTTCGGACGTACCGAAAGACAGCGTACGGTAATCGAAGCTGCAATGGAACAGGCCAAGAAGATGGATGCTTCTTCACTTATCAAGATTCTTAATTCCGATGTATTCAAGGAATTTGATACTTCACTTGATATTGATTTCATCTCGGATGTTCTTACACATCTTGGTGATTACAAGATTATCATGAGCGAAGGATTCCCTTCACAGGATATGCTTGTATGCGGTAATATCGGAAGCAAGGGTTCATGTGTTGTTCCTGTTTCACTTGAGAGCAATGTTGAATACCTTCACAAGCTTCTCTTTAATGATGAAACTTACACTGCAACAGAAGCAGTTAAAAAATACAGTACAAGAGTATATGAGGATACAATTTCATACCTCAAGTAATGTACATTTTGAAGAGAACCTTCTTCCTATTTGGAAGAGGGTTCTTTTTTCATGTCAAAAGGTGGAGTATAATAATGATTATGAAAACAGTAGATGTGATTATTCCGGTTTACAAGCCGGACGAAAAATTAATAAAGCTTATCAATATGCTTGAGAAACAGACCGTTAAGCCTGAACAGATTATTATTGCAAATACCGGGAGGAAGTATTTCGATACATTTGTTAAGAAGAATAATTTAGAGCCGCTGTTTAGGAAAATCCGTGTTTTTCATGTGACGCAGCGTGAATTCGATCATGGCGGAACAAGAAGGGAAGCGGCAAAGCGCTCAAAGGCAGATGCAATGCTGTTTATGACAGATGACGCGGTTCCGGGCGATGAGTATCTAATAGAGAGACTTCTTGATTCACTTTCGAGAAAAGGAGTTGCCGTAAGCTATGCAAGGCAGCTGCCAAGAGAAAAAGCATCTGCAGAGGAGGTTTTCTCAAGAAAGTTCAATTATCCGTCTGAGAGCAGGATTAAGTCTGAGGATGATTTGCCCAGCCTTGGCATTAAGACCTATTTCTGCTCAAATGTATGCGCAATGTATAACCGCGAGATATATGATGAACTCGGCGGATTTGTAAAAAATACGATTTTCAATGAGGATATGATATATGCCGGAAATGCCTGCAAAAAAGGATACAAAATTGCCTACAGATCCGATGCTCTTGTAATTCATTCGCACTCGTATTCCGGGTGGCAGCAGCTCAAGCGTAATTTCGACCTTGGTGTATCCCAGAGGGAACATCCTGAAATATTCAAGGGGATTCCGTCGGAGAAGGAAGGAAAGAAGCTTGTTAAGGAAGAAACAGCATTTCTTTGGAATACAGGAAGAAAGCTTTTAATAATTCCGTTCTATTTCAGATGCTTTTGTAAATACACAGGTTATCTGCTTGGTAAACACTATGACTTTCTCCCTGAGGCGGTTATTCTTTTTTGCACGGGAAACAGGCATTACTTCATAAGAAAGTGGAATAATGTGCATAGAGTAAAATAATTGTTGGCAAAAATAATAAATAAGGGAAGAGGAAAACCTCTTCCCAAACATACAGATAAATCTTAGTATTTTGATTGACTAGAAAAAAATATAAGGA
>JAZLHJ010000038.1:0-43216 GCA_045616785.1 Lachnospiraceae bacterium
TAGATTCTTCTCTGATAAGTCACTTCTCCATAGACTGTTTTTATGGTTGTTGTTTTAAAACCTTTATTTCTATAGGCTGCCCTATCTCGGTTATTCATAAGGTATGTATCGTACTCTTCGAGGAAGGTTCTGGTAAATACCTGTCCCCATTCACATACCATTCTAAAAATTTCTTTCTCTAACTCCTTGAAAGTATAGCCTTCTTCATTTAACATAGTTGACATACAGATAGCTCCTTATATTTTTTTCTAGTCAATCAAAATACTAAGATTTATCTGTATGTTTGGGAAGAGGTTTTCCTCTTCCCTTATTTATTATTTTTGCCAACAATTATTTTACTCTATGCAAGGCGATTTGCATTTGTATCAAATTAAAAACAATCAGCAAACATCACTGTTTTAGACATTTTTTAGATGTCAAATACGTTAAGTTGTGTTATCATGATACGGAAGTACAAGATGTACCGTTTGGTACCGGAAAGGATTAAAAAATGGCAAATTTTACAAAAGATATGACTATCGGCGAAATGCTTCGCGTTAACCCCAATGTTGCACCTATTCTTATGGAAGCAGGAATGCACTGCCTCGGATGTCCTTCAGCGCAGGCTGAGTCACTCGAAGAAGCTGCTGCCGTTCACGGAATCGACATTGATGCTCTTATGGCAAAGCTTGAAACCCTGTAAAACAAAGAGGAAAGCCGATTGGCTTTCCTTTTATTTTACTTATTCATAGCAGTCAGTGCTTCAATCGCCCCGCTCCTTATTATCATTTCAGAATGTTCAAGAAGGCTTGCCAAGGGACCCGGCTTATAGCATCTGCCGATTCCGAATTCGGAAAGCGCATTAAAAAGTCTGCTCATCGCCTTCTCTTCAGCCTTACCCCTCATTACTACAAGAAGATATGTATCATCTTCACTCTTATACAGTGAATCGTTTATCTCAGGAAGGCCGCCCGAAACAGCAGCAACAGCTCCGAGAAGATTGTCAAGGTTTTCAAATTCATAGACAATCGCATCATCTTTACCGAGAGCTTCATACAAGCCCTCCCCGCGTACGGCATCCTTCAGTTTCTTCAGAAGATTCAAAAGACCGTTCGCACTGTCCGGGAAGTTTCCGGAATCGGAATCATCCCCTACCCCCACATCTCCGAGCGCACTGTGTGAGAAATTGGAAAACCTTGTATCGAGTTCCTCCGGATCATCCACCTTTGTGATAAGAAGCACAATACATCCCGAATTCATCGGAATTGCTTCAATCATAAGCGGAATATCGTCTGCCTCAAAACCAAACTTTGCGTTTGCGGCTTCCATCATATCGTGAAAAAGTTTTTTGGTTTTATCTGAACCGTATACGAGTTCGCTGAGTTTAATCTGTCTTGCGGCAAGATCTGCACTTGTAAGCGTACAACGTATCTGGTGTTCGTTTATTTTCTCTATTTTCATATTTATACCTCGCAAAAACCTGTGCAGGGTAACACTTTCCCATATAAATAAGTATATGTATCTTATCGTCAAAAACGCCAATAGTCAATATATTCCAAGGATTGTTTATTCTTTTTTTCCAAAATGGTACGAATTCAAATAAAAAACCTCACGAGCAGCTGTTATGCCGCCTGTGAGGTCTTTCGAATTACTGCTTTACTGCCTACTGTTTCGTAACAGGAATCCCAAGTTCATATATCTGATACATGCAGAAAGGTCCGTACCAGTCAAGGCTTGTATCAACAAGGCTGTAAGCCGGAATCGTAATCGTATATTCTACGCCGTTATACCAGAACTTAAGTGTAACGGAAACGCCTTCAGCAACCTTTTCTTTAACCATTGTCATAAATTCTTTGGAAAAAGAATTCCATTTGCCGAATTCCATTACGACATTCTGTCCGATTACCGCTTTGTCAAGTTTTTCCGTATTCTTATTAATGGCATATTCAAAAGCAAGCGAAGGATCTGAGTTTAATGAAAAACTGTTTTCCGGTGCCATCTCTCCGGAGAAATCTGCGTCACCTTTGTCTTTAAATATTATCGGATAACCGGTATATAGGTATACTTTCTGAGGTGACGACCAACGAGTCTTAAGTGCTTGTCCGGTAATAACTGAAAAATCATCGGAATATTCATCGGCAACGCCTTTATAATATTCATCATCTTTATATACAACTGTATCCCCACCAATGCCGGTTTGTGATTCAATAGTCAGTAAAATATCATGATCGACGGCATAAAAATAATAATCGTCATCAAGATCAAGCTCTTCTCCGCCTATGGAATTAATGTATACTTCACGTCCATTTGAAACCCACCATGTATTCCCCCTATACGTCGCAGCCGCGCTTCTGACTTCTGCAACAGGCGACAGAAATACTCCTGCCAAAACAGCACACGAAAGTATTATGCTAACAATTTTCTTTCCTAAATTCATTTTGATCATAAATTATCCTCCCAATAATATGAAATTTACCCAAACTTTTTATTTTATCATTTTTTTCTTTAGTGCGTCAAACTTTACCAATTCTTTATTTCTTTTGCAGAAAAAGCTTGCCCGAACCGCAGACCATATCTATAATAATAAATGGATGTGCGTCGACTGCCGGATTGGAGGGCAGAATGCACACACATTTATATCAGATTATTTTATATGAAGTTCTCCACCCGCTTCCCGGATGGGCTTCAGTTTCCTTTTGAGAAGAATCAAAGGGGTTGTCTATTGTCTGTATTTCATTTCTTAGTTTTGATCTGAGTATTTTCTCCACATAATTTCACGTTTAATTCACTTTTATTTTGTGTGCCATAGGCAGTTTATTATGAAGAAGATGCGCATCTCTTGTTCTTTTTTCCATATCTTTGTAAATATATCGCGGGCCTTTTGGAACCGAAGCAGCACAACTTCGGGATGGAAAAAAGAAGTGACGACCTATGTATGGTCTGATATAATAAGGGCATTGCGGAGGTGTACGAACAATGAAGAAAAAAGCTGTTCCGGTACTCATCGCAATTGCCCTTATTATCATTATCGGAGCAATTGCAGTTGTACCTCAGATAATAGAGAAATATTCATATTCCAAAGAAAAGGCAGATCTTAATGAGTACTTCGGAGTTTCAGGTGAAACTGCGGCCCTGTATCTTGCCGACACAAAGCTCGAAGAAACCGGAATTGTACGGGACGGTACCGTTTATTTCCCACTTGATATTGTTGAAGAATATATGGTGGACCGCTTCTATTACAATGAAGCGGAAGAGGCACTTATGTTCACACTGCCGGACAAGATTCATACTGTCTATCTCGGCTCAGATCCCTCGTCCTGCATTATCTCATCACCGGATGTTAACGACCCGGCGACAGAAACCGTCTCATTCAATCATCCTGTCCTTATAAGAAGCGGTGAAACCGAATATATGGCAGGCGATTATGTGTCACAATACTGCATGGTAAGCTATGAGCTCTTTGAAAATCCATACAGAATACAGTTTTTCACATCGGATGACACGGCAACAGTTTCAACATTAAATGATGATACAGCCATCAGAAAACTCGGCGGAATAAAGAGTCCCATTCTCGAGGAAATGAAAAAAGGTGACTCTGTCGTCATTTTGGAAGAAATGGAAACCTGGACAAAGGTTAAGGCAAAGGACTGTATTATCGGATATCTCGAAAATAAGTTCCTTGATGCTTCAAAAGAGGAAAACCGCGTCGTTGATGCAAGCTTTACACCGTTTACTTATTCTTCGATTACAAGAGACCACAAGCTTTCTGTTGGTTTCCAACACCTTTTCTATAAGCCCGGAAGCGCCGAATTCGATAATGCGTATCCTAAAGACGGCGGCATCAATGTTATTGCTCCTACCTGGATACAGGTGATTGGAGATGACGGCGGCATTACAGATAATTCCTCTTCGGATTATGTTGACAGAGCTCATGCAAAAGGAGTTGAAGTATGGTCTGTTGCGGATGATTTTAATTCCGATAATACTCTCAACAATATCCTGAAGGTCACAGAGCTCAGAAGAAATCTCGAGAACAATCTTGTCTCCTCGGTTCTTAAATCCGGTGCAGACGGACTTAATATTGACTTTGAGTATATCAATTCCGATAATGGTGACAATTTTGCCCAGTTTATCAGAGAGCTTTCAATTCTTACGCATAAATACGATATTGTATTGTCCGTAGACAATTATGTTCCGGAAGGCGGAGCATATCAGTATAACAGAAAAGAGCAGGGAATCGTTGCAGACTATGTAATTGTCATGGGATACGACGAACACTGGGCCGGCTGTCAGGAAGCAGGTTCTGTAGCTTCAATCGGATATGTCGAAAGAGGTATAGCAAACACAATTGATTCCGGCGTGCCTGCTGAGAAAATAATTAATGCAATTCCTTTCTATACACGTGTATGGAAAACAGAAGGAAGCGATGTCTCAAGTACAGCAGTCGGCATGCAGGAAGCGGTTGACTGGGCCAACAAATATAATATCAGCCTCGAATGGGATGAAGAAACCTGTCAGAATTACGGACAGCTCCAAAGCGGTACAGCTCTCTTTGAACTGTGGCTTGAGGACTTCTCGTCCCTTCAGGTTAAACTCAATATAATGGACAAATACAATATTTCCGGAGTTGCCGAGTGGAAGCTTGGTCTTGAAACCTCTGATGTATGGGGACTTATTAATGCCTATCTGTCTATGTAATATCATGGAGTGTTGGAAATAATGAAAAACAAGAACAAAAAAGGACTTTCAATAATTATTGTAGGCTGCGGCAAAGTCGGAGCAACTCTTGTGGAAGTTCTTGTAAAAGAAGGACACAATATAACACTTATTGACACGAACAGTGCAAGGGTTGCCGAAGTTGCGGGAATGCATGACGTAATGGGGGTTGTCGGAAACGGTGCAAGCTTTTCCGTGCTTAAGGAAGCAGGTATCGAGGATACAGACCTTGTCATTGCGGTTACGGAATCCGATGAACTTAATCTCTCATGCTGCATGATGGCCAAACAGGAAACAGGATGCGCAGCCATTGCCCGCGTTATCAACCCTGATTATTCCAGAGAAAACGAATACCTGCGGCAGAAGCTCGATCTTGCGATGGTTATCAATCCGCAGTACGAGTTTGCTCTTGAGGCATCAAGAATTCTGTATATGCCTTCCGCACTTGAGGTTCATCCTTTTGCCCACGGCCTCGCCGAAATGATTAAATTCAAGATTCCGAAGGACTCTGTTCTTTGCGATAAAAGAGTAAAAGAACTGTCAGGCGTAAATATCCGCGGAATACTTATATGTGCAGTTGAGCGTAATCAGAATGTATATATCCCTTCCGGTGAGTTCATTCTTCGTGAAGGAGATGTTATCTCATTCCTTGCTCCAAGAAAGAATGTACGAGTTTTCCTTGATACAATAGGTGTCGGCTCTCAAAGAGTAAAGAATACAATGATTGTCGGCGGAGGTCTCGCTTCCGAGTACCTCGCGAAGATTCTCATATCAATGGGTGTATCCGTTAAAATTATCGAAAGCTCCAGAAACAGATGTGAAGAACTGTCCGTTGCTCTTCCGGAAGCAGTAATAATTAACGGCGACGGAAGCAATCAGGATCTTCTCAAAGAAGAAGGCATTGAATACACAGAATCGTTTGTTCCGCTCACAGGTCTTGATGAAGAAAATATACTGCTTTCTCTCTATGCAAGAAAAGTTTCCGGTGCAAAACCGATTACCAAAATCGATCATGTCAACTTCAGAAATGTAATTACCGATCTTGAACTCGGAAGCGTGATTTACCCGAGATATCTTACAACAGAAGCTATAATTGCTTATGTCAGAGGGCGTAACAACTCGACCAACAACAACATCGAAACAATGTATCATATGTTTGATAACAGAATTGAAGCAATCGAGTTCCGCATTCAGGAGAAATCGGAAGTTACCGGAATTCCTCTTAAAGATCTTCATCTCAAGAAGGATCTGCTTGTTTCTTTTATCAGCCGTAAAGGTAAGATAATCATTCCTTCCGGTCTTGATACCCTTGAGCCCAAAGATACTGTTATGATAGTTACTTCACAGCCCGGTCTTAGCAGCATTAATGATATTCTGGAGCGTTAATGTATGAATACTTCCATGATTCGTTATATTATCGGAATAATGCTTAAGGTAGAAGGTATCCTGCTTACAATTCCCTCCGTGGTATCGCTTATTTATAGGGAAATACAAGGGATTTTCTACGTCGGAACAGGAATTTTCTGTGTTATGCTCGGCTTTATTCTGACAGCAGTCAAACCAAGAGACACCGTCTTTTATCTGAAGGAAGGATGCATTGCAACAGCACTGTCGTGGATTTTCCTTATTCTGTTTGGTGCATTGCCGCCTTTTATCTCGGGAGAGATTCCTTCTTTTACTGATTCTTTTTTTGAAATCGCATCAGGTTTTACTACAACGGGAGCTTCAATTCTGAGCAATGTCGAAGTTCTCTCTCATACAGTCAATTTCTGGAGATGCTTCACCCACTGGATAGGTGGAATGGGAATTCTCGTATTCATGCTTGCTATCGTACCGCTTAGCGGCGGGGGCGGCATGAATCTTATGCGTGCGGAAAGCCCGGGACCTTCTGTCGGCAAACTCGTCCCCAGACTTAAGCAGACAGCGGGAATCCTCTATTCAATTTATATCGGTCTTACCATCATAATGATAATTCTTCTTCTGGCTGGAAAGACGCCGGTATTCGATACAATATGTACAGTTCTCGGAACCGCAGGTACAGGTGGTTTTGCTATCAAAAACGACAGCTTTTCTTCCTACACCCTGTATCAGCAATGGATTACGACAATTTTCATGATTCTGTTCGGTGTGAATTTCAATCTTTACTATTTCATCATTCTGAAACAGTTTAAAAAAGCCGTTAAGATGGAAGAAGTCAGATGGTATTTTATTATCATCCTTGTATCAGTTTCGATAATTACCTTTAACATTTTAGATTCTGTGAGCGGCTTTGGCGAAGCTGTATCAAAGGCTGCTTTTCAGGTCGGTTCCGTTATTACGACAACAGGATTTGCTTCAGCAGATTTCGATTTATGGCCGACTACAAGTAAATGTGTGCTTGTCCTTCTTATGTTTGTCGGTGCCTGCGCAGGTTCAACCGGCGGTGGAATTAAGGTTTCGCGTTTCGTAATTATGGTGAAAAGCATAAGAAAAGAGCTTCAGTCTTATCTTCATCCAAAGCTTATCAAGAAAGTAAAGATGGATGAGCACCCGATTGAACACGAAGTTGTAAGGTCAACCAATGTATACCTTATTACGTATCTGATTATTTTCGGAATCTCGCTCCTTCTTATTTCGCTCGAAAACAGGGATTTTACGACAACCTTTACAAGCGTTGCCGCAACCTATAACAATATCGGTCCCGGTCTTGCAGACGTCGGACCAACATGCAATTTCGGCAGCTTCAGCAACTTTTCGAAATGGGTTTTCATTTTTAACATGATTGCGGGAAGACTTGAACTGTTCCCGGTTCTTCTCCTTATATATCCGTCAATCTGGAAAGAGCTGTTCGCACGCAAATCCGCATTGCGGAATCGTAGGAAGAATAAACAATGAAATATCTTGTAATCGGTGCCGGCGGAACCGGAGGTACTCTTTCCTTTCATCTTGCAAAAGCAGGTCACTCCGTCAGCATAATCGCACGCGGAATGCATGGAAATGCAATCCGCACAAATGGACTTTCACTTTCAAAAGGTAAACTTCAAGCGGAAAATGTTACCGTTCCTGTTTATGAAACAGAAGAATATAATGATTCACCCGACATTGTTTTCGTATGTGTAAAAGGATATTCAATAGACGGAATAATCCCTTTTCTCAAACGAATATGCAGAAAAGACACAATTGTCATTCCGCTTCTTAATATTACCTCAACAGGAGCATATCTTCAGAACGCCCTTCCGAATGTTCTTGTAACAGACGGATGCATATACGTCACTGCGGAAATTTCATCTCCGGGTCATATCCATATGGGAAGTCCTATTCTCCGTGTCGTGTTCGGTGTAAGAAACATGAATGAGCTGAGGCGTGAACTTTTTCTTGTAAAAGAAGACCTTGCCATGGCAGGAATTGAAACTATACTCTCAGATAATATACAAAGAGATGCAATGCAAAAATTCTCTTTTGTGTCACCTATGGCTGCTGCCGGTTTGTACTATGACTGCAGCGTCGGGGCAATGCAGGTAACCGGAAATGAACGTGATTTTTTCTTCAGTCTGGTAAAAGAAATCGATTCTGTCGCAAATGCCATGGGACTGTCATTTCTGTATGATATCCTGAAGATTAATCAGGCGCTTCTTGATAATCTTCCTCCGGAATGCAAGGCTTCGCTGCAGAAGGATATCGAAAACGGCAGAATGAACGAAGCAGACGGCCTGATATACGAGGTGGTACGGCTCGGTAAAAAATACAATGTTCCGACCCCATGTTATAAACTGGTTTCGGATAAGCTGCAACTCAGATTAAAATAATAAGAGGCTGATTAGATTCAGCCTCTTTCTTATTCCTCGTAATTCTTACGAGGACCTTTTTCCATATTTGCAAATTTGGTATACTGCGGTACCCATACAAGCTTTTCGGTACCTACCGGGCCGTTACGTTGCTTGGCGACAATTATCTCTGCAGTACCTTTATCAGCCGAATCTTTATTGTAATACTCATCCCTGTATATGAACATTACAACGTCGGCATCCTGCTCGATAGCACCTGATTCACGAAGGTCAGACAACATCGGTCTGTGATCGGGTCTCTGCTCAACCTGACGAGAAAGCTGTGACAGTGCCACAACAGGAACGGAAAGCTCCCTCGCAAGCGCTTTCAAAGACCTGGAAATTTCAGAAATCTCGTTCTGTCTGGACTCCGATTTACCGTTACCTGTCATAAGCTGTAAATAGTCGATAATTACTATCTGAAGATCATGCTCAAGCTTATACTTCCTGCACTTGCTGCGAAGCTCCTGAATGGAAATACCGGGAGTATCGTCAATTATCAGGTTGGAACGTCCGATTGTATTGGCCGCATCAATAAGCTTTGACCATTCGCCGTCATCAAGATTACCTGTACGGAGCTTTTGTGCATCTACCGTCGATTCAAGCGAGAAAAGACGATTAACAAGCTGCTCCTTACTCATTTCCAGTGAAAATATGGCAACGCACCGATTATCACGGAATGCAATATGTTCCGCAATATTAAGAACGAACGCTGTTTTTCCCATTGAAGGACGCGCAGCAATAAGAATCAGGTCAGAAGGCTGGAAACCTGCTGTACGATAATCAAGATCAATAAATCCTGTAGCTACACCGGTAACAGCACCGCCGCTTCTCGCTGCAACTTCAATTTTCTTCATTGCGTTCGAAACAACCTGTCTTATCGAAACAAAATCATCAGAGGTCTTCTTCTGTACAAGAGAAAACATTTTTTTCTCGGTATCAGCCAGAATATCATCGAGCTGCTCTTTTCCCATGTAACAGGTAGTTGCAACCTCTTCACTTGCCTTTATCAGTCTGCGAAGATGAGCTTTCTCAGCTACTATCTTTGCATAATATTTCACATTTGCAGATGTCGGAAGCGTGTCTATTATATCCTTCAGAAATCCAAGGGAACTGACTTCCGGGGGGACGTCCTTCTCTTTTAACTTATCCTGAAGGGTAATCATATCAACAGCCTGTGACTTACTCCATAGTTCAACTATTGCATCAAATACAATACCATACTGTCTGCTATAGAAATCATCTGAATTAAGTATTTCGGATGCAACGGTAATGGCATCGGAATCAACTACCATTGCACCGATAACGGACTGTTCTGCTTCAACGCTGTGCGGCATCACTCTTTTAGCAAGAGCTTCTTCAACCTCACTCATTTATGCCTCCGTTACCTCTACCTTAAGTGTAGCAGTAACACTCGGATGAAGCTTAACCGGAATATTAAATGTTCCCTGAGATTTGATCGACTCCTTAAGAACAATTTTCTTCTTGTCAATTTCAAAACCGTACTGCTCTTTTGCTGCCTGGGCAATTTCTTTACCTGTTACAGCACCGAATACTCTTCCGCCTTCGCCGGCCTTAACAGAAACCTTATAGGTCTTACCCTCAAGCTGTTCCTTGAGACTTTTTGCAGCTGCAAGATTCTCTGCAGCAACCTTCTCATCATTAGCTTTCTGAAGCTTTAGATCGTTAAGATTTGCACTGTTTGCTTCTACACCAAGCTTCTTGGGAATAATGAAATTTCTTGCATATCCGTCATTAACATTTACCGTATCGCCCTTCTTACCAAGAGCCTTAACATCCTGTAAAAGAATTATTTTCATTTAATGTCACCATCCTTTATCATTATCTCGATAACATCACGAAGCTGCTGGATTGCATCCCAGACAGATACCCCTTCAAGCTGCGCTCCGGCAATATTCATATGCCCGCCTCCGCCAAGCTTCTCAAGGATAACCTGAACATTTACTTCGTCAATTGAACGTCCGCTTATATAAATCTTATTCTGATATTCCGTAAATACAAAACTTGCCTTAATTCCGACAATATTAAGAAGATCGTTTGCTGCCTGGGCACCTACTACTGTAGGACTCTGTACTCCTTGTGTAGGGCATATCGCAATGGCAAAACAGTCATGGTATATTTCAGCCTGCCTGATTGCTTCTGCTTTTGCCTTATAGTCGGAAGCGTCTTCCCTGAACATCTTACGCACCCTCGTAACATCTGCTCCGTTTCTTCTGAGGAATGCGGCAGCTTCAAAGGTACGTACACCGGTCTTACTTATGAAATTATTTGTATCGACAATAATTCCGGAATACATACAATCGGCATCAGCTCCGCAAAGCTTGACCTCATCACCGATGTATTGAAGAATTTCCGCAACCATTTCACAGGCACTGGAAGCATAAGGCTCAACATATGAAAGTGTGGCATTCTCGATTACTTCCGTTCCCTGTCTGTGATGATCGAGAACAACTATCGACTTACAAAGTCTCAGAAGTTCGGGGCATTCCGTAATACTTGGTTTATTTACATCAACAACTACAAGAACGCTGTTATTACCTGCTTTTTCTATTGCTGAATTCCTGTTTATTATTACTCCGCTGTCAAATTCCGGTCTTTCCTTATATCTTGCAACAACCGGCGAAAGAGAACTCGTAATGTCTTCAAGGACAATATATGCCTTTCTTCCGAGGGCTTCGGCAACAGCCGCTATACCAACCGCTGCACCAAAACTGTCTTCATCAGCCATTCTGTGGCCCATAACAAAGACCTGATCTCTTGACGTAATTATTTCACGGAGCGCATGAGCTTTTACTCTTGCCTTAACTCTTGTATTCTTCTCAACCGTCTGGCTCTTTCCTCCGTAATATGAAACATTGTCCGGAGTCTTAACAACAGCCTGGTCTCCGCCTCGTCCAAGTGCAAGGTCAATGGCGGTACGTGCAAATTCATAATTCTGCGTATATGAAAGGCCGTCAATTCCGATACCGATACTCAGTGTAACAGCCATTTCATTACCGATATTGACAGTCTTGGCATCTTCAAGGATGTCGAACTTCATCTCCATCATTTGCTTAACAGACTGTTTTCTCAGGATAACGATATATTTATCCTTTTCCATCTTCTTGACAATTCCGTCAAGCGAAGAAACATACTTGTCAATCTTTCTCTCGATAAGCGCAGTAAGAAGCGATCTTCTTACAGATTCAACACTTTCAAGTGCCTCATCATAATTATCGAGATATATCATTCCTATACAAAGGGACTGGTTATCATTCTCCAAAAGGGCAAGCCTTAATGCTGTTTCATCGAAAAGGTATAAGGCTATCAGGTATCCGTCATAATCCTTGGTTGCAATCAGTTCACTCTTTTCAGCCATATCGCGAAGAGAAATTTTATGCATCCTTGCTTTGTATATTCTGTCCTCATATTCAACAGTCTCTTCTACACATTCCAAAGTTCCCGGAAGCTTGTCCTCTGTAAGATGCGGGAAAATTGTTGATATCGGCTTATGATAACCTTTTTCCTTGCCTGTAGCATCCTCAAACGCCTTATTCGTCCATACAATCTTGCCGTTTTCTTCAAGAAGAGCATAAGGCAGTTCAAGATCTCTTAGCAGCTTACGCTGAATCTGTCCATATTCCGTCGCAAAACTGATAAGCTCATTCATAATTATCGGCTTATTGTAATTCATAAGCAGAAATACAATAACGAAATAAACGACAACAAACGCAGACAATACAAAGCCTGCGCTGATGTTAACAAAATATATAATCACATTGATCAGAACCAGCAGCACACCAAGTAACAATGTAGACTGCAGGTAAATCCCAAGACGCCCTTTAAGACGTATTTTTTTATCGTTTTTCTTACCCATACATACCCCTATACAGGCTTATTGCTCTTCAAAAGAAGCTATAAGTTCCTTTGCTTCTTCTCCGGTAATAATGTATTCGGTAGATACATATCCCTTAAGTGACCCCCACTGAATATAACAATATTCCTCGCCCCACTCAAGAAGCATACCATAATCATATCTATGTAATTTGCCCATTACCTTTGAATTAATATCATTGCTTTCGCGGACATTAAGTGCTTTTTTGCTCTTTACGTTTACGACAAACATCTCCGGTTCAGGTTCCGGAGTAGGAGTTACTTCCGGAGTAGGTTCGGGTGTTGGCTCGGGTGTTGGCTCCGGTGTTGGCTTTGGTGTCGGCTCCGGTGTTGGCTCAGGAGTAGGCGTCACCTTTTGCACGTAAGTAGCATTCTCTGTTGTAAGTGTATAGAGCCCCGGAATAACATGCGTCAGACTCAGAATCAGAACAACAGCAAAAGAGAGAACAAAGCATACAATTGCCACTTCAGCGATTTTATTCTTGCTCATTTACTACCTCTTCTTCGGGTGCATCTTCCGGTGCCGTTTCAAATGCTGCTTCAGTTTCAATTTCTGTCTCAGCCAAAGATGCTACAGTCTTCTTGGGAAGCTGTACATATATTCCCATCCCTTCGCCGGGTGCACTCTTTGCATAGATTACACCGTCATAAGCATTAACAATGTCTTTCGCCTGCGTAAGTCCGAGTCCGTTTCCGCTGACCCGGTTTGAACCCTGGAAATTAAGATCGAAGATATACGGAAGTTCATCTGCACGAAGTCCCATTCCGTCATCCTTAAATATCATAAATATATCCTCTCCGGTATCGGAAAGGGTTATATGCATATTACCCGGACGGCGCATATACTTTATGGCATTGTCCACAATATTACGCATCATTATATTAAGAAGTTTACTGCTGCCCGTATAAATTACGGAGTCGGCGGTACAGGTAAATGACAGTCTGATTCCGGCTTCCTTTGCAAAACTCTTAAGCTGCTCAATTGTATCCTGACCGATTTCCTTAAGGTTAACCTGTTCTTCTTCCTTAAGAAGCTCCTCATTGAAAAGAACAGTTTTCTTGACGGATTTCGCCTCTGTCGAAGCTTCGGATAACTTTGAACTCAACTCTTCCATTTTGGTGCGAAGTTCCTTGCATTCGCTTTCTCTGGAAAGTGCATTACGCGTCATGTTTTCAAGATCACGCTTTACAACCGAAAGTTCCTTTTCTTTTTCCTCAAGATTTTCCTGTACTTTCTCATATGCGGCTTTCAGTTCCGCTTCACCTTTAGGGCTCATTATCGCGAACAGAAGGACACATACTACAGAAACAGTAAACAGTCCTATCGGGAAAACAGGCTTAAAGAAAAATGTGCAGACAATTCCTCCGCAAAAAGCAAGAAAACCAATGACAAGGAATAATCCTTCACTAAGTGTCATCTTTCGTTCCATATCATCCTCCAAAAAAGTTCTTTATAAACCTACCATATCGGCATAAGGTTCGAAATCGGCTTTTGTAAATACTTTTCCGACCTTAACAAACTCATATTTGATAGCCATGAGATAATGGCGCATACATACTTCCGGTGACTGATCTTCTGCGGCAAGGAACGCTGCATTAAGTATACAGTTCTTAATATTACCACCGGCAAACTCGAACTTCTCTGCAATAAATCTGAAATCGACATCGGGTCCCAAAGGTGTTGTCTTCGGAACAGTTGTCTTCCAGAGCATTTCTCTTGTATCGGCATTCGGGAACTGGAATTCTACGATATACTTCATACGACGGAAGAAAGCAGGGTCAATGTTGTGCTTGTAGTTTGTTGCAAGTACGCATACACCGTCATAAGCTTCCATTTCCTGAAGCAGAAGTGCCGTCTTATTATTCGCCGAAGCCTGGTTTGAACCACCATCGTCAGATCTCTTTGCAAAAATAGTATCACATTCATCAAAGAAAAGGACGACATTACACTTTTTGGCTTCACGGAAAATCATTGAAAGCGATTTCTCTGTTTCACCGACGTATTTATCTACAACCTTTGAAATATCTACTCTGTAGAGCTCAAGATTAAGCTCGTGCGCAAGAACCTGCGCCATCATGGATTTACCGGTACCGGGAGCACCGAAGAGAAGAACCGTAAGTCCACGACCGTACGGGTATTTCTTCATATAATTCCATTCATCATATACCTGTTTCTTATAGTTCATCTGACCTATTGCATGGCCTATTGTCTCACGCTGGTCAGGATTCATAACGATATCATCAAAACCGAACTTCGCATCAACTCTGGTTGCCTTCTGTGAAAGTTCTGAAGACATCTGAGCATTACAGCCCTTAAACAGAATCGATCTCGGAATCTTGTCAAGCTTCTCCATGGTCGCAAGACTTCTCGCATGTCTCAGCGCATCTCTTATCTTACCGGGAGTAAACAGGAATTTGGTTGTCATCTCGAAAAGATCGCAGTCATCATCAAGCACAAAACCCTTGGCATAATGATTCCAACACTCTTCTCTTTCTTCCGCGGAAGGAGTTCCGAGTGAAAGCTCGGTAAATTCTTCTTTGGTAATTGCCTTTAATCCTACAGTTTCCTTGCTGAGTGCAAATACAAGGATATCCCGCCTTAACAATTTTGCAAAAGCAAGGTCCATATATCCCTGAAATTTATCACGTTCTTCTTCCCTGAAAGTCAGCTCTTCAAGCACACAGCAGGAATTTGTAAGTATACATTCCCTTGTAACTGCCCAGAGTGCTTTCTCGACGAACTGGAAATCATATACAAATAATTTTTTACAATTAATGGATACGGCAGAAAGTCCGTTTCTTGCACAGAAGTGCTTAACAAAGAATTTTCTTCCGCTTCCCTCATCACCTTCGTAAGCAAATATTCTGACGCCCTGCTTAAATGATATCTCCATGGCATCAAGAACATTTCCGTTTGCAATAATCGGATCAAGTTCTTCCCCGTCTGTGAGCATTCTGAAGAACCTTATATAATTCTCGTCTAACTGTCTGGGATTTCGACCAAAGAGGAAGTCAATCACACGTTTATCGGGCGATACAACTGTTGAGAACGGCATACTGCCGTTAATACGAAGGTCTAATATTGGCTGAAGCTGTTCAAGACATACGGACATATCTCCGTATGCTCCTGTTACAGAGAATTTTCTTCCGTAGAAAAGTTTTGCGGCAGATTCAATAGTAGGTGCAGAAAGCCCGCCGCTTTCATTGATTACCTGGAATACACCGGCATAATCAGTCTGTGTTGAACTCATTACACCTGCCGCAAAGCAGAAGAATGTAAACGGTTCAAACTTAAGTTTATGGCAAAGTTCATAAAAAGGCAGTCTAATCCCTGCCTCAATACTGCGTGATGCTCTGTTCATGATAAACTGAATCATTGCAAGACCATCAAGTTTCTCATTCTTTACTTCTTTTTCTTCCGCTTCTTTCTTGGAAGAATCAGTCGATTCCGAAGAGAAACTTCCTAAAAGTTCAAGCAGCTCCGGATCAAAATCGGATTCGTCAAGGCTTTCTTCTTCCTCTCCGCTTTCCTCCGTTGTTTCCGTAACTTCTGCAGAAAAAGATTGGAGCTTATCATGACATACATCATGAGCAACCTCCAAATCAGGATACAGAACATTCTTATACCCCCCCTGCTCAGACGCAAACACAAGCTTCATCTCGGAAAGATAATCATCGAGACAAGAGTTTACGCTCGCAAAGAGATAATTCATAAACTCATCGTAATCTTTAAAAGGGGCATTTCTAAGTTTATCGGAAAAACGGTTCATATATCACCCATTCCTTACTGCTTATTCGATAGTCAGAAATTTCTCAAATCCGGACATCTGCAAAATATTCATAAGAGCAGGCGGAACATGAACAAGCTTCATATATCCGCGTTTACTTGCTGCAGTTTTGTGACCGATAAGAAGAGCTCTTAAACCGGCACTTGCAACGTAATCACATTTTCCAAAATCAAGAACAACGTGAATTGATTTCTGGAACGAAGAAAGGATTTCTTCCTGAAGCTGAGGACTTGTATTGGTATCTACTCTTCCCTCAATAAATATTGTAATTACATCATCTACACGAGTCACTTCGAGTTGCACTTGAATGTTCTCCTTCAACTATACTATTCACCAAGAAGTATCAAACCGTCCGTATCATGCCTTGAATCAAGCGTAGCCTCCTGATATCCGTATACCTCGGCATTCATATCAAGATAAGTATGACTGTCAATTTCGCCGGAACCGTTCAGGAACTTAATCATCAGTCTGCACCTTATCGGCTTAAACTGATTAAGCAGGAACAGTAACTGAGATTTCTGACTTTCCCGGACATATGTACTTATTAGCATTGTAACATCATATGGCTTATTTCCATATAATGATTCGTAGATTTTCTTATCGTCAATCGGAACCTGATCCCTGAAAACATTTTTCTCAAGAACTATTGCCTTCTCTCCGAGAAGTATCTCTGTAAGCCTTTCGAGAGCTTCCTTGGTTCCTTTCATTCTGTTTAGATTATACGCTTCTTTTACCAAAAGACGCAACCTGTCTTCTTGAAGGAAGTCACCGCTTACGTCAATTCCCATCCAATGAGCATATATCGGAAGGAGTTCCTTCGGACATGTAGCAATATCAAGAAGTTCATCAACATGATTGATTTTCGTCTGAAAATCCACATATAATGATGAGAAGATTGAAAGAAATCTGTTAAAAAACTCATTACCCTCACGATACACCTCAGGAAAAGAATCCACCAGAATATCTGCTCTGGTATAAACATTGATTCCCGAAATGCTTCCTTTATCGGTTCCCATTACATCGAAAACGATATACAGAAACCTTCCGCGTATATCCGTAAGCAGAAAATCTTTCTTATTAACGACTTTCTTTACATCGTTTTCTTCCATAATAGCACGTTTTTCGACAGGTTGCATCTCCGGATTAAAGAGAACTCTTTCAAATCCTCTTTCATCACTCGCAAAAACATAAACAGTAACCACGGTTTCTTCACTGAAATCGTAGTTATAACAAATTCTGCCCCATTCAGCCTCATCTGTTACGCCGTCAAGCGCTTCACATGCAAAAAAATGTCTGTATTCATTTTCTGTACAGGTTATCGAAGCATCTCCGCTTTGCTCAAATCCCTGCATAAACGATTTTCTGAATCTGTTCTCAAGAATTCTGTATCTGCGTATTTCCGCCATGGCGAATCCTCCCGACTATTCAAGCGTATTCAGCTCTATATCAATATCTCCAGGAATCAACAATACATGCGGTGCAGGATAAATATCCATTCCCTGTTTTACCGCCTGCTGAGGGTCCTGTGAAATTACAGTAAGTTCATATACAAAATCAACACATTCCAGTGCTTCTATACTGTGGAACATTTCGTCGAAACTAAGCGGTTCTCCGAAATTTTTGGAAGTATTAACATAATCAAGTTTTTCCCTGATTACATTCTCAATCATCGTCTGTACGCCTTCGTAATGAGACTTTACATAGATTATTCCTCTTACGGAAACAGGTATATATTCAGGTTGAACAAGAATAACGCTTGTTGTAAGTAGTCTCCTTGATTCAAGTCTCTTTGTAATAATCTCCTGATAGATTTTACCCAGTTTGGGACAAACTTCATTCCCATAAGGCTTAACAGCTATTCTGACCTGATTTTTGGTTGAATCCATAACGGCTTTTACCTTATGAATACAAAGACCGGGTGTGGTTTTTACAAGTTTTTCATAATCCGCTGACTCAACTGCAGTATAATGGCTGCTGACATCCGAAATAAAACGGCGTCTCAGTTCAGAATTCGTTTCTCGCAGTCTCCCCCCCTGTCCCTCTGAAGGATTGCTAAAAGAAATATCCGTTGATACACCTACCGGAATAAAATTACTTCCGGCACGTACATTCCCGTCTTCACCGCGAAGTTTTGCACAGGTACAAAGGAAAAGTTGAGCATTAACAAAATCTCCGGCATAATCTATACGAAGTTCATTCTTTTCTTCAAGAACAGAATAAAAGAAATCATTATCTCTCCCGGAATCAGGTTTGATAAAATCATATATCTCTTCTCCGTATTCATTATATCTTCTTGCAATTACAGAGAAACTGTCTCTAACAATATTATCAATAGGAATGCTTATTCTCTGATTCTCATATCCGTATACTGTTCCCAAATGATATACCGGCATTGTTTCTTCATTATATGCAACAAATTTTACGGCATTCAGAAAAGATCCGGGTGCATATCCATATTTCTCCTTGTTGAAGGTGAATTTGAAATGTCCGGTTCCAAGCCTTGTCATTTCTACATGCCTTCCGTTTTCGGCGTATGCATCAGCAATGTCATACCTGTAAAAGCTTCCCTCCTCATCCTCTTTACAAAAGATCATAAAATAGCCCAAATCAAGCATGTCATTAAAAACTTCAAAACTTTTTTTTCCTTCAAAAGTATAACAAAGAGAAGCTGTCTCCTTCTGCCATACTTCAATCAGAAAGCCTGAAGCCCCAATAATTTTCGGGGTCACATCAAAATGCGCCTTTTTAAGTTCTGCTCGAATAACATATCCTTCTTTTGGAAGTTCTGTATATACAGCCGCCTTCTGTCTCGGAAGTTTGATTCTGAGTTCTCCCGATCTCATAAACCCTTCTGTATGATCTTTAACCTTGATATCAATAAAACCTGCTGAAGTATAACATTGCCAGCTTACTTCGGAAAAAGGCTGCTCATCTTCAAAATCATTTCTGATAAACGGCTCTTCAAACTGAAGATGAAAGATAAGTTCTTCACTGCTTTTCCCAAGATTATTGCACACGATATAGAAACACATTCCCTCCTCAGGCTTATTCCCAAAAAGAGAAGACTTGATTGGAATATCCGGATCAAGAATATATGAAATATCTGTCAGATTTCCGTCTTTTCCCGCAAATAATCCAATAATCTCATTCCCCTGAAGGCGATTCTCCTTATTTGTCTCAAAACACATATCACCGACAAGAAATTTCTGCCCCATCGGTATTGTTACTCCGCCTTCAGGAACATTTTTCGCTTTCAGAAGAACCCTCGCACTCTTCGCCCCTTTTCTTGTAAAACCGGCCATCTGATAAAGCCGCTCTTTGGCATTCTGCGGTGCTTCCTCTATCCCCTTCTGCTGCAGAATAGTAAGAAGAGAAAAATTCTCCAAAGTTGTAATTGCGGGGTCTGACGGATTAAAATTTGTCCATTCATCCGTAAGAAGCGGAATACGCATTTTGGCATCCTGCATCAATTCTTCTATTGTCTTTGAGGTAAATAACTGACTACTTAACATAGCATGCCTCCTCGGCGTCTCTCAAATTTTACTTATCTGCAGTAACAATGTGAACCTTATGCTTTCCGTTACATGCAACCATGAAAGGATTTACTTCAAGCTGATCGAGATCCATTTCATGAACCCCATGTCTGTCAGTATATCTGACAGTAACAAGCATCTGATTAATTATTGCTTTGCTCTTGAGTGCATTTAGGCGCATCATAATCTGCGTTTTTCCGGGAATATGACCGATAGGTCTTCCCTCACCCGCTTTTGATGATACAGGCTCAAGATAATCATTAAGGGCATCCGTAATATAATTGGTTACTTCAAAACTGTCCTCGATATTAACAATCTGCGCCCATACATCAATACTGAATTCTACAAATACAGGTTCCTCGACAATAAGGTCATCCGGAAGAATTGTCATTTCACAGTGCTCAAGAAGATGCCTTCTGAGTTCAGTCTGCATACGATAGAACGAAGCAGCTCCATCTTTGTAATCCTTCATAAGTAGGATTACATAAACCATATTATCTTTATTCTCACCGTATCTGTTTGTTCCGATAACAATTGCTGCCTTATCAATATTATCGGAATAATTCTCTATCTCACTCAAATAATCCTTACAGGTAACAAATCTTCCCCCGGAGCTAAGCAGATTCGCGCCTCTTGCCATCGCTCTTTCAAGAGATTCTATATTACTTCCTCCAAAAGCCGGAACCGGATTATTAATATCTCCTATATACATGAGATTAGACATACTTCCGATAATTGAACCGGCTGAAACATTTCCCTTTTCACCGTCACAGCTTCTTATTCTGACACGGAAGGCTTCTCCTTTGGTATTCTTCGGAATACGAACATGAACACCGTCTCCAAACCAGAGAAGATTATTAATTCTGTCTATTACATAATGCCTGTCATCTGCAATTGATTTATTGAAATTATCCACTTCAGACCATTTTACAAAGAAATTAACGATACTTCCAAGTGAATCGTACTCAGCCTTGACCTTCTCGGGATTATTGCGAAGCATTTCTTTCATTTTTTCTGTGGAAAGATCGGTAATTTCATTTACCCAGACATCTGCATCAAGAATATTTCCTCCAAGCAGAGGAAAATTCATGTAACTGTCCACACTATCGATAAAATACGGTTCTTCCGCAAATGTATTGATATTTCTGGCTTCCACTGCATTAATGGTTACGCGTTCAATCTGAACCATATCCTTTAAGCCGTTCTTGCCTTCTCTTGTCACCTTAATCCAACAACGTCTCTTGCCTTCCAGTTCAACCATTGCCATATCATCGGGGGGAAGAAAAAGCATTATTCCAGATCTTGAAAGCCCGGCCGTATAATCAATTACCTTCATCTCCTTAAAACCGGTATGTGAAGAATAATAAAAATGCATTTTCTGATTGGTATCACGGTGTGAATCAACAAGCTTCCACCAGAAGCTGACAGGTCCTTTATCAAATGTTCGTGAAAAACCAAGATATAATGCAGTATCATTATAATTACTCGGTTCAAATCCGATAACAGACCTTCCAAGTAAAAGATTATCTGTAATATCAAGTTCCGCAGAACCATACAGAACCTTTCCTTTTTCAGGTGCCACATATTTATCTTCGTATGTATACATGATATGTGTATCAGACATTACTGGATATCTATGAATACTATGCTGAAGATAACAGTTATCCGATCTCCTGAGTACAAGTCTTAGAGACCTGCCGCCAAAAGCACCTACCGAAAGCGGTTCCCAGTCGGAAGGGCAAATAAACGAAATATTCAGTTCTCCGCTCTCACCTTCTGCAAAAATTCTGCTGAAGTCCGATTCAGTCGGAATTCTCTTCCAGCCTGTTCCATTGTAGTACTCAAGCGTAATCTCTTCAGCATAAGCATAGGAAACCATGGCGCCAGTAGATATTCCGGGTTTTCTCTTAATTATTTTAAGATCGTCTTCACCTTCCCCCTCCAAAAAACCAACATAGTGTTCGTCATAGTCCACCCTGCATTTAAGGGATATTTTTGCACCGGCTTTGGAAAAATACTGGTCAAGACCGATATAGCACTCTTCATATAACGATAACGTATCGGTAAATACGTTAAATTTATTTACCGGATAATCGTTGGATGCATTTCCGGCAAATTCAGGCTCTCTCCATTTCCCTTCCGAAGAAAAAGTAATCTCGGCAAAAGTTTTATTCTCCTTCTGAGGATTCATTGCCTCAATAACAAGAATATCGTATTCTCTGTCTTTTATTATTACTTTTTTTCCTTCTCCTTCTTTTTCAAGGATAATAAGCTCATCTTTTATTTCGCATTTTTCAACAGGAATAAAACCTTCCTCGGTATAATACAGAAATCTGTACTCACCTGCCGAAAGTTGCTCAAGAAATTCGGAGTTTCCTCGCATCCTACAATAGATAGCTTCATTTCCGACATCAAAAATTCTGGAATGGTACAGTACAAGTGCCTGTTTCTCAATTCCCTTTTCTTTGTCACTGAACATATAGAAAGGTTTCATGCCTTCCATATCAACAGCTTCTTCATCACTGCTGCTTATAATATTTCCGGCATAGTCTTTTTCTTCAAAAGTATCAAATACCGGAACAATTGAACCATTCTCAGCATTAGTAATAAAGGCGCTTCTGAGCTGTGCCCCGGTAATATATACGGGAAATTCTGTTTCAAAGATTAGATTCTCCTCTCCGGCTTCTGCAAAAAGTTTTGTTCCCTTCGGAACATAAGCATCGGGTATTGAATCGGACAGGAGATTCATGAGAACTGTTGCTGTTGCCGGATGCGCAGCATGAAGAGAAATATCAAGAAGATTCACAAACTCCATATGATATCTCTCAATAATTTCATTGAATCTGTCCAGATTACCCTTCATCTGTTCTGCATATAAAAGAGCAAGAACAGATCCTATATCCGGATTTTTCTCCGAAAACTGCCACTCGGGAGTATAATTCTTCGCAAGTACACCTATCTCGCGAACAATATCCTTTGTGGTTCGATTATCAACATCAAATTTCTTCCGGCTCGTAGTCATCATCGCGTTCCTCTTCTTCCCAGGTGGTATCTAAATAGAACGGAAATACAAGATTATCCCTGACATTCTCTGAAATAATGGAATAACTCACATTAACTATTATGCATCCGTTTTTACTTGTTGAATCAAGTTCAACCTCAATATTCTCTATTCTGGGCTCGCACTTTGAAATTTCTGCTTTAAGCTCTCTTGCCATAATATTGAGACTTGTCACATCCGTATCGGCAAAGGTATATCTTGTAATTGATGCACCAAAGGATGGTCTAGCGAGCCTTTCGGTTTTTCTTGTCATAAGAATCAGATATACCGATTCTTTTATTGACTGTTTATCCGATACTGTCTCAAATCTTCCGGTTGCCGGACTGACCTGTGGTGGAAATTTCATTCCTTTTCCAAGAAAACTTGCATTTTCCATAGTGTTACCCTCTGTAATCTGTGATTAATAATTATCCTATTGAAATAGGCGAACCGCCTATCTTTACGGCACCGCTACTGTCCACCTTAAGTACCGAGGAAGCCTCAATACTGACGGCCGATCCCTTAAGTGCTGCATTTCCGTCTGAATTTAAATCGATACCACCTGTTGCCTTGACCTCCAGCTTGGTACAATTAAGTGTTACATTACCGCTTTCACCGTTCATGATAAGTGACATATTATCGCCAACCTTTATCTCAACCCGGCTTGCTGCCAGTATCGACATCTTTCCGTCCTGCGTCTTGATATCAATACAGTTCTTCTTATCTTTATCTGTTATTCTGATCTCATGATTCTCGTTATCAAGAAGAATCGAGTGACCGTCTTTGGCTGTCTTAATGGTAATTTTGTCCTTATCACCTTCGCCTTCTTTATTGTCCTCGAAGATAACAGTATTACCGTTCTTGGTAATAATTTTCTTAAACTGATTATCTTTATCAACAGCCTGCTTGAAAAAAGTATCATTGTCCTTCGGAATACAACCTATTACATAAGGCTTGTCGATATAACCCTGTTCAAAACAAAGAAGCACAACATCTCCGACTTCAGGTACAAAATAGTGCCCCCACTTCTTACCGCTGCTCGGCATTGCTATTCTCGCCCACTGAAGTTCATTATGATCCTTATCTCTTACCGGAATCGTTACACATACCCTTCCGGGCATTGATTCTTCATAATTCTTGGCAACAATTCCCTGAATAACTCCGAATATTCTGTTATCGCCCGTATCTGTCTTCGTGACCTGCTTACTGGCTATTTCATCAAGAACATCATATAAAACCAAGGTTATTCTCCAATCTTGTTAACTTTTCCAATTATTTTTGTTACGAAACCGCCATCATTATCAAGTGTGTGATGAACGTTAGTAATGTAATACTTATTCTCGGTAGCTTTACCGAACTCTTTTACTTCCACATAGTTTCCCGGAGCCATCTGCGGAATTCCGTTTAGTTCGGCTTCCATTGTTCCGAACCTGTAGGATATGTTCTCCATTAACGACTCTGCTCTTGCTTTTGCTTCAGCTGCCGAAGTAATTGACGGGTCAACATATACTTTTTCGGTTTTACTTATATATTTCTTGGCTTTGCTGCCTAATGAAATTGAATTGTTAAAGCTTACTTTTTCGGTAATAGCCTTCGCCTCACCTGTATTCATTCCTCTTGCTTCAACAGTCTCAACGAGACCTGTTATATCATATTCAAGGTTAAAGGAATGAAAGGCCTTCGACTTCGGAGTAAGCGTAAAGAGAACATCTGCATTACTTTTTGCAGGTCTGAAATAAACAACATTGTATAATGCAAAAAAATCAAAATTATATCTTTTGGCTGCTCTTACTACAAATTCATAATCGCTCTCTGCAACGAATTCAATTGTTCTGTCAGAAGCTTTCTCCTGACCTCCGCCGCCACCTGCGCCTCCACCGGTGCCGCCGCCTGCGGCCTGAGCATCGGGCGTATCGGAAACAATATATTTGCTTACCACATTATTATCTTTTAAGGCTGCATAGACTCCGGATTCAAAGATTTCTTTTACAGCAGCGCTGTAGGTCTTTGCGGTAAGCTGCTTTGAATGATTGTTAGCCATCATTATGCTCTTCACATCCATACAGGTAACACGTACGCCCGGAGCTTTTTCGTCTTCAACAAAGAAATTCACTCTTGTAATAATTCCGCAGAATACATGAAAATTATTTCCGCCATAGCCGAGGCCGATATCAACGCATGACCCGAGTGCAATAAATTTCTCCGCATCCTCTGTTAAAAACTTAGACTTTTCTCTGTCATACATATCATAAAGTACAAAAGATGCAATCGACGCTTCATATCCGCTTGTCAGTTCTATATCAATATCGGAAATACCTTTCCCTTTTGCTTTTGTAATATCCTTGCCGTTAACAGATATTGACACCGACGGAACTGCAAAATTATCGTATTTTTGTGCAAGATCTTCATATTTATACGTTGCCATATCGTCTCCTAAATATTAATCAGATTTCCCAAAATACTTGTAGGATCGACTGCACTGAAGGATGAATCACCTGCACCTGCCCCCACCTTAAAAATACTATCAAAGGATTTCGTCCAGTAATCAAGGTCGCCTCCTATAGCATCCTGGTTCTGCTGCATCGTAATATTAACCTCTGCCCTTACAGGATTACCCGTCGGGTTAAACATTGTATAGTTAACATCACAGGAACTTATCTCCCCCTCATAAGCCATCTCATTCCAACAAAACTGCGCATATCTGTATTCCGGAAGCATTACACAGGCAACTAGAGCTTCAACCTGATCCTGTACCGAAAATCTGTCTTTTTTAATAAATGAACCTACTGTCTGACCCACACCCGAAACGCTGAGATTATTTATCTTGGAAAACATAAATGCATCTGCCGGCTGAACCTTATCGAATATTAATTTAAAACTCAGATTTGTCTGAGGCGGCTGATTAAGCTGTGTTACTGTATTCATTCCCTCACCGCCGACATTTGACTGTCTTGTATAACCTGCTGAAGTAGATAATCTCAAGGATGACGGATTATACTGAACTTTCATTGAAAACTGATAATCTGAAATATCAACGTCGCCGTCGGGAGTTTTCTTTACTCCGACTCTTAATGTTGCTTTTTTATTGTTTCCGATAAGACTGTTACCAAAATCCTTGGCCGTTGAACCAAGCCCCATAATCATCCTCCTTCCGTATAATCATACTTTCCTACATTTTATCAGAAATTCATATTCAGAATATTCTGAAGAAAATCTGTTGAATTAGTTGTGTCATATTCCAGCGTATCAGCGTTAACGTTTTTCAAAACTCTGTTAAATGACTCTTTCCATTGCTGCGAAACTGCACCTTCTGCCTCCTGATCCATACACATCATACCGAAATTTACAACAGCTCTTTCAGGCTTTCCCGTGGTGGAAAAGAGCGTATAGGTTGCATCTATTCTATTGACCATTCCCGTATAGGACATTTTTCCCCAGGAAAACGTACAGTAACGTGTATATCTGTTTCGAAGCGCTCCGGTAAAAGCCTCTACCTGTTTTTGAACTGAATGGTCACTCTTCGTTATTAAATTTTTAACCTTCCCGGCAATATTCGATACACTCAGATTGGCTGTCGGATTACTGAAAGTATCTCCGTAATCATATTCGTCAAAAATAAGTTTACAGTTAAGCTGAAGCATGGTTTTAACGGCGCCGTAGCTAAGTTTATTATTTCCCGCACTGTAGTCTGTATTGGCATAGCGTCCACCACCCATAGCACTTATTGTAAGAGAAGACGGATTAAATTTTACCTTAAAACTACGCTTATTTCCCGATACCCCGCTTGAAATTGAATCCAGTTCCGCACCAAGCTTATCTGCCGATACAAAACTTTTTACATTTCCGTCAGGACCTTTAATTGCGCCGCTTTTAAAGGAGCTTCCCCCTTCCTTTACTTCCCAGCTTTCCTCTACGGTATATTTTGCCATCTCTTTTCGTTTATCATCAAAGGATATTACAGCCTTTGTAACATTTCCGGTAAGGCTATTCAGCAAATCCATACGACTCTCCTATCTGAGCTACAAGCCACGGCGTTTTCTTTCATTCTGAAGCTTCTTCTCTATTTTTCCGTATACTTCATCCGATATCTTTCCGATCTGACTGTTTATATTCTGTTTAACCAGCATTTCAACATTATCGGTCTGTTCCCTGACAATATTTGTTATTTCTCTTCTTACTTCATTATTTACAACCTGTTCGTTTGTAACTTCGTTTCGGGTGACTAGTTCACGAACTTTTGTCTCGGTCTTCTGAAGTGTTATGGCATTCATAAGCTCTTCTGTATCAAGAGTTTCCTGTTCCTTATGTACAAGATTCAGCTTTGAAACCTTATCGCTTCTTCTTGTAATCTCCTCAATATTATTTACGTTCTGAGTTATCTTTCGAATAGTATCTTTTTGTTTTTCTTCGTAACTTTCAATTATCCGATCTCGGTCTTTCGGAGGTTCAAGAATTGACTGCATAAAGCTTTCCTGATTTCTTGCAGCTTCTTCTATTGCCTGTACAAGCTCAGGATGCTCTCTCATTACTGTTTCGGGACTGTTCTCCTTCTTTTCCATTGCTAGTTCGAAAATCTGCCTTGTCTCTTCAGGAAGAACATTATAGAATTCACTGATACTGCTGTTTTGAATTCTATCAACAGTTGTAATATTGGGGCTTTCCATTATCTCGCGAATTACTTCTTCAGGATTTTCAAGCGCCCGGAGTGCACTTTGTCTTGTTTTCTTAATATCGAGTTTTTGCTCTTTCTTTTGAGAAACCGCAAACTGCTTCTCCTGAAGAATCCTGTAATTCTGAACATTCTGTTCATTTATCTTCTTCAGTTCTTCGGTAAGAACCTTTGTCTCACTCTTTAAATTCTCGATATTCTCTTCTGTTATTATATCATACTCATCGGCATTTTCCCGTAATACGGTCTGAATACCTTCATCAAAACTATTTCTTATATTCGATACCGAATACACGTCTCCCTGATAAATTTCATTCGTAACAGTTCTGTTATCGTAAGAATTTCTGTTATCTTCATAAAGATTCTTTAACTGTTCGAACTGCTTGGAAGTAAGGGACACATTTTTTACTTTTTCACGAACATTTATATCCCCCTCACGAATTATTCCGATATCTACGTTTTCAGACTCAAATGTATTCCCGGATAAATTTACCGTGTTATCCATAACGGCTTTTGTAAATTCTTCATTCGTAATATCCGTTACATTTGATACATTCCTAAGTTTATTGGAAATCTCCGTAATGGTCTTTAATTCATCATGCTTTTTAACATTAATTTCTTCTATGGATTGCCTTATGAACTTTGGCTCATAGGTTACATCCTTATGGAAATTTTCATAACGCTTATAGGTATTCTCCGCTGTTTCAAAAAACGAAGATGCTACGTTATACCAGTCGTGCTGATTCTTCTCGATATTATTTATTCTGAGAGAATATGCCTGATCGACAAGATTAAGGAGAATGGCCGAACTAAGTTTATCTGAAGCTTCGGTTTCTTTTCCTTCTTCACCTTCTCCGATTTCATAGGAATTCATATGATAGAAATTAATCGGTGCCTCGGAATTATATACGTCTTTCTTCATCTCCCGAAGAAGAAATGCTTTGGAAAGATTGTTCTGTTCTGCAACATTCATTTCCGAGCGGTTAATAACTGTCTCGTTTACCGATGTGTTTCCGGCAAAAGAAGATACCATTTCATATATCTGACCTGTCTGAAGTCTGGTATAAATATCCTCATGAAGATAGTAATTTTTCGTTTCCGAAACGCTACCTTCCTTCGAACCGGTCTTTTCTTCCTGCCTTTTATCCTCTGAAGCGAAAAGATTTTTAAGAAGCGTTTTATTCTCTTCATAAAGTGAAAGCAGCCGGATATTCTCCTTCTTCTCTTCCTGAAGATTTCTCACCTGTTTCATGAAATTCGATACATCCGTTATTCCGAGTTTTCTCAGAGTGTTACTGATATATACGGAATCCTGATACGAGAAATTTGTTGTTCCGGAGAGCATTATCCTGTTTACCAGGTTATTTACCACATCCAGTCTTATTTCCTGATTCGCTGTCGTATTCACTTCTGTGAGAATACTTGTTCCGCCACCCTCCTGAAAATATATCTCGGGAGGCTGACTAGTAAGAAAAAGAAGTTCCTCTCGCCTTACGCTTTCAGACATCTGCTGATAATTTCCCAGAATCTTCTCATTCAAATCTTCATGCAATTTCATTCTGTTCTGACTGCATACAAGTGTCAGAGGTGGGTTAATTGTCAGCATATCTTAATCTCTTATTTGTTTTCTTTTCTCTTATTTATTGTATCCATGGTAAGCGCACTTCTTGTGCCGCTACCCTGCGACTTTTTACCGCTGAAAGACCACTTTCTTACTTCCGCTTTGGAAGAAAGCTTATCTTCAGGTACCGAGCCGCCCTTTCCGGCAAAGTCTTTCTCATCAAATTCCCATTTTCTCGGATCTTTCGGCATTGATGAAAGCTCATCTTTAGGTACCGATGCACCCTTACCTGCATAGTCAGTCTTATCGAATTCCCATTTTCTCGATTTATCCGGTTTGGATGAATTTACATCCTCGGGAACAGATCCGCCTTTTCCTTCATAATCTTTACCTGTAAACTCCCACTTTCTCGGTTTATCCGGTTTAGAAGAATTCTTATCTTCTACAGCGCTCTGATTTTTACCCTTATAGGAACCGCTCGATTTCTTGTCAAAAGTCCACTTTCTGGGGCTGTCAGGCATTGAAGAATTTTTGTCCTCAGGAACAGATCCGCCTGCTCCGGCAAAATTATCTCCGGAAATTTCCCACTTTCTCGGTTTCTCAGGCATTGAAGAATTCTCATCCTTCAGAACACTTCCTCCTTTGCCCTGGAAGTCTTTATCTGAAATCTCCCATTTTCTCGGTTTGCCCGGCATAGAAGAATAAGTATCTTTTTTTGCACTCTGCTGCTTAGATCTGCCTGAAACCGGAGTCTTTTTCTTATTGGTATACTGCGCAACCTGCTGTTCGATTTCGGGATTCTTATCACCCGGCATCGTCCAGTATCGCATATCCTTGGGTTCCATCGGTGTTGTGTATATATTTCCTTTTGCACTTCCCGAAAGCATTCTATCTGAAAGAGCGGGTTCCACGTATCCGCTTGCCTTATTAATAATACTTTCTCTGTTATCTCCCTTATGGCGTTCTGTCTCACCTCCGGGGAACATCCAGTATCTCATATCCTTACTGTCGATATTAAGATCACTTTTTGCACCAGCTTCTGTAGAAGTATTATTGTGCCTTGCACTGGTACCATTTACTGATTTTGAATCTCTGTCTGAAGTAGATGTTGTCATATGTTTTCCACCCGGAAAATCCCAATAACGCATATTCTCCGGCGGTATAGGAATATCACGAGGTGGCTGTCCCGGTTCGGTGTCGGAACTTCCCATGGCGCTATTGCCATTCATATAACGGGCACTCGGACCATAGATGCGTCCACTGGAAGAAGCTTCTTTACCATTTGTTGCTTGCGTCGGTATTGTTGCATCCTTTTCTGTTAATCCGCCTTTAAATCTCCACAAACGCATATTTTCCGGCGGAATTGCAGGATCTGACTTATCAATCTGTTTTCCTTTTCCCGAGCCGTCAACAAGATCGTCACTAATCGCACTATAATAGGTTCTTGCGCTCCTTGAACCACCACCCTGCGGTTTCTTTCCGTCGAACTCCCATTTTGAAAAATTAAAGAATTCTTCAGGCATTGATACAACAATCAGTTCTCTGTAACCGATTGTAGTCTTCTCTGTAAGAAGACCACTCTTTTCCGCATCCAGTTCGCCGTATTCCCTGCTCATTACTGTACACCCGGTAAAGACATATGCTCTTCTTACTTTGCTGAATACCCCAGCCTGCGGGGCAACAAAAAGAAGGAGCGGCAGTATCAGATCTGCACCCTCCTGAAGAGGATTGTAGGAACCTTCATCTACCATCGCATATCTCTCAACGGTAAATGTAAAAGGTTTTGTAATCTGTTTACGAAGCATATGCACGTAATCGTTCAGACCACCCTCCTGCACATAATCATATTCATTTTCTTTTGTAAAACTGTGAACAGCTTTACATGGCAAATCAAATACGCCTTCAACTCGAAGCATGAAATTGAAATTACCGATGGGTCTGTTCTCTATACTTCCCCAGTGCTCGACATTATCAACAATACTCATAAGCGCTCTCCTATCTGGTGGTCGGCTTCATGTCCAGGATACTCTTTTCTTTGGATTGTTTTGAGGGCGTAAGCTCACGGTTAATGGAACTTATCTCATTACACCAACGCCTTCGGCTCATGTGGTCCATCTTTAGGACCTCCTCATTACTCCAGTGGAAATAATAGGAGATAAAAGACATCTCCTTATACAATTCATCCTCCGGGTAAAGCTTTATCCCTCTCCGGAAAAATTTAGCGGCACCTCGTGCTTGCATCCGCACTGAGGACAAACAACTTCCATAACAGGAGGGGTAATATCATTAATTCTCTGATACATATCCTGAAGGAATGCCAAATCTGCCGTAAACAATCTCTCAATATGTGTCGGAGTAATTACCTCAAGTCCTTCAATCTCAGTAATAACCTTTGAAAGGATTACGATTGTAAGGTAAGACGGGTTGGCCAGAACTCGGGGATCTCTTGTTGCTCCAATCTCATCTCCTGCTGTTGCAAGACGCATTCTTCCTTTTCTGTGAACCTCACCTGCATTATCAACATATCCCTTGGGAAGTGTAAAATCATATACTGTTTCCACTTTTATTACTCCTTTTTTGCTTAAAGATTATTCTTTTTCTTCTCAGATGAAAACCGGATTCCGGCCCTCATATCAGAGGAAAAAGAAAATGTTCATTAATAACGCAAAAGGCAAACCCGCCGCGGGGACAACCCCCGCAGCTGCTTTGCCGAATTGCACATATTTAGTTAGGAATTACGAGTTCCTCATATGCAAGCTCAACTGACTCAATTGCAACCTCAGATGTGGAAGCATTAAGATCGGGAGCTGTATACTTGGTTACCCATGCATTGGTAAGAACCCATACTCTTGTTCCTGTGATGGAATCCTGTACAGTCTGAGGAGCACCGGCATTAATGTCGATAAGCTCAATCTGTACTCTGTTTCTTGGCATCTCACCTCTGATTTCAGATACACATTCCTGAATCCATGTCTTGAATGCACTGTCGATCGTGTAACCAAACTTAAGTGTTACATTTCCGTGCTTAACAAGTCCGGGAATCTTTACGGGAGCAAGGCTGTTAGCATTGCCCTGACGAAATTCAATTACATCTACTGATGCTTCTATTCCGGTTACTTCGCTGAATGCTGCAGTACCTGCAACGCCATCGACTGAAACCAGGAAGTTCATTTTTGTCAACGGATATGATAATCCACTGGCTGTAGCGTATGTTGCCATATTCTAATTCTCCTTTTCTGTTTGCTAATTATCGGTTACAGGGTGCTTTATTCTTCTCCGCCGCCTGCATCAGCTGTGAGCTGAGATACACGGAAGATTACGAATTCAGCAGGACGAGAAGGAGCAATAGCTACGTTGCAGATAAGTCTGCCGTTCATGATATCGTCCTTTGTCATTGTTGTGTTGCCGATCTCTACATAGTAGCCTTCAGCGGGAGTTGATCCGGCAAGCATACCGGTTCTCCAAAGGTTCTCCAGGAAGGAGTTGATTGTAATCTGAACTCTCTGCCACAAAGTAGAATCATTAGGCTCAAATACAACCCAGTTGGTGTTAGCCTTGATACTCTCTTCAACATAGATGAACAGACGACGTACGTTAATATAACGGAATGTTGAATTGCTGCTGGCAGTTCTTGCCCCCCATACACGAATGCCCTGTCCGGGAATTGCACGAATAAGGTTGATTCCTTCCGGATTCAGCATATCCTGCTCTGCCTTTGTGTAATTGGTCTTAAGACCGGAACAGAATACTGTCTCATTTGCAGGAGCCTTATGAACACCCCTGGTGTTGTCGGTTCTTGCATAGATACCCATTACTGCACCTGAAGGGGGAACGAAACCGGGCTTCTTGGTTGCTCTGTCAAATACCTGAATCCAAGGATGATACATAGCAGCATAAGTGCTGTCTACCATCTCTCTGAATTTAACAAGATCTTTGATTTTGGTTGCTTCCAGAGGCATATCAAGAACTGCTACACGGTTCTTCATATTCTCGCAGTGACCAACAAGGCCAACTACTACTTCAGGAATTGTGACACCGGGAACAGCAAGCATGCTTACCTGGTTATTCTCGATAAATGCCTGGATACCTGTACGTTTTCCGGGACCACCGTCATTTCCGATATAGGTTCCTGCATTTACCTTGGAAATAGTACCGTCAGAACCACCTTCAAGGGTGATTGAACCGTTCTTTACGCCTTCACCGAGAATCTTCTCTACAGGGTTTCCGATTTCATCTGAAACAGCACCTGTAATCTTTACAATATCTGAAACAGACATCTTGGAAACGATAAAGTTGGATGCTGTAGGATTGAATGAAAGTCCTGCATATTTCTCGATTGAATCATTGTAACGAACCTGAACATTGGTCTCTACAAGAACTACGAATGTTGAAGGAACTACGCCTTTATCAACAACCTTTCCTGTGAATGCCTGCTCAAATGTTACTTCGTTATCATAAATTACCTTTATTCTGTTGTATTCATTACCTACTCTGACAATATCTCCTTCGTGGAAACCTTCAACAGATTTTGCCTTGTAAGCATTCTCGCCTGCAGCCTCAATGAGCTGCATTTTCTTACGCTCTTCAGTTTCGAAAGAAACCTGAATTCTGTTGCCCCACTTACCTTCGTCAGCAGCCTCAATAACAAGATCGCCAACAGTGAATGAAGCTTTCTTTGCATCATCGGGAATAACACGGCTGATGTAGCAGCGTGTACCGCCGTTTGCAAAGAACTGTTCTACTGCATATGCGAGATAACGATTCTCACCATGTGTGAACTCACTTAAGAATCCACCGTAGTTCTTCTGGAAAGAAGCAAAGCTGGTAATAATAGTATCTGCGCCAAATACAGGTCCTTTTTCTGCCATTCCGACAAAACCTGCAACGCTTGTTCCTACGCCTTCAATAGAGCGGGGAGAATTGTCAATTTCCTCAACATATACTCCGGGTGATAAATATTCTGCCATTTTGTTTTCTCCTTTCATCCTAAGAGATGACTACTTTCGTCTGTTGCGGTGCTACTATGGATATCTGTCCTCCGTAAGCACATCTTGCAGACGAATCGGTTGATATTACGGGTTTACCGCCAATTAATACGCTGGCCTTTCCGGGTGTCCACGGTCCCGCAGGTACACATGCACACGGTGCTGGAGTTAAGACTCCTAAGGCCGCCGCTGTAGCCGCTGCTACTGCAGGATTGGTTGGTGTCTTACACATTCCGAACGGAACTGTAGGTAAATCGGCTATCGTTGCTATAGGCTTTCCTCCTCCGAGTACTGTGGATTGCGAAGTAGCCATAACAGGTGCAACATCACCGAATGAACATTTTGCTTGCGTTCCGGATGTTACTGCGTGTCCCATACATCCCCTCCTTCCTTCAGAGGTTCCGGATTGGACATATCAATCCTTTGGTAATACGGCTTACCGTCCACGACGAAGCGTACAAGATATTCGGCAGGATCTCTGTCAAGAACCTTCAGCAGATATGATCCATCCTGCTTAACCTGACCGAACACGATTCGCATTATCGGCTGGTTAATCTCACAACCATGCTCGGGGCTGCTTCGAAGCTTGATAAGTTGTTTCGAAATGTCTTTCTCAACATCAAGGACATCGAATACATGTTGCGACTCGTTGTACAGTCCTAAGTGGACTGCGGAAAGTTCAGCTCTGTGCTGATTCATCAGCGACAGTTCTTTTTTCCGCTCGTCATATTTCTTTACACTAAGCACGGGCTCCGTTAAGGATATTGCTCCGATTTCCTGAAGGTTCTCCATCCGGCCTTTGAGTGCCAGAGTTTCGTACCGCCCTCTCGGGTATTCGTAAGGAATCAGAAACACATCCCTCATCGGGAGATTCTCATTAATACTGTCCGACCTGACTTTGACTTCTACCGGTTCGTATCCGTGGACATCGACTTGAAAATCAAAATCACTCGTTTCCAGATTAATAAATATGAAAACTCCCGGACGTTTGGAAATTGGAGCTCTTATGTTTGGTGGCATGTGAAACATGACATCATTTTCGTAAACTTCCTTACCGGTCGTTGCATCCCGTAAACTGATGACGAGCGTCAGTTTGTGATGAATTAACGCCTGCGGTTTCATTTACTCACTCCCCTTTCCATTAGTCTTCTTGTCCGGTTAGGTGTAATCCGAAAGATGCATCAACAACACGAGGTGCGTCGATTACAATCTCACTAGACAGGAATACCGGTGCTGCACGGTAGAAAAGACTTACCTGATATGGTTTGTTAATTGCCTGCCATACTCGCACCTTTTCTTCTAATGATATTTTACTTTGTGTTAAGGTAATCGGTGGTTCCTGTGTATCCAGCCAGTTCTGAAGCTGGTTCGGAAGAACCGAATTGTTATCATTTACAATCTGGGCTGCTTTTCCCATTATTTTCTGGGTATCCAGACCTTTCAGCCCCATCTGGCCAGAACCGTTAAGAAACATCATATAATATAAACTGTACGGTCTCGGTGACTTTGCCAGCCTGACTTTTCCTGTTGGCATATAATTCGGCATTGCCACATTCTCTTCTTCCCTTATGTCGTACAAATACAAACCCACAATGTAGTCAACATCCTGATCTGCAGGAGAAGATACTTCAATATTGTTTGGAGACGGGATTGGTTCCGGACACATTTTCTTTCGAAGTGTCTGCACTATGTAATTACTTACATCAGCAATGATTGTATAATCTGCCATATTATTCTCCTGCTTTTTAGAGTTTAGAGTTTATAAATTGCCTTACATCTATCTATACGTATAACACAGAAAAAAAGACAATTACTGCTCCATACTCACCTCAAGAAGCTGTTCGTAGAACTGTACAGCTATATCATAAAGAGGGTCGTCAACCAATATTGCATATTCGGAGCCGTTTAAATACTCAGCATGCTGCTGGAACGTAGTATATGCATAATCTTTATCTATATAAACAACGGACTGAAACACACTTGCCTGGTTCATTTCTTCCGATGTATCCGAAGGCCTTGAAACTATTCTGGAGAAGGCCTCAATATTATAGAAATTAAGGCCTCTCGAAAGCGTCAGCGACATTTGCGAATTATCAAAGATATATCTGTAGCCACAAAGTCCGGAAAGAACTTTTGTATCTACAAAATCATTTATCTTATCGCTTCTGTACTTATCATATATATGCCTGTTCCCGGCTTTCTTCTCTTCCTTGGAAAGCTTGATTACCGTTTCCCTGACGGATTCAGAACCAGTATCATCTACATACATACTCATTCCTACAAGCATCGCCGCCATTAAATCGCTCTGATCGTATCCGTCTGCACCGCTTCCGAGGCCTTTTAAGAAGTCATCCCAAAGATTCTTCAGAAAATCTTCAGAAAATCCCGCACCGGACATATTACCAAGACAGGTACCTGTTGCATCATTAAGAAGATTGTTTAGGCCTGCTAGAGCATCCACTTCGGAAGGGTTAAGAACAGCCTGTTTGGCAAGCTCATCTGAAATATCTCCAAGGGCATTAAGCGCAAGCTTCGGACATTCGGCAGAAAGAGCTGCAATGGCAGCAAGTGAAGCCTGTATATCATTACCGCTTACATCTGCGTTTCCGTTTCCGCTTCCGTTTCCGCTTCCGCTTCCGTTTCCGCTTCCGTCTCCGCTTCCTGCTCCGTCTCCGTTTCCGCTTCCGTTTCCGCTTCCGTTTCCGTTTCCGCTTCCGTTTCCGCTTCCGTTTCCGTTTCCGTTTCCGCTTCCATTTCCGCTTCCGCTTCCGTTTCCGTTTCCGCTTCCATTTCCGCTTCCGCTTCCGTCTCCGTTTCCTGCTCCGTAATCACCGTCCTGAAGAGAACTGATTATCTTGTTCTTCATGTCATTAATGAGTTTTGATGCCGAGTCATCACTCATTTGTGCTGCTGCTTTTGCCTTATCAGCATCAGAAGATGTAGGTGATGTAATGATATCCTCAAGTTTCTTATTGTAGTCATCAAGGCTCTTCTGAGCGGCTTCAATCTCTTTTTCAAGTCTGTTTGCTTCATCAATATTGTTTTTATCAAGAGCCGACTTATATTCTTCCTTAAGGTCATCTATATTTCCTTCGAGTTCATCACGGATTCCATTCTTCATTGAAGCCTGAAGTTCTTCTATCGTTGTTGTAAGCCATTCAATATACTTATCAACGGATGAAACCGCATATTCTTCAAAAGGATCCTGATGAATTACTTTTTTATAATCACCGCTTTCCGCAAGAAGCTGTGAGAAATAATCTACACCAACCTGGGGTGCCATTCTGTCTTTCTTGGCGGTCAGGATAAACTGAAGCTCCGATCTGATTGCCTCCACCCCATTCAGTTCATTCTTAAGGGCTGCAATTCTTGCTGCCTGTGTTGATGACGGAGGAAGTGAATTATATGCTGCATCGGTTCCCTGTTCAAGGCCTGTTTCATAATCGTCCTCTGCCATCGGAATCATTATCGAATTGAGAAATGCAAGCTCTTCATCTGCAGCAATAATATTTCCGTTGGAAATTCTGTCAATGTATACAAGGCTCCACAAATGCTGCTCTGCAAGATTATAATTTGAAGCATTTACTTCATTTATCATCTTCTCGGTCTCATCATAGGTACACTTTGACATAACTGTTGTACCTCTCGAGAGAGCCTTTGCCATACATTCATTGTAAGAAGTTTCAACATTTGAAATCGCAGATCCGCAGGCATCAATCTGACCGTTATTAACCGTATATCCGATTATTCTTCCGTCAAAATCATCATAATCATCGGAGTCAAGATCTTCTCTTACATCTGCTATCGAATAATTCTTACCGGTTCTTACTTCCCCCGGCCAGTAAATTTCATCACTTTCTGTTGCCTTCTGAACGTTTTCAATAATTCCGTCAGCAAGCTGTCCGAGAACTATTGAACGTCTCTCGGCATCTATTCGGTCCATGATATCCATAAGCTTGGAGGTAAGCGCATTATCTGCTTCCTTACCTACCAGATATTCATAGAACCTTTGAAGAGAATTAAGAGAAGAATCACATTTGACAGTTTCTTCGGTAGAAAGATTCAGTCCCCAAAGCTCCTGAAGAAGAAGCACGCATTTTTTGTCGGAATCAGTCCATTCATCAGAACCTTTATCTCCGAAACCGTCATATAAGAGCTTTAACGGCTCAAGTTCGGGAAGAAGAGCAAGTCCGTATGGATCTTCAATATTAAAAATGCAAACGGCATTCCCGTTTCTTAAATCATAAGTAACGCCATCAGATTTGGTATGGTATTGAAGAAGAAGATTTCTTATTACCTCTTCCGCAACCGGAACACCTTTATCTGTAATTGTCTCGATGCCGGAAGCATCCGTAATGTCATACCATGCACCTGTTAATTCCGATTTATAATATATCTGATTCTGCAACGATTCATTTTGCGATTCTATTGCCTTCTCGTAGAGCTCTGTATTCATAACGGGCATGTAAATTAGATGTGCCCCGATAATAAGCGTAGCATTAGGAATAGCATTCGGATCGATGTGAACAGCATTGGTTTCATCAACACTCGCGTCAACATTCAGAAAAAAGAATGAGCTCCCGAATACCACTCCCAGAGAAAGGACGACTACCATCACAAAACTGATTAATCTGTTACTTTTCTTAACTGTCTTTTTCATCAGGTATCTCCTCTCTTTCTGTATACTGTATTAAGTCCTGTATTTAAATTCGCATCATACAGCTTATTTTTATTCTCGTCGTAACATACAACTATTACATCGTTAAGTGACTGTTCAAGAATTTGCAGATACCTGAACGGTTTCGTCGCCTCCATAAGATTTTCATCAATAAATGGTTTTCCGTTTCTGTCTGTAAGATTGTAATAACAAACTTTTTCTTCCGGCTTAAAGCTGAACTGAAGACTTATCATACCGAATTCAGTATCAGAAAGTTCATATGAACCTACGTCAACCGTATCCGATGCAGGTTCAACCGTGTACTGACCGGGAATATCAAGCGGTCCGTTATAGGTCCCTGCATCAAAAGGTGCCTGTGCGATATACTTATCGTTTTCAAAGAATCTGACATAAGCAGAATCAACAGAATCAATATCCAGTGTCAGATGAACAAGTGTTTTGTCAATTTCTGTTCTTTCGTTACCAACCTGAACTCCGTTAACCCATACCTCATAATGTGTGATATTGGTCTGAAAATCATCAGGTACGTAAACATTGAAACGAAACATCGAATCTTCAAATACCGATTCAATTATGTATTGGCATCCCTCAATACTTTCATCCTGCTTGACAATATAACTCATTCCGCTGTCTGCAAGATCAAAATCTATTCCTGTATTTCTAAAATACTTTGATACAGCTCCACATGTAAGTCTATCATACTGAAAAAGAAGGGTAGTATATGTATCCAGGGAAGTCTGCATATTATTCTGCAAATCTTCCAGCTGCGTACAGGCATCCATATATTCTTCCATATCACACTTGCCCAGTGTATTAAGAACAAGAAGACTGTCTACCTCCTTCTTCTGGTCCGCAACACTGTCAACAAGAGTCATATATGAGTTATATGCAGAAACAAGGTTTTCAAATCCGTCCTTCACCTGTTGTGTTAAATCGGCTTCCAGTGTTTTCTGATCTGACAATGCGGATTGATAATCGAGTGCATTGGTATATACCATGTATGGATCGTTCTCAACATATCTTGAACCATCTGTTGCCCCCTTGAACCACACTCTCGGCACCTTTACAAAAAGGAAAATACGCTTTTTGCCCTTCCACGGTTCATCAACATCTTCAAGCATCTTTGCATATTGAAGTTTAAATGCCGAACTGTCGACCTTCTGTCCTGCCTTGATTGCATTAATATATCCACTGATATAGAATACATCATCCCCAAAACTCTCACGCATCAGTCCCGAATTAAAATTTAGAGTGGTAAGTGCAAACGCACTGTTGTATTTTGCTTCGTAATAAGACTGATCGTTATCAAGAGTATATCGGATGAAATCATTAAGCACACTTCTCGGGATAGAATTACCGAGATACGGATTTTGAAAAGCATATCCAACTGTTATATCCAGCCCGATAATATCTCTCAGTTTCTCTTTCTCTGCTTCAAAATTACGCTTGTTTTCTGTGATTTTCTTGGTAATTGTTTCTATAGTTTTTCGAAGTGAATCAACATCCTTCTGGGAAGCTTCACCCTTTGCCAGTCTCCCTTCATTCTTAGTAAGCGCCTCTTCTTTCTTAACAAGCTGCTCTTCACTGAATTTAATACTTTCCTGAAGTGTATATACCTTCGTAAACTGAGAAGATACCTTTTCATATACAGCAAAGATCTCATCATTAAGATCATGTTTGAGTTCGGTAATTTCATTTTGTATCTGCATCGGTTTAAGCTTGAATTCACTTTCCTGATCAAGTGTAAGCTTCTGCGGAAATTTAAAACTCATAAGAGGCGTCCATCTGAAAGTAGTAAGATTCTTTTTCTTAAGCTGAAGAGATTTAACAGCATTGGAATAACCTACCTCTTTAAGCGCTATTGAATTTTTTATCTTGTTATATGATTCACTGTTTGCAAGTGCCAGCTGCTTCGCTTTTGTAAGACTGAGCGTCTTTCCGCGTGCAGCCTCTGCAGTAGTACCCTTTCCCAAAATTGAATTCGAACACACAATAAAACTCAGGCACAATACGACACAGAATGCTCTTTTACAAAACTTCTTAAAACGAGTCATATTTGCCCTCCTTTCCCAATAAAGCATTTACTCCTTTGCTTTATATATACGTGTGCTTCGGCGCCAAGGCTAATTTCCCTCTTCTGAAAGCTCCATCATATACATTGAGAAATCTCCGTTTCTCTGAGATGTAAAAAATGTATATTTAACGCCTTCAAAATCAAATGCATACAGATAAATCATATAGTCGTAATTGTATGAGGTTATCTGCGCATAATCATCAAAACTGTATTTTGCAACAAGTTCAGGCGGTCCGTTAAAGGTAACCTTTTCCTGATTGAGCAAATCTATACATACCGCCTCAGGCATTGTTATGTAGGAATTACCTTCATAAATCGGTTCTCCGAATATTTCCTTAATTTCAGATATTCTCGTATACTTCTCTCCGCCAAATTCAAATGCTCCTTTAAGGACATATACCCCTTCGATTTCCGTTCCGTCCTCAATTGTATCTGCAGTTGCACTGGCAACATACACACCGCTTATATCCGGCATAGAAAGTACGAAATAGGAATTATCTGCAAAAACAGTAGCTTTTCCTGTGTAAATCTTACTTCCTTCTGCAGTAGTCTTTCCAAGGAAATCGGTATATAAAAGCGCATCCTTTCTGAAATTGCCTGTAAATACGGGATTACCGGCATTGTCGCAAAGGATTCCTTCTCCGTCCTTCATACCGTCAAGGAATGTACCGTCATATTCTTTGGCACCATTTGCTCTGTAGAGAATTCCTTTTCCGTTAAATTCATTATCTGCAAACTCACCCTGGTAAAGAATCTGTCCGGACTTGTAATACCTTGTTCCGACTCCTTCGTATTTGCTCTTTACAAAAGCGCCTTCATAAACCTTATCTCCGTCACGATCCATAAGCTTTCCGTGACCCTCGGCATAACCCTTAAGAACTTCGCCTTCATAAGCAACGTATCCGGATTTTGCCTTGATTCTTACCTTGCCTTTTGTAAATCTAAGCGGTATTGAATTGTATTTGTAAGTCTTAATTCCATCATCCGACTTAAAGATTGACGGCGGATTAACAAGAAAGATGTAATACAGACTGAGAAGTCCGACAATTACAACAAGCGCAAAGGCAAGCCTTTTACTTACCAGCCATCTTCCTATGCCGTAATAATCTTTTTTGTCCTTGGGCTTAACATTGAAGATTGATGCAAAGAACTTTCGAATCTTCGTGAAAACCCTTGTCCGAAGAAAGCTGATATTGGTAAACAGCTTAATCTTCGTCCAAATCGGAGTTATCTTGGCCTTTATGGAACTAAGTAATACCTGTATCAGATTACCCACTCAGTTACCCCTTCCAAAGCTTATCGTACCTTATTACTCCGGTACTGTTTCTCCAAAACACTGTTCTCATATAAACCATAGCATATATCTGATTTACCCTGATCGTTCAGATAGAATTCACAACTGAACAGATACCATCTTGTTATCTGATCTGTCGGATTCATCTGCAATACTTCGTTAAATGTATTTCTTGCAAGATAAAAATCATCTGAATAGAAAAGATTCAGTGCCCTCTGGAACTTCTCTTCTGTACCAATAATGAGTTTTCTCTTGCTTTCGATATATACGTCCAGACATTCATAAAGTTTAATGCTTCTGTCTGATGAAGGATCTTTAATATATCCGATATATCTGACAGAATAATGATTCTTCAGTTTCTCAAGTACATTTTCGGTAAGAACGACCTCAAGTCCTGAATTTCTTATTGAAGTTTCATATTTATCAAGAATCTCATCATCCTTACAGAAAGTAACGGGAATGGCTCTTTCTGTAGTTCCGGATATACCGCAGAAGTATCCGCCGGAATTGATAAGGAAAAGTCGTTTCTTATTTTTTGCTTCGGTAAGCTCCCCAAACTTTCTTGATGCCTCCATAGCAAAGTTAAGAGCTGCATCATATTCGCCGCTGAAGAAGTACTTATTTCTGGTAAAATCTGCGTCACACTGAACATGAACGGAAGGCTCCATTTTCTGGAGTTCTCCGAGAACAGAAAAGCTTTTCTCAACGAAATTCATATATTCCTGACCCGGAAGGCTCTTCATGCTGTCTAACGAGAACTGAATCATGCTTCCCTGTGTAATAGCGAAATCACCAACGGCAATGAGTGAAGAATCTTTTTTGCCGACAAGTGTTTCAAGTCCGAGCGGCATAAACTTAAGCGCAGTCTTTATGCTCTGCCCCATACCGTATTTTACGTTTTCAAGATATTTGCACAGCTCCGAAACAGCCATCCAAAGAGGCATCATACCGCCTGTGCCCTTTTCGGGTATCTCAAATTCCCCATGCTCTCTTATTACTGTAACAGAACTGTTTATCATCTTTTTCCATCTTCCGTAGTAGATGAGATAAGCTGCTTCAAGAACTCCCGTAACCATAAAGAATCCAACAAGAATAATTGATACGCACTTAACAGTAACCGCTTCCGTCTTCTCGCCGTATGCTGCGCCGTTCACAATACCGATTGTTACAAGCCCGGGATGCTCCCAGTTATACACTGAAAG
>JAZLHJ010000039.1:0-4015 GCA_045616785.1 Lachnospiraceae bacterium
AACGTCTTTTTCCGTTTTCGGTATAAGCAAACTTATATTTTCCGTCGTTTCGTTCATATTCGCCCTGATACAAGGCTCTCCCTTTACTGTCTTTTCGTAATGCAGCCATATCGTACCTCCTTATGGTTCGAAGGTATCGATAAAAGCTTCCAGCTTTTCGGTATCGATACATACAAGACGACCGATTTTACGGATTGCTCCGGCATTCCTTGCAACTTCTTTAAACTTGGTCAGCCCGATTCCGTAATACTCCGTTGCTTCCGAATAACGCATATACTTCTTTTGCGTTCGCTTCGGTGGTTCCTCTGTCACAAAATCTGACATGTTACTTTTTCTTGTTCTCATGATTGAGTCTCCTTCTGTAATATTTGTTGTGGCCGCAACTTAGGTACAGTTTATTCAGTCACAACAAAATACACAAGGATGTCGCCGATTGCCAAAAAAGAAACGGCTGATTACTTAAAATCAACCGTCTCTTATCATTAAAATACGTCAATCGATTCTGCCAGTTTTGACATAGCTTCTGCTTTTTTCGTGTCCGTAGCTTCTGCGTAAATATTCATTGTTGTTTCGATATCGGCATGTCCCATGACAGCCTGAATAACCTTAACATTGGTTTCATTTTCACAGAATCTGGTACAGAAAGTATGGCGAAGATGGTGACAGGAAAAATCCGGAATCAGAACAGGATCTCTGTGTTCTTCCTTCGCTTTCTCAGTCTCTTCCATATTGTGATAGCGAATCGCTTTCTTTATTGCATCGTTGATTCTGCTCGGAAGAATTACCAGTCCGTTATCATCAACAAACACAAAATTCGTCAGCCCGTCTACAACCTCTGTCTTTCTTTTACACTTCTTCTGTTTCAAATATTCCTGCCGTAATGCCTCATACACCTGTGGCATCATCGGAACATTTCTGATACCTGCTTCCGTCTTCGGCAGAGACGCATGAAGTTCCGACTTTCTTCCGACACCTCTTTCCGTTGTGTAATAAATAAGGCTGTGATTAATGCTGATCATTCTGTTCTTAAAATCGATATCTTCCCACCGGAGGCCAATAAATTCTCCAACACGAAGACCGGTTCCAAGCAAAACAGTAAAAATCGTTTCCCATCCTTCCAGAAGCGGACATTCCTTCACATAGTTGATAAAATGCCTCTGCTGTTCCAGTGTCAGTGCATGTCTGATATTCTTTTTCACATCGGTTCTCTTTTTGACCGTAGTAAGTGCTCCGTCCGAAGGATTATTTCGAATCAGATTGTCTCTTACAGCCATCGTAAATGCCGGATGAAGTGTGCTGTGAATACTGTCCAGTGTTCTGACATTCAGTCCCTTATCATCAATCAGGGAATTATAGAAATACACCATATCGGAATACCTGATATCCTTCAGTTTCACCTTACCGAGTGTGTCACGTACGAAATGGTTATACATATATTTGTAATTTGCCATCGTAGTAGGTCTTATATTTGTTTTTGTCTTGATATACCGGTCAAACAGAAAATTCAATGTTGCATTGCCGGCTGCATAGGTGTCCAGGCCGTCCATCTGATCCCGGACAAGCATCTTCTCTTTGTTGCGCAGCTCAACGATATCATTCGCATAAACATATTTTCTTTTGCCAAACATATCCGTATAGCTGTAACAATACCGTTTATCCTTTCGCTGAGATTCGCCTTTATGAAGGGCACGCCCTTTATCATCTTTTCTTGCTTTATGCATGAATCAAACTCCTTTCGCAAAAATAATGGTTGCGGCCAAGCAACATAGCCTCATTCTATTCGGTCATCAAAATCAATACAAGGATGTCGCCGAGAACGGTGACTCACAACTTTCAATATATTCATCAAGTATTTCTGTATTGATCAGAACCAGTCTGTCAATCTTTCTTGCTGCACCGGAAAATTTAACCCATTTATTCATAGTGGTTCTTCCCACTCCGTAAACCTTACAGGCTTCCGAATATCTGAGATATTTCTGTTTTTTCAGTGTATTATTTGTGATTTCCATTTCTTTTCCTCCTGAAATCGTCATATCTTTGTTTTCGTTAAATAACAGTTGCGGCCGGGCAACATATCCTCATTCTATTCAGACCTCGAAATCAGTACAAGGATGTCGCCGAGAACGGTGATTCACAGCTTTCGATATATTCATCCAGCTTCTCTGTATTGATAAGTACCAGACTGCCAATCTTTCTTGCTGCACCGGAAATTTTAACCCATTTGCTCATGGTAGTTCTACCCACGCCGTAAACCTTACAGGCTTCCGAATATCTGAGGTATTTCTGTTTTGTCGGTGTATTATTTGTGATCTCCATTTCTTTTTCCTCCTGAAATTGTCATATCTTCGTTGTACTCTCTCATGAATCCTTCCATTCCGAGAGCAATTCCCTTGCGAACTCTTCTTAATTTGCTTTTCATTCCATCTAAGGACAGCCCGTATTCTTCGCACAAATCCAAAACGTCCTTCTTTTTATACAGGTAGGGAAGATAGAACTCTTTATCCCTGTCAGAAATCAGACCGATATTTTTACGAAGTGTTTCATATTCCATCTTCATAAGTTTCAATTCTCTGATTCCCAGCATGATTTCCTCGAAATCCTCAACATCCTTAAGGAAGTCCTCGTCAGCTCCTTCACTGCCTATAAATTCTTCAATCATGATATCCTCAATCGCACGCTGTTCCGTAACACTGGAAATCGTATTGGTTTGAATTCTTACACCGAGATCTCCCCTGGCTGCATTTCTTGAAAATTCACGTTCTGCTGAAATCATCATCTGGAGATTGGACTCATATGCTTTCAATTTCTGTGGAAACACACTATATTCATCAAACAGAATCTCAAGCCTTTTTCTGGCCGGCTTCAAATAATAACGCCCAACGATGCCGTATCTCTGTTCCATTTTTACCTCCGTCAAATTCTTCTGTTACTTCATAACCGGTTTGTTCCGTAACGTTTACAGTTGTAATTGTATGTTCATCGACGGCTTATTTATACGGACTCGTAGTCCGTCCCGTCCGGTCTCGTCATTTCTCTTTTCCTTTAATAAGGAAATCCAGAGAAACATTAAAAACCTCCGATAACGCGAGAAACAGATCCACAGAAGGAACCTTCATTCCCGGCTCTATTTTGCTTACATGATTTAATGAAACGCCCAGCTTGTCTGCCAGTTGCTGCTGGGTCATTTTGTTTTCCTTTCTAAGTGTCTTAATTCTCTGTCCGATTGCTTTTGCATCTACTGTCATGTTCTCCTCTTTCCGGCCGATAACCGGAAAAAGGTATCTTTTAGGCAACAAAAAAGGACGCACAAGAAAGACCGGCTTAACCCGATTATCTTTCTCATGCGTCCGCGCAAGTCATGTTTCGGCAGGCATCAGACCCGCCTTGGTTCAACAAGCTCACATATCATGAGGCCCTCGTTTAATTGTCTTTGTCCTTTCGGTCAGATGTCTGACCAAAGCTGATGATAACTGTAAAAATACTTTATACTTCTTCAAATTCCCATGTCTTCGTATCAATTACCGGGAATTTCTCTGTTCCTATCGGCTTTCCGTCCCTGTACGATGAAAATACATCGCAGGAAATCACGTTGCCTTTTCTTGTTATTTTATCCACCGGAGTATGTCCGACCACCTGCAGCAGTTCGTCTGCTTTGTACATTTTCCAGCCGTTGTACTGAGGCCGCAGCCATATCGGCGAAAGGTCGTTCCACATATCACGGACTCCCAGGCGGTTGATTGCTTCTATCGCTTCGTCCGGATTATCATATTCCTCATCCGAAACATGCTCCTTTACAAAGCTGTCCCTTATTCCGCCGTGACAGAAAACCACATTATCAATCTTATGAATGTACTTCAGGTAATTCCCCTCCGGCAGTGCTGCCTTCAGGTCAATCAGTTTCTTCTGTACCGTTATGGATGCCAGCCCGCTGTAACCGGATTCCGGCTGTTGCCAGACATAGCTTAAGTCATGGTTACCCATGCACCAGAGTGTGTCCGGAAACTCCTTTGCAAAG
>JAZLHJ010000040.1:0-24629 GCA_045616785.1 Lachnospiraceae bacterium
CCATATCTGATTCTGTCCGACATCGGCAACATAAACGGCATCATCATCAAGTGCCTCTGAAAGCTTGGTAATGAAAACAGCAGGGTCAACAAAACCCGGATGTTCTTCTCTTACCGGCTCCATCTGCTCCTTGTTATAAGAAAGAGTATTAAGCCATGCCTGGTCATTAACTTCAAACTCTTCTGCAAGAAGGTCCTCAAAAATACTGAGCGCTTCACCTACAAGAGGAATTGTAGGTCCTGCATTTTTACCGATTTCAGCAGGATCGACATCAATATGAACAAGAACCTTATTTCGTGTAATTATATCCGGCTGATTAACAGCCCTGTCCGCAACTCTCGCGCCAACCATAATAAGAAGATCGGAATCATTCATTGCTTTATTGGCATAAGGCTTTCCGTTATTACCGACCATACCGAAATAAAGCGGGTGTTTTGTGGGAAGTGAACCGATTCCCATCATAGTAGAAACAACAGGAATATTATGTTTTTCAGCAAAGGCTCTAAGTACCTTCTCGGCTTTTCCGAGAATGACACCACCGCCTGCACAAATCAAAGGTTTTTCAGCTTTTGAAAGTTCATTAATTACTTTCTTAATCTGAACAGTATTTCCTTTTACAGTAGGTTTATACGTTCTGAGAGAAACACTTTCGGGATACTCGAACTTTTTAATTACCTGATTCTGAATATCAATGGGAACATCAATAAGAACAGGTCCTTTTCTTCCTGAACCTGCTATATAGAATGCTTCCTTCATAATTCTCGGAATGTCATCTGCTTTTTTGACAAGATAGCTGTATTTAACAAAAGACTCCACAGCTCCTGTAATATCTGCTTCCTGAAATACATCGGAGCCAAGAAGACATGAATTAACCTGTCCGGTAATGCATACAAGCGGAATACTGTCTGCAAAAGCAGTAGCAATACCTGTAATCAGATTGGTTGCTCCGGGACCGCTTGTTACCGCACAAACCTGGGTTTTTCCGGTTACTCTCGCCATCCCGCTTGCAGCATGCGCTGCATTCTGCTCGGTTCGAATTAGTATGGTTCTGATATCGGATTCAAGAATACTGTTATAAAAAGGACAAATTGCTACACCGGGATAACCGAAAACTGTATCAATTCCTTCAGCTTCAAGACATTTTATTATGGCATCTGCACCAATCATAGCTAACCTCAATTCCTATCAATTAAATTTTTTACAAGATTTACACAATCTGCGGCATTATCACTGTAACCATCTGCACCGATACTGTCTGCATAGTCTTTGGTTACAACTGCGCCGCCGACAATAACCTTTGAACTGCAACCTTTTTCCCTTGCAAGTAAAATGACTTCTTTCATTTCTTTCATTGTTGTGGTCATAAGTGCAGAAAGGGCAATTATGTCCGCTTTTTCTTTTATTGCACTATCAACAATCAGTTCTCTGTCAACATCCTTGCCAAGATCGATTACGTTAAAGCCGTGATTCTTAAGCATCATTACGACAAGGTTCTTACCTATATCATGAATGTCGCCTTTAACTGTTGCAAATACAACTGTTCCATGCGGCTTTTCACTCTCACCTTTCATATTCTTCTCAAGAACAGAAATCGCATTTTTCATTGTTTCGGCACTGGACATGAGCTGCGGGAGGAAATACTTTCCTTTTTCAAAGTATTCTCCGACAAGGTCAATTGCAGGCATAAGACCTTCATTCAATATATATGAAGGATCAATCTCCTTCTTAATAAGTTCTTCTGTAATAGACTCAGAATCGTTTTTTCTGCCTTTTAGAACAGCCTCATACACAGGCCTGAGTTCTTCAGGTATAAGGTTTTCATTATCGGTAACAACAGCTTTAGGAGTTTTCTCTTTTGCTGCATTTTCGGAAGGAAGCGAATTTACATATTCGCAATACTCGAGATAATTCTCAGCTGCACCTTCTTTATTCATAATGAGATCAGCAGCCTTTGCACTGCACATAAGAAGAGTCTGCGATGGATTTGCAATAGCCATCGTCAGGCCTCTTGAAATCGCAATTCCCATAAAGGAAGAATTAACATAGCTTCTTTCGGGAAGCCCGAAGCTTACATTTGAAAGTCCGCAAATCGTGGCTATATCAAGTTCCTTGCACCAGGCAATCGTCCTAAGAACGCTTTCTGCCGCGCTCTGATCCGCTCCAATTGTCATTACAAGAGGATCGACGACAAAATCCGCCTTGGTAAAGCCAATTTTCTCGGCAAAGGTTACCATTTTATCAATGTTTGCAATCTTCTCTTCAAAATTCTTGGGAAGCCCGTCATCCGTAAGCGGAAGCAGAATAAACATTGCTCCGTATTTTGCGGCTATTTTAAGCAGCGGCTCAAATTTGGATTTCTCAAGAGGAATCGAATTAATGAGCGCACGTCCGGGGTAACGCCTGAGCGCCGCTTCAATAACGTCAATATGCGAGGAATCAATTGAAAGAGGTAAATTCGTAACAGATGAAAGCTCATCAATAAGATCTAACATCATCTTTTTTTCATCGATTTCACCCATTCCGAGATTTACATCAAGAACCTTCGCACCGCGCTCCTCCTGTTCGGCGGCAAAGTCAATTGCCATCGAAAGCGAGCCGGTTTTAAGACTTTCCTGGAACTTCTTTTTGCCGGTAGGATTAATCCTCTCTCCCACCACGGTTAAAAGAGAATCTGTTGTAAATGAATGAATACTTCTCTCACTTGTCAGATAATGCACAAATTTACCGCCTGCTTCTTCAATATCCTGCGGAAAATCAAATGATAGTGCCTTCTCTACTTCTTCAACAAATAAAAGATCGACATAGGATTTAAGTTTAAGAATAAACTCCGGGTTTGTTCCGCAGCAGCCTCCTATTATAGAAGCTCCTGCCCTGATAAGTTCCATGGAAGCCTCTGCAAAATCAGTAGGCTCCATCGAATAATATGTATTACCTTCCGCATCAATACAAGGGAGTCCTGCATTTGGTTTTGCAATAATAGGTATACACGAAACGCTGCGCATTGCAGCAATAATAGATATCATTTGGGAAGGGCCTGATGAGCAGTTTGCTCCGATAGCATCTATACCCAGTGCCGAAAGTGTTATCGCGGCAGTTTTCGCATCAGTTCCGAAAAGAGTTCTTCCGTCTTTTTCAAAAGACAACGTCGCCATAACAGGAAGATCACATACCTCTTTACAGGCAATTACAGCAGCCCTTGTTTCCTGAAGACTCATCATTGTCTCAACAACAATCAAATCAACTCCGGCATCAGCCATAAGACCAATCTGTTCTTTATATATATCTACAAGTTCTTCAAAATCAAGAGTACCGACAGGTTTAACCTGAAGGCCGGTCATCGAAACATCTCCGGCAACATAGGCTTTTCCACAGGCAGCAACCTTTGATAACGACACAAGAGTTCTGATTATTTCTTTCTGTTCCTCATACAGTCCATATTCAGAAAGTTTAATTCTGTTTGCTGTAAAAGTAGGTGCATATACAATATCAGAACCGGATTCAACATAAGAACGGATTAAGTCCTTTTCAATATCCTGATTCTCACAAATCCATTTTTCAGGGCAAACACCCTTCGGCATTCCCATTTTTACAAGATTTGTACCTGTTGCGCCATCAAGAAGTACTATTTTCTTTTCACATAATGCTCTGAATTCTTCTTTTGTCATTTCTGTATCTCCAATGCCAAAACTAACATATAGTTTAACACGATAAAGTTAAAAAGCAAATAAAAAAAGCGGTTTTCGAACAAATCGAAAACCGCCGGGTGTCGATAACAGATTATTTAAGGAAGCCAAAGCTTCTGATAATTGCAGGCTCTTTTGCTTTTCCGCCGCATACACCAAAGAAGCAAATAATCTTAACAACGAAAAGAATAAGTGCTCCGATAGGTCCGCAAATCCAACCAAGAACAGGAACAAACATCATAAGTCCGCAAAGTGCACTGCAAACCGAAAGCTTAAGTCCCTGACGAGCATGGAATGCAGCATATTTGGAATCTTTTGCAGCAAGAAGACTGATAATAATTCCAATAAATCCAAGAATATAACATGACATTGCAACGACTTTATTATCTGAAATATCTGCTGCATCAAATTCAGCTGTATGATCCCAAGGCTGGATTACAGGCTGAGGCTGATAATACTGACCCTGGAACTGCTGTCCCTGGAACTGCTGATTAGGAGCCATCTGCGGCTGAGGAGCCGGATTAGGAGCTGCAACTGCTCCCATAGGATTACCACATTTTGTACAAAAACCAACACCATTAGGCACTTCTGCACCACATTTCTTACAGAACATAATAAAATACCTCCCATATATATTAATTATCAATATTATGCTCTCGCACAATTTTATTTATTTTAGCATATTACGATTCAAAAAACAATAATTAGGATTGAAATAAAATACTATATATGGTAGATTAAAAATGGTTTTTATACTTATTAAAGGAGTAATATATGATTAATCACAAGAAAGTTTCTTCAGTTCTTCTTAGCAGTTTAGTTGTTTTCTCTCTGCTTGCAGGTTGTGGTTCCGATGGCAAGGTAGCCGAACTTGAATCATATGAAAAAGATCTACTTGATTTCAAAAGCGCTGTTGAAGATATCGGAACCAAGATTAATGAAATAGATGCAACTCATGACGATTGCAAAAACGAACTACTCTTCTATGTAGATGCATTAAAGGATGACTTCAAAAAGCTTTCCGAACTCGAGATTCCCGAAGGTTACGAGACAGTTACCCGTCTTAATGAAAAAGCGACCGAATATATGTCAACAGCTGCTGATTATTTCCATACTGCTTTTGAAGGTGAAGTATTCGATGAAGACGCTTACGAAACAGCCAATACCTATTATTACAAAGCATTTGAATTTGTAAATTATACCGGTCAGGTAATTCAGGGCGTTGATATCACATTCCAGTCCGACATGGATTCATAATTGTGAACATTAAAAAGCCTAAGTCAATTGACTTAGGCTTTTTTAATACTACTTCACTTATTGAACTCTTCTTCTGTAATCTCTCTTCCGCCGCAAACATCCATGATTTTTGCAAATCCAACCCAGTCTTCATCCAAAGTAAACTTGGTCCAATCAAAATTTGCAGGAACCACAGTCTCATAATAACTGTTATTATAACGGAATTTTAAGATAACGTCCGCATCCTGACCATTAATAATAGAAATAGTTTCCTTGTTAAAACTGATAAATGTATTTGAAGCAATTTTAATTGATTCTTTTTCTTTTTGCTGACTTAGTTTCCATTCAGTATTAAAATCCTGTTTGTTCTTTATCGCATTTGTAATTTCAGACATCCATAACTTCTGAGAAACAGCAAAATCTACAGTAACCTCTTTAGTAACACTGTTAATAAAGTTCGGAACACCATACGCATTTAGCTTATATGAACCGTCAGTATTCTTTGCAGGAAGCATTTCTGCTTCTGAAGCCTGGGCCTTATTTGTCTTATCCGAAGCGGGAACGGGATCAGGTGCGGGATCGCCTTTATATTGATTAGCATGTATTTCAATTTTAAATTCCTGACCAAAATATTCAGGAACCAACTCGCAAATGCTTTCAACACCAAAAATTTCATCGCTTGGAATTACATTGCCGCCATCACGAAGAAATCTCACTTGTATAAGTCTGTGTTCAGGCGACGTATCAGCATAATAATTAAAATGAATATCACCGTGATTTCTTAAAATAATCCCGGGGAAGTTACGCGAATAATAAGATGCTCCGACCTTAACATCCTCAAGATAATAAGGATCCGGCTCAGAGGCCTTCGCATAAAATGAAGTGGCGCAAACAATAACCAAAGAAAGTATTATTCCTAAAAACTTTGAAAATCTTTTCATATAATGTATCCTTTCTGTATTTTGCTACATTATTATACTATGTTTTCAAATTTTACAATATATCTTTCTATAAAATATTTTTTACATATTTTTCTTTCTTTCCGGGTTTCAAAGTATAAAAAATACCTCGTGCAAGGCACGAGGTATCAGAATTTCAATATGGCAAATATATGAAATATCAGAATTTACATTTTGAACTCTTCTTCAGAAATCTCTCTTCCGCCGCAAATGCTCATAATATAGGCAAATCCTGCCCATCCGTTTTCATCCGCAAGGCTAAGACAGTCAAAATCGGAAGGAATTGTTGTAACGTAATATTTGCCCTGATATTTGAATTTAAGAATAACCGCATCAGGCTGGCTGTTAAGATATGTAAGCATATCCTTGTCAAAACTAATAAAGGTTGTTGATGTAATAGTGACAGGATTTTCTGATGCTTCTTCGGTTGTCTTCCAGTCTGTTCCGAAATTCTTGTGAGTTTTTACAGCATTTACTACTTCGTCAAGCCAGCTTTCCTGTGCTGCAGCAAAATCTTCATGAACCTGTCCGCATTCACTGCATACAATCACAGGTACACCGAAAGCATTAAGCTTATATGAGCCGTCTGAATTTTTCAACGGAAGGAGCTGTGCCTTTTCTGCATGCTGAACATGCTGTGGTTCAGGAGAAACCGGTGAAGGCTCCGGAGAAGGACTGGGTCTTTTACCATATACCCTAGTAATTGAAAGATTAAAACATACATGTGGTGACGTTGGAGTTCCAAGAGTATAATTATCTCCATCTTCCATTAGTTGCAACAAATCGGCATAATAATCATCTTCATTTTCGGCAAAATACAAAGCATCATAATTAGCAAAAGCACCAACATCGGATGTATACATAAGATAAACCGGTGCGCCGGTATCATTATGTAACACATCACCTTCGTTTAACACGGTGTTACCATTCAAATATGACATCTCTTTAGTTTCTGCGTGTGCAAGTACAGATAGATTAGCTGATAGTGTAAAAAATAATATCGCACCAAAAGCCACTTTTTTGATTGTTTTCATAGCAATTCCGCCTTTTCATCTAAATTGTTATACAATATGCCATTCGCAATTTCCAAAAGAATTCTGTTCACTCGAGAAATAATTACATAATGAATTCTTCTTCCGTAATCTCTCTTCCGCCGCAAATGCTCATAATATAGGCAAATCCTGCCCATCCGTTTTCATCCGCAAGGCTAAGACAGTCAAAATCGGAAGGAATTGTTGTTACATAATACTTTCCGTTATATTTAAATTTAAGAATAACCGCATCAGGCTGGCTGTTAAGATAAGAAAGCATATCCTTGTCAAAACTAATAAAGGTTGTTGATGTAATAGTGACAGGATTTTCTGATGCTTCTTCGGTTGTCTTCCAGTCTGTTCCAAAATTCTTATGGACTTTTACAGCATTTTCCACTTCATCAAGCCAGTTTTCATGTGCTACTGCAAAATCATTATGAACCTGTCCGCACTCGCTGCAGACAATTACAGGAACACCAAATGCATTAAGCGAAAATGAACCATCTGTATTCTTTACAGGAACAAGCTGTGCCTTTTCTGCATGATTGTTATGAAACTGTTCTGGTTCAATCGGTTCATTTGCAGGTGCGGGGGAAGGTGACGGATCATCTGAAGAAAGATTAAGCTTATTAATATTAAATCCATACACACCAACAGCCAATCGACGGTTTGCTATTTCTCCCGGTTCCAACAAGAAACTTAACGAAAAATCTTTTTCATCAATATATAGACCATAATAATTAACATAATCATATCTAATTATATGATTTGTATTATTTTTCCAATAAAACATTGCTCCGGTTTCAAACTCAATATATTCCCCTTCTGTAAACGAAGTAACCAGAAATGGGTCTTCATTTGTACCGGTTCCTATAGGAGTTGCAAAAGATGTGATACTCATACCAATAATCACCATGACTGATATAATTACAGCTGATAGTAAAAGTCGTATTTTTTTCATCTAATATCACTCTTTCATTTAATGCCCCGGATGCAAAACATCCGGGGGGGCAAAATCTAAAAAAATTACTAGAACTTACCTGCTTTAGCAGCTTCCTCGATAGAAACAGCTGTTGAAACAGTCATACCAACCATAGGGTTGTTACCTGCACCGATAAGACCCATCATTTCTACGTGAGCAGGAACTGATGAAGAACCGGCGAACTGTGCATCTGAATGCATACGTCCCATTGTATCTGTCATACCATAGGAAGCAGGACCTGCGGCCATGTTATCGGGATGAAGTGTACGTCCTGTACCACCGCCTGAAGCAACTGAGAAGTACTTTTTACCTGCCTCAAGTCTCTCCTTCTTATATGTACCTGCAACAGGATGCTGGAATCTTGTAGGATTGGTTGAGTTACCGGTAATTGATACATCAACGTTCTCCTTCCACATGATTGCAACACCTTCGCAAACGTCGTTAGCGCCGTAGCAGTTAACCTTTGCACGAGGGCTGTTGGCATCCTTGGAATAACATGTTCTGGAAACTTCCTTTACAGTATTAGTGTAAGGATCATACTTGGTCTCAACGAAAGTAAATCCGTTAATTCTTGAGATAATCTGAGCAGCATCTTTTCCAAGACCGTTAAGAATAACTCTAAGAGGAGTCTTACGAACCTTATTTGCCTTCTCAGCAATACCGATAGCACCTTCAGCTGCAGCAAAAGACTCATGTCCTGCAAGGAATGCGAAACACTCTGTCTCTTCCTCAAGAAGCATCTTGCCAAGGTTACCATGGCCAAGACCAACCTTACGTGTATCTGCTACAGAACCGGGAATACAGAAAGCCTGAAGACCTTCACCGATTGCAGCTGCAGCATCAGCGGCCTTACGGCAGTTCTTCTTAATTGCAATTGCTGCGCCTACAGTGTAAGCCCACTTTGCATTCTCAAAACAGATAGGCTGAATGTTCTCGATAAGATGATATACATCAATTCCGGCCTTCTCTGTAATCTCTTTACATTCTTCAATAGATGAGATGCCGTATTCCTTAAGCTTAGCAAGGATCTGAGGCTCTCTTCTCTCATATGATTCAAATAATGCCATTACTTTGTCCTCCTTATTTTACTTCCTTGTCAGTTCTGGGATCGATAATCTTAACTGCATCCTGAACACGACCATACTGTCCTGAAGCTTTCTTAAGAGCTTCGTTAGCATCGTCACCCTTCTTGATGAAGTCCATCATCTTACCGAAGTTAACATACTTGTAACCGATAATCTGATCATTCTCATCAAGAGCGATTCCGGTAATATAACCGTCTGTAAGTTCAAGATATCTGGGGCCCTTTGCAAGAGTACCGTAGGTTGTACCAACCATTGTACGTGTTCCCTTACCAAGATCCTCAAGACCTGCACCGATTGCAAGAACATCCTCAGAGAATGCAGACTGTGAACGTCCGTATACAATCTGAAGGAAGAGCTCTCTCATAGCGGTGTTAATAGCATCACAAACAAGGTCTGTATTAAGAGCTTCAAGAACTGTAAGTCCGGGAAGAATTTCAGCTGCCATAGCTGCTGAATGAGTCATACCTGAACATCCGAGAGTCTCAACAAGAGCCTCCTGAATAATACCATCCTTAACATTTAAAGAAAGCTTGCAAGCTCCCTGCTGAGGTGCACACCAGCCTACACCGTGTGTGTAACCGGAAATGTCCTTAACTTCTTTTGCCTGTACCCACTTTGCTTCTTCGGGAATCGGTGCACAACCATGATGCACGCCCTGAGCAACGGGACACATTTCTTCAACTTCTTTTGAATAAATCATGTGAAATCTCCTTTCGAATCTCTATATACCTAACAGCTATGCTGTCCATGGTCAAACCAAATAATATAATGGCATAAAAATGCCCAAAAATCAAACTATTTCTTATAAAATACGGCATCCCTTTTAAATACATTATCAAGATACGAACCGTAATTATTGTCTTTTACAAGATTTGTACGCCTTGTAACATAGTCCGACAGCTTATCAAGGTATTCTTTTTCAGAAACAGTACCGTCTGCCACACCGGTAAGACCTTTCTCCCAACTTGCGGTAAGTGCGGGATTAAGAAGCGGTTTCATCGAGAGATCGACAACATCATAAACCATTTCTCCAAGAAGGGTTGGCGTAATAATCTGAGTCTTCTTATTGTTGTTAAGATACTTAATACTGAACAGCTTCTTCAGAATTTCGCCTCTCGTGGCACTTGTTCCTATTCCACTGCCTTTAATCTGTGCCCGAAGTTCCTCATCCTCAATGAGCTGACCTGCATTTTCCATGGCAAGAATAATCGATCCGGAATTATACCTTTTGGGCGGCGAGGTCTCTCCTTCTTTAACCTGGTAGTTTACAACATTTGCACACATACCCTTTTTAAGCGATCCAAGTGCCTCCATAAAAGCTTCATCGCATTTCTCGTCGTCTTCGTTTTCGCCTTCCTTTGTTTCTTTGGGCTTTGCAAAAGAAAACGTCGCACATTTAAGAAAGCCTTCTTCTTTTAAGACCTTGAAGTTCGCGTAGAAATTCTCCTTGTTAACATTAAGAACAAGAGATACTTTCTCATAAACTGCAGGCGGACAGAAAATCGAAAGAAATCTTCTTACGACAATTTCATATATCTTAATTCCCGTCGCATCAAGTGTTGAAAGTGCATTCAGACCCTGACCTGTCGGAATAATGGCATAATGATCAGTTATCTGTTTATCATTAACATATCTTGTCTTCTCAAGACTTTTATTGGCTCCTTTTTCAAGAATCCATTTGCAAAAAGGCGAAGTAAGCTGGTAATTAAGAAGTCCCTTGATATTCTTATCAATCTCTTTGGCAACTGCAGAAGAAAGAACTCTCGCATCAGTTCTCGGATAGGTAAGAAGCTTTTTCTCATACATATCCTGAATATAAGAAAGCGTCTGATCCGGACTTATCTTAAAATACTTTGAACAGTCATTTTGAAGCTCGGCAAGATTATACAAAAGAGGCGCATTTTTTACTTCTTTTTTCTTCTCTATGCTTTGAACAAGTGCGCTGTCAAACGGTTCAAGAAGAGTAATCAGATTCTTTGCATCTTCTTCTTTTTTAAAACCGTTCTCCTTATATAAAAGAGGTGAATCAAAATAAGCGGATTTCTCTGAAACTCTCCACTCCCCGTCAAAATTTCTCCCACCGTATTCAAATGTTCCGAGAACACGGTAAAAAGGCGTCTTAACAAAATTTCTGATTTCACGCTCTCTTTCCACTACCATACCGAGAACGCAGGTCATTACCCTTCCGACACTTATAACACCCTTGTCGGTTTTGAGAAAATTTCTAACCTGATTACCATACTTTAAGGTAAGAACCCGTGAGAAGTTTATTCCCATGAGATAATCCTCTTTGGCGCGAAGATATGCTGCGGCAGATAGATTATCATACTCGGAAAGGTCTTTGGCTTCACGAACTCCGCGAAGTATTTCCTCCTCAGTTTGCGAATTAATCCAGACCCTTCTTCTGTCTTTCCCTTTAACTCCGGCTTCCTGCTCGACAAGTCTGTAAATATACTCTCCTTCACGTCCGGAGTCGGTGCAAACATAAATTGTTTTAACATCCTCACGCAAAAGAAGGCCACTAACAATGTTAAACTGTTTCTTAACATCATCAATCACCTTATACTTAAAAACCTCAGGAATAAACGGAATGGTATCCATACTCCACTTCTTCAGTTTTTCATCATAGCTTTCCGGGTAACACATTGTGACAAGATGACCAACGCACCATGTCACAATCGAATCTTCAGATTCAATATACCCGTCAGCATTTCTGCCGTTAACCTTAAGAATCTTCGCAAATTCCTTTGCGACGCTCGGCTTTTCGGCGATATATAATTTTTTGTCCATATGATATCGGGCATTCTCCGACTATTTTAGAATGAGGAAAAAAGAGACTGTATACAAAGATTACATCCCGGAATAGCACCGCCTGTAACGTTCGAACCGGCTTCCGTAAAAATTACAACCTCTTTGGGAGAAAGAGATGCTTTAAGTAGAATCTCTTTTATCTCATCAATATCCTCATTGGAAACGGGAAGAGCTCTCTTTGTAAAACAGCAGATTGTACCGGTTCCTCTTTTGCCGGCGTTACCTACAGGAACTGCAACAACAGGAATTGCGCCGCTCTTTCCTACCCATTCCTCACATCTTTTTATATCAACAATACCGTTTATTTTTTCTTCACCGATAAGACTTCCTGCTATTTTACCGTAATAATACTCAAGATATGCTGAAAGATCCTTTTCGATATATGTGTCAAAAAATTTCTCTGCTCCGAGAATTTCAAGATCACTTCTTCTCTCATATACAAATCTGTACCAGAAGAACATCATCGGATTTGATATTCTGTATACCCCTTTAAGAGAATCATCTCTTGCCTGCGCACCATAGGAATATACTTTTTCCACAAGATCAAGTTCTATCAGATTCTTAAGGTAAACACTTATCTTCGCTCTTGAGAAACCTGAAAGAGCAAAAAGGTCGTTGAGCTTATTGTTACCTTTTGCAATCAGATAAAGAATTGTTGAATATACACCGGGTTCACGAAGCTGCTCTTCTATATAACGAATTCCGTAATCATAATAGAAACCGTCATTCATAAGGAACATATTCTCGATTACATCACGAATAGTCTCATACTTGAGGGACCCGAGAATAGAAAAAGGTCTTCCTCCAAGAAGCGCATACCTGTAGAATACATCATTTCTGCTTCTGCCTTCGCAAAGTGTAAGCATCTCCGAATATGAAAATTCCTTGGCTTTAATAAGTCCTTTTATTAAGAGAGCTGCCTTTCCCATTTTCTTACTCATCGTCCCTGAAACAAACGAAAGTGATGATGTACAGAAAATGAAAAGGAACGGAAATTTAGAATACACACCGGAAGCCATTTTCATAATTTCTTCCATAAATGAATCATCAGCTTTAAGAAGCGTATCAAATTCATCAAAAATAAGAATTCTCTTTCCCTTTGTCGTTTTCCCTATTTCAGAAAAAACCTGCGAATATGTAGGAAATTCATCGAGATTATTATTCTGAAGACATTTTTCTGCCATAAAAGACGCCTGCTGTCTGCTGGAAGCAGGAACAGCCATATAGTATATGCTGTCTTCATATTTATCTGCAACTTCACGTAAAAGAGAAGTCTTTCCAAGACCCGCTTCACCGTAATATACAATAATTCCGGAATCTTTCCGTTCAAATGCTTTACTTATTATTCCAAGACTTCTCTGATGCTCAGAAAAAGTAATCATTTTATACTCCTAACTGCTTAATAAGAATCTTTTCTATCTCTTCTACCGGCATAGGTTTTCCGAGATAGAATCCCTGAATGTTATCACAATGAATATTTTTAAGATATTCGTACTGGTCAGAATGTTCTACGCCTTCTGCAACAGTTTCATAACCAAGCTTTTTGACCATTGATACAATAGACTCGGTTATAACCCTTGTTGAGTCGTCAGAAACAACAGTATCAATAAAGCTCTTATCAATCTTAAGTGTATCTATGGGAAGGTCTTTAAGATATGAAAGAGATGAATATCCGGTACCAAAATCGTCAAGCGAAACCTTAAGACCACAGTCCTTCAAAATCTTCATCTTATCCATTACCTGCTTGAAATCATCAATAAGTACACTCTCTGTGATTTCAAGTTCAATGAACCTTGCATCAACATTGTATTTTTCGAGAAGGTCTAAAAGCTTATGTGCAAAGCCTTGCTTTTTATATTGAACAGCGGAAATGTTAATAGACATTACGATATCAGTCTTATAACGTTGTTGCCATTCTGAAATTGTCCTTACAGCCTCTTCAAGAACCCATTCGCCGATTTCAACAATTGCACCGTTCTTCTCGGCAATCGGAATAAATTCTCCGGGATTTATAATATGACCGTTTTCGTCTTTCCATCTTATAAGTGCTTCGACGCCCCTTAGTTTTCCCGAATCAACTGAATACTGAGGTTGAAAATTCAGAATAAACTGATTACATACAACAGCATTTTTCAGCTTTGTCTCAATCAGAATCGTATGCTTAAAATCAGATATTATCTCCGAATCAAAGTAAGCAATCGTATTCTTTCCTGCAGATTTTGCCTTAAACATAACAATTTCCGCATTTCCGATAAGTTCAAGAGCACTTGCAGCACTTTCGGGATATTCCGCGATACCCATGGAAACAGTAAGTGAAATCGTATTATTGTTAAGAAGTATAAAAGGCGATTTAATCCGGTCCCTGATTTCCGCTGTTATTGTTTCTACAGATCTCGAACCACACGGATCGTAAATTGCAATACAGTAAGTATCGGAATTAAAATGAGATACTTTTACATATTCCTGTGAAAGCGTATTAAGATACTGACCGAAAACCTGTACAAGCTCATCTCCGACAATAATTCCCTTGCTGTCATTAATCTTACGAAAATCGTCAATATCGACAAAAATAACAGACACTATGCAGTTATCTCTTGATGCTCTGCTAATATAATCCGTAAGAATGGAAACGAAATGATTTCTGTTAATGAGTCCCGTCAGCGAATCATAAAATGCCAGATATGAAAGCTCATCATTCTGAACACGGAACCTTGTAATGTCCCTGAATTTGACAATTTTCTGAATAAGTACATCATTCTCAAATTCGGCAGAAACTTCACATTCATACCATTTTTTCTTATCTCGAAGCTTTATCTCACAACGCCTTGACAAAGGATTTGCAAAATCATCCGAAATAATATCGCGAAGTCTTTGAGCGTCAGCATTTTCCACGCATTCATATAAAAGAGTCAAATCGGCTTCACTTTTGATTTCAACAGGAAAAAAAGACGTGAAATTACCAAGCATTTCAATCTGCCCGGTACCACATAGAAAGTAGAGATATGCACCGTCCAGAGTATTACATACTGAACGGTACATTTTCTCTGATTTTGTTAATTTCTGATTCATCGCTGTCAAGAGATCAACTTGATAACGAAGTTCCTCCATACATTATTACCCCATTAATAAATTAATTAATTTTTTGAACTGATAAGTCCTTTAGCTTTCAGAAGCTCTGCACAAAGAACAGCACCGCCTGCAGCACCTCTTACAGTATTATGAGAAAGTCCTACAAACTTATAGTCATAAATTGTATCCTCACGAAGACGACCGATTGAAACCCCCATTCCATTCTCATAGTTAACATCAAGTTTAACCTGGGGACGGTTATCTTCTTCCATATACTGAATAAACTGCTTAGGAGCTGAAGGAAGACCAAGTTTCTGAGGTTCTCCCGAATAATTTACAAGCTTTTCGATAAGCTGCTCCTTGGTAGGTTTCTTATTAAATCTGACAAATACTGCAGCAGTATGTCCGTTAAGAACAGGAACTCTGATGCACTGGCAGGAAATCTTAGGACTCTCTGCGGGAACGATTACTCCGCCTTCAACTTTACCGAGAATACGAAGAGGCTCTTTCTCACTCTTTTCTTCTTCTCCGCCGATGTAAGGAATAACATTCTCAACCATTTCAGGCCAATCCTTAAATGTCTTTCCTGCTCCTGAAATTGCCTGATAAGTTGTGGCAATAACTTCAACAGGCTCAAACTCCTTCCAGCAGGCAAGGCAGGGAGCATAACTCTGAATTGAACAATTGGGCTTAACTGCAATAAAGCCTCTTGTTGTTCCAAGTCTCTTCTTCTGATCATCAATAACTGCAATATGATCGGGATTAAGTTCCGGAACAATCATGGGAACATCGGGAGTCCATCTGTGCGCTGAATTGTTGCTGACAACAGGTGTCTCAGTCTTTGCGTAAGCTTCCTCAATCGCACGAATTTCCTCTTTTGTCATATCAACGGCAGAGAATACAAAATCAACACCGGATGCTACTTCTTCTACTTCATTAACATTCTTAACAATAATTTTCTTAACAGCTTCCGGCATGGGAGTATCCATTTTCCATCTGTCGCCGACTGCTTCTTCATATGTCTTGCCTGCAGATCTCGGAGAAGCTGCAATTGTTGTAACTTCAAACCAGGGATGATTCTCAAGAAGTGAGATAAATCTCTGTCCAACCATTCCGGTTCCGCCTAAAATACCAACTTTTAATTTACTTTCCATTTTCTTCATAATCTCCTTTATTTCTCAAGATATTCTTCATATCTTTTGATTACTTCTTTCATCGCAAGAGGCCCGGGGGCTCCGATTGTAAGTCTCTTCTCAACGCAGGTTTTAAGCGAAACCGCATCATATATATCCTCATCAAAATAAGGACAAATTTCTTTAAGTTCAGAAACAGACATATCCTCGATTGACTTACCTTTCTCAATACAGGTAAGTACAAGCTTTCCTATAATACCGTGCGCATCACGGAACGGAACACCTTTAAGCACAAGATAATCGGCTGCATCCGTTGCATTGGTAAAGCCCATCATCGCACTTCTTGCCATAATATCTTTATTAAATGTAATTGTTGATAACATTCCTTCAAACAGTTCGATGCATCCCTCTACTGTTCTCACAGCATCAAAGGTAAGTTCCTTATCTTCCTGCATATCTTTGTTATATGCAAGAGGAATTCCCTTCATTGTTGTAAGAATAGACATAAGAGCACCGTACACTCTTCCGGTTTTACCGCGGACAAGTTCGGCTATGTCAGGATTCTTCTTCTGCGGCATAATGGAACTTCCGGTAGAATAAGTATCATCTAATTCAACAAATCGATACTCATTGGAATTCCATATGATAATCTCTTCGGAGAATCTCGAAAGATGCATCATAATAGTGGCTGCAGAAGACAGATATTCGATAATATAATCTCTGTCAGAAACCGAATCCATACTGTTAAGTGTAGGGCCGTAGAAACCAAGATCACTTGCAACAAATTCTCTGTCGAGAGGATATGTTGTTCCGGCAAGAGCCCCTGCTCCGAGAGGACAATAATTCATTCTCTCATAAATATCATGAAGCCTGTCTCTGTCTCTTCTGAACATCTCGAAATATGCTCCGAAATGATGTGCAAGTGTAACAGGCTGAGCCTTCTGCATATGCGTAAATCCCGGCATGTATGTCTCCGTATTTTCTTTCATAATGCGAAGTATTGTATTTAAAAGAGATGTGATTTTATCGCCGGTACCAAGTACATGCTCTCTCATAAACAGTCTCATATCAAGAGCAACCTGATCGTTTCTGCTTCTTCCGGTATGCATTTTTTTACCTGCATCACCGATTCTCTTAATCAGATTTGCTTCGACAAAAGAGTGTACATCCTCATATTCATCTGTAATCTGAAGTAATCCTTCAAATGTCTCTTTTTCTATTTCGTTAAGACCTTTAATAATCAGATCTTTTTCATCAACTGAAATAATGCCCTGTTTTGCAAGCATTTTGACATGCGAAATACTTCCTTTAATATCCGCTTCAAAAAGAGTCTTATCAAAGGAAATTGATGCATTAAACTTATAAACTTTATCTTCGGTTTCTTTGGTGAATCTTCCACCCCAAAGCTGTGCCATATTAATTCTCACTTTCATTTATTAAAGACAGATTTTATATTATCACAACAGCCGCAAAAAAACCACCCAATAAATGAGTGGTTTTAAGCTCCTGGCCGGATTCGAACCGGCGACCTACGCATTACGAATGCGTTGCTCTACCAGCTGAGCCACAGAAGCATGAGTCATACCCAGCAAATGCTATTATATATGAGGCATGACTCTTTGGCAAGGAATTTATATCACTTCTTTTTAGTCTTTGTTTCTTTCTTTAATTCACTTCCTCTTGCAATTTCTTCCTCTGCTTTTGCTATCTTTCTTGCAAGTTCTTCTTTCATGGAGGCTCTGATTTTGGCCTTCTTCGCTTTCAGAAGTTCCTTCTGCTTTCTTGCTTCTTCAGCCTTTCTTAATTTCTCATCTTCCTTAGCCTTCATTTCTGAAAGCTCCTTTTCTGTATAGGGTACATATTCATAAACATTTACAGACAGTGCAGGAATGTTAATCTTTACAGAATTCTCCCTAAGATCGGCTGTCTCTTTTCTCGCACGTACATTTTTGGTACTTTGGCCGCTCTCTGAAGATGAATAAATCTCTTTGTACTTTCCGTCATAAGGAACCCCGATTAGCTTGTTCTCCCACATACAACCTGCAAAATTAACAACTATAACAAGCGTCTGATCCTCGCTTCTTCTTATGAAAGAAAGGAGACATTCGGAAGAATCAAGAGAATTAATCCATTCAAACGAATTTTCATTTGTGCCGTTTTCATAAAGAGCAGGATTCTTCAAATAAACTTCGTTTGATTTCTTAATGAAGCTGTCCGAAAGTCCTTCAATAAAATGATCGGCAAATGCCTTATTGCCCGGATGAACCATTGTATATGCGTAGAACACATCTTTGACACCGTCCCAAAGCGAAGTAAACGAACAATCACATCTCTGGAATTCATCCTCTGTAAGAGCAAGTGTAAAATGCTCCATATTCTGGTACAAAAACGACATTGTAATATCATGATGAAATGCAGATCTTGCAACAGGATCTGTAGCACCGTATTTCATGAGTTCATTCGTAAATGCGTGATGCATCTTATAATCAAAGCCGAATCCCCCCTCTTCAATAGGAGTTGTAATATTCTGCCATCCTGTAAATTCATCACTTGCAACAATTATTCCGGGGAAAATATTCTTAAGAAGGTAATTAAAATCCTTCATAAAGGATATGGCATTAAGATTCTCATTTCCGCCGTTAGCATTCGGAATATAATCGCCGGGATCTTTATCATAATCAAGATAAAGCATAAATGATGTATCTGAAAGACAAAGCGTATCAGAACCTGATTCAGTGATAACCCTGTTTACTGCTGAATAAAGATAAGACCTTACAACAGGAAGATCATACTTAAAAAGAGAAATATTCAGCTTTCTGTTATATGAAGCTCTCTCATCGGAATCCTCGAAAATATGACTTCCGTCAAAGCATTCAAGAAGGTCGCTGTCATGAAGAAAACTTGATATAGAAAGATTGATGGACGCTCTGAGACCCTCCTTGTGAATCATTTCGATTTTCTTAATAAGATCGGTATTTCTCTCAAAGAAGGAAGTAGTTACATGAACGCTGCCTCTTCTCTCTTCCGGAAGATAATTACAAAGCGAAATAAAATTAAATCCGGCCGATTTAATCTTCTTAACCTTTTCTGCAGTAAGCGTCTCGCCTTCGGAAAGTGAATAGATAAGGAAGGGTTCGCCTGCCTTAACCTTCTTTCTTACTGAATGTGCTTTTTTCACCGGGGTAAGAGGCATACTCATTCTGCCTTTGACTTTATCCATAACAAAACCGCCGGCAAAGGGGTCGTTCTTAAGGATTACCTCCCCGCCTCTTTTTCTGATTTCGTAAAGATAAGGTGTCTTATCATTAAGCCCCGGAAGGAAAAGAGTATATATTCCTTCCTCTCCTCGTATCATCGGATTAATTCTTCCGTCATAATTATTGAATTTGCCGATAACAGAAACACGCACAGCAAAAGGCGCATATAATCTGAAAAGCATACCTTCAATACCGGAAATTGTAGCCTTATGCGCACCAAAATATTCATCAATATTGGTTGAACGTCCTTCAAGAAAATCATTCACATCCTCGGGACTGCTTGGAAGGTCAAAAGAATACGCATCATATACCTCTTCTACATATTCTTTTTTACCTTTTTTATAGAACACCCTGAATTTCACAGTTTCTTTAATCTCTTCGTTTACAAGAACGGCAAAAAAGCCGTTTTCATCAGCGAGTTCCATCTGATAAACCTTCTTCCCGCATATAGCTTCAACGGAATCTGCATCCGGGAAGAAACACTGTACAAGGTTTGCACCCTTTACCTTTTGAACGCCGAGAATTCTGTTTGGATAAGACTCATCAGCATAAATAATTCCTTCAATCAAAGGCCAGTCCATAAGTTTATAAGTCTTCTTGTTCATTCCTTAATCCTCCTTAATTGAATGAATATACAAACCGCTACGGAGCTTGGGTTCAAACCAGGTTGATTTGGGAGGCATGAGAAGACCGGCATCTGCTACAGCAAAAAGCTCTCCGATTGAAGTCGGGTACATCGAAAATGCAACAGCTTCACCTGCGTTTACTCTTTTCTCAAGTTCCGAAAGACCTCTTATTCCACCTGCGAAATCAATTCTCTTATCTGTCTTGGGATTCTCTATACCAAGAACAGGGAAAAGAAGATTTTCCTGAAGAATCGAAACATCAAGAGAACCTACAGGGTCTTCACCTACAGGCTTATTAAATGTAAGACGGTACCATTTTTTGTCAAGATACATTCCGAATGTCCCTTTTTTCTCGGGATGAACAGGATATTCTTCCTCTTTTACATCAAAGCATTCGCTTATTTTATTAATGAAATCTTCTTTCGAATATCCGTTTAAGTCTTTTACGATTCTGTTGTAATCATAAATCTTTAGTTTATCATCGGGGAATAGAACAGAAAGGAAATAATTATATTCTTCATTTCCGGTATGTGAAGGATTTGTTTCAGCCTTCTTAAGTCCTACCTTGCAGGCACTTGCACATCTGTGATGACCGTCAGCAATATAAATTGAATCCATTTTCTTAAAGCCCAGGGTAATAGCTTCAATATCTTTCTCATCACTAATAACCCAGCCTCTGTGACCTATTCCGTCTTCGGATGTAAAGGAATAATCAGGCAGAACTTCATCCGTGTAATAATCCATTATTCTCTTAAGTTCCGGAATATCTCTGTAAGCAAGGAAAATAGGGCCTGTCTGTGCCTCACAGACAGATACGTGTCTGATTCTGTCTTCTTCTTTATCGGCACGTGTATTCTCATGCTTTTTGATAATGTTGTTCTTATATTCCCATATGCTGCAACATGCAACAAATCCTGTCTGGATTCGCTCACCCATTGTAAGACTGTAAAGATAAAAACAGGGTTTGTCTTCAACTACAAAGCGTCCGTCATCTATCATATCATTAAGATATTTTGCGGCATATTCATATACTTCGGGCGCATACATATCGTGATCTTTCGGAAATCCTGTCTCAGGTCTGTCAATATTAAGAAATGAATCGGGTTTGTCTTTAACTATTTCTCTTGCTTCAGCGCTTGAATAAACATCGTAAGGAAGAGCTGCTATAGCACTTTCCTTACCTTCTGCAGGCTTTATTGCCCTAAATGGTCTTATCGTTGCCATGGTTTATCCCCTTTTCTAAATTGTATTTAAAGTATATACATTTTATCAAATTTTTACATTTTTCTCAAGTTCGTACGTCATTTTCATGGATAAAATAAGAAACCCCGGTTTCCAATCGGAAACCGGGGTAAAATACAAATCTGTTATTTAACAACTCTGACTCTGAATACACCTTCAAAAGCCTTAAGTTTAGAAATGATCTCTTCTGTTGCGGGTGACTCAATATCAAGAACTGTATATGCTACTTCGCCCTTAGACTTATTCATCATGTCGGAAATATTGATTCCTGCATCACCGAAGCATGCGGTAAACTTGGTAATCATATTGGCAATATTCTTATGGAAAATTGCTACACGACCTGCTTTGGTGCACACGCCCATATCAAGTGCGGGATAGTTAACGGAATTCTTAATATTTCCGTTCTCAAGATAATCCATCATCTCTCTTACTGCCATCTTTGCACAGTTGTCTTCTGACTCTTCTGTTGAAGCGCCAAGATGAGGAGTTGTAATACATCCTGCACGTCCTGCGATTGTAGGATTCGGGAAGTCAGATACATACTTTCTGATCTTACCGCTCTCAATTCCCTTAAGAACAGCTTCTTCATCTGCAAGAAGGTCTCTTGCAAAATTAAGAATGATAACACCGTCTTTCATTTTGGAAATTGCTTCTTCGTTAATCATCTTCTTCGTTGAATCAAGAAGAGGAACATGAATTGTGATGAAATCACATGTTGTATAAATATCATCAACATTCTTGATGTGCTTAACGTCACGTGAAAGATTCCATGCTGCATCTACAGAAAGATAAGGATCGTATCCGTATACTTCCATACCAAGATGCTTTGCTGCATTTGCAACCTTAACACCGATAGCTCCAAGACCGATAATACCAAGTTTCTTGCCTTCAAGCTCTGTACCTGCGAAGTTCTTCTTCTCCTTCTCGGTTGTCTTTGCTATATCGGCATCTTCCTTATCGGAAATAACCCAGTTAACACCACCTACGATATCACGGCATGCAAGAAGCATTCCTGCAAGAACCATTTCTTTAACACCGTTTGCATTTGCTCCGGGAGTATTGAATACAACAATCCCCTTTTCTGCACACTTATCAAGAGGAATATTGTTAACTCCGGCACCTGCTCTTGCTACTGCAAGAAGGTTATCGGGAAGCTCCATTTCGTGCATGGAGGCACTTCTTACAAGAACACCTTCAGCTTTATCAATGCTGTCTGTTTTCTCATACTGATTGGTAAAATTAACGAGACCAACCTGAGAAATAGGATTAAGGCAATAATACTTGAACATTATGAATTCTCCTTTTCATACTTGGTTAAGAAATCAACGAGAGCTTTAACGCCTTCAATAGGCATTGCATTGTAGATTGAAGCACGAAGACCACCAACAGATTTATGACCCTTAAGGTTATCAAAACCGGCTGCCTTTGTAGCTGCAACAACTTCTGCATCCTTTTCCTTGGATTCTGTAACAAAAGGAACGTTCATAAGAGATCTGAATTCCTTGTCTACAGTTCCCTTGAACATCTTGGAAGAATCAAGGAAATCGTAAAGAATCTTGGCCTTCTCAATATTCATCTCATTCATCTTCTCAAGACCACCGAGAGATAAAAGATACTTAAACACCTTACCGCAGCAATAAATAGCCCAGCAGTTAGGTGTATTATACATAGATCCGTTTTCAGCGTGTGTATCATAACGCATATAAACAGGAGTCTTGGGATCAATATCATTTCTGATAAGGTCTTCTCTGATAATTACAATTGAAAGACCTGCAGGTCCGATGTTTTTCTGAACTCCGCCGTAGATTACACCGTAATCGGATACGTTACATGGTTTTGAAAGGAACATGGATGACTGGTCTGCAACAAGAATCTTTCCCTTAGTATTGGGAAGAGACCGGAATGTCGTTCCGTGAATAGTCTCATTCTCACATATATATACAAAATCAGCATTATCATCAACAGGAAGATCTGAGCAGTCCGGAATATAAGAGTAATTTCTGTCTTCACTTGATGCAATAACATTTACTGTACCGAATTTCTTTGCTTCGGTAGCTGCTTTCTTGGACCATGCTCCCGTAACGATGTAATCAAATACACCGTTCTTACAAAGATTCATCGGAATCATGGAGAATTCAAGTGTTGCACCACCCTGAATGAAAAGCACCTTATAATTATCGGGAATATTCATAAGGGTTCTTAAATCTGCTTCGGCTTCATCATAGATTGTCTGGAAAACCTTGGATCTATGAGACATCTCCATAACGCTCATTCCGCTTCCCTTATAATCGAGAAGCTCCTTCTGAATCTCTTCCAGAACAGGAAGTGGCATCATGGCAGGTCCTGCCGAAAAATTAAATACTCTGGACATGTTCTTTCCTCCTACATATGTCTTATATTATCAGACTCATTAAACAGTAATTTTACGCCCACCAAAATCACACGTCAAGACTTTAATGCGATAAATCTATTCGTTATTTTCTTCGGTATCTTCCGCAAAAATTAGAACGGGAATTCCGACATCTATCATTGAATACAGTTCTTTCATCACATCAACAGGCACATTCACACATCCGTGACTGCCGTTTCCCTTGTATATTTCACCGCCGAATTTGTTTCTCCAGGTCGCATCATGTATTCCTATTCCCTTATACACTCCGCACCAGTAATATACAAAAGATTCATATCCCGGTCCTCTTAATATCGCATTTTTCTTCTGATTATAAAGTTTTGCCGCAAGCTGCGGTGTATTGTGGCCCCTCGTGTTGCCCGTTACAACATCCGTATCAAGAACAACTTCGTTGTTTTGTATAAGATAAAGATGCTGCTTCGTAATATTTACCTCAATATAATCAGGTCCGATATCATCAAGTCCCTTATATTCTTCCTCGTGAAGATATACCGGCACTCTGTCATCTTCTATTTTGCTCTTGTAAGCATAGAGAAGATACTCCCTTTCGGCCTCTTTATCGATTTTATTACCAAAAAGGCTCATCGGAATCGTCACATCAATACCGTCATGCGTAGTGAAATGCCTTACAGTATCATAGGTATCGTATTTCAGTGCAAGTTCATTGATATAATCTCCGACTTTTTCTTCGTCAAGAATCAGATTTCCTGCGCTGTCCTTAGCAAAATCTCCTCTTGCATCAACCTTTATCCATTCGCATACATCACTCGGAGTAAGCTTTTCAATATCATTGCCGAAAATGTAATTCATGTGAAAATCCTGAAACGCGCTGATTTTCTTATAAATATCAATCGTTTCTGCCCATTCGTTCGTAAGCGGTTCATCGGTATAACAAGGCAAAAGAGAAATATCTGTTTCGCAGTTTATAACAGAATCAAAAATTAACTTTTTAGCCTCTTCAACTCTGAAAACGCCCTGCGTTGAATTAATCAGAACATAACCGTTATCCTCTGATTTATATAATGAAACCTCCGGAATCACCTGTTCTTTTCGAAAAATCTCGAGAGAATCAATTTTCTTACTAAGAGCAACCTCATCAAATATC
>JAZLHJ010000041.1:0-29895 GCA_045616785.1 Lachnospiraceae bacterium
TACAATTACTTTTGTCTGGATTGGATTAATTATAGCATGTTTTGTAAAACTGGATACCCCTAAAACGTCAAAAATGGTATCAAAAATGAATTAACAGTAATGAGGCTGGTGAATGGCTGACATGCAGTCTATCATTCAACCTGTGTATAAGGTATCTTTTATGGCTTTTATGGTATAATTTATCTTGGCGTGTGCCATACACCGTTACGAGGGAGGTTATTCAATTGGCTTTCCGCTAATTTCGGCCGGAATATTTGGATAGCCTAAGGACAAGGCGTGGCATATGGCGATTCAGGTTTGCCATGATTTCATAAAATCAAATCCGGATTAATCAATGGAAATATGGTTAATAGAATGGGTTATGATTAGATGTTTGGTATAATAACATGGGAGGTCTTAGCAGAAGATGGGATATTTGATTAAAGATACGACAAGAGAAGAACGTGAAGCAATTGTCGCTGAATCTATCGGAAATATCAGTGGAAGCTGCGATGGATGTATGGCCGGACTTGCCGAGATGTACCAGGATTATATTGATGGGAAGAGGGAACTTCGGGATATCAATATGGAATTCAATGCACATTATGTTTCCGGCGCGGAAGCCCCGGAAAAGGGTGAATGTGGTTTTGTGAAATAGAAGAAATTGTTCGGAGGTTCCCAAATGGAGTGGAAGCATCTCTTTAGGCCGGAAATAGTTGGGCGTGGTCTTTCGTATTACAGACTGGGGCGCGTTCAGAATCTTGAGCAAATTGACGGCGAAATTAAGGCTGAAGTAATCGGAAATGATACGTACTCTGTTTGGATTAAGTATGGTATAAAAAACGTTGAAGCGATGAAATGCAGCTGCCCTTATGCACAGTCGGGAAAAAACTGTAAGCATATGGTGGCAGTTATAGTGGCAGGTAAATCCTTATTATCGGAGGAACCGGCGGAACAGGTCGCAGAAGAGAAAAGAACCGAAGCTATCGAGTTACACATGGGAGGACAAGGTATGGATTCAGTTCAAGCAGTTTTATGTCAAATGATAAAGGATGTGCCGGACTGTATAGAAAGCAAACAAAAACTGTATTCAGTGTTGGTGGATTATATTCCTACCGATAAGCTGAAAATTAATCTTTTATTAGATGCTTATAGTGAAGAAATTGTTGATAAATTGCGAACAACTTCAGATAAGGCATTAACTTCTTTAAACATTGTAAAGCAGTTAAAAGAGAACTATGGAATAACAAACGATGCTGCCATATGGTCGGTGGTTACGTGGTGTTATTTACTTTCATTTGATCAGATCGGCGAGGCTTTGGAAAAGTTTGAAGTGAATCTGTTAGAAGAGTTTGAAGCAAATAAAAATAAGCATGAGAATATGAAGCCTGCCGAGTCGGTTTCTTTACATATGGGAGTATATAAGGCCGGATTGGACTTTCCTTACGGAGAGCTAAGCCTTGAAATAAAGGGCAATCAGGATGCCGTTACTTATGGAATAGCAGACTCACCAAATGAAATGGACTGTCCTGACGAGTTTATGTATAAGACATACATAAGGATAGAAAAAGGCCAGTTCTTAAAACTGGATTCGTGGCATATAGAGAAAACGCCACCGGTAATTATTACAAAGATAGAGTAAATATCGGTTGGAAAAAAGTGAAGTTTGGGGGAGACGAAATGGAAGATGGATTACAGGTTGGCAAGGAACTGACATCCTTAAGTGGAAATTCTTATGTTGTAGATGAACTGCTTGGAGAAGGGGGTCAGGGATTTGTATACAAAATCAGCTGCGGCGGAAAAAAGTATGCCCTTAAGTGGTATAAGAACAAGACAGCAAGAAAAGAACAAAAGGACATACTGAAGAATTTGCTTCAAAAAAAGAAACCTTCGGAAGAATTTCTCTGGCCCATTGATTTGATTGAAGAGAGTAACCTGTTTGGTTATGTAATGCCGCTCAGAGATAAAAGATTTAAGGATATTCCGGCATTACTGACAAGGAAAGTTGAACCGTCTTTTGCGTCGCTGTGTAAGATTGGATTAAATATGGTTACTGCATACAGAAGTCTTCATTCAAGCGGATACAGCTACTGTGATATTAATTTCGGTAATATTTTTTTTGATCCCGATACCGGCGATATTCTTATCTGTGATAACGATAATGTAACCATAGACGGTATGGACCAAAGCCTGGTAATCGGAACGCTTGGGTTCATGGCACCGGAGCTTGTAATGGCAAATGAAACGGGAAAAGGCGCCAGACCATCAACAAATACAGATCAGTTTTCAATTGCAGTGCTTCTTTTTTACATTTTTATGATGCATCATCCGCTGGAGGGGGAGAAAGCCTCAAAGATTAAGTGTTTTGATTATAATGCAAAGGTATTACTGTATGGAAAAGATCCGGTATTCATTTATGACCCGCAGAACAAGACAAACAGACCGGTCAAGGGCGAGCAGGACAATGCAATTGTGTTCTGGAGTCTGTATCCGGATTATTTCAAAGATTTATTTGTAAGAACATTTACGGAGGGGATGAAAAATCCCAATAAACGTGTTCCGGAAGTAGAATGGCAGCAAGCTTTTATAAGAATGTTGGATGGCATAATGGTTTGCCCTTACTGCGGAGCCGAGAATTTCTATAGTCAGGCCAAAGAAGCTTCTCAGGTAGCGCATATATGCTGGTGTTGTAATAAAGCATTAAAGGTTCCGGTCGGAATGAGAATCGGAAAAGACAAAGTTCTTCTTAATGCGGATACACAGTTATATGAGCATCATGTAAAGCAGAATTACAATTTGAAAACTGTAGTGGCTGTTGTAAATCAAAACCCGGTGAATCCGGCAGTTTGGGGACTTAGAAATGAAAGCAAAGACAATTGGACATATATAAAACCCGACGGGCGGCAGGTGATCTTGCCACCGGGGAAATCAGCAACTATAGCAAAAGACTGCAGAATAAATTTTGGTCAGGCAGAAGGCATTTTTGAATAGGAGGAGATTACAATGACAGAAAGAAGAAGACCGGGTGGAGAACTGGCAAGCAGACCTTTACATTTCTTTTGGTTAGTGGATTGTTCAGGTTCGATGATGGGAGATAAGATTGCAACAGCAAACTTTGCAATTAAGGATGCAATTCCCGGAATGAGATCGGCTGCAGAAGAAAATCCGAATGCGCAGCTATTAATCAGAACACTTCGATTTGAAACAGGTGCAACATGGATTACACCGGAACCTGTTCCCGTAGACGTTTTTGAATGGGAACCTCTTGAAATCGGCGGACTTACTTCCATGGGAATGGCTTTCGACATGCTGGCAAATCAGCTTGAAATGCCTCCAATGTCAGAGAAGGCGCTCCCTCCCGTAATTGTTCTTTTATCTGATGGAAATCCTACAGATGATTATAAGGTTGGTCTTAACAGGCTTCTTTCGCTTCCCTGGGGAAGGAAAGCGGTGAAGATTGCCATTTCTATCGGACAGGATGTTGATAATGCCATTCTGGAAGAGTTTACGGGTAATAGGGAGCTGGTTCTTCAGGCAAATAATGCAGATCAGCTCGCTAAAATGATAAAATGGGCTTCTACGGTTGCCAAGCAGGTATCATCACCGGTAAGTAAACCCGTTGAAACTGCAAATCAGGGTGAAGCTGCCCAGGCATCAGGTGCGGTTCAGATGGTCAATATGGATGATATTCCGGATGTTGAAGGTGATGATGTTTGGTAAGAGGTGGATGCATGAAGGTACAGATTTGTGCTAAGAGTGTAGTTGGCGCAACCCATATTCGAAAAGCACCGGATAATCCGATATGTCAGGATGCAAATTATATCAGTACCAGAATAGATGGAGTAACAGTTGTTGCTATCGCAGACGGTCACGGAAGTGAAGCCTGTAAGCATAGTGATGAAGGGGCCTACAGAGCGGTACATACATTTACCGATGTAATGAATGACCTGTTTGAAGATTTCTATGCCAAATATCCTGACAGAAATGTATCTGTTCTTGAACCTGTTATGACAAAAGGTAATGAACATGGCGTGGCAAAGAAGATAGAAGCGGTTTGGCGAAGACGTGTAGAAAGAAAGCATAAGGATTCTAAAAGAGAGGTGCTTAAGCGGAATAATGAGAAGATTGAGGGTAAGAAATCTTCGATTGCCAAGGCTAACGGAATCATTGAACAGGGTAAGCTTGATTACATGCAATATGGAACCACTTTATTAGGTGTGGCCATAGCCGATGAATATGCTTTTATTTACCAGATAGGTGATGGCGATATACAGATAATTAACGAAGAAGGAACAAGAAGTCTTGTTGATGCTGATAAGTTTCTTGGAGTAGAGACTTATTCTTTAGCACATGACATGTCATGGAACTATGCAAAAACGACTATGGTTTCCCTGAAAGATATTAAAAAGCCGTTTCTTATTATGCTGTCTACCGATGGTCTTTCAAACAGCTATGTGAATGATGAAGAATTTAAAAAATGCTGTCAGGACTATTATGAGATTATTCGTGATGAAGGTTTCAAAACCGTAGAAAAGGAATTAGCCGGCTGGCTGAGAGATACAAGTGATAATGGTTGCGGAGATGATGTTACCGTAGCGCTTGCATATTTTTCTGAAGAATAAACGGGAGGAGAACAGCTTGATTGCTGATAGATACTATTACGGAAAGCTTACTGACCGTGAGAAGAAAATCTATAAGGCGTTTTATGAAGGACTAAAGAAACTTGATAGTCAGATTAAGACGCTTCCGGTGCCAAATCCTGATGGTGTCATGGGCAGAATATTTGAAGCAATCATAGCTGATAATCCTCACATCTATTATGTAGATGGTACAAAAATTAAATACCGGTATTCTGTAACAGAGCTGGTTATTATTCCGACATATGTTTTCACTAAGTCGCGGATTATTGCTTATAATCAGCAGATTCAGCAGGAAGCTAACAGGATTGCCACCGTAATAACGAAGAACTATGGAAGTAATCAATTACAGAAAGAAACAGCTCTTTATAATTTCTTTTCAAAAAAGTTTCGGTATGACGAAAGGGCTTTGGTTACAAAGGATCCTATACATATTTGCAAAGCGCATTCCATGTTGGGGGTATTCCTTGAGGGAACTGCTGTATGCGAAGGATTTGCAAAGGCATTTAAGTTTATAATGAACGCAATGGATATGAAATGCATTGTTGTTCATGGACAGGCAGATTTTCAGGGCGGCAGCGCACATGCCTGGAATATAGTGAAAATAGAGAACAAGGCATACCACGTAGACCCTACGTGGGCTATGTGCATTAGTGAAAAGGATTATGTCAGATATGATTACCTTAACTTAAGTGATGAGGCAATATCTGTTGATCATAGAGATTTTAAGGGCTATCCCAAATGTAATAACGACGATATGGATTATTACAAAGCGAATGGCATGGAAGTGGATAACAGTATTCACTTGAAGAACTATATAAAAAAGGCAATGAAACGCCGCGAGAGTAGTACTGAGTTTAAGTTGGTTAAGGGCACCGGGAAGTGCGGATTTACAGGAAACGAGGACTTGGGAACTGTTGTTAGCGAAGCTTGTAAAAGAGCAGCGAAGGAAGTTGGAATTGGGGCACAGTTCCAGATGCAATTTGTAGAGAAGAAGATGACGTGTAGAATAGAATTTAATTACTCATAGAAGACATTATAAAACGTAGGTGAGAAATATTTTATGAAAAAAAGAATACAACCTACAAGGCATCAGATTTGACAATAAATAGGAGATAAGAAATTGGTCATTACTACGATTATACCGCTTGCCTTCAGGAGTTTAAGGACTGAGTAAGTGATATATATATTATAATTGAAGAGAGGGTGGGACTATGAAACAGGTAAAATATTCTACGCCATATGATTCGGACGGACGTCTTCCATTGAAACAGGCAATACCGCTGGGACTTCAGCATGTGCTTGCAATGTTTGTAGGAAATCTGTCTCCGCTTCTTGTTCTTTTTAGCATTTGTCAGATAACAATTGACGGAGGAATGGGTGAACTGCGAATTACTCTTTTGCAGAACTCAATGCTGATAGCCGGAATTGTTACATTCATTCAGTTGTATCCGATTGGACCTATAGGTGGGAAACTTCCGATTGTTATGGGAACATCATCAGGATTCATCGGAATTAATAAATCAATTGCACTCAGTATGATAGCAGGAGTTTCTGCCGGAACAATAACTTCCAATGTAGAAGCAGGAATTTATGCATACGGAGCAGTCATGGGAGCGTCGCTTATCAGCGGTGCTTTTGAAATGGGGCTGGGTTTTATTATTAAACCGCTTAGGAAGTTTTTCCCACCTGTTGTAACCGGCTCTGTTGTTCTTTGTATTGGCCTTAGTCTTATTTCAGTCGGAATAGGATTTTTCGGTGGCGGAAGTTCCAATGCTGATTACGGTTCATTGTGGAATCTTTTGCTTGGATTAATAACACTTGCGGCAATTCTTATATTTAAGTTTTGCTTTAAAGGGTTTATTTCTGTTTCTTCAATTTTGCTCGGAATAATAGTCGGCTATATTGCTTCTTTCATTATGGGTTTATGTCTTCCCAATACTGTAATGATTAATGACATTGAAGTTACAGCATCCTATATTACGGACTGGTCACAGGTGTCGGAGGCATCATGGTTTGCTGTACCGGAGATTATTCCGGTTCCTTTTCAGTTTAATTTAAAAGCCATAATTCCGATGTGTATTATGTTTATTGTAACTGCCGTTGAAACGATGGGGGATGTGGCAGGAGTAGTACAGGGAGGTTTTGACAGAGAACCAACCGATAAAGAATTATCGGGAGCTGTAGTCTGTGATGGTTTTGGTTCTGCACTTGCAACCGTATTTGGTGTTTTGCCCAATACCTCTTTCAGTCAGAATGTCGGGCTTGTGGGAATGACGAAAATTGTCAATCGTTTTGCGGTCGCAATCGGTGCGGCTATCCTTATTTTGGCAGGCCTCTTCCCGAAAATCGGAGCTGTTATTTCCATTATGCCGCAGCCTGTTCTTGGCGGTGCAGCGGTTATGATGTTTGCTTCAATCATAGTTTCCGGAATTAATATTATTACATCTGAACCTTTATCTCCAAGAAATTCGACGATAGTATCTGTTGCACTCGGTCTCGGCTACGGCATCGGATCAACCGCAGGTGTTCAGGCATTTATGCCGGAGTGGCTGAGTTGTATCCTGGGTGAATCAGGTATTGTTCCGGCTGCAATTATTGCAATTTTGCTTAATATTGTTCTTCCCAAAGACAAAAAGGATAAATGAAAGAAGCACATAAGCAGATGATTGAACTCATCCGGAGTTTTCTACGGCCATGCCCAAACTGCGATTCTTGAAGAAAACAAAAAATTGAAGTTAGTGCAGGAGAAAGTGTATGATTTCAGCATTTTCATTTTCATGGTTTATCATGCTTGGTATTGTGATGTTAATGCTTTTAATTGCATACATTGTCTTAAAAGATAAATCAGATAATTGCAAGCGGAGAGTAGTACGGATATGCTGTATTGCTACTTATGCCATGATAATCGTTTATAAGATATGGGCATATTTAGACCCAGCCTATCCGTTTGACTTCTGGACGCAACTGCCAATACATCAGTGTAATCTTTTGCCTATTGTTGTATTGCTTGCAATGAAGCAAAACAATCGCTGGCTGTATGCATATAGTTATCTTGGCGGAATTATCGGAGTGTTCTTTGCAATAACACTCGGTGCATCCACATTTCAAAATGCTCCACTGTTGTCAGCAGGCGGCATAGGTTTCTATGGAAACCATTTTCTGGTTGTTTTTTCCGTGGCGCTTCCTGTTGTATTAAAGCTTTATACACCGGATTTTTCCGACATATTAAGGGCGATTTCTGTGTTCTATATCATAGCGGCTTTTATGCACATTTTGAACAGGATTATGAATGCTACCATATGCAGTACATCAGACATTAAAGCCAATTATTTCTATACCCTTGGGGCTGATACCGATCTTACAAGGTTTATGCAAAAGCTGATTCCGATAGAGTTCGTGTGGCAGCTGTGTTATGTTCCGATTGCGCTGTTTATGATGACGATATTAATCCTACCTGTAAGACCGTGGAAAAAGAAAAATAATAACTGTGGGCGTTTTAATGCTAATAGTATTCGTGAAAGATAAATTGGTTGCAGATAATGCGGACAAAATACTTGTATTTTTTTAAAACAATAATGGTCAATAAGGCTTCGTTTGCTGCGTTGCTTGTTTTTTCATGTTTTTGTGCAATGTTTTACGTTGGCCTTGGTTGTACCGGTATTTCTTTTCTCAAATCAGAATATGACTATGTTTCAAACCGAAATCTTCATGACTTTTCTGTTGTATCTCCATTTGGCTTTTCCGATGATGACGTTGAAAAAATAAAAAATATCGATGGGATAGATGAAGCCGAGGGACGCTATTTGTCATATCAGTTTTTCGATTATGACGGTCGGCGTTTTGTAATAAAGATAATGCAGGTGACAGAGCAGATGGATTTGCTTACTGTGACTGAAGGTGTTTTGCCAAAATCTCCGGATGAGATTGCCGTTGAGGGAAATTGGGCGAAGGACAAAGGATTAAAGCTTGGCGATAGGATATCCTTAAGCAGTATTTCCGGCGAACCGGATTTGAGCATAAAAGATTATGTTATTACTGCTTTTACTGAAACACCGGAATATTTCCAAACAAACTCTTTTACATATGAAACAACCGGAAAACGTAATCTTCCGCTCAGTGCAGCCATGTTTGTACGCAAAGAAGCATTTTGCGTTGAAGAGACCGGTTTTTCGGAGATTATACTGCGTAGTAACATACTTAGATCATACGAAGACGGGTCAGATGAGTATAAAGATGCAGCGGAGGTTCTTAAAGAGTCTGTCAGTTTCGAAATTATGAAGATTGCGAAAGATAGACGGGAACTGGTGGAAAAACTTATGCAGTTGAAGGGAATCGAGATAAAACAGGAATCCGAAGTACCGGACATGGCTCTTTTCACAAGAAATTCTCTGACAAGCATCATATTTCTTGGAAGTGTTAAAGAAATGATGGATGACATGAGGATGAATTTGTCTTTTCCGTTTATCATCATCTGTCTGTTAATCGCCATTTCTACAATTTTGCGTATGACCAGGGAAGAGGAAAAACTGATTGGCATTCGTTTGGCGCTGGGAGCTACGAAAGCAGATGTTGCATGGAATTATGTCGCGTTTTGTATTGCTTCAACTTTAATTGGCACACTGCTCGGAGGGTCGTTAGGCGCACTGCTGATTGAAAAAATATTTATGAAAATAATGTGCGGAATATGGTTTTTTGAAAAACACATTATTGCGATAAATATGCCTGAAACCATTGAGTTGGCGCTGAGTTCGTCGCTGCTTATGACAGTTACTTCGGGAGTGTCATGCGTTTTTGTTTTCCGAAAAGACATTATCAGTATGATAAATAAATCAAAGGTTTCGAGAATGAAACAGTCTTTTTGGGAGAAAAAGGTTTTCTGGAACAGGTGTAGCCTTCTGACGCGGAGCATATTAAAGAATATTCACACGGATCGTCTGAGGGTGTTTGTCTCAATTATCGGAATAGCGGGTTGTACGGCTCTGTGTACCAGTTCGATAGTTGCGATAGATTCCGTAAAAAGTGCTTTGCAAATGCAGTATGAAAAAAAACAGGAATACGAAATGATTGTCTATTTTGATTCCGAGAATGCACAGGCTAAGAAAAATATCCAAGATATTCTGACTGAAAACAAGATAGTGTGTTCTCCGGCATATATCGGAATTTCCTATATTGATGCGCCTGATGGGAAAATAGTTCCGGTAAGTGTTCTTGTGAGCGAAAGGGAGTTTGACGGGCTTTTGCATTTCTATAACGAGGACGGAGAGACAATTCCCGATAGTGACGGAAGACTATTAAGCATCGGTTATGCATCTTTTTATAATATTGACAAAGACGATACAGTACATATTAAGAATAAAGACGGTAAAGAGATGAATATACCGATTGACGATGCGTTTTTACACTACCTGGTAAATCAGGAGCTGGCATTTGACAAAGCGGATTACGAGGCCCTGACAGGTACTGTATGCTATGACAATATCTTTCTTGTAAGAAAGACAAATCTGAGTGAAGAGGAATTGAATTTACTTCTTCACGATACAGATGGATTTTACTATGTTTTTAATCATAAGAATGCTATGTCCAAAAGTTTTTCTGTATATGAGACTTTTGCAATGACGGCCTGCATTCTCAAACTGATTTTAAGTATAGGATTGGCATTTTTCATGCTACTTAGCATATTTAGTCAGTTTGTTATCGAAAAGAAGAACGAACTGATAGTTCTTATGATAAACGGATACAGCGTGCGTTATGTGTATAGATATCTTTATATAGACACGATTATTTTGGCAATTATTGGCCTTTTTGCAGGAGGGGTTATAGGAAATATTATCGGCTGCCTTGACATAAGTTCGTTATCATCTGCATTTACATATTTCCCTAATGGAGTTGATTTATTCGCTGTTTTCGCAGGAATGGGAATTGCTGCTGTTTTTACTGCAATAATGTGCGCTGTGGCTCTTACCGGAATAGGAAAACTTGAAATAAGTGATATAAATAAAGTATGAGCATTTGATATAATAAGCATGTGTTTCTGTTCCATATAGTATTAATAGTTTCGACTGTGAGCGTGATTAGGATGAATAAAAAAGATTTTCTTTTATACAAAGCTATCGGACAAATCCATTCCAATTTACTAAAAGCGGATTCTTTTGAAGAAGCTGCGATGACAAGTCTTAAAACAGTTCTTTCTTCCGAAATTGCTGATTATGCAGTTATATGGCAGACGGATAAAGGACAGGTACAAACTTTGCATCCTATATTCTGGGTATGTCCTCTTGATATTTCATCTTTTTCATGCAAAGCCGGAGAAGGAATGCCGGGAAGAGTATATGAATCACAATTTTGTGAAATAGTAAATATCAATGACGAAACCAAATATGATACAGATGAATTCAGAGATTTCTCTTCAATTGGGATTTCATCAATTATCTGTCTGCCGCTTGGATCAATTCAATCAAAATATGGAGTCATCCAATTTATGCGGATCAAAGAACACGGTGAATTTTCAGATGAAGAAGTGGATTCTTTAGAACTGATTTCTGATTTGCTCCGGTCAGAGCTTGACAGTGAGGCGGTGTATTTTGATAAAACAGAAAACCGAGAAATTCTGCTTTCTGTGCGTAATCTGCATAAGCAATTTATAAACGGTGATAGTAAAATTCACATTCTTAAGGGAATTAACCTTGATGTGTACGAGGGCGAATTTTTATGCATTTTAGGTGAATCCGGAAGCGGTAAGTCGACAATACTCAACATTATCGGCGGACTTTTGGAAAGTGATGATGGAACAGTTACATTTGATGCGAAGACGCTGGCAGATTTATCTTCTAAAGAGATGACCTGTTACAGACGCGATAATATCGGTTTTATATTCCAGTCGTATAATTTAATGCTAACCTTACAGCAGAACAGAATATTAATCTTATTGGGGAACTGGTGAAAAATCCCAACGATTCCGGTAAGCTTCTTGAACTTGTAGGGTTAAGTGAGAAAAAAGATTGTTATCCGTCACAGCTTTCCGGCGGTCAGCAGCAGCGTATTGCCATAGCAAGAGCAATGGTAAAGAAACCGCGTCTTATTCTGGCTGATGAACCTACAGCTGCGTTGGATTACACAACGAGTATTGAAGTACTTTCTGTCTTGGAAAATGTAGTTCATACCGGAACGTCACTGATATTAATTACGCATAATGAAGAAATTGCCAAAATGGCCGACAGAGTTGTTCGTATCAGAAACGGAAAGGTCCACGAGGTTCTCGTAAACAGACATCCGCTTCATGCACAAGACCTTGTCTGGTAGTATTGGATGAAATAAGTGAATTAAAGATTTGGAGGTTGTACTATTATGAAAAAAGTTATTTTAGTTTGTATGCTGTTGTCATTTGCCGTTGTGGCAAGCGGTTGTGAAAGGGATAATTCCGGTAACGCGTCTTTTACGGACGAATTATTTGCTGACGATTATTTGGAATATGTAACTCTTGATACGGCAGACGATTTTTTTAAACAATGCTTTGAAAAGATTGACGGAGACTGGTATAGCGACGACAAAACAATAGGATTCTATACAGAAGATAATTTGTACATGATGTCGGGCTGGTCGGATAAGGCCAGAATTATTGCATTTATAGAACCTGTTCGTAATAATGCCAATCAGTTTGAAATCGGACTTGAAGCAGGTGAATTACAGGAAATTCTTAAATGTGAGATTGTAGATGAGAATAAAGAAATAATTATTAAAGAAACTGTATTTCTCAGAAAAGAATAGAAATCAATATGTCCTCCTTTTTCTATACGGTATGGATAGAATCTATTTCATAGAAAACTTAAGAAGCATACGAGCTGTACATTTTACAAAGCTGAGGATAAGCCTGGTCAAAAGTATGGCGGAGTTTCGGATCGAAATGCGAACCCATTGTAGTTATAATTTCAAGATATGCCCTGTCATAAGAGTATGAATCCTTGTATACTCTTTTGCTGACGAGGGCATCAAAGACATCCGCAATTGCCATTATTCTTGCTTCGAAAGGAATATTGTCACCGCGAAGTCCGAGAGGATACCCTGAGCCGTCATATTTCTCATGATGAAAACGGGCAATGTTTTTGGCAACTGTTAACAGTTCCTCGTCTTCAATTTTGCCGAGAACTGTATTAATTATTTCTACACTTTTATCGGGATGCTTTTTTATTTCGCAAAATTCTTCGGGTGTAAGCTTCGCGGGCTTGTTGAGTATCTGATCGGAAATTGCAATTTTTCCAAAGTCGTGCATTGCTGCTGATTTTGCTACATTTTTCCAATAGTCTTCTGTGTTTGGAAATTCCTTTCTGGCATACTTAACAAGTTCCGATACAACATCCTGAGTCCTTTTAACATGACCGCCTGTTAATGCATCTCTGTTTTCTATTATTTCCGACATCGATTCGATTGCGGCATCCTGGATTGCGATTATGTGCTCATACTGTTCATCATTTGCACGGCTCTGCATTTTGCTGCCGATAAGTGACAGAAAGTAGAAGGTCATAATGATAATAAGTCTGGGGAGAATTATCCAGGTAATCATACTGAGAGAAACAGATTGACTGATATAGCCGGTATTTATAGTGTCTTCATAGAACTGCATTCCAAGTTCGCTCAGATAATCAGGATTGATAATGTTGATATACCAGATTGGAAAGCCTGCTTCAAGAAGACCGAGGCTGTAGGAAAGAAAAGGTGTGGCAATTACCATAGTAATTGAAAAGGCAACCATTGTAAGATTAAAGCGCCTCGAATAGTAGCAGAAGGATAGCAGAATAAGCGTTGCAAGAAGAAGTGTGGCATGATAGAAATTGGTTACCATAATGAAACTTACCCAGATAAAAGTAATCACGAGCAGGATATATTTCAGTTTACGGTCACACAGGAGATTCTTTTTGGATTTAAATATGACAAAGAGAAGAATAAGAAGAACCAATGAATAAACAGACGCGGCTATCGTGTATACGTTCTCAAGATTTGATTTGAATATATTAAATTCACTGAGAAGATAGCAGGCAAAAACCGATAAAAGAGTGACAAACTGGAACAAAATTACGATAACATTTCCTTTGCCCTCCGGTGGCAGACTGTCATAAGCTTTGATAATTGAAAGACGATTTTCTCTATTTCGAGAAATTGAATCAGTGTTTTTTTTCATGCCGAAATATTCCCTCTTATATAACGGTTGACAGGTATTAATTTGTTACAACTTTTGAAAGTTATTATAACTTGTCTGAATATTAAAAGCAATCCGCTACATCATGCGCTGATATATATGGGTATACAAAATATCGTATAGGAATTTAGAAAAATGAATACAATTGTAGTTCTTGAACAAATGATTATTATTTTTATATTGATTGCAGTAGGCTATTTTCTTTCCCAAAGAGGTCATCTTTCCGAAGAAACTTCAAAGAATATCTCCTTTATTGTAATTAATATCACAAATCCGCTTACGCTGATTTCTTCAGCCCTTTCATCCAAGGTTCAGATAGGTGTGAAACACCTGTTTTTTGCAATTTTTCTGTTTGTTGTCATGTACGCATTTCTGTTTATTATGTCTCTTGTCACGCCGTGCATTATCAGGGTTGTCAGAGAAGAGCGATTTGCTTACGGGATGCTTCTTCTTTTCTCAAATGTCGGATTTATCGGAATTCCTTTTGTATCGGCAGTACTTGGCGCGGATGCACTGATATACGTGTCAATCTGCTGCCTTGTGTTCAACCTTGTCATTTACACTTATGGTATGAGCACGATGCGAAGAGCAGGTGAAAAAAAAGGAACCTTCACGGAAGAAGACGGCTCAAAAGCTTCCGGTCTTGTACGAATGATATTAAACACAGGAACTGTTTCTTCGCTTCTTACAATTGTGATTTTTGCGCTTAATATTAAGCTGCCGCAGTTTTTTGTTAATCTTTCCGATATCATTGGGCGCGGAACTACGTTTCTGTCAATGATTGTTGTGGGCGCGGCGGCTTCCGGAATCAGCATAAAGATGGTATTCGGAAACGCAAAGCTGTATCTTCTTACGCTTGTCAAGGCACTTTTTATACCTATTATTCTTGCTGCTTTTCTGAAACAGTTTGACATTGATGAGACACTTAGGAGCGTACTTATTATCATGTCGGCACTTCCGAGTGCCAATATGCCTCTAATGTATGCAAGGGAATACGGAGCAGGAGAGCAGACAATCAGCGCGGGAATAATTCTTACGACACTTCTGTCGGTATTAACAATTCCTGCAGTTGTAGCTTTGTATAATTTCATGTGACATTCTGAATATTTCTTTTCCTTTTATTTGTCCTGTGACCGGTACGGACCGGCCAAAATGCTTGAACTTTACGGAATGTACTAATTGTAATATGGATGTATAAACTCATAAGCAGAACTTCCGAAAAAGGAGGTTCTGCTTTCTTTTTTGCTACCGTTACGGATATATGGTATAATTTGCAAAGTTTGAGTGTTATTTTTGCGAAGGAGAGAAAACGATGATTAAGCATATTATTTTGTGGCAGCTTAAAGATGATTTATCCGAAGAAGACAGAATAAAAGTAAAAAAGGGAATAAAAGAAGGTCTTGAAGGACTTATGGGAAAAATTCCCGGACTTCTTGCAATTAAGGTGAATACCGAGGGGCTTGCAAGTTCAAATGCCGATCTTATGCTTGATTCTTCTTTTGAAAATGAGGAGGCACTTAAAGGTTATTCAGGAAATCCTCTTCATGTTGCTGTTGCGGACGAAAAAGTAAGACCATATACGAAAAACAGAATTTGTCTCGACTATGCCGAGTAGGAAAACCGGAGGAGTATTATTTATGAAATGCAGACTATTACGCGCGGGGGTGATTCTTGTGGGTTTAATCAGCTTTATTTCAACACTTGTCGGATGCGGCATTAACGGCGGAAAAGAAGAAAATTGGGGAAAAACAGTGACACTTTCTGACGGTGCAACACTTACAGGCTTTTATATGAATCATACCGGCATGGCTATGGAACCATATTACATTATGAGAGTTTGCGATGACGGAAATTATATGAAGATCACAACACGTTCACCTGAATTCAGCGAATCCGCAGGCGGTGAAGATGATATTCGTTTCGCCAATATTAAGACGGTTCTTGATGAAGAGCATGCGAGCCTTGTTACGGTTGGGGATGATGTTGTAAAGGAGCTTTACGATATCTGTATTGAGAGCGGTGCCCTTTCCTGGGACGGTTACAGTAAAAGTGTATCCATGGATTACGTTCTTGATGCAGGCGATTCCTATAACCTGTTTCTTGAATTTTCTGACGGAAGTACAGTTACCGTCGGAAGTTATAATTCAAGTCCGACCGGCTGGTCTGATTTTAGTTATAAGGTTTCTGAGCTTTTCGAAGCACATGAGGATTACTCGAGATATTCTGTTTCGGATTTTCGCGAAGCACCTTTGGGAAGAATGATAATCGAATTCTCTGACGGGCTTTCAAATCCAAGCCATCATTATAAAGTTGATATCTGCCTTCGCCCTGAAGTTGGTACATGGGATTATTCTGTTGTATTAAAGGATTCAGACGGTAAGTATCTTGATGCCGGAACAGATATTCATGAATATGAGAACGGCATTACAGGCTCACCCGATATTGAGAGTTTTCTAAGGCTGTTTGAAAAATATAACCTTGAAAAATGGGATAATGTTTCAGGAAATGCAGGAGATGACAGAGACTGTTTCAGTATTATGATATATTTCGATAATGATAAGTCGATTACAGCAAACGGAAATATTCACCCGGATAATTACGAAGAGTTCAAAGCCGATTTTGTAAATACACTTTCGGAGTATTATGAAACATACATCAGGAAATAGAAAACTAATTAAGGTAGTAATAGCCGTATGTTTATTTCTGCTTATCATCATATCTGTTTTCATCGGAAGGTATCCCTTGAGAATCAGTGAAATATTTGCATCTTTTAACAGCGGTCGGGGCATGTCCACGGGAACAACTCTGCTTATATATTACAGACTTCCGAGAATAATTCTGGCCTGCCTTACAGGTACTGCGCTTGCTGTTTCGGGAGCAACGTTTCAGGGAATCTTTAGAAACCCGATGGCAAGTCCCGATATTCTGGGAGCTTCATCGGGGGCTGCATTCGGAGCTTCTGTAGGTATTCTTCTGGGACTTGGAAGCGTAATGACAGTTTTCTTTTCATTTGTTGCCGGCCTTTTGACAGTACTTTTTGTAATGCTTATAGGAAACGGCAAAAGTGGAGAGAAAACACTGAATCTCATACTTACCGGTATACTTACAGGTTCACTTGTATCTGCCGGGACGTCCTTTGTCAAACTTGTTGCCGACCCCGAAGAAAAGCTTCCTGAAATAACATATTTCCTTATGGGAAGTCTCGGCGGAGCAGAGTACAGTGATGTTCTTCTGATGCTTGCAGCGCTTGTTACAGGGTTTATTCCACTCTATATTATGAGATGGAGACTTAATATATTGTCGTTTTCCGATGAAGAAGCTTTGACGAGCGGTGTAAATACGAACCGGCTTCGCATTGTTTCAATTGTATGTGCAACAATACTTACGGCTTCTTCAGTCGCAGTGTGCGGAACCATATCCTGGATTGGTCTTGTCATTCCGCATTTTGCAAGAAAATTTGTCGGAAGCAGCTTTGTTCACCTTTTCTCCGCATCTGCACTTCTCGGGGCTTTTTTCCTACTCCTTACAGATGATCTCTCCAGATCTTTGTTTGAGACCGAGATTCCTATCGGAATTCTCACGGCGATTATTGGAGCACCTCTTTTCATATATCTTATTTTGAAAGGAGAACGGAAAAATGAGTCTTAGCATTAGGAACCTTTGCTATCATGCCGGCGATAAGGTTATTCTTGACAATATTTCTTTTGAGGCAGAAAAAGGCGAGATTCTTGCTGTTCTCGGACAAAACGGCGCCGGAAAGAGTACGCTGTTTCGATGCATAACCGGGGCGGTAGGGTTTACGTCCGGCGAAATTTTATATGATGGTAAATGTTTAAATAAGATGACAGCAGCGCTTCTTTCCGAGTGCATTTCATATATACCGCAGATATTGTCGGATTATTCCGATATGTCTGTTATCGATATTGTGCTTATGGGCGCAGCAGGAAGACACCCGTTTTATTACTTTCCTGATAAAAAAGAACGTGAAAGGGCTGAAGAGATTCTAAAAAGACTTGATATTATCTCACTTTCAGGCAGAGAGTACAGGAGCCTTAGCGGCGGAGAACGTGCACTCTGCGTTATTGCAAGGGCTCTTATGCAGGAGGCAAAGCTGATCATAATGGATGAGCCGTCGGCTAATCTTGATTTCGGAAACAGGGAAAAGCTGATGTTCATTTTGAGAGAACTCTCAAAGGAAGGAATTGGCATAATTTATTCCACGCATGATCCGGACATGGCATACAGATATTCCGACAGAATTCTTGCGCTGGAAAAGGGAAGTGTGCTTGCACACGGAAAGCCTGAAGAGGTTATTACAGGAGAAGTTGTCTCTGCTCTTTACAAACTTCCCGTAGAAGTAATAAAACTTAAGGAGGATGAGGTCAGGGTTTGTCTTCCCGGCTGACAGTAAATTGAAAAAGTTACTGACGTTAATTATTTCTGTTTTTTTGGTTTCCTGCCTTATAGCCTGTGGAAATATTAAGGAGAATGAGGGAAGAAAATTTACAGATGACCTTGGAAGAGAAGTAATTCTTCCCGGGGTAATAGAAAATTTCATTCCGACAGGACCGGAGGCACAGATTTTTCTGTATACCGTATGCCCCGACAGATTTGCTGCCGTATCATCTGACTGGAGCAGAAAAACCCCGTGTATTTTTGATGAAGAATTTCTAAAGCTTCCTGTTGTCGGTAAGGTTCTTGATCCTTCAAGCTGCAATATAGAAGAAATTGCTGCAATTGCACCTTCTGTCATAATCGACATAGGTGAGAACAGAAGTGCGAAAACAGGCGAACTTGATAATCTTGAGAGGCTTACCGGGATTCCTGTTATTCATTTTGATGTAACTCTTTTTACAATGGGAGAACTGTATATAAAACTTGGTGAACTTCTCGGAGAAGAAGACAGGTGCGGCAGGCTTTCGGATTTCTGTAACAGAATTTATGAAGAATGTAGTGTTGTTTGTGACAGAGTGGGAGACCGGAAAGTATCTTCACTTTATATTACCGGTGAGGAAGGGCTCTGCGTTCTGGCAAACGGCTCTTACATGAGTGAAATAGTCGATCTTTTTACGGATAATCTTGCCGTTATTGATAACCCTGCCGGAAAAGGAACCGGAAATGAAGCGACGCTTGAGCAGATACTTATCTGGAATCCGGAAGTTATTTTTTTCAGTGAAGATTGTGACTGTGAGAAGCTGATAAGCCAAAAAGTATGGGACAGTCTTGATGCGGTAAAAAATCAAAACTTTGTGACTGTTCCCGAGAAACCATGGAATTATCTGGGAATGCCGCCTTCTTCGCAAAGGCTGCTCGGAATGATATGGCTTTCACATATTCTGTATCCGGAGTATGTTACTTCAGATATGGAAGAAGAAATAGAAGAATTCTATGATCTTTTTCTTGGCTATGATATATGCCGGGAAGAGCTTACGGAAATAGACTGTCTAAACAGATGAGCGGGAGGAAAAATGAGATATCAGTGTCCTTGTTGCGGCAATTATTCTTTTCATGAAAAGCTCGATAATACTTATAATATCTGCCCTGTATGCTACTGGGAAGATGATAAGCTTCAAAATGAAGACGAAAACTATAAAGGCGGCGCCAATAAAGTATCGCTTAAGGAAGCGCGTGCGAATTATCTTGAATTCGGGGCAAGTGAAAAGGGCTTTGCCAAATATGTAAGAAAGCCTCTTCTTGAAGAGGCAACAGCTTTTTCAAAACTTAAAATCGGTGTTATTTCCGATACACACGGTATGCTTCGAAAAGAGGTACTTAAGAAGCTTAAGAATGCGGATGTTATTATCCATGCAGGAGACGTAATAAGGTGGGAGCATATAGATATGCTCGAGGAGATTGCGCCTGTGTATGTTGTAAGGGGCAATAATGATTTCTACAGTTCATCACCGGATTCGCTTTCACTTAAATTTGCAGGGTTCACGTTTTATGTTGCACATATTTGTTCACGACCTTCTGATAATTATGCGGGGTTTGATTTTGTAATCTGCGGACATACACATGAATATAAAGTGGAACAGTTCGGAAACACTGTATATGTTAATCCGGGAAGCTGCGGACCCGAAAGATTCGGAAGCGAAGCTACAATGTGTATTCTTGAACTTGATGAAGAGAAACATGATTATAAGATTACGCGAATTAACCTTTAGGAGAAGCCGGTGTCAGAATTCCTCAGAGATAATATTTGGACGATTGTTGTTGCGCTTATAGTTATTGCGGCGCTTTTTATGGCTGTCATTTCCATGATAAAAAGAAAAAGAAAGGGAAAAAGTGTTACGTGCGGCGGAAATTGCAGCGCATGTTCAATGTCACTTTTGTGTAAGGAAAAGAAGAAAGATGATTGAGTTTTTAAAAAAACATTTTGTTATTGACCACCTTTTGGCCGTGGCTGTTTCGGTAGTTTTCGGAATCGTGCATCAGACAATCAATTATTTTTATGAGAGCACGTACTCTATGTATAAGAACGACCTTTCTTTCCCGGTTTACTTTTTAGACGGGATTCTTGAAGGCCTTTTACTTTTTGCATTTTTTATCTGGCCTATATTTGCAACGCTTGTTAATGTTGTATTTCTGTTCTATAAGCCTAAAACCGATTCGGGAAGAAGAAGGGAAACTGTCTACCATATTCTGACATTGTCAATCGGCGGTTTCTATTCGTTCCTTGTTCTCGGTCTTTCAGATGTTATATGGGCAGACTGGAGTGAACAGCTTGTTAATAACGAACTTCATTCACCTATATATACACACAGTGCACTTACCGTTGCTGTGATTCTTATTCTCGGTATAGCCGGACTTTGTGTTCTGAAGTGCATAAATGTTAAGAAGATTCCTCCTCTTGTTCCTGTTCTTTGTATCAGTGCTGTTTATATTTTTGTATTTTTCACAGTCTTTTTCTCAATACAGATTGTTTTTGTACCAAGGTCTATGAGGGGACTGGAATTTGCTTATGACCTGGCTCTGCTTCTATACATCATGAATATTTGGGTAATAGCTGCGACAACAATAAAAGAGAAAGTTCTGGAATACAGGAAGGCGTTTAATGAGGGACAGGTTATTATATGCACGAAAAAGCCCCTTGGGAAAATGCAGAAACTCCTTGTTGATTCTTACAAATGGCCGCTTCTGGCACTGATTTTTATGTGGCCGCTTCTTGCTCTGATGATTTGTATTCTTCTTCTTTTCGGTCAAAGACCCGATGAAGTGATAAGAGCTTTTACACAGACAACCGACTGGGCATTTTCGACACAGGTCGGACCTCCGAATCTGATTCACGATATGCATTATCTGTGTACAGCTGCAGCAGTAGGTCATGAAAAGGTCGTTAAGCCTATAAGGCTTGGTGAAAGGCATGGTCATAAGGTTGTCGTTAACAGACAGCTTTGCGTTGCAAACGCATTTGAGGAGGTTTTGATGGAGCGGCATCCGAAGTTCCACAAAGCAGTAAGAAATTTCTATGATACCTATGGATTTCCCATTGCTAAGAAAATGAAGAAACCGATTGTGTCTGATATTGTATATTATCTGATGAAACCGCTTGAATGGTTTTTTGATGTTTTTTTATATCTTTTTACATCCAATCCCGAAGAGAGAATAGCTTCACAGTACATTCCGAAGAAAGATGCAGGAAAGATACTGGATAAGATTCACGGAACGATCTGAGCATTATCTGTTGTTGCAGGAAAATGCAATATTCATTATACTTTATATATATGATTATAATTTCAGACATGGGTGGGGAAAATGTACGGAATAGACATAGGATTATTATATTCAATAGTTGCGGCTGTTTCTTTGCTTGTTGTAATTATTCTTTTTTTCAGAACAAGGGCTACCAGACATAAAGAGATAATTGACACACATTTTTGTAAACTGCTGATTTTCATGGCTGTTTTCTGTTTCGTCGATATGGTCTGGGGAGCTTTGACCTCTGAATATATTGATAATAATCGGGAGATTTATGTCATTTTTACCTATGGCTTTCATGCATTTGCTGCAGTATCGGCCTTTATGTGGGCAGGATATGCCGCAAGATATGCTCAGTTTTCTGACAGGGAGCGCCATATTGTAAATGTTCTTCGTTACATTTTTGTACTTATTCAGCTTGGCGTTCTTATATCCAATAACTGGAATCATTATTTCTTCTCAATTGATGAGAATGGCGTTTATCATGCATTTGTGCTTCGAAACTTTATGTTTGCGATGCAGTTTGCATATTATGTTATTCTTATTATTTTCTCGTTTGTTAAATACCTTATTGTAAAAGATGAGACCGGTAAAAGGCTGTATTTATCAACGCTTGCTTTTTCGGTTGTTCCGCTTGCGTTCGGCTTCGGACAGATGATATGGTCAGACGGCCCGATGTATTCACTCGGTTTCATGGTTACTGCAATTCTTATTTATTCCTTTAATATTACAGCTCAGAGAGAGCAGTATCTTGAGAAGGTTTTCTCGGAAGAAAGTTATAAACTCAATTCCATTATTCTCGGACTTTCAAGAGACTGTGAAGCTGTAATGTATCTTGATCTTGAAGACGGTACCTACGAAGCCTTTACCAATTCCGAGACTTATAAGGAAAAGGTTGCAAATTATATTGATGAAAGCGGATACAATTTCTTTGAAGAAAGACTTATCAATGTAAAAAGGATAGTTTACAAGGATGATATTGAGCTCGTTGAAAAAATGCTTTCCAAAGAATCTATTCTTGCGGAACTTGAGAATAAGAATGTATTCAGTTTCAATTATCGGCTTAATATTGAAGGTGAACCGAAATATTACTTGATGAAGATTATCAGAGCCTATAATGATGACAGTCATGTCATAATCGGAGTTTTTGACGATGATGAACGTATCAGAAGAGAAGCAGCGAAAAGAGAAGAACTTGAGAAGGCTATGCTTGCCGCAGAAGCCGCAAGTAAAGCGAAATCCACCTTCTTATTTAATATGAGTCATGATATAAGAACTCCGATGAATGCCATTCTCGGATTTAACAGACTTGCAGGTAAGCATGCCGATGATAAGGAATACCTTAAGGAGTGTCTTGATAAGGTTAAGATTTCCGGCGAGCATCTTCTTGCGCTTATTAACGATGTTCTTGACATGTCGAGAATTGAGTCCGGGACCTTTAAGATTACACCCGCACCTCAATCAATTACAGTTACCGTTGATTACCTTTGTTCGATTGCAGCTGAACTTGCTTCCGCAAGAAGTATTAAATTTACTTTTAAGCAGTGCGGAATAAAAGATGAATATGCGGAATTTGACCTGCTCCATCTTAACCAGGTTATTCTTAATGTACTTTCAAATGCCATTAAGTACACATCGCCGGGAGGTCATGTGGATTTCTTTGTAACACAGAAGGAAGACATGGATGATAAAGCTGTATATTCTTTTACGGTTACAGATAACGGCTTAGGAATGACAAAAGAATTTCTTGACAGGATATTTGAAGAGTTTGCGCGTGAAAACACTGCTACTGTAAGCGGTGTTGAAGGAACGGGACTTGGTATGTCGATTGTAAAGCGAATTCTCGACTTTATGGGCGGTACAATTGATATTCAGTCGGAAAAAGGAAAGGGAACAAGAGTAGAGGTTGTTGTTCCTTTTGTGAAGTCCGATTCTGCAAAAATAGCAAAAGATGATTACATCGCTGATAAGACTATTATTATTCCTAAAGGAAAGTGTGTTCTTCTTGTTGACGATAATGCACTTAATCGCGAAATATCAAGGGATCTTCTTGAAGAAATCGGAATAGAAGTAGAAGAGGTTTCCGACGGATTATATGCGGTTGACAGGGTGTTCCAAAACGGTGCACTGTACTATGACGCCATACTTATGGATATTCAGATGCCGCTTATGAACGGCTTTGAAGCTACGCGAAGAATCCGTGAACTTTGTGTTCCAGGCGTGGACAAAATTCCGATTATTGCCATGACCGCCAATGCTTTTGAAGAAGACAGGCAGAATGCCTTTGAAGCAGGAATGAATGACCATATAGCCAAACCTGTGAATATAAGAACCCTTGAGGCTACTCTTGTAAAGTATCTTGCATAAAAGGACATAAACTATGACACAGAATCTTGTATATGCTGAATTTGATATTTTTTGCCTGATAATAATGGTAATGCTTACACTTAAGACAATCTTTCTTTCGAAGTCGCTTACCAATCAGAAGATATACCTTTATATGATGGCAATGGCAGTTGCGCTTGTAGGTTCTGATCTTTTGTATGAGCTTTACTGCGAGAATATTCTTCATGTCGGGATGCCTTTTGTATATGCAATCAATATTGTATATTTCATTTCCAGCATTCTTATAAGTTATCTGTGGTTTGTTTTTTCAATTAATATCTGCGGAATTAAGATACTTCTTAAACCGTTTCCCAAATTCTTATATACGTTGCCGACTTTTATTCTTTCCGCAGGTGCTTTGTTTACTGCTAAAACAAAATGGGTTTTCTATTTTGATGAAAACGGAACATATTTCAGAGGAACACTTAACGTGATTTATATGATAGTTCCTCTTGTTTACTTCCTTTCGGCTTGTGTTATCGCGCTTGTTATTAGCATTAAGCGAAGAGATATTGCCTCACGTAAGCATTTATCCACGATTCTTATTTTTGCTCTTTTCCCGATATGCGCAGTCGTGATTCAGGCTTTTTTCGTTGGTGCGCCTGTAATATGTATAGGCACCATGCTGGGTATGCTCCAGGTATTTCTTAATTCCATTGCCTCCGAAAGAGAGGAACTTATTGTATCTGAAACAGCCTCCAAATCAAGGAATGCTTTTTTCGCCGGAATGTCGCATGAGATAAGAACACCGATTAATGCAATTCTCGGTATGAATACAATGATACTGCGAGAAGGAAAGCAGGAGGAGATTCTTTCGTATTCAAGAAATATTGACAATTCGGGAAAGCTTCTTCTTACGCTCGTAAATGATATTCTTGATATGTCCAAGATTGAAGCCGGCAAGATGACACTTATTCCGACAGAATACTCTACTGAAGGTCTTTTCAGGGATCTGGTTGTAATGATGGAGCCGAAGGCAAAAGAAAAAGACCTTGATCTTAAGCTTGACATATCACCGAGCATCCCCAAGATACTCTTTGGCGATGAGGTAAGAATTCACCAGGTTATTCTTAATATGATTTCGAATGCTGTGAAATATACGGAGCGAGGTTATGTTACATTAACCGCGAAACCGATAAAACAGTCTATGGGAAAGGTTCGCCTTTTTGTATCTGTAGAAGATACCGGAAGAGGAATGAGAAAAGAAGACATCGATAATCTGTTTGCGCCTTATCAGCGTGTTGATGAAAAGGTTAACAGGAAAATCGAGGGAACAGGTCTTGGAATGAGTATCAGCAAGAAACTGCTTGAACTTATGAATTCCAATATGGAAGTAAGAAGCGAATACGGTGTCGGTTCGACTTTCTCTTTTGCAATTGAACAGAAGATAATTAATGACGAGCCAATAGGTCGTTTTAATCCGATTAACCGCGAGACGACGCAAAAAGAGAAATATAAACCTCTGTTTACGGCAGAATCTGCCCGTGTTCTTGCAATTGATGATACAAAGATGAATCTGAAGGTATTCCAGAGCCTTCTTAAGAAAACCTGCATTCAGATTGATACGGCTCTTTCGGGAAAAGACGCCATAGAAATGTGCAGGAAGAATAAATATGATATCATCTTTATTGATATCATGATGCCGGAAATGGATGGCGTTGAGACTCTTAATGCACTTTACAGTGATGACAATTTTGTTGATTCAAAGCTTCCGATGATTGCACTGACTGCAAATGCACTGGCAGGAGCAAGAGAGGAATATCTGAATGAAGGCTTCTTTGATTATCTGTCCAAGCCTATCGATCCCGAAGCTCTTGAAGCAATGATAAGAAGATATCTTCCCAAGGAGAAGATTCAGTTTGTCAAATCAGAGAGACTTTCCGGAGATCTGTTTGCGCATGAATAGGATAATATGAGGCGGCGCTTAAGCAGAAATCCTCTGAGAACGAATATTCCATGACACTACAGGCATCCGCATTAAAAGGGGTGCCTTTTATATTTGGAAGGTCAATATCTATTTCGGAAAGAGGCGTGCTCAGTCCTTTTCCGGTAAGTTTGACTATGCTTTCTTTTACTGACCAGAGGCGGAAGAAATAATCCTCTCTTTCCGTATCATCAAGATTTATATAGATTTCGTGCTCTTTTGACGAGAAAAAATGTTTTCCGGGGTCTCTTTTAATCTCTTTTTTCAGCTGGATGTCAAGTCCGACTTCTGCATTACTTACAATAACCGAAACGTAAGGGAAAGAGTGAGAAATACTGAAAAAAGGAGAGGACTTTCCTTTAAAGTACGGCTTTCCGAGCTCGCTTCTAAGTATTGGCGTAAGTTTTTCTGCAAAGTACGGCATTAATTCCGAAATTGCGAGGCTTAGAAGGTAATATGCGCAAAGCCTCTCAGCTTTTCTTTGAGGAGTAGCTTTTTTCATAACTTCTGCTTTGAAGACATCAGGAAGCATATTATAATATTTATCGAATTTATCAGCCTTGCTAAGAAGCGAGGCATCACATACAAGAATCAAAGTTTTCATAAGGTTATCTTATCACAAAGATACATAAAGGGTAATAGAAATGGCATTTGACGGATTATGCGTATGTGCAATCAGAAATGAACTTGAAGAGAAGCTGCTTGGCGGAAGAATAAGTAAGATTTCACAGCCTGAGGACGATGAAATCCTTCTTACAATTAAGAATAACGGAGAGAACTACAGGCTTTTAATGTCAAGCGATGCATCCCTGCCGCTTATATATCTTACAAAAGAGAATAAAGTAAGTCCTCTTACAGCACCGGGTTTTTGCATGCTCCTTCGAAAGCACCTTCAGAGCGCACGTATCATTGAGATTTTTCAGCCTGATTTTGAAAGAGTTATTGCCTTCAGGCTGGAGCATCTTAACGAAATGGGAGATTTGTGCGTTAAGAGACTTATTATTGAGCTTATGGGCAAACATTCGAACATTATTTTTTGCGATGATAATGCGAAAATACTGGACAGCATCAAGCATGTGCCATCTAGTCTCAGTTCTGTAAGGGAGGTTCTTCCGGGAAGGGATTATTTTATTCCGAAGACGACGGAAAAGGAGAACCCGAGGAGCATAAACGAAGATGGTTTTTGTCTGTTGTTAAGCGAGAGAAATGAGCCTTTGTCGAAGGCAATATATATGACATTTACCGGTTTTTCGAAGACCGTTGCAGAGGAACTTTGTTATGAAGCCGGTGTTGATTCGGCAAAGACATATGCCGATTTGTCGGAGGATGAGAGAAAACGTCTTTCAGGTGCATTCGGAAATCTTATGAATACTGTTAGGAATGCTTCGTTTTCGCCTGTCATTGTATATGAGAACGGGGCTCCCCTTGAGTTCTCTGCTGCTTCCCTGAATAGTTATGCGGGATATGAAGCTGCTCATTATGACAGCATTTCCGAACTTCTGTATGACTATTATGAGGAAAAAAATAAGATTACGAGAATAAGGCAAAGAAGCAGTGACCTTCGCCATATTGTACAAACTGCCCTTGAACGAAATTACAAGAAAATCGATTTGCAGACAAAACAGTTTGAGGATACCGAGAAAAGGGATAAGTACAGGGTATACGGCGAACTTCTCAATACCTACGGTTACAGCGTAAAGCAGGGGGACAAAGAGCTTAAGACAGTTAATTATTACGACGGAAATGAGATTACAATTCCGCTTGATACAACGATTTCCGTAAGTGAAAACGCGAGAAAATATTTCGACAGATACGGCAAATTAAAGAGAACGAGAGAAGCGCTTACGGAGCAGATGGAGATTACGAGAAGTGAAATAGAACACCTCGAGTCGGTACTGGTGTCGCTTGATATTGCAAGAAAGGAAGAAGACCTTATTGAAATAAGGAATGAGCTTTCCTCTTGCGGATATATCAGAAAACGCACGTCGAAGCAGAAGGAAAGGGTGACATCCAAACCGTTTCATTTCGTTACAGATGAAGGATTTGACATTTATGTCGGAAAAAACAATATTCAGAATGATGAACTTACTTTCGGAAAAGGTTCATCGGGTGATATGTGGTTTCATGCAAAGAAGATACCCGGAAGTCATGTCGTATTAAGAAAAGGAAATTCTGAATTTACAGACAAGGCATTTGAAACAGCAGCGGGGCTTGCCGCATTCTTCAGTAAGGGAGCAAAGTCCGAAAAGGTTGAAGTTGATTACACTTTAAGAAAGAATGTAAAAAAGCCCGGAGGAGCCAAACCCGGTTTTGTGGTGTATTACACAAATTACTCAATGGTTGTTGCGCCTTCGAAAAACGGAGCTGTTGAAAACTGAGACCGATGCTGATATAATATTTTTGCCGATTTTGGGTATGGGGGTTATTTGAATAATGATTAAAAGTATGACCGGCTTTGGACGAAGCGAGATTACCGAAGGGAAACGAAAGGTTTCCGTTGAGATAAAAGCTGTTAATCACAGATATCTCGAGGTGTCCATCAAGATGCCGAAGAAACTGAATGTTTTTGAAGCGCAGATCAGATCTGAGCTTAAGAATTACATTCAGAGAGGTAAAGTAGATTTATTTATTAATTACGAAGATTCATCGGAGAATAATGTTACTGTTAAATATAACAAGGACATTGCACAGGAGTATTATAATTTCCTGAAACAGATGACAGCTGACTTTGGTCTTGAAGATGATATCAGGGTTTCTACTCTTTCAAGATATCCCGAAGTCTTTACGATGGACGAGGGTAATTCCGATGAGGAGGAAGTCTGGAAGGTAATTAAGGAAGCGCTTGATAAATCCTGTGAATCCTTTGTTGAAAGCAGAATAAAAGAAGGCGAGAATCTTAAGAACGATCTTCTTCTTAAACTTGATGACATGAAGAAGAATGTTGATTATATTGCCGAAAGATCTCCGAAGATAATCGAAGAATATAAGAATAAACTTTCCGAAAAAGTTAAAGAGCTTCTCGGTGATGCATCTGTTGATGAAGGCAGAATTGCTACGGAAGTAACCATATTTGCGGATAAGATTTGTGTCGATGAGGAAATGGTAAGATTAAAGAGCCATATTGAAGCCGTCAGAAATGAACTGATTTCCGGCGGAAGCATTGGCCGAAAGCTTGATTTCCTTGCACAGGAGATGAACCGCGAGGCCAATACGATTCTTTCCAAGGCAAATGACCTTACCGTTTCAAACTGTGGTATTGAGCTTAAGACAACAATTGAGAAGATAAGAGAGCAGATTCAGAACATTGAGTAAGGAGACGATATGAATAAAGGTATTTTGATCGTTATTTCGGGATTTGCCGGCGTCGGAAAAGGAACGCTTGTAAAAAGACTTGTTCAGAACTATGATAATTATGCTCTTTCGGTTTCGATGACTACAAGAGGTCCGAGGAATGGCGAAACCAACGGAAAAGAATATTTTTTCGTGACAAAAGAGGAATTTGAGGATAAGATAGCAAGTGACGGCTTTGTTGAGCACGCCTGCTATTGCGGAAATTATTACGGTACACCTAAGTCTTATGTCGAAGAGCAGATGGGACTTGGTAAAGACGTAATCCTTGAAATAGAGATTCAGGGGGCACTTCAGATTAAGAAGAAATTCCCCGGAGCCGTTCTTGTGTATATTCTTCCTCCGAGCGCCGCTGAGCTTGAGAAGAGACTTCGCGGAAGAGGTACGGAGACAGAAGAGAAGATAAGAGAAAGATTAAACAGAGCTGCCGAAGAAAGCAAAGGCCTCGAGAATTATGATTATCTTATCGTAAATGATGATATTGATGAAGCAGAGAAAAGACTGAGAGGTGTTCTTGTCGCTGCTCATAATACACCGGTTCAGAACACTGAACTGATAAGTAAAATAAGAGAAGAAGTTAAAGGTTTTTCGAAAGCAATTTGGTAAATAGTCAAGAATTATTTTGAAATGATTTTCAGATAAAAGGGTAACTTTAATAGACCTACGGCCTTTCAAAGAAAAATCGTAGATTAGATTTTTGATATGGATTACCTACTCTTTTCCGGAGAGTA
>JAZLHJ010000042.1:0-28175 GCA_045616785.1 Lachnospiraceae bacterium
TCAACAACAAGATCAAGACTCTTCGCAGACAGGGATACGGATATCCTGATGACGAATATTTCTTTCTGAAGCTATTCGACATGAGCCGCCGGAGCTATGAGAGGAATCCTAAATCCCACAAAATTTGTGATTGAGCCAAAAAAATTAAAAATAGTTGTTGACAAAGGAGCTCGGATTGTATATTATCATATTTGCGCGCAGGAATGGCGGAATTGGCAGACGCGCAGGCTTCAGGTGCCTGTTGTAGCAATACAGTGTGGGTTCAAGTCCCATTTCCTGCATTGCATGACAAGGTTAGGACAGGCCGAAAGGTCTTTTCTATATAGATGCGGAAGTGTCGGAATTGGCAGACGAGCAAGACTAAGGATCTTGTGATCATTGCGATCGTGAGGGTTCAAGTCCCTTCTTCCGCACGAACACGAAGGATTTCTACATTATGTGGAAATCCTTTTTCTTTTGCTTTTCGGAAAATCGTAAGTAAAATCCCGGTGGAAGAACGTAATGTAAAACGTGATAAAAATTGTTTGAATATTTTCTGCACTTTTCCGGAAAATATGTTATTATGTTTTTTGAAGCGCCCGAGCGCTCATTTATAGAAAGTCGCAGGAGGACCTAAGATGTATTCATTTGATGAAATTAAGGCAGTTGATCCTGAAATTGCACAGGCAATTGTTGACGAGCAGAACAGACAGAACGATCACATCGAACTGATTGCTTCTGAGAACTGGGTAAGCAAAGCTGTTATGGCAGCTATGGGAAGCCCGCTTACCAATAAATATGCAGAAGGATATCCCGCAAAACGTTACTATGGCGGCTGCCAGTGCGTTGATGTTGTTGAGGAACTTGCAAGAGAAAGAGCTAAGAAGCTTTTCGGATGCGATTATGTAAATGTACAGCCTCATTCCGGAGCACAGGCTAACATGGCTGTATTCTTTGCAGTGCTTGAGCCCGGAGATACATTTATGGGTATGGACCTTGATCAGGGCGGACATCTTTCACACGGTTCACCGGTTAATATGTCAGGTAAATATTTCAACTGTGTTCATTACGGTGTTAATTCAGAAGGATTCATTGATTATGAAGAAGTAAGAAGACTTGCTCTTGAATGCAAGCCTAAGATGATTGTTGCAGGTGCTTCTGCATATGCAAGAACAATCGACTTTAAGAAATTCCGTGAGATTTGTGATGAAGTCGGTGCAATTCTTATGGTTGATATCGCTCATATTGCAGGTCTTGTTGCTACAGGACTTCATCCCAGCCCGTTCCCTTATGCACATGTTGTTACAACAACAACCCATAAGACACTCCGCGGACCCAGAGGCGGTATGATTATGTGCAATCAGGCAGAGGCTGACAGATTCAACTTTAACAAGGCAATTTTCCCCGGAATTCAGGGCGGCCCTCTTATGCATGTAATTGCAGCAAAGGCTGTATGCTTCAAAGAAGCACTTTCACCTGAGTTTAAGACATATCAGCAGGGAATCATTGATAATGCACAGGCTCTTTGCAAGGGACTTTTAAGCAGAGGCCTTTCAATTGTTTCAGGCGGTACAGATAATCACCTTATGCTTCTTGACTTAAGCCCTCTCGGACTTACAGGAAAAGCTGTTGAAAAGCTTCTTGATGAGGCTCATATCACAGCCAATAAGAATACAATTCCAAACGATCCTCAGAAGCCGTTCGTAACAAGCGGTATCCGTCTCGGAACTCCCGCAGTTACATCAAGAGGAATGAACACAGAGGATATGGATAAGATTGCAGAAGCAATTGCTCTTGTTGTTAAGGGCGGCGAGGAGAAGATTCCCGAAGCCAAGGCTATCGTTAAGTCACTTACAGACAAGTATCCTCTTATCTGATACATAAATTTTTGCGAGAAACACTGATATTTTTCAGTGTTTCTTGTTATCTGGAATAAAACATGTAAATGCACATGATGGCAGGCGTAAAGTCTGCCGGGTTCTTTTGGGGGAAGATTAATGATTCATGTGATACTAAATCCTGCATCAAGATCGGGGAAGGGGCAGAAACTCTGGGAGAAAATTCAGAGAGTTCTTGTTGATCATGACGTGGAATTTCAGCCTCATTTCACAAAACAGTCAGGTTCTGCCACGAAATTTGCGAGAGAGCTGACAAAAGACCTTGGAGATAACGAGAAGGTTTCACTTCTTGTAATCGGCGGTGACGGGACTCTTGATGAGGTTCTTCAGGGCGTTAAGGATTATGATTATTCGAAGGTGACGATTTCTTATGTTCCCGGCGGTTCGGGAAACGATTTTGCAAGAGATTATCCGCCTTCAGGTAAGACAATTGAGAAGCTTATCCATCTTCTTGAGACTCCGACGAAATATGTTGTTGATCTTGGCAAGGCAGAGATGCTGCTGGATGATGGAAAAAAGCACGTTCATTATTTCCCCGTCAGCGCGGGGATGGGGTTTGATGCCGCTGTCTGCGCCGGTGTTGACGGTACCGGTATGAAGAGATTTCTCAATAAAATCGGTCTTGGGAAGTTTGTGTATCTCTATATTGCGGTGCGAGAGGTGTTTTTCAGTAAGCATCCTCCGTGCAGACTGACATTAAGTGACGGAACGACGCATCTTTTTAACCATCTTCTTTTTGCTGCATTTATGAATCACAGATTCGAGGGCGGCGGTTTTATGTTCGGCCCTGAGGCTGATGCGACAGACGGAATGATTGATCTTTGTCTGCCAAATATAAGGAATGGTTTTAAGGTACTTCGAATTATTCCTTCGGCATATAAAGGAACGCATGTCAGATTCAAAGATATCCATATGTTTAGGGACAGTTCGTTCAGAATTCAGTCGGATATTCCGCTTTTTGTTCACTGTGACGGCGAAGTTCCGGGAAAGTCAAAGGATATGCGTATAACCTGCATTCCGAAGGCACTTACGGTATATATGTAAATGATATGAGTTACAGCCTGATTTCATGAAATCGGGCTGTTTTCTTTTTTATTAAATTGTTGGCACAATTTGAACAAAATAAAAAGGAAATCCGAAATTTATGCAGAATACTATAAGTGTGACATCTTTTGGGGGTGAGAGAAGTTGCTGATTAGGGAAAGAATTGAGGAAAATGAGAAAAATACGCTTAGTCCCCTTGCTACGCTTTCTTCCGAATCTAAAGGAAGACTGCATGAAGAGGAAGAGTGTGATATCAGACCGGTTTTCCAAAGGGACAGGGATCGTATTCTTCACAGTAAGTCTTTTCGAAGGCTGAAGGATAAGACGCAGGTTTTTCTCGCACCTGACGGCGACCATTACAGGACAAGACTTACGCATACGCTTGAGGTTTCGCAGAATGCCAGAACAATTGCGAAGGCACTCAGGCTTAATGAGGATCTTGTTGAGGCGATTGCACTTGGCCACGATCTTGGACATACTCCCTTCGGGCATGCCGGAGAGAGAGCGCTTAATAATGTCTGTCCGCTTGGTTTTAAGCATAATGAGCAGAGCCTCAGGATGGTTGATGTTCTTGAAAAAGACGGACTCGGACTTAACCTTACGATTGAGGTAAGGGACGGAATTCTTAATCATCAGACAGATTCGATGCCGTCAACACTTGAAGGTCAGATAGTAAGACTTTCAGATAAAATAGCTTATATTCATCATGATATGGATGATGCAATCCGCGCAAGGATTCTTAAGGAAGAGGATGTTCCGGCTGACCTTAGGGAAAGCCTCGGACACACCTGCGGTGAGAGACTCGATCATTTCATTCATGACATTATTACATACAGTGATAATAAGAAGGTAATTGCAATGTCTCCGGCTGTTGCCGAGGATATGGCAAGGCTGAGGCAGTTCATGTTCCGCGAAGTATATCAGAATCCTGTCGCAAAAAGCGAAGAGGGAAAAGCGGAAGAACTTGTCGAGACGCTTTTTAGGTATTACAGAGATCATCCCGATCTCATTCCGGAGTACCTTAAAAAACTTGAGAAACAGGGTGAGTACAGGGAACGAATTGTCTGTGATTATGTGTCTTCCATGACAGATCATTTTGCGATGGCAAGATACGAAGAGCATTTTATTCCGAAGAGCTGGCATTACTAAGCACTATGGAGGGAGTATGGCATTTTATCCGGAAGAGCTGATTGAAGAAATCAGAATGAAAAATGATATTGTGGATGTTATTTCCGGGTACGTGCGCCTCAAAAAGCAGGGAAACAATTATTTTGGTCTGTGCCCTTTTCATAATGAGAAATCTCCTTCGTTTTCTGTTTCTGCAGGGAAACAGATGTTTCACTGCTTTGGATGCGGTGAAGGCGGAAATGTTTTCTCGTTTATCCAGAAATACGAGAATTTCTCTTTTCCCGAAGCTGTGAAGTTCCTTGCCGATAAGGCGGGGGTGCAACTTCCGGAAGCCTCGCTTGATAAGGAGGCAAAAGAGAAGAATTCAAAAAGAGCAAGAATTCTTGAACTTAACAAGGCGGCAGCGTCCTTTTATTTCTATATGCTGCGCTCCGAAAACGGAAAGCTCGGAATGGATTATCTTACAGGGCGCGGTCTTTCACAGGAGACAATGACGAAGTTCGGACTCGGATATGCCGGAAAAGGCGGGGGCGAACTTATTGCATATTTAAAGAATAAGGGCTTTGACGAAAATCTGATGCACGAAGCCGGAATGATAAATTTTGATGAGAGAAACGGCGCATACGACAAGTTCTGGAACCGTGTGATTTTCCCCCTTATGGATATTAATAACAGGGTAATCGGTTTCGGCGGAAGAGTTATGGGAGACGGAAAGCCGAAGTATTTAAATTCTCCGGAAACTATTGTATTCGACAAGAGCCGTAATCTTTTCGGCCTGAATTTGGCGAGAACTTCGAGAAAAAAGCATATGATTCTGTGCGAGGGTTACATGGATGTAATCTCTATGCACCAGGCAGGATTTACGGAAGCGGTTGCTTCGCTCGGAACGGCATTTACCTCCGGACAGGCATCACTTCTTAAGCATTATACAGATACCGTTATTCTGAGCTATGATTCGGATGAAGCCGGCGTGAAAGCGATTCTCAGGGCAATCCCGATTCTTAAGGAGGCAGGTCTTTCCGGCAGGGTGCTAAAGCTTGCTCCTTACAAAGACCCTGACGAATTTATTAAGAACGAAGGCGCGGAGGCGTTTGCGGCAAGACTTGAAGAAGCGGAGAGCGGATTCTTTTTTGAAACCGATATATTAAAAGAGAAAGCCGATATGAACGATCCCGAATCGGTAACGGCCTTCCACAAGGCACTTACAGGCAAACTTCTTGAATTTCCGGAGGAGCTGGAAAGAGAGAATTACCTTACGGCTGTCTCAAGAAGATATATGATAAAGGAAGAGCTGCTAAGGTCGCTTGTCATTTCTACCGCCGCAAAAAGAGGCGGTGTGACGGAAGTCGTAAAACCCAGGGAAACTGTTGCCAGAAAAGAAGCAGACCCTGTGCTTGAAAGTCAGAAGAGGCTTATTACATGGATTTGCGATGAGCCGGGAGATTACGACAAAATTAAGAAATATATAGATCTTCAGGATTTTACAGAAGATCTATACAGGAGAACTGCGGAATATCTTTTCACGGATCTTGATAACGGGCGTTATAATCCGGCCGGGATAATTTCAAGATTCCAGAATGAAGATGAACAAAGTGAAATTTCGGCACTGTTTAATACGAAAGTGCCTGAAATAAATACCAGGGAAGAACGTGAGAAAGCAATAAAAGACATTCTTCTTAAGGTAAAGAAAAATGCCAGCGCTTTTTACAATTCGGAAAGCGAAAGGGATGTTGCTTCGATAACGAAAGCAATTGCCAAGAAAAAGGAGCTGGAAGCATTTTCCAAAGTGCATATCTTATTATAATTTGGTAAAATACATTAAAAGGAAAGTTGAGGAAATCATCCATGGATGAGGCAATGCAGGCCAAATACGACGAGAAGGTAAAGAGTCTTTTATCTCTTGGCAAGAAGAAAAAGAATACACTGGATTATCAGGAGATAATCGATCATTTTGCGGAACTTTCTCCTGAAGAAGACATGTATGACAAGATTATCGCTACCGTTGAGGAAAACGGTATTGATATCATGAATATGAATGAAACGGAAGAGGAAATCGAGCCGGAGCTTGTTATCGAAGATGATGATATTCCGCTGAACCTTGAAGATGACGTCGATCTTGAGAACATTGACTTGTCTGTTCCCGAAGGCGTAAGTATAGAAGATCCTGTCCGTATGTACCTTAAGGAAATCGGTAAGGTGCCTCTTTTGTCCGCAGACGAGGAAATCGTTCTTGCAAAGGCAATGGAGGAAGGTGCAAAAGCAGCTGAACTTCTTCCCGAACTTAAGGCAGCTCTCGAGACATGCAAGAAATCTGAGAAGGCAGCTCTTGAGAAGCAGATTGAAGAACAGACTGAAATATATAATGCAGGTGAAGATGCCAAGAAGAAGCTTGCGGAAGCAAACCTTCGTCTTGTTGTAAGTATAGCAAAACGTTATGTCGGAAGAGGCATGCTTTTCCTTGATCTTATTCAGGAGGGTAACCTCGGACTTATTAAGGCTGTAGAGAAATTCGATTACAGCAAAGGATACAAGTTCTCTACATATGCGACATGGTGGATTCGTCAGGCTATTACAAGAGCAATTGCCGATCAGGCAAGAACAATTCGTATACCTGTTCATATGGTTGAGACAATCAATAAACTTGTCAGAATCAGCAGACAGCTCCTCCAGGAACTTGGTCGTGAACCAACCCCTGAAGAAATTGCTGTAGAGATGAAGCTTCCCGAGGAACGTGTGCGCGAGATTCTTAAGATTTCGCAGGAGCCGGTTTCTCTTGAGACTCCTATCGGTGAAGAGGAAGATTCACATCTCGGCGACTTTATTCAGGATGACAACGTTCCCGTTCCCGCAGAGGCAGCAGCTTTCTCGCTTTTAAGAGAGCAGCTTTCCGAAGTTCTCGGAACACTTACGGAGCGTGAGCAGAAGGTTCTTAAACTGAGATTCGGACTTGAAGACGGAAGAGCCAGAACTCTTGAGGAAGTAGGAAAAGAGTTCAATGTTACAAGAGAGCGTATACGTCAGATTGAAGCAAAAGCTTTAAGAAAGCTTCGTCACCCGAGCAGAAGTAAGAAACTTAAGGATTATCTTGATTAATGGATAAAAAAACAAAACGTGTCTCTGATAAATTATCATCAAGACTTCTTGCGGTATGCCGTATGGCTGAATACAGAAGAAATGCCGCAGATATAGGATGCGATCACGGATATGTTTCAATATACCTTGCTGAAAACAACCTTGCAGACAGGGTGTTTGCGATGGATGTTAATAACGGTCCGCTTCTTCGTGCGAAAGAGAACATTGAAGCGTACGGATACGGCGAAAGAATTGAAACAAGGCTTTCAGACGGACTGTCCGGGCTTTCTCTATACGAAGCTGATTATGCGGTAATAGCGGGAATGGGCGGAAAGCTGATAGAAAGTATAATAAGAAACAGTCATGCGATTGCGGAAAAAATGGATTATCTTATTATTTCCCCGCATTCCGATCTGCCGCACGTAAGAACATTTCTTGCCGAAAACGGATATGAGATAATTGATGAAGATATTGTTCTTGAGGATGATAAGTTTTATCAGATTATGAAGATATCCTTTAGAGGTGTTAAAATAGCTCTTACAAAAGCCGAGATAATATACGGACCTGTTCTTCTTAAGAAGAAATCCGATATTCTCGGAAAACGTATAGAAAAAGACCGGGTTTCCTATGAAAAGGTATTATCAGATCTCAGGGGAATGGGGAATGGAAATCTGTTTGCGGAAAGACAGGAAGAAATCCTGGATTTTCTGAATACAAATAAAGAAGCATGGAGGTTACTTTATGGCGAAAATCGAGATTGAAGGTGTTACAAGAGAGTATCCCGCAGGAACAACATATGAAGCTGTTGTTGCTGAATTCAGGGATAAGTATAATGATGAAATTGCACTTGTTACCGTAGATGGTAAGATTACCGAGCTCGCAAAAAAAGTAAAAGGTGACTGCAGTGTAAAAATCATCGATTTTAAGGACAAGATAGGCAACAAAACTTACAGACGTTCAGTTCTTTTTATGTTTATCAAGGCATTAACCGATGTTATCGGGGAGAATTCTTTTGACGGAGTAAAGACAGAATTTACAGTTGGAACAGGAATATACTGCAGCGTAAGAAATTCATCTGTTCCGGTAGATTCAAAGCTTGCCGAGAAAGTTAAAAAGCGTATGGATGAGCTTGCTGTTAAGAATCTTCCGATAACGAAGACTTCTGTTCCGACAGCTGAAGCGAGAGCACTTTTCAAAGAGAGAGGTATGCACGATAAAGACAGACTCTTCAGATACAGAAGAAGTTCTTCCGTTAATGTGTATGAACTTGACGGGTATGTTGATTACTATTACGGCTATATGCTTCCGAGCACAGGTTATATCAGATTCTATGATGTAATCAGTTATGGTGAGGGACTTATTCTTAATCTTCCTACGGCAGCAGAGCCTACGGTTGTAAAACCTTTTGAAGCAAGAGAACTTTTCTTTAAGACAATGCTTGAGTCAACAGAATGGACAAATCAGTTTGATATTGATACTGTCGGAGATCTTAACGATCAGATTTGCCATGGCAATATCGAGGATCTTATTCTTGTACAGGAAGCACAGCAGGAGAGACGAATCGGTGAGATTGCACGTGAAATTGTAAAGAGGGGCAATGTCAAATTCGTAATGATTGCCGGACCTTCTTCTTCCGGAAAGACCTCTTTTTCACACCGCCTTTCGATTGAGCTTCGTACACTCGGCCTTAAGCCGCATCCTATTGCTGTTGATGATTATTTCGTTAACAGAGAGAATACTCCGCTTGATGAAAACGGTAATTACAATTTCGAATGTCTCGGCGCAATCGATGTAGAACAGTTTAACAAAGATATGAATGCGCTTCTTCGCGGCGAAAAAGTTGAGATGCCGAGATTTAATTTCAAGACCGGACAAAGAGAATACAAGGGCGATTTCAAGCAGCTCGGTCCGGACGATATTCTTGTTATTGAAGGAATTCATTGTCTTAACGACAAGCTTTCATATACTCTTCCCAAAGAGTCAAAATACAAGATTTATATCAGTGCGCTTACTACACTTAACATAGACGGTCATAACAGAATTCCTACAACTGATGTAAGACTTCTTCGAAGAATGGTAAGAGATGCCAGAACAAGAGGAGCTTCCGCAAAGAGAACAATCAGTATGTGGCCGTCGGTAAGACGTGGTGAGGAAGAGAATATCTTCCCGTATCAGGAAAGTGCGGATGCAATGTTTAATTCCGCTCTTATATATGAACTTTCCGTTATGAAGCAGTTTGCTGAACCGCTTCTTTTCGGAATAGAACCTGATGAACCGGAATACTATGAAGCAAAACGACTTCTTAAATTCCTTGATTATTTCCTCGGAATTACAAGTGAGAAACTTCCCAACAATTCACTTGTCAGGGAATTTGTCGGCGGAAGCTGCTTCCCGGTTTAATCCGGATATAAAATGACATAAGAGTTAAGCAGGACGGATGATCGCGGCCGCAATTTGCGGGTGAGGAAAGTCCGGGCTTCACAGGGCAGGATGCCGGATAACGTCCGGTGGAGGTGACTCCAAGGAAAGTGCAACAGAAAACATACCGCCGGGTTTACCCGGTAAGGGCGAAAAGGCAGTGTAAGAGACTACCGCACATACGGTAACGCATGTGGCAGTGTAAACCCCATCCGAAGCAAGACCAAGCAGAGAACCATAGAGGGGCCCCTTCTGTTCTCAGGTGGGTCGCTTGAGGCCTGTGGTAACGCAGGTCCTAGATAGATGATCATTCAAGACATAACCCGGCTTACAGTCCTGCTTATTCTTTTATAAACATAACAGGAGGCATTTATTATGACTAAAATTGACGTTTTTTCAGGCTTTCTCGGAGCAGGAAAAACGACTCTTATCAAGAAACTTCTGTCAGAATCTCTCTCTGACACGAAGGTTGTACTCATTGAGAATGAGTTCGGAGAAATAGGAATCGACGGAGGATTCTTAAAGGATGCCGGTATTGAGATAAAGGAGATGAATTCCGGATGTATCTGCTGTTCACTTGTAGGTGATTTCGGCGAAGCGCTTAAGGATGTAATCAAGACATATAATCCTGAGAGAATTCTTATCGAGCCTTCAGGTGTAGGTAAACTTTCCGATGTAATAAAGGCAGTTGAAAATGCATCGAAGGGCGCTGATGTTGAACTCGGTAATGCCGTAAGCGTTGTTGATGCATCAAAATGCAAGATGTATATCAAGAATTTCGGCGAGTTCTTCATTAATCAGATTGAGCATGCCGGAACGATTGTACTGAGCAGAACCGGAAATATGGACATGGCGAAGATTGAAGAAGCTGTCGCACTCATAAGAGAGCATAATGCGAAAGCTGTTATCATCACTACTCCATGGGATGAAGTTGATGGAGACGTAATAATTAAGGCCATGGATGGAAATAACGATCTTAAGGAAGAGCTTCTTCGCGAAATTATGGAAGAAGACGACGATGATGAGGAATGTGACGATCCCGAATGCGAGTGTCATCATCACCATCATCATGACGATGATGACGACGATGACGAACATGAACATCATCACCATGATCATGACCACGAGCATGATCATGACCATGACCATGAGCACCATCATCACCATCACCATCATCACCATCACCATCATCATGCTGACGAAGTATTTACAAGCTGGGGAATGGAGACACCTGCAAAGTATTCCAAGGCAGATATCGAGAAGATTCTTTCCGAACTGTGCAAAGAAGATAAATACGGTATCATTCTCAGAGCAAAAGGCATGGTAAACGGCGAAGACGGAGAATGGGTATACTTTGATTATGTTCCGGATGAGCAGAATGTAAGATGCGGAAAACCTGATGTAACAGGTAAGTTCTGTGTAATAGGTTCTAAGCTTAACGAGGATAATCTCAAAGTACTTTTTTCAAAATAAAAAAGATTAATTAAGGAAGTCGGGTTGATAATAAATGAAACCGGTGTATGTAATTAACGGATTTCTTGAAAGCGGCAAGACGGAGTTTATCTCCTTTACCCTTGCGCAGCCTTACTTTAAGTCCAGAGGAACAACGCTCCTTCTTGTATGTGAAGAGGGTGAAACGGAATATGATGAAAAGCTTCTTAAGAAGACCAAAACGGTGCTTCAGGTTATAGATGATGAAGCCTCTTTTAATCCTGCAAATCTTCTCGAAATTGAGAAAAAGATTAAACCTGAAAGGATTATTGTTGAATATAACGGCATGTGGAATCCCAAAAACATGACGATGCCGGTGCACTGGGAACTTGAGCAGCAGATTACCGTTATTAACGGTGCGACGTTCCCTATGTATTACAGCAATATGAAATCACTTGTTGCAGAACAGGTAAGAAAGTCTGAGCTTGTAATCTTTAACAGATGCGACAATACTCCGGAGAAAACACTTTCTTCCTATAAGCGTAATGTTAAAGCTGTAAATCCCGATACGGAAATAGTGTTTGAGGACAAAAACGGTGAGATTAACCAGATGTTTGAGGATGATCTTCCTTATGACCTTAAAGAGAACACTCTTGTTCTTGATAATAAGGGATACGGAATATGGTACATTGACAGCATGGAGCATCTTGATCGTTATATAGGAAAGACCATTGTTTTTGAGGCACTTGTTATGAGACCTTCCAAATTCCCGAAAGGTTTCTTTGTCCCGGGAAGAATGGCCATGACATGCTGTGCCGAGGATATGGCTTTTATCGGATATGCCTGCAGATATGACGGCGCCGAAAACCTGAAAGAAGCGAGCTGGATAAAAGTTACAGCCGTTGTGAAGAAAGAGTATTTTTCCGATTATAAAAAAGAGGGTCCGGTTCTCTATGCTACGGAAGTTGTTCCGTGCAGCAAACCGGAGGATGATGTTATTACCTGGTAAATTGGAGTTTGTTTCATGAAACAGAAGAATCTGAAAGAACTTATTGCGACTGTTGATGATATCTGTAAGGTTATGACTGACGCTAATGTCGGCAAAATCGGTTCGGGTACGATGTCGCTTAAGGAAACCTTTCATTTTGAACTTCTAAAATTTGCAGTATATCTTGCTGATGCCGATATGCATATGGACGAGAAGGAACTTGGCGTTATATCCGAATATCTCGGAATTAAGACTGATGCCAAGAACCTTAAGGCCATGAAATACCGTGAGAATGTAGACGATCAGTTCGGAAATGTTGTTCCCTCGACACTTAAATATGCTGTGCTCGCTGACGCCGGACATAAGATTAATCCGGATCCGTATAAGAATCAAAAGGCACAGATAATGGCCGATACCTTCAAACTGTTCGGTGAGACAATGCTTGCCGTTCAGGAGCCCGAGGTAGACAAGGTTACGATGTCGAGGTTTACGTCTTATACCGAAAGGCTTGTTAAGTTTCTCAAGGAATACGGTGTATATTATGCCGGTGACCAGAAGATGATAAAGCCGCTTAAGCCTGAAGACGAGAGAGAAGACGGTAAGCCTTTATCACCTGAAGAAGAGCAGGAAAAAGAGAAAAAACTTGAAGAACTGATGGATGAATTCAATTCACTTGTCGGTCTTACACAGGTTAAGCATCAGGTTAACAGTCTGATTAATCTCATTAAGGTACAGAAAATGAGAGAAGCTCAGGGCATGAAATGTTCTGATGTATCAAAGCATATGGTTTTCTCCGGTAATCCCGGTACAGGTAAAACAACTGTAGCAAGAATGCTTGGGGAAATATATAAGAATATCGGCGTTCTTAAGAAGGGACAGCTTGTTGAAGTAGACAGGTCGGGCCTTGTCAAAGGCTACATCGGCCAGACAGCAACAAAGGTTTCCGAGGTTGTTGAAGAAGCTCTCGGCGGAATTCTTTTTATTGACGAGGCTTATACACTTACAGTAGGTAAGGGTGAAGGTGATTTCGGACAGGAGGCTGTTGATACGCTTCTTAAGGCAATGGAAGATCACAGGTCTGAATTTGTTGTGATTGTTGCCGGATATACGAACCTTATGGAAGAATTCCTTAATTCCAACCCCGGTCTTAAGTCGCGATTCAGCAATTTCATTGAGTTTGATGACTATACCGCGGATGAGCTTCTTGCCATACTTAAAATGAACTGCAAAAAGCAGGAATATGAGCTTTCACAGAAAGCGGAAGAGAAGGCAAAAGCGCTCCTTGATGAAAGAGTAAAAAACAAGCCCGACAATTTCGCAAATGCAAGGGATGTAAGAAATTTCCTCGAACATGCCATAACAAATCATGCATCACGTGTAGTCGGACTTGATAAAGTTGATAAAAAAATATTATCTACAATTGAACCTGAAGACCTGGAAGGATTTGATTAAATCTTTTCTCCCTTTTCTTCACAATATCTGCAACGATATATCTCCTTGTCTTCATCGGCAAGATAGAAAATATGCGGAAGCCCCTGCTCAATCGAAGTGATACAGCGGGGGTTTTTGCAATGATATACATTTGTTATTTCTTTCGGAAGTGAAAGTTCCTTTTTGGCAACAATCACCCCTTCTTTTATCATGTTTACCGTGATATTGTGATCGATTACGGCAAGTACATCCATATCGAGCATATTTATATCACATTCAACTTTCAGAATATCTTTTTTTCCCATCTTGTCTGAACGGGCATTCATAATCATGGCAACAGTGCAGTCAAGCTTGTCGAGCCCCAAATGATAGTACAAAGACAGACTCTTGCCGGCAGCAATATGATCAAGTACAAAACCTTCTTCAATCTGACCTACATTTAACATTTTATACCTCCAAAAGTGTAAGAATAAGAGCCATTCTGACGTAGACGCCGTATTGAACCTGCTTGAAATAGGAAGCTCTTTCGTCGTCATCGACGTCAACGGAAATTTCGTTTACCCTGGGAAGGGGATGAAGAACAAGCATGTCTTTTTTGGCCTTTTCCATCTTGGCTTTATCGAGAATATAGAAATCTTTAAGTCTTATATAATCTTCTTCATTGAAGAAACGTTCTCTCTGAACTCTTGTCATATACAGAAGGTCGAGGCCGCCGATTGCTTCATCAAGGCTAATAACCTCCTCGTATGAAATGTTTTTGGAAACGAGCATGTCGACAATATAGTCGGGAACGCGAAGCTCGGGCGGAGATATGAATACAAAGTGAATGTTCTCATATCTTGAAAGGGCATTAATAAGTGAGTGAACTGTTCTGCCGAATTTGAGGTCTCCGCAAAGACCGATTGTGAAGCTTCCGAGCCTTCCTTTAAGTGACCTTATTGTGAGAAGGTCTGTAAGTGTCTGGGTTGGATGCTGGTGTCCGCCGTCGCCGGCATTTATTACCGGGATTTTCGAATGCTTTGCGGCAACCATCGGAGCGCCTTCCTTGGGATGACGCATTGCACAGATATCTGCAAAGCAGGATATTACCCTGATTGTGTCAGCAACGCTTTCGCCTTTTGCGGCGGAACAGGAGTTGGCATCGGAGAAGCCGATAACACTTCCTCCGAGCTTTATCATTGCAGATTCAAAGGAAAGCCTTGTTCTTGTGCTTGGTTCATAGAAGCAGGTTGCAAGGGTTTTGCCTGTGCAGGCACTCCTGTACTTCTCCGGGTTTTTCTCAATGTCATTAGCCTTGTCGAACAGCTTTTCAAGTTCTTCCACCGAGAAATCAAGTGGACTCATAAGATGTCGCATTTCTTTTCTCCTTTTGCCTTATTGCATGAAAAAGGGTGGAATAAAAATTCCACCCTTGGTTCTAAATAAAAGTTAATAAATCTTCAACTGACTTTCTTCTTGGAGCTGCCGGCTCTTCATCCGGAGTTCCGATTGCGATGAGACAAGCTACTTCACGCTCATCCGGAATTGATAGAACACTTTTAACCTTGTTCTCATCGTAAATTCCCATTATTACGGTTCCGAGTCCCTTCTCGTGAGCCGCAAGACAAAAGGCTTCTGTAGCAAGACCTGCATCGAAGGACTGGAAATGTGTCCCCTGAGGAGTTGAGAAAGATCCGTCTCTTTCATAACCGCTTCTTCCTTTTATCAGTGTAACAACGATAAGAAGGGGAGCCCCTTTGATAATTCGTGTGTTACCGTCATATAATTCGGAAATATCATCCGCGATTTTGTCCTTTAACGAATTATCTCTGACAGCGATATAACGGGTTACCTGTGAATTCTTCCAGGATGGAGCATAGGAAGCAGTTTCAACAATATCTGCGAGAATTTCGTCTGAAACGGGAGTATCCTTAAATTTTCTGATACTTCTTCTACCTGTAATGCATTCTTTGGCGTTCATTGACTGACCCCTTTCTCATGTCATTTTTCCCATTTTAGCACAGCAGATTTCTTCTTTCAATAATATAATAAAATAGTCGTGAATTATCTTGAAATCAGGAAAAAAAAAGCAAAATGTGATATAATGGTTTTTACCAATATTTTCGGGAGGGCACGAAATGGATAATCAGGATATTGCAAGCAGTGTTGTATTTAAAGAAAGAAAAAGATGGGTTTTTCTCGGATTGCCATTTACATTCACGAAATTTGTAATTAAAGATGACATGATTTCGAGAAGAAAAGGTCTTCTTAAAACTGAAGAAGATGACTGCTATATGTACAAGGTACAGGATGTAAAACATACAGCAACTCTTTTTGAGAAAATTGTTAAAATCGGAACAATAACCTGCTATACCGGAGATTCAACAGACTCTGTTCTTGTTATTCCGCATATAAGGCACAGTCGTGAAATTAAGGATTTCATCTTCAAGGCTTCAGAGACAGCAAGAATTAAGAGACGTACAATGAATATGCTTAATATCGGTGCGCCCGGAGAAATGCCGGAAGGCTTTGAAGCATCGGATTTAATGTAATTATGAAATACGAAAAAGCTTTACAATATTTGGAAGAGCATAAAGTCCTGGGCAGCGTCCCGGGGCTTTTGGCGATTACGAAACTGATGGAGAAGCTCGGAAATCCGCAGAATGAAATGAAATTCGTTCATGTTGCGGGAACGAACGGAAAAGGGTCGGTTTCTTCATATATAGCCTCCGTTCTTACAGAGGCCGGCTATGTTGTCGGGAAATATACATCTCCTGAGGTCTTTGCATATACCGAGAGATTCAGTGTATGCGGGAAGAATATATCACAGAAAGACTTCGGAAGAATTTTTGAGGATGTGGCGCTGGCCTGCGATGAACTCGAAAAAGAAGGCTTTCCGCATCCTACGGTGTTCGAGATGGAGACTGCCGTCTCTTTTTGCTATTTTAAGGAGAAGGGATGCAGCATCGCTGTCCTTGAATGCGGAATGGGCGGAAGACTTGATGCCACGAATCTTGTAACTACTACAGATGCAGCTGTTTTTACATCGATAAGCATGGACCATATGGCTTATCTTGGTAATACGCTTGCCAAAATAGCAGCAGAGAAATCCGGAATAATCAAGGATGGGGCAATTGTTGTTTCCGGAATACAAAATGATGAAGTAAGTGAAGTTCTTAGGAAAAATGCAGAGAGTAACACTTATTATGAAATCAGGAAAGATAATATAACAGGCGTTTCTTATAAAGCCGAATCGATGTCTTTTGATTATGAAGCCTTTGGGGTAAGGCTTAAGGGCATTAAGATTCCTTTGCTCGGAAGTGTTCAGCCCGAAAATGCGGCCCTTGCCATTCTTACCGTCTGCTCTCTTTCGGAAAAAGGCTTTGAGGTTTCCGAACAGAATATCAGAAACGGACTTATGAAGACTGTATGGCCGGGACGTTTTGAGAAAATTTCCGGCAGAAGAAAGCCTGCTTTCTATATTGACGGTGCGCATAACGAAGATGCTGCGAAGAGACTTTTCGAAACGGTAAATTGTGCACTTTCGGGGAAAAGAATAATCCTTATTATGGGTGTTCTTGCAGATAAGGAATATGAGAAGGTTGCAGAAATAATGGCAGGCGTCGGGGAGATGGTTATTACGATAATGCCTCCTGATAATTCAAGGGCGCTTTCTTCCTATGACCTTGCAAAGGCCGTGAAGAAATTTAATCCCAATGTAACAGCACTTGATTCCATAGAAGAAGCTGTGGAATTTGCTTATGTTGCGGCAGGAGAGGACGGAGTAATTCTTGCGTTCGGTTCACTGTCTTATCTTGGGAGATTATCAGAGATTGTTCATAAAAGCAGGATAAACGGAAATGGTAGATAAGAAGAAAATTGAAGAGGCTGTAAGACTTCTTCTTGAAGGAATCGGTGAAGATGAGACGAGGGAAGGACTTATTGATACACCGGAGAGAATCGGAAGGATGTATGAGGAGATATGTTCGGGATATGAAGAGGACCCCTCTGATATTTTATCCAGAACATTTACATCTGATTCTTCCGAACTTGTCATTGAAAAGGATATTACCTTCTATTCCATGTGCGAGCATCATATGATGCCGTTTTTCGGAAAAGCGGCAATAGCATATATTCCTGACGGAAAGGTTGTGGGAATAAGCAAACTGGCAAGACTTGTTGAAGTATATGCCAAGAGACTTCAGATTCAGGAGCAGCTTTCAGGTCAGATTGCCGACGCAATTATGGATAACCTGTTTCCGAAGGGGGTAATGGTAATTCTTGAAGCAGAGCATCTGTGCATGACGATGCGCGGAATTAAAAAGCCGGGCACGAAGACTGTTACCATTGCCTCGCGAGGTGAGTTTGAGGGAAATGAAGCGCTTCAAAGCAAGGTTCTCGGGCTTATCAGGTGATATATGGAACAGAATTTTAACTTTGACAGAATTCAGAGAATACTGAAGTCCGAGAAATACAGGAAGTATGTAAAAAAGAACGAAAAGGCAGAAAGAGAAAGAAAATTCTGCCGGCACGGAATGGTTCATTTCCTTGATGTTGCGCGTATTGCACGAATAATAAATGATGAAGAAAATTTATGTGTAAGTACGGAGCATATCTATGCCGCTGCGCTTGTACATGACATAGGCAGATTCAGGCAGTATGAAGACAATATTCCGCATGAAAAGGCGGGTGCAATGCTTGCAAGAGAAATTCTTACAGAGAGCGGATTTGACGAGAATGAAACGGAAGAGATATGTCAGGCAGTGCTTTCGCACAGAGACAGCCTTTCCAAAGAGAGAAAGGACCTGACAGGGCTTTTATACAGAGCAGACAAGCTTAGCAGGCCGTGCTTTTTTTGCAAAGAAGAAGAAAACTGTAACTGGAAAGACGACAAGAAGAATCTTGATTTGTTGTACTGATTGATTTTGAAGAGGATATATGATGAGAATCGGAGAAAGAGAATTTGATTTTCTTACGCATACATATGTTATGGGAATAATGAATGTTACCCCTGATTCGTTTTCTGACGGCGGGAAATGGGGGGATTCCAAGGCAGCAATCCGTCATGTCGAGGATATGATTCATGAAGGCGCCGACATTATAGATGTCGGTGGTGAATCAACCCGCCCCGGCTATACAGGAGTAAGCTGCGAGGAGGAACTCACAAGAGTTATTCCGATGATAAGAAAGATAAAGCTTAATTTCTCGATTCCCGTATCCATAGATACATCAAAGGCAAAGGTTGCAAGGGCCGCAATAGAAGCCGGTGCTGATTTTGTCAATGAAGTAACGGGGCTTTTCGGCGATCCGGACATGGCTTCTCTTATTGCTGAGAAAAAAGTACCATGCTGTCTTATGCATAACGGACTTTACATAGTTAAGGGCAACAATTGTGAGAGAAGAGATATAATTAAACGGCTTATTCAGGATTTCGAAATGATTCTGGAGAAAGCAGATAAAGCAGGAATTGAGCGTAATAAAATTATTCTCGATCCGGGAATAGGTTTTGGCAAGACTTACGAGGAAAATATGACAATTCTTGCCAATCTTGACAGGCTTTCATGCCTTGGAATGCCGCTTCTTCTCGGAACCAGCAGAAAGTCCGTTATCGGAAACACACTCGGACTTTCGATTGAGGACAGGCTTGAAGGAAGTCTTGTAACCTCTGCAATCGCGGCTATGAATAATTTTGCATTCGTTCGTGTTCATGATGTTAAGGAACATGTGCGGTCCATACAGATGACTGAGGAGATTTCAAAATGGACCATATAGTAATTAGGGGGCTTACTTTTAAGGGATTTCACGGTGTATATGCCGAGGAAAAAGAAAAAGGTCAGACCTTTACAGTAAATGCCGACCTATATACGGATATATCTGCACCGGGGCATTCAGACAATCTTTGTGATGCTGTAAACTACGCTGAAGTATGCAGCGTGATTGAAAAAATTGTTACCGGAGAATCAAGAAATCTTATAGAAAAGGTATGTGAGGATATTGCGGAGACTGTTCTTATTAAATATCCTTCGGTAGAAAGAGCTGTAATAGAGGTACAAAAGCCTGAAGCACCGATAGAGATGGAATTTTCAAGTGTGTCTGTTGTCGCAGACAGATGCTGGCATGATGTATATGTTGCCCTCGGGTCGAATATCGGAGATTCAAAGGAACTTATAAAAGATGCTGTAGCGAAAATCAGAAGAGACGTTCTTGTAAAGGATTTGCGTGAATCAGAGCTTATTACAACAGCTCCTTACGGAGTCACTGACCAGCCTGATTTCTTAAACGGCGCTGTATATTTCAGAACACTTTACAGTCCCCTTTTGCTTCTGAAAAGACTTTGGGAGATAGAAAAGGAAGCCGGAAGAGAAAGACTTATTCACTGGGGCCCTCGTACTCTGGATCTTGATATCATTATGTATGACGACCTTGTTATGAATACAAAGGAACTTACAATTCCTCATGCAGATATGCATAACAGAGAGTTTGTGCTTAAGCCGGTTTGTGAGCTTAATCCCGGACTTATGCATCCTATTCTCGGAAAGAGCGTATCGGAAATTTACAGGGAGCTTATCGGAAAATGAAAACGAAGGTAATTATATTCCTTATTATCGTTGTTCTCCTTATAGGCGGGGGAATAGTAATTCATAACCTGACAAAAGACAAAATTCATGAAATTCCCGAGGGAACTATCGGAAATACCGGCGGTAATATTAATAACGGCGGTTATTTTTGTGAATATAACGGGAAAGTTTATTTTTCCAATCCTTATGATGGCGGCGCAATATACAGCATGAACCCGGATGAGAGTGAGATAACGAAACTTTTCAAGCAGTCGGGCAGATTTATTAATGCTGCGGACAATCATCTTTTTTTCTATATGTATGAGAACAGACAGGGAAACGATCTCGGAAGTGTGATAAGGTCGACCGGAATATACAGGGCATCGATTGACGGGAAGCATATCCTCGGATTAAAGAGGGGAGTTATGGATACTATGCTTCTTCTCGGAAATAAAATTTTCTATCAGAATTATGACAAAGATAAAGGCTTTTCGATGTATGTAATATCACCCGATGGCGAAAATGATGAAGAAATTGCCGATATGAACAGAAATCCGGCAACAGGATACGGTGATAAGATTTACTTCGGCGGAATTGTTGATGACCATAATCTGTATGTAATGAATACAAATGATTATTCGGCAGTAAAACTGGAAAACGGAGATTTCTGGAATCCGATATATGCAGACGGATACCTGTTCTATCAGTGCCCGTCTGAGGATTATTCCCTTTACAGATATAATATTACAACAGGTGAGAATATATGTATAACACGTGACAGGACAGAGAGCTTTAATGCCGGAAGCGGATATGTATTCTATACGGTAAGTGCCAAAAAAGGTGCCTGCCTTAAGAGAATAGAATATGACGGAAACGGCGAAGTTACACTTGATGTCGGGAATTTTATGAATTTGTCACTTACTTCTGAGAATTTGTATTATCAGGAATTTGAATCGGGTAAACTTAAGCATGTTGCCATATATTCCGATATGCCTTCGGAATTCGAGGGGGCGTTACAGGCAGTATGGGATGTGTTCTAATATAAAGGTTGGGAGATGAACTTAAAGTGAGAGAAAATGAACTTGTCCTCTACAGAGATTTTGTCGGAGGAGAGATTCTTAAGGATTTTGCATTCCTTATGGACCATTATGACAGCGAATTCTATAACAGGGAGGATTTGTCGGCACTTTGCTATGAGAGAATAAGTAATCTGTTTGATATGGCTGCTTCGCACGGCTTTTACGGAAATATATGGCACTGCTATCTTGCCAATCTTCTTGTAAATAATGAGAATGCATATTCTACCGCATGCGAAATTGTAGGAAATGTAAGCGGAACAATTAATGAGGCCGCACTTCATGATTTTGATATTATAAGGGAATTCTTTATCTATGATTTTACGGATATGATGAAGAAACTTGATATTACAATATTCCCTCTTTTGGAAAATTTCAATAAATCCGAGTCTGCGGGAAAGGTTTACAACACAAGAATAAGAGACAGAATATGCAATGTGGCTTCACTTCTTGCGGGTTGTAAGACTTCACAGGAAATGAAGAATGTAATGACTCTGTTTTATAAGGAATACGGAGTGGGCCGTTTCGGACTTCATAAGGCTTTCCGCATAGATGAAGAAAATGGACGCGCGGTAATTAAACCTATACTTAATATTCAGCATGTTTATCTCGAAGATCTTGTCGGATATGAGATTGCCAAGAAGAAGCTGATTGACAATACAGAGGCTTTTGTTAACGGTAAAAATGCCAATAACTGTCTTCTTTTTGGTGATGCCGGAACGGGAAAAAGCTCCAGTATCAAGGGTATTCTTAACAGATACTATGATAAGGGACTCAGGATTATCGAAGTCTATAAGCACCAGTTTCATCTTCTTAATGATGTTATCGGGCAGATTAAAAGCCGTAACTATAAGTTCATTATCTACATGGACGATTTGAGCTTTGAAGAGTTTGAAATTGAATATAAATATCTTAAGGCCGTTATTGAGGGCGGACTCGAGAAGAAACCGAAGAATATTCTGATTTATGCGACAAGTAACAGGCGTCATTTAATTCGCGAGACCTTTAAGGATAAGGAAGATCGCGATGAAGAGCTTCATACAAATGACACGGTACAGGAAAAGCTTTCTCTTGTATCAAGATTTGGTGTAACAATTTATTTCGGTGCTCCGCTTAAAAGAGAATATGAAGAAATTGTTCTTTCTCTTGCAAGAAGAAACAATATCGAAATGGATGAAAAGGAGCTTCTTCTTGAAGCAGGAAAATGGGAACTTGCACACGGCGGTATGTCGGGACGTTGTGCTCAACAGTTTATAGATTATTTGCTTGGAAAATAAACGTTAATGGGAAAACTCGGAGAATTTCGTAAACCTGAATTATTCTGGAACAGAGAACTGAGCTGGCTGTTATTTGACAGAAGGGTTCTGTCGGAAGCCAAGAACAGCGCAGTTCCTTTGTTTGAGAGATTGAAGTTTTTAAGTATTACTGCGTCTAATCTTGACGAGTTTTTTATGGTAAGAGCTTCTTCTCTTCAGGATATGGTAAATGCCGGCTATAAGAAGCCTGATATTGCCGGGCTTTCTCCGAAGGAACAGCTTTGCGAAATAGACAGGGCGGCGCATCTTCTGGTAAATGAGCAGTATGATGTATATAAAAAGCATCTTCTTCCGGAATTAAAGGAAGCGGGTATTCGTATTATTGCGCGTCATGAGGATCTTTCCAAATCAGAGTGTGAGTTTGTAGATAAATATTTTCATGATAATGTGTACCCTGTTTTAACACCTATGGCCGTTGATTCGTCAAGGCCTTTCCCGCTTATCAGAAACAAGTCGCTTAACATTGGCGCTCTTGTAACCAAAAAGGGGAAGAATGCGGAATATGAATTTGCCATGGTTCAGGTTCCGAGCGTGCTTCCGAGAATTATCAGAATTCCTGACAGAAGCGGCGAAGTCAGGATTATTCTTCTTGAAGAAGTTATTGAACGAAATATTAAGTCGCTTTTTCTCAATTACAATATTGTATGTGCATCTCCGTTCAGAATTATGAGAAATGCCGACCTTACAATTGAGGAAGATGAGGCAGAAGACCTTCTTCAGGAAATAGAAAAGCAACTGAGAAAAAGGCAGTGGGGCCAGATAATAAGACTTGAGGTTGATAATGGCATAGATGAAAGGCTTCTCGGAATCATTCTGAAAGCCCTTTCCCTTTCCGATTCGGCCGTGTACAGGATCGGTGGTCCGATTGACCTTACGTTTCTTATGAGCATATTCTCTTTTGAAGGCTTTGAAGAGCTTAGGGACAAGGATCATATTCCCGCAGAGCATCCGCGTTTGGCAGGAAAAAGAGATTTATTTGCCGAAATAAGAAAAGGTGATGTACTTTTGCATCATCCTTACCAGTCATTTGCTCCGGTTGTGAATTTCATTAGAAATGCGTCCAAAGATCCGAATGTTCTTGCCATAAAACAGACTCTTTATCGTGTAAGCGGACATTCACCCATTGTTGCTGCGCTTGCCGAGGCTGCGGAGAACGGCAAACAGGTTACTGTTCTTGTAGAACTGAAGGCAAGATTTGATGAGGAAAATAATATTGTCTGGGCAAAACAGCTTGAGAAAGCCGGATGTCATGTAATATACGGTCTTGTCGGACTGAAAACGCATTGTAAGATTGCACTTATCGTAAGAAGAGAAGAAGACGGAATAAGGCGCTATGTTCACCTTGGAACCGGAAATTACAATGATACAACGGCAGCAATCTATACGGATTTCGGTCTGTTTACCTGCAATGAGGAAATAGGAGAGGATGCGACTTCTGTATTTAACATGCTTTCCGGATATTCGGAGCCTCTTTCCTGGAATAAACTTTCTCTTGCACCTGTATGGCTTAAGAAGCGATTCAGATATCTGATAGACAGAGAAATCAAATTTGCGCGTGAAGGGAAAAAGGGCGAGATTATCGCCAAGATGAATGCTCTTTGCGATCCTGATATTATAGCCGCGCTTTATGAAGCTTCTTCGCAAGGTGTGAAAATCACGCTTATTATTCGCGGGATATGCTGCCTGAAGGTCGGAATACCTGGAGTAAGCGATAATATTCATGTCAGGTCGATTGTCGGAAGATTTCTTGAGCACGGAAGAATTTTTGTGTTTGGAAACGGCGGAAAACGTGAGGTGTATATGGGCAGTGCCGACTGGATGCCAAGAAACCTCGACAGGCGCGTGGAAATAATGTTTCCGATAGAAGACAGAAAACTTAAAGAAGAAGTAATAGGTGTCCTTGAGGATCAGCTTCGGGATAATGTTAAGGCGCACATTCTAAAAAAGAACGGAACATATCAGAGAGCTTCCGGTCATAAAAAAGAAACCTATTCATATCAGGATGAATATGCCTTTGACTATTATTTCGGGAAAAACGGAGGTAAATGAAAATGGATTTTGATGATGCAGTACTTCAGGCTTTTCTTGATAACCAGAGTAAGTTATATGACAGAAAAGTTGCTTCGACAAAAGAGGAAGCAAATGATTATCTGCTAATGGTTATGGCTGTTGTAGTCGATAATAAGGAAGGGGTTAAGGAGTTTTTTGAAGAGGAAGGCACAGACCTTGAGGGAATGTCTGACGAGGAAATACTTGAAATTGATGAAGTATTTCCTGTCGGAGACGGAAGATATCTTATAGTTGAAGGTTAGAAGAATGCTTCAATAAGCTCAAGAATACCGTCGTTGTTATTGTCATTTTGGGTTACAAGCTTTGCAGCTTCCTTAACTTCGGGAACTGCATTTCTTACGGCGCAGCCAAGACCGGCAGCTTTAATCATTGAGATGTCGTTTCGTTCGTCGCCGACTGCAGCTGAATTTGCAACCGGAATTCCGAGATATTTACACAAATCTGCAAGAGTGTTTCCTTTTCCTGAAGAAACCGGATAGAATTCGAGGAAGTTATCATTGGAATAAGCAGCGGTGATTCTGTCGCCAACCTTAGATAACACGCGTTCTCTTAATTCTTCGAGAAGGGAATGATTATTCATTTTGATTGAAAGGAGCTTATAAGGCTCCTTTTTTAAATATGAGGTAATATCAGGAACAATTACATGAGGGATGTGTATGTTTTTCTTATAGAGAATAAGCTCTTCATCCATATCTTCGGCAATAATTTTGTCGTCCTCATAGGTCTGAACATGAATTCCGAGACTGTGCCCCTCATCCATAATGATTCTGACGTCATCAAGACTTACGGTATGCTCGATGACTGCCTTTCTATCGTCAATGCTGTAGGCAAGAGAACCGTTATATGCAATAATATAGCTCCCCGGAAATACTATTCCGAGAGGCTCTGCAGTAGCAAGAACGCCCCCTACGGGGCGGCCTGTTGCGAACACGAGAATGTGTCCCCTGTCATGTAGTTCTTTAAGTGCACGGTAAACCTTTTCTGAGATTTCTTTTTTGTCATTAAGAAGGGTGCCGTCCATATCGGTAAAAAGAATTTTTCTGTCCATAATCACTCTTTTGTTTATTCTTTATTTAGTTTCTGTTTCATATTTGTCCAGAATTCTTCCGGAACAAAGAGCTTTCCTTTACCTGTTCCGAGATCGATATCCGGTTTAAGTTTCCCATGAAAATCCGATCCGCCGCTGTAGAGCAGACCGTATTTGTCAGCAAGTGATTTAATGTCACGCTCATCCGAAGGGGTATAGGTGCTGTATACGCATTCGATTGCCATAAGGCCGTTTTCGGCGGTAAGTTTTACAAGCTTCTCAAGTTCCTCTTTTCCGAGCTTATATAAAACGGGATGGGCAAGAACAGAGATTCCGCCGTTATCGTTAATAAGCTGTATTGCCTCGGAAGGCGTTACCTTTTCTCTTGGAACAAAATACGGTGAATTGTCACCGACATACCGGTCAAACGCCTCTTTGGTTGAGGAAACAACGCCTTTAAGGACAAGATAACGGGCGTAATGACCTCTTGTTATGATGCTTCCGGGATATTCCTTTCGGAGCAAATCATAATTAATCGGAAGTCCTGCATCCTCGAGCTTTTTCAGCATTTTCATATTACGTTCTTCCCTGGAGTTTCGGAAGGCTTCAAGTTTTTCTGTAAAAGCTTTGGCCGTATAGTCAATTCCAAGGCCTACAATATGCACATCTTTCCCAAGATATTCGGTTGAGAATTCGATTCCGGGTATTACCTCAAGTCCCGGGTATTTCCGGCCTTCATTTACAGCTTTCTCAAGACCTGAAATTGTATCATGGTCCGTAAGCGCAATTGCGGAAAGGTTCTTCTTTGCCGCAAGACTTATAAGCTCTTCGGGAGTAAGCGAACCGTCAGAGCAGTTTGAGTGTGTATGTAAATCTACTGCTGTCAATTTTCGTCTTCTTCCTTGGTGTCATCTGCGTTGTATACAGTACGCTTTCTCGCCATTTCATCGCTTGCGAGATATTCGTCGTAGGTTGTAACCTTATCTATCATGGAACCGTCAGGAAGAATTTCCATGATGCGGTTTGCGGTTGTCTGTACGAACTGATGGTCATGACAGGAGAAAAGTTCAACGCCGGGGAATTTGATAAGACCGTTGTTGAGCGCCGTAATTGATTCCATGTCAAGGTGGTTTGTGGGCTCATCGAGGATAAGGCAGTTTGCACCGCTTATCATCATCTTGGAGAGAAGACATCTGACCTTTTCTCCTCCGGAAAGAACCTTTACACGCTTTACTCCGTCTTCTCCGGCAAACAGCATTCTCCCGAGGAAGCCTCTTACATAGGTAACGTCCTTAACGGGAGAGTAACCTGTAAGCCAGTCTGTAATTGTAAGGTCATTGTTGAACTCTTCGGTATAGTCCTTGGGGAAATATGCCTGTGAAGTTGTAACGCCCCACTTATATGTTCCGCTGTCGGGCTCGATCTCACCGATAAGAATTCTGAAAAGTGTTGTGATTGCAAGTTCGTTGCTGCCGACGAAGGCTACTTTGTCATCATGACCCAAAGTAAAGCTGATATTATCGAGAACTTTTACACCGTTAACGGTCTTACTGAGATTTTCAACATAGAGAACTTCGTTTCCGATTTCTCTGTCGGGTCTGAAATCGATGTAAGGATACTTTCTGCTGCTTGGCTTGATTGTATCAAGTTCGATTTTCTCAAGAGCACGCTTTCTCGATGTTGCCTGCTTGGATTTACTTGCATTTGCTGAGAACCTCGAAATGAATTCCTGAAGTTCCTTGATTTTCTCTTCTTTTTTCTTGTTGGCTTCCTTCATCTGCTTGATAAGAAGCTGGCTTGATTCGAACCAGAAGTCGTAGTTACCTGCATAAAGCTGGATTTTACCGTAATCTATATCCGCTGTATGGGTACAAACTTTGTTAAGGAAGTATCTGTCGTGTGATACGACAATAACGGTGTTGTTAAAATCAATCAGAAATTCTTCAAGCCATGCAATGGCATCAAGGTCAAGGTGGTTGGTAGGCTCATCAAGAAGAAGAATATCCGGATTTCCGAAAAGGGCTTTTGCAAGAAGAACCTTAACTTTTTCATTACCTTTAAGATCGGCCATGGAAGAGTAGTGAAGATCGGTGTCGATACCAAGACCGTTAAGTAGCATAGCTGCATTTGATTCTGCTTCCCAGCCGTCCATTTCCGCAAATTCGCCTTCAAGCTCACTTGCTCTTATTCCGTCTTCATCGGAGAAATCTTCCTTGGCATATATTGCATCTTTTTCTTTCATAACGTCATAGAGATGCTGGTTACCCATAATGACAGTATCCATAACAGGAAAGGAGTCATATTTGAAATGATCCTGCTCAAGGAATGAAAGACGCTGGCCGGGTGTGATCGAAATATCACCGTTTGTGGTCTCAAGCTGACCTGAAAGAATTTTCAGAAATGTTGATTTGCCGGCACCGTTTGCGCCGATAAGACCGTAGCAGTTTCCTTCTGTAAATTTTATGTTTACGTCTTCAAAAAGAGCCTTCTTGCCGACACGGTATGTTACATTGTTTGCACTGATCATAAAAAACTGTCTCCTATTTCTATACAAATTTAAGCAAAATGCCTTCTATATTGTATCGTAAAACACAGAAAATGCAAGAAAACCCAAAAAAAGGTTTCTGTAAACCAAACGTTGGCACTTTTTTCAAACAGATAAATCTCCGTCTATAAATGTCGCGTTGCGACACTGTTATTCATTGCTGCTTGTTGACCATTAAATCATGTGCGGTTGCCCAGTCAAGGGTGCTTCGCACCG
>JAZLHJ010000043.1:0-38963 GCA_045616785.1 Lachnospiraceae bacterium
CCCCCCTCAAGATAAGATATCCCTGCATTTGCATAAGACCCCTTGAAGACGACGAGGTAGATAGGGCCAAGGTGTAAGTACAGTAATGTACTCAGCTGATGGTTACTAATCGGTCGAGAGCTTATCCAAATGGATTGATGTAGAGTGTTATTCCAAGGATTATTCTTCTGTTTTGTGTTAAGTTTTCAATGTATTTGTATGGCCTAGTGGCTCAGTTGGTTAGAGCGCCGCCCTGTCACGGCGGAGGTCGCGGGTTCGAGTCCCGCCTGGGTCGTTTCCGCTTGTTGGAAATGGGGTCTTAGCTCAGCTGGGAGAGCATCTGCCTTACAAGCAGAGGGTCACAGGTTCGAGCCCTGTAGGCCCCAGTAAAATTTAATAAACGGTAACAACTCTTATGAGTTTTACATAAATGGATGGATTCCCGAGTGGCCAAAGGGGACAGACTGTAAATCTGCTGCAAATTGCTTCGGTGGTTCGAATCCACCTCCATCCATTAGTCTTCGGACTGTAACTACTAACGCGGGATGGAGCAGTCTGGAAGCTCGTCGGGCTCATAACCCGAAGGTCATAGGTTCAAATCCTGTCCCCGCTATTTCGCCCAGATAGCTCAGTTGGTAGAGCGGAGGACTGAAAATCCTTATGTCACTGGTTCGATTCCGGTTCTGGGCATGAAAGACATCTGCTGATCAGATGTCTTTTTTTTATGAATATGGCCGGATTTTATTTTGGATTAAATGTATGTTATACTAATCCATAAATTAAATGATATGAATTTTTGAGAGGTGTTTATGGATTTTGTTATTCTTAGAAAAAGACTGATTCCCGATGAGGAAATACTTCTTACGGATGATGAGTATCTTTATTCTGATGAGGATATGATTATTACAAGATGGAAAGCATTTACGGAACATGATGATCTTTCCGGTGGAATTTCGATATATTATCTTAAGAAAAATATTAAGTTCAGTGCTATCTTTTCACATGGTGAATTCAACAGATACTATATTGATACTATCGAATACACGTGGAATGAAGACAGAACTGTACTGACAGCTCTTGATCTTCTTGCCGATGTAGTATATTTTAAGGACGGCAATTTCAGAATTCTTGATCTTGACGAACTTGCCGAGACTCTTGAAAATGGTCAGATTTCCAAGGAACTTGCTGCAAAATCACTTAAAGCAACACATGAAATATACTATAAGATAGTTGCAGGGGAGATAGAAGAGCTTGCGGCACCGCTTAAACCGTATATTTAAAGTTCATCCGGAAAAGTCTTCATCAGTTCAAGCTTGAAGAGATTCTGTCTGTGCTTTTTATCAATAAGCTCTTTTGTCTTTGGGTCGTGGCATATACCTTCACGAATATAAGTGTCGAGTGTATCATAGGTAAAGCCCAGATTGTCTTCATCTGTCTTGCCGCAAAGACCGTCAGACGGAACTTTGTCAACAAGGTCAGAAGGAACGCCAAGGTATCGTCCGATTTCTTTTACTTCCCTTACGGTAAGATTTCCAAACAGGCTTACATCTCCGGCGTCATCACCGTAACGCGTGGAATATCCAACCCAGTTCTCACTCAGATTACAGGTATTAATAACACGCCCGTTCACGCTCTGGCTTACTGCATAGAGCGTTGTCATTCTGATTCTCGGTCCGAGGTTAATGCGTGTCTGGTTCTGAATTCCGTCAGGAAGAGAAGAGGAAACTGCGCTTAATACACCGTCAAAAGCTTCCTTAACATTTATCTCATAAGCTTTAATGCCGAGGTGATTTACAAGCTTTCTTGCACAGTCAATATCAGGTTGTTCGCCATTTGGCATAAGAACGCCGATTACGTGGTCTTTTCCGAGCGCCTTAACACATACTGCTGCTGCGATGCTGCTGTCTTTTCCACCTGAAATTCCTATTACAGCATTACAATCTTTTCCGTTTATCTCAAACCATTTCTGTAACCAGCATACAAGCTCTTCGGTTTTCTCTTTGGCATTAAAACTCATTTTTTTCTCCTTATAATAATCATATAGAATATTGGCGCATTCATCAGGAATAATGTTTCGAACGGATTCCAGATTTCCCTTTTCAGCCGCATTTCGTATCTGAGATGAACTCATGTCGGAAAAGCCTGCCATTTCTTCGGAAAAAAGAATATTCCCCGCATGTGACGAAAGAAAAGGATCTGCTTTTATCAGCGCCTGAACATCATCACCGGATCTGCCGATTACAAATATGCGGAACTTTGTGAGGAGTTCATCCGCCTTGTACCAGATATGGAGTTGAGAAAGCTTATCCGAACCGCATACGAAAAATACTTCGTCTGCTGAGTGTTTCTCCTTAAGGTATTCAAGCAAATCGTAGGTTTTCATGGTGCCTTCTTTTATTTCGATATCTTCAGTTTCGAGATAGGAATAAGAAGATATGGCTTTATTTAGAAGAGTTAAGCGTAAATCTCCGCTTATCGCCTGAATGCCTGAAAGGTTTTTCCAGCCGGAAAGAAAAGAATTCCCTGAAGGAGTATATATAACCTTATCTGCAAGAAGCTTGTCGCGTACAATATGGCCCATATTAACATGTGCTTTTGTGACGGGATTAAATGCTCCGCAAATTACAGCTATCTTCATTTCAGAATTCTCTCTGCATACGCCAGTTTATTGTTCTTGTAAGGTAATCGATGTATTCCGGATTCTTGCACATTCCTTTTCCCGGAGTATCAGAAATTTTGGCTACATCACAACCATTACAAAGAGTAGTCTTCATAACGATATTAAGGGGTTCAACATCAGTATCATTTGCAATATAGGTTCCTATTCCGAAGGCAACCTTTGTTTTGTCTTTGAAATAGCGGAAAATTTTGTCAGCTGTTTCAAAATCGAGGCTGTCACTGAAAAGAAGCATCTTGGATTTGGGATCAATACCAAGGCTCTTATAGTGCGCAATCATCTTATCTCCCCATACAAAAGGATCTCCGCTGTCATGGCGTACACCTGAAAAGAGTGTGGCATAAGTAAGCTGGAAATCACGGAGAAAACAGTCTGTAGTAATCGTATCGGTAAGGGCTGTTCCGTTAAGAATACCGTACTCTTTTACCCAGGCATCAAGAGCATACCAGTTAGAGTATGCCGGATTGTGCTTATGATTGCCCTGTCCCACGCACATAATCCATTCATGTGCCATTGTACCTACCGGAGTCAGACCGTACTTTTTTGCCAGATATACATTGGAAGTTCCGACAAAATTGGAAGCACAGAATTTGGTCTCTGCCAGAGTCTTTACAGCAAGCTCCTGAGCTTCTCTTGAAAGACGCCTTCTTAAACCGAATTCGCTGAAATTCGCGATGTAATATTTACCGTCCTTAAGCCAGAAAGCCTTTTCTTCAAGACGACGTTTGAAGCTTTCGAATAACTTATCATAGTCATAAGCCATACGGAAATATACTTCATTAACGATAGCAAGTGTAGGAATTTCATACATTGAGGTATTAAGCCAGGTACCCTTTGTCTCTATGGAAAGTCCGCATTCCGCGTCTGTTCCGATTTCGAAATCTTCGAAACGTGCCTGCCAGAGACGAAGAAAGTCAACGTATGACCCCTTCATCCATACTATTTTATCTATATATTCAAGTTCATCTTCTGTGAAGCGAAGAGTACAGAAATGCTGGATCTGTTCACGGATTTCTTCAACCATTTCCGGGGTGAAAAAAACATCTTCATTACGGCATTTGAATGACCAGGTAGTCTTGAAATCACTGAACTGGTGATAAATTGCCTGTCCCATGGAGAGCTTGTACATATCTGTTTCCAGAAGACTTGTTACGATAGGATCGAGTTTCATATCGTTTCCTTTCTTATATATCATACTGTTAATTTAAGATCGTTCTCTTTTATCCATCCGATCTTTCTTAATATAGCACCAAATATCAGGGTAAGGATAGCGGGAAGAACAAATGAAATCAGGATAAGTCCGACCCAGTCGAAAGCGGTAATGCAGGCTTTCGTTCCGGCGGAAATATCATTAAGCCATCCTGTGTAGACTCCGATCTGGCCGACGAGACCGCAGGTACCCATTCCTGATGAAATAGCTTCACCGTTCATCTGAAGTTTGAAGACAACGGTTGAAAGAGGACCTGTGATTGCAGATGTAAGAATAGGAGCAATCCAGATTCTTGGGTTTTTAACTATGTTACCCATCTGAAGCATACTTGTTCCGAGGCCCTGTGATATAAGGCCGCCGACTTTGTTCTCTTTATAACTCATTACAGCAAAACCAATCATCTGAGCGCTGCAGCCGGCAACTGCGGCTCCGCCTGCAAGACCTGTAAGCGAAAGAGCTGCACATATTGCAGCACTGCTTATTGGAAGTGTAAGTGCTATACCGACGATAACAGATACAAGAATACTCATCATAAAAGGATGTAATTCTGTTGCCCACATGATTAACTGACCGACAGAGCTTGCTGCCTTTCCGATTGCGGGAGCAATAAGAGTTGCAAGAAGAACTCCGGAGCCAATGGAAACAAGCGGTGTAACAAGGATATCAATTTTGGTTTCCTTGGAAACAACCTTTCCGAGTTCTGTAGCAATAATTGCTATAACAAGAACGGCAAGTGGTCCGCCTGCCCCACCTAAGGAATTTGCGGCACTTCCGACTGCAAGCATTGAGAAAAGAACAAGATTTGGTGCATGAAGTGCATAAGCAATTGCAACAGCCATTGCGGGTCCGGCAACACCTTTTGCAAAATTGCCCATATCTATCAGTATCTGAATATTGAACTGTTGTCCTACAGTTGCTATTATCGTACCGATAAGAAGCGATGCAAAAAGTCCGCTGGCCATGGCACCCATTGCATCGATCAGGTATCTTTTCCAAGTGAATTCGATATCTTTTCTCTTAAGAAAAGCTTTGAATTTGTTATCTTCTTTGATTTTAACTTCTTCAGACATAGTGTACCTCTTTTTATACAAAAGTTTCTTATTCAATAAAATAGGGTATTTCCGTGCAAATATCAAGGAAAAGTTGACTTTTAAGCAGTATTTGCTAAAGTATTAATAAGGGGAAATATATCTTTTGGAAAGAGGTGGGGAAATATATGAAACGCAACAACAAGGGTTTTTCACTTGTGGAATTAATTATTGTAATTGCCATTATGGCTGTTCTGGTGGCTACGCTTGCGCCGCAGTACGTTAAGTTTGTGGAAAAGTCAAAAGAGACAACGGATTTCCAGAATATTCAGACCATGAAATCCGCAGTAAATGCTTATGTTGCATATAAGCAGATTCACACAGGTACAATTACAATAACAATCAATCCCGGAAATAAGATTGTTATCGGAGGTACAGTAACCGTTCCTGTTACACTTACATCACTCAGTCTTGCCGAATTCGGAATAGACGATACGGGAATCCTTTGTAAATCCAAAGCATGGAAACCTGCAAGCTCAACACCTCCGGCCGGACACGTATCAGGTCTTGTATGGACATATGATTGTCCGTCGTACCAGTGGACAGATGCATGGGGAGAAGCTGAATACATCTATACAGACGGAAGTGAAAAATAGGAAAAAGAAAATCCGCTGAACCATTTGGTCTCAGCGGATTTTTTTATATTCATCGTATTAGCATTTACCTGTTACAGATACATTTCCTGCGGTTGTATGGCAGTTTACTTTTACGGAACCATCACCGAAGGTGAGCTTTACAAACTTATTTCCTTTGACCTTATTTCCGTCAAAACAGATGGTTGCATTTCCGGCAGTTGTTCCGATATCTGATTCAATACCATTTATTTCGGTAAGCGAAACATTTATATTGCCGGCTGTATTGTCTGCAGTAACTGATTCTGTATTTCTTGTGCTGATTTTGGCATTTCCTGCTGTACATGTTGTAGTAATATTTCTTATTGAACCTTCTATAGTTACATTTCCGGCATTTGACTTACATGTAATTGTATCAGCTGTTTCTTCATTGAAATATACGTTACCTGCCATTGTATTGGCATCAATGCTGTTTAATGAGCAGGTTGTGAAATTAACATTTCCGGCAAGTGTTGTAGTCTTGATATCGTGTGCATTAATATTGGTAAAGTTCGTGTTACCTGCATTTGTATGAATTTTGATATCGCCGAAGCTTTCCGGAACCATGATAGTAACAGAAATCGGAGGAGCTATGATTCTTTGGAAGAAATTGCTTATGCCGGGCTGCTTCTTTACGGAAACATATGCTGTATCTCCCTGGCGAATGAATTCATATTTATAGGCAAGCTGCTGGTTGGCAGATCCTTCATTGATGTATTCGGCATGAAACTCACCGTCTTCGCTCTTAAATACATTAACTTCACCGACATGAAGTTCCGCAATAACATTTCTGACAGAAGATGCACCGCTTATATCGCAGGAAGGTGAAGTTTCGTCAGGTTCTGTAATTGATGCATCTTCAGCAGGTGCTTCAGAAGATGCTTCCTCGGTGGAACTTTCTTTTTTATCGCGTGACTGGTTATATCCTGACTTTACCTCATTCGCGAACTTTGTGGATTTCTCGACGATTACGTCGCCGACTTCCGAAAAGCCTGCAACAATATTCTTGCCTAAATTGGATGCGCCTTCAGAAGAACCATTAAAGAGTTTTTCTGCTTCATTGGCAATTGTAGCAGCGATTGAGCCGATACCGGAAGCAAAACTCTTCGTATAGTCTTCGAAAGACTTTGTTTTCTTCTCGAAATCCTGCTTATCGTTCGGAGTTTCGTTGTCGCCGCGAAGCTCTTTTAACTCGTCCACGAGATCCTCTACACTTCCGAGTTCCTCGATAATCCGATCGTCGGTTTTTCCCTTTGAATATCCATCTGTGAAATGCTGTTCATAGTCTTCAATGATTTCAGACTTTACGTCATCGCCGAACTCGCTTAAAGCATTTCCGAGCATTTCCATGTATTCCTGTTTTGTCATTATTGTACTCCCTCCGTTTTTCCTCTGTTAATGATAGCTTCAACTGCACCTGTAAACTGATTCCATTCAGTCTTTAAGTCTTCCTGAGTTTTCTTTCCTTCCTCAGAAAGATGGTAATATTTTCTTGCCGGGCCGTTCTCGGATTCCTGAAGATATGTTGTTACAAGATTTTCATCCTTGAGTCTTTTGAGAACCAGGTAAAGTGTGCCTGTTGCAATATCCATTTTGGATGAAATTTCATTTGTCAGTTCATAGCCGTATCTGTCGCCATCTGTAAGAAGCGATAACACGCATAATTCCAATGCGCCTTTTTTAAACTGTGCGTTCATGTAATCTCCTTTCCTGAAAAGGTTTTCTCGTATAACGAGTACAATGTATCACATTCTATGTAGCATTGCAATATAGTATTTATTAAAAATTAGGGTTTTTTTTCACAAATAGTTGTAATATATCTATGAAAAGGAGTAGAAATGATAACATTACTTTCGAAAATATTTATTAAGAACAGTAAAGACTACAAAAATGAAAAGGTCCGAACTGCATACGGCGTGCTGTGCGGTGCAGTCGGAATTTTCCTTAATATCTGTCTTTTCGCAATTAAATTTATCGCCGGTTCGTTAAGCGGATCTGTAGCAATAACGGCAGACGCCTTCAATAACTTGTCTGATGCAGGTTCTTCCGTTATTACACTTATCGGATTTAAGATGGCAAGTCAGGAACCTGACCCGGATCATCCCTTCGGTCACGGGAGGTTTGAATATCTGTCCGGTCTTCTGGTCTCCATAATTATAATCATTATGGCCTATGAACTTTTTACGGAATCAGTCGGAAAGATTGTGCATCCCGAGAAAACGGAAATCAGTCTTGTTGTTATTCTGATTCTTGTCATATCAGTTCTGATTAAAGTGTATATGGCATTCTACAATAACAGTGTAGGTAAAAAAATAGATTCCTCTTCCCTTAAGGCAACCGGCAAGGACTCGCTATGCGATACAATATCAACAATTGTTGTTCTCTCTTCAATAATTTTTACACATTTTACGGGGATTATTATCGACGGTTATTGCGGAATTCTTGTTTCGCTTTTCGTTCTGTATGCAGGAGTGAGCGCTGCAAAGGATACTATAGGACCTCTGCTTGGTCAGCCTCCGGAACCTGAATTTGTTGACAGGATAGAGCAGATTGTTCTGTCAGAGGAGCATAAATCTCTCGGAATAATCGGATTACACGATTTGATAGTTCATGATTACGGTCCGGGAAGAATTATGATATCTCTTCATGCCGAAGTTCCGAGCGATGGGAATGTTATGGAGCTTCACGACCTTATCGATAACATTGAGTATGATCTTCATTCAGAGCTGAGATGTCACGCGATAATTCATATGGATCCGGTTTGTGTTGGCGACCCCGAGACTGATGAGCTTAAAAACCTTGTCCTTGAAGCTATTGAGAAACTGAACTGCATGAATGGCAATCAGGATGTTTCCTTCCATGATTTCCGCCTTGTTAAAGGTCCTACACACACAAACCTGATTTTCGATATTGTTCTTCCGTTTAAGTATCCTTTATCTGAAGATGAAGTGCTTGAATACATACAAAAGCACATAAAGGACAGAAAAGACAATGTATACTGCGTGGCAAACTTTGACCGTGCATATTATAAATAAAGTTGGAGCCGTATTTTGAGCAATTTGTTATTCTGTCTGAATGCCACCATGCCAATTTTCCTTATGATGGTAGTCGGATATGTTTTGAAAAAAATAAAGTTTGTGGACGAGAAAAGTGTCTCGGTAATGAACAAACTGGTATTTCGGGTATTTCTTCCTGCGCTTTTATTTATAGACCTCGCGACTCAGGATTTTTCTGCAATCTGGGATACGAAGTTTGTTGTTTTCTGTTTTGTCGGGACATTAATATGTATAGGGTTTGCTGCTTTGGAATCTCTTCTGTTTAAGAATAAAGATGACCGCGGTGAATTTATCCAAGCATCCTACAGAAGTGCTGCAGCTACACTCGGAATAGCTTTTATGTCCAATATCTATGATAATGTTGCAATGGTAGCACTTATGATAATCGGATCTGTTCCGCTTTATAATGTGGCAGCAGTTGTAATTTTATCGCTCACAACGCCTGAGAGAGATAAGGTAACCGGTAAAAAAGCGCTTGCTGTAAAGACGCTTAAGAGTATAGTAACAAATCCGATTATTATTTCGGTATTTGCCGGGCTTCTCTGGTCAGAGCTTTCTCTTCCGAAGCCTGAGATTATGTTCAGGTCATTAACATATCTTGGAAATGTTGCATCTCCGCTTGCACTTATTGTTCTTGGTGCCTGTTTTGAGATAAAGGACATCAAAGAGAAGTTTGTTCCGACTTTTGCAGCAATAGTAAATAAGCTCATTGTTTTCTCACTGATATTCATTCCAATAGGAATATACCTTGGATACAGAGATGAAAAGCTTGTGGCACTTCTTATCATGCTCGGAAGCGCAACGACAAGCAGCAGCTTTATTATGGCAAGGAACATGGGGCATGAAGGCAAAATTTCTTCAGGAAGCGTTATGCTGACAACGCTGTTTAGTTCCTTTACACTGACAGTCTGGCTGTATGTTCTGAAGGTGATGGGGTATATATAGAAATGGGTAATATAGTAAATTATGTTGAGCAGTACGGGGATAAGACTTTCTCGGAGAAAAAGGTGACGAGCGTGGACAGCCTTGTATTCTCACAGTTTTCATATTTGAAATTTGACGGTCTTGTACCGGGAGTGCAGGAAAAAGGAAAGGTGAAACTTTCAGAACTCAGAAATCTCTCGGATTTTGACAAGTTGTTTTCTGATGAGCGCCATGCCAAAGATAACAAGAAGCTATTTGAGGCAATGGAGAAAAGCGTTAGATTTCGTGATATTGAGCTTTGCGATTATGTGAATATTTATGATGCTGACTGGACAGTTCAGTTTTCGGCAGTCAGGGTAATTCTGGATACCGGTGTTTCGTATATCATATTCAGAGGAACAGATGAGACGATTGTAGGCTGGAAAGAGGATTTCAATATGAGCTTTATGACTCCTGTAAAAGCGCAGGAGGAAGCAGTCTCGTATCTTTCCGAGGTTGTATCACATTTTGACGGAAAGTTTTATGTCGGAGGTCATTCAAAGGGCGGTAATCTGGCAATTTACGGTTCCATGATGAACGGGCGGACAATTACAGACAGGGTAATTAAAATATACTGTCATGACAGCCCAGGTTTTGTTCAATCGGTCTTTGACAGTGAAGAATATAATGAGGTTGTGGACAGAATCGAAAAGCTTGTTCCGCATTCTTCGATTGTCGGAATGCTTTTTCAGACCAAAGAAGGCTACGATGTTGTTGGTTCAAAGCATCTTGGTTTTAATCAGCACGATCCTTTTAACTGGATTGTTGAAGGAGAGGACTTTGTAAGGCTTGAAGAAATAAAGGACATGACAAAATTCGGCGATGATGTTGTAAATGACTGGATTGAAGCCATGACCGACAAAGAACGGGAACAGTTTGTGGATTATGTTTTCGGACTTATAGAAGGCGCAGGTATTTCGGAAGTGTCTGACGTGAAAGATGATTTCTGGGGAACGGTAAAGGGGTTTATGCATTCTCTCGGAAATGTCGATAAAGAGTCGAAGGAACAATTCAAAATGATAATAAGGAAATTTAAGGAACAGCTTAAAGAGAATTTCCTGGATGCCGCCAGAGCGAAATTGCCGAAAATCGGCGGAAAAGACGAAACTGTTAATTGTGAATAACAAAAGAAGAGGAGGAAAAGATGCTTAGGGAGTTTAAGGGTTACAAAAGAGGAGTAGATTTCGGAGGATGGCTTTCACAGTGTAATTATACGAAGGAACGATATGACAATTTCATAACCGAGGACGATTTTAAGGTGGTGGCAGGCTGGGGAGCAGACCACATAAGAGTTCCTGTTGATTACAATCTTGTAGAAAATGAAGCCGGAGATTATCTCGAAGAAGGATTTGCGTATATTGATAAAGCAGTCGAATATGCCGGGAAGTAGGGTCTTAATATGATTCTGGATCTTCATAAGACATACGGATTCTCATTTTATGCAGGAGCAGGAGAAAGCGGCTTTTTTGAAAAAGAGGAATACCAGGAAAGGTTCTACAGACTCTGGGAGGAATTTGCGAAAAGATACGGACAGTATGAAAGCAGACTTGTATTCGAGCTTCTTAATGAAGTAACTGATGCTTCATATAAGGATACATGGAATCATATTGCAGGAACCTGCATAGAGAGAATAAGACAAATTGCACCGACAATCAGAATTCTTGTCGGCGGTTACTGGAATAACAGCGCGGCAGCAGTTAAAGATCTTCTTCTTCCACCCGATGAAAATATTGTCTATAATTTCCATTGTTATGATCCGCTTATTTTCACACATCAGGGAGCACCGTGGATTCCTGAAATGCCGGTTGATTTCAGATATGAATTTGATCATACATATAAGGAATACTGTGATCTTATCGAGAAATACTGTCCATATTGGAAAAGTGAGGTTCTTGAAAAGGGAGATCCCGACGAAAAGATTGACAGTGAATACTTTATCAAATCATTTGAAGAGGCAGTAACTGTATCAGAAGAACGAAATGTGCCGCTTTACTGCGGAGAATACGGTGTTATTGACAGAGCAAATCCGAAGGACGAAATAAAATGGCTCACCGCAATCCACGGAGCATTTGAATACTACGGAATTGGAAGAGCCATCTGGAATTACAAAGAAATGGATTTTGGACTGACGAGAGACAATCTCGCACAGTATACCGATGTAATTAACAATCTTCTTTAATTATTCTGTCAAGAATTTCGGCTGCGCTGCCGACAAGTTCTTTGCAGGGACGTTTACGATAATACTCATCTGTTCTTTTCTCAGGAACAGGTGAATCCGGACCCTCAGGAAGATTCAGGAGTTTCCGGCAGATATAGGAGCCGTTTTCGTCTTCGAAAGCTTTGGCTGCGTTTTGAATCCGCTCGTAATGGGCGGATTTTTCTGTTACAGCCTGTGGATTATCGTAACCATATAAAAGTCCGAGGACTATTGACATACCGCTGACAGCGCCGCATACTTCACGCATTCTGCCCATTCCGCCTCCAAAGGAGCTTGCAAGCTTTGCAAGTACATCATCGGGAAGTCCCAATAAATCACTAAAGGCAAGGACAACAGACTGAGAACAGTTGTAGCCCTTGCCAAAATTTTCCATGGCAATTTCTTTTCGAGTCATTATTAATCATCTACTCCGGTTTTAATAAGAAGTTTTGAAAAAAGAGGTCTTGCAATAAGAATAACAATTAATCCGACACCGAAACAGATTCCGAGAGAACCCGGAAGAAGTCTTGCGACCGAAGGGTAATCAGCTTCCGGAACACCGGCCGGCATATGTGTTATTGCATTTCGAACCATAAAGAATACCATTGCGGTAGTAATAATCGGCGTATAAATGAGATCTGTAAGAATACTGCTGACAAGATTTCCGCTGAAAGAACTTGGCTTAATTCCACAGAGTTTACAGAATCCGTTGCAGGCTTTGGTAATCGGAACGAAGAATCCGAGAATAAGTGAGAGAATAAGTGATATACCAAAGGAAAGAAGCCAGTTTGTAAGTGAGAAATGACCGCTTAAAAGATTACCTACAATTGACAGAGCAGCACTTAGAGTGATACTCATGAGAATAGTCATACTGATTGACATTTTTTTCATAGAAAAATCCCTCCATGGAATAACAGTTAATCAGAAATAGAAATTGTGTCGTGCATTATCATCAGAAAGATGATAAGAATGAAGAGAAGACATCTGAGCTCCTTTAATATCGGATGAAAGGCTGTCACCAATCATAAGAGCTTTATCACGGTCTATTCCATTTCTGTCAATAATGGCATTAAAAAAAGCCTTGTCAGGTTTCATACATCCATAATCACTGGACATAATATAATCATCCACCTTGCTGTCGAGACCAAACATGAGAATCTCGGGTCTTGTATAAGAAGCCTGTGCATTCGAAAGGATATATAATTTTTTTCCTATTTCGCGAAGCGTTTTAAGACAATTCTTAACACCCGGATAAAACCTTAACCAGTGTGTCGAAGCTTTTCGAAATGCAAAGGAAATATCACTATAATCCTCATCAATTATATCATAATTTCCGTAATTATTGAACATAGTTTGGTAAATTGGGATTACGTCAATTTCAGGATATTCGAATCGTCCTTCCTTTGCAGCCTTTTCTCTTTCCTCTCTGTCCATGCGAAAAAAAGTATCCCTCATTACACTGAAGTCCGGATGCTTTATTCCCTTGCCGTCAAGGTACGAACACCATTTAATCCACGTATCGTCTGCGTGTTCATCTGTGCATACATCAAACAGCGTACCGTATAAATCAAAAATATAATAATCGTAGTTTGTAATCACAGTCCTGCAATATACCTTTCGGAAAGCTCCATTATTGCTTTCAAATATACTATATCTCTTTCGACATTTCCTGTTTCCAGTGAATGATTTCCGTCAGCAAGAATATGAAGCGGAAGACCTGCTTTGCCGGAAAGACATTTAATTACATCAGTATCTTCAAACTGATCGCATGTTCCGTGGAAGATGATACCGTCTCCCATAGGATACTCAAAGGTTTCATGTAGTGGTGTATAGTAAATATTCTTCGTTTTTAATTCTTTTTCATAGGCATATCGTGAGGCTACCGCTGTCCCGATACTTTTTGACACAAAAAGAATATCGTCATATTGCGCAAATTCTTTTGCATCCAGAATCTCTTTGGCATAAAGGAAGGCTTCATTAATTGCCGTTGTCAGTCCTTCTCTGCTTCCTTTGGCATCAGCAGAAAAGCCCGTATATTCAACATATAAAATTTCATATCCATAGTTAGCGGCAAGCTTTCGTGAGAAATACAAAAGCGGCCTGTCAAAACGATACCCGATACCCGGGAAAAATACAGCGATTTTACTCATAAAATACGTATTATACCTATTCATTTCGTACTAAACAAGGGAATAATTGTTCCCTTGTTTTTGTGTTCTAAGCTTAGCAGAATCAAAACGTCATATAAACATATTCATTATAAGGAGAAACGGAAAAAAGGTAAAGAGAGGTCACCATATGAAATATCATATTGAACGCCTCTCTTTTTATGCTTTTTTTCCCAAAATTGAGTAAAAGTGTGATATATTAAAAAAGAGTATACCCATATGGGAGGCGCCCATGAATAATAATTCGTATGTTCAGTTTATATGTAAATACAGTGCCGATTTTGGATATTCAGACATCGAAAGATTACTGTCGAATGTTGAACTTTCTTCCAATGTAATTATTCAGAATTTATCTGATATGGAGGAGGAAATATTACTTGCAACACTCAATGCGATTATTATTGCGGAAAGGCTTCGGGAATATGACGGAAAAGAGTTCTATTTCAATCTGGAGAAGCTTCCGGGGGAGTGTTACCTGGGAATATTGTCCGTATATGAAGGAAGCCCTCTTGCCAAAGAGCCTGCGAAGCTTCTAAAAGATTTTTTTCTGGAAGATAAGTGGGTAAATGCAAGACTTATTCGAGGCGGAGAGGATAACCGAATAAAAGCGAATTCCTACTGGAAGGAGCAGGCAGCCCGATTTCCTCAGCAAATCTGGGGAAATATGTTCTATCAGCCATCCAATATGTATAAAGACAGATTTCCGCTTGGAGAAGATATCAGAAAAACTCTTTTGTATCTTCACGGATCCAACAGAAAAGGGCTTAAAGCCACTGTAAGTGCAGTATGGGGCCGGATAATCAGTCAGTACAGAGAGACGGCGGATGTCCTTCTTGAGGAATTTCATGAGGGCGGTGAGCTTACAAGCGTACCGATTCTATATAATGCCAATGCTCCGAAAACGGAGACAATAAAGAGCCTTCAGGAACAGTTTGCAAGAGCTGAAGAATTTGACGGTATCAGTAATGAAAGGCTTTCGGAAATCGCAGGAAAGAGTCTGTGTAATATCGCTATTTCCGAATATTTTGTTGATGATACAAAATATTTTTTTTTCCTGAAATCGATGAAAGATCAGACGGTATACAGACTTGCGGCTCTTCCGGATTCAATTTCGTCCATCAAGGTTATATACCATCTGAGAGGAAGCGTTCCTTCGATTGAATATATGTACGACCATGAGGTTTTCCAGGACGTAAATATGGAAGATCTTCACAAGGTTTTCTGTGAGATGCTTCAGAATTATCTGCTGGGGCGGTGCGAGTGTGAGGTTAGTCTTAAGGCTATACAGGAAGCCAACAGTAATGAAAGAAGAAGGCTTGATGCGAAGATGAAGGTCCTCAGCCTTGTCCCGGCGTTTTCGGCGCTGAGCGAAGAGGAACTTCGTGAGCTTACGGACCATGCGTTGGTTTTCCATGGGAATAATCAGCAGGATTTCGTGACTGTCGGCGGTAGAATTAACTATATGTATATTGCCGTGTCGGGTAAGCTTCAGGTAAGCGGACTCGACAGGAAAAAGCTCCTGCATCCCCTGCTTGTGCTTAGGGAGGGAGAACTTTTCGGTATGGAGTGCATATATGATGATGAACCTGCCGTTACAGGACTTAAGGTTCTTGGTCAGGAGGCAATAGTTCTTGGGATAGAGAAGGATTTTCTGAAGAAACTGGTAAGGTTTAATCCGGATATGCTTCTTGATTTTGTGAGGATTCAAAGCGAAAGATTACATAAATTCCAGAAACTCTGGATGACAACATAGAAGACCGGAAGGCATGGGTATGAAGAAAATTATCGGGGTAATGTTATCAAGTATAAACTGCGAACTTGCCCGTGAATTTATTGTGGAACTTCACAGAGCAGCATCTGAAAAGGATTGTAAAATCCTGATTTTTAACAGTATCTGCTCTTACAGGATTGAGAATAATCAGGGATCAAAAGCGCTGTTTCATATGATTCCGTATGAAAAACTGAGCGCCATGATAATTCTTCACGAGCTTTTATATGATAAGGAACTTATCGCTGAAGTAATAGCAGAAGCAGATAAACACGGTGTTCCGGTTATATATGCGAGAAAAAAGGACGACCGCACATATTCGTTTATCGGTGATTATGAAACAGCTTATGAACAGCTTATCAGACATGTAATTTTTGAACACGGTGCACGAAATCTGTTTTTCCTTTCAGGTCTTTCTTCGGGAGATACGGATTCCATCGAACGATACAAGATTTTCAAAAGAGTTGTGGCAGAGTGCGGAGTTGAATTTGATGATTCAATGATGGACTATGGTGAATATTGGGAAAAGCCCGCAGTTCTGGCAATTGAAAGACTCTATGAGAGCGGACGCGAAATACCGGATGCAATTTTCTGTGCAAATGATATTATGGCGATGGGTGTTTCAGAATGGCTTTCCGAATATGGTTATGATGTTCCCGGAAGAGTAATTGTTGTCGGCTTTGACGGTATTGAAAGTGCGAAATGCGCGGTTCCGAGAATTGCTACTGTCGAAGAAGACATGGGCGAAATGTGCCGGATGATTATTGATTCCGTTGAGAAGATTCATAATAACGAGAGTGTTTCGCGCGAGCAGCATTACAATTTCCGTCCGGTATTCTCCGAGAGCTGCGGATGCGTTCCGAATGATGTCGATTCGCTTATGCCGAAGGCGATGTTAAAGACAATAAGAACTAACCGTGAAGATGAACTTGCTGTTAATCAGTGGCTTGATACAATAATTCTTCATAATAATATTGAAACTTTCAGAACGAGAGTTTCTGTTCTTCTTGGTAAGAATGAATATTTGTGTCTGAGAAAAGACAATATTTCTGCAGAGAACGATGATTTTCTTGAGAAATACACGGAGCTCGGAACAGATTTTGAGATAAAAATGAATCTGTCCAAGATTATCCCCGAGAAATTTGATTTTGAGAATGATTTTGTTCCGGGCGGTAATAAATGGCTTCTTGATGACAGTATATGCGTTGCAACAACAGTATATGTAAAGAATGTTCCTTTGGGTATTCATTTTGGGTTTATTAAGAATGTTCTTATTGATACGGCGAAAATTGAAAGACATGTAAGTACATTTAACCAGGCTTTGATGATATGTATTCTCGGAGAGAGGCAGGCTGTTATCAAGTCCAAAGCCTCTGATTCAAAATATACTGATTCGATTACAGGCGTACTTAATCTGCGAGGACTTATGAAGTGGTTTGACGAGTATGGCAAAATGCCTGCAAATCATGACAAACTGCTTGCAGTAAGTGAATTTACATTAATAAATGCAGAAAACATTCTTAATCAGTTTGGTCCGGATGCGGAGGATAAGGCGTATGAGTTTATAGCTTCTCTTCTTATAAAGTCTCATCCTGCCGATACGATAGTTGCCAAAACAGGAAGAGATTCATTTACACTTGCCATTTTTGCATCTGATGCAGAGGACAGAAGGAACAGACTTTTATCTTCGGCTGAGAAGTTCTATGACGGTGTAATGGAATATAATAAAGACCATAATCAGATTGAAGTATCCAGCGGTTCGGTTGATCTTAATCCCGGGTGGAACTGCACGTTAAGCCAGTATATTAATTCTGCCACAAATGAGATATATGTGAACAGAATGAAGCTGTATGAGGGAATATCCGAAAGTAAGCGCGGCAGCGGACTTGATGATATGATAGATAAATTAAAGCTGTTTGATGTTCTGGTAACCAAGCAGATGGTTCATCATTTCTTCCAGCCGATTATTGATGCATACAGCGGAGAAATTGTCGGATATGAAGCACTTATGCGTTCAAACGGTGATATTAACATGCCACCTCTTGAGATATTGGACATTGCAAGGCGTCACAGAAGACTTTATGATGTTGAGAAGCTTACTTTTTTCCTTGTTCTTGAGCGAATCAGAAAAGACAGAGAACTCTTCGGAGGACGGAAAGTGTTTATTAATTCCATTCCCGGCGAGTTTCTAAACGAAGAAGACTGCGAAATAATCAGAAGCACCTATGGGGAGGAGCTTTCCGATTTGGTTATTGAGATAACCGAAGACGCACCGGTATCTGCTGAAGAACTTGAGAGAATTAAAAAACTTGGGGTAGAAGGGAATATTCCGATTGCCGTTGATGATTACGGAACGGGGCATTCCAATATTGTTAATCTGCTTACATACGGTCCGCAGATTGTTAAGGTGGACAGATTCCTTATCTGTGATATTCAGAAGGATCGCAATAAGCAGATGTTTGTAAGAAACGTAGTGGAGTTTGCACAAAATGCCGGAATCCGCGTTCTTGCCGAGGGGGTTGAAACAGAGGCAGAGATGAAGACTGTTGTTGAGCTCGGAATCGATTTGATTCAGGGATACTATACGGCTCGTCCTTCCTTTGAGATTATCAGGGATTTACCACCCGCCGTAAAGGAGCAGATTCAGGATGCAGGAAAATAAAATGGGCGTTATGCCCGTAAAGAAGTTACTTTTCAACATGTCAGCGCCAATGATGGTATCTATGGTGGTGCAGGCTCTTTACAATATTGTAGACAGTATATTCGTTGCCAAAATCGAAGAGGAAGCGCTTACAGCCGTTTCACTTGCGTTTCCTGTTCAGACGCTGATGATTGCACTAAGTACCGGAACCGGAGTCGGTGTAAATGCGCTTCTGTCCAAATCTCTTGGCGAAGGAGACAGGGACAAGGCCGGAAAAGCGGCAAAAAACGGCATATTTATGTCGGTTGTCTGTTATATAGTTTTCATGGTAATAGGGCTTATTCTTGTTGAGCCTTTCTATCTGTCGCAGACAGATGATGTTAAAATACTCACTTATGGCAAACAGTATCTGTCTGTAGTATGTATTCTGAGTATCGGTCTTTTCCTTCAGATGATATTTGAGAGGATTCTTCAGGCAACAGGAAGAACCTTCTATACCATGATTACGCAGGCTGTCGGAGCCGTAATTAACATGATAATGGACCCGCTTCTTATTTTCGGTGTTGGTTTTTTCCCGGAAATGGGAGTGTATGGTGCCGCTGTTGCAACTGTTTTCGGTCAAACTGTTGCATGTATTCTGGCAGTTATTTTTAACATTAAGAAGAATACGGATGTATCTGTTTCATTTAGGGGATTCAGACCTGATATCAGAATAATCGGAACAATATATAAGGTAGGTCTTCCTTCCATTATCATGCAGTCAATCAGTTCTGTTATGGTTTACGGTATGAACAAAATTCTTCTTTTTGTGTCAACCCCTACCGCGACAGCAGTATTTGGTGTATATTTCAAGTTGCAAAGTTTCGTATTCATGCCCATATTTGGTCTGAACAACGGAATGATACCGATTGTAGCCTACAATTATGGTGCAGGAAAAAGAAAACGTCTCATAGATACAGTTAAGTACGCAACAATTGTTGCTCTCATAATTATGACTTTGGGAACTTTGATATTCGAGACGCTTCCACGGATTCTTCTCGGATTTTTCGAAGCTTCCGAAAATATGATGCAAATAGGCGTTCCGGCGCTCAGAATTATTGCAATTCATTTTCCGATTGCAGCTTTTTGTATTATTCTCGGTTCCATGTTTCAGGCACTCGGAAATGGTATATATACAATGATTACATCCCTTTGCAGACAGCTCTTTGTGCTTCTTCCGGTAGCATATCTTCTTTCTTTGTCAGGAGAGGTAGGCTACGTTTGGTGGGCATTCCCGATTGCGGAGATAATGAGTGCGGCCTGTACGATATTCTTCTTTATCCGGATTAAGAAAAAAGTTATTGATAAGATACCGGATAAGGATTAAAAATAAATTATAAAGATTTCATAAAATAATAAAAGAGGAGAGATAATATGTCGTTTTGTTCAAAATGCGGAACACAGTTGGATACAGATGCGAAGTTCTGTCCTATGTGCGGGGCAAAATGTGAAGCAGCTATTCCTGAAGTAACACCTATGGCTCCGATGCCGGAAATGCCTGCAGCAGAAATACCTGCAGCAGAAATACCTGCAGCAGAAATACCTGCAGCAGAAATGCCTGCAGCAGAAATGCCTGCAGCAGAAATACCTGCAGCAGAAATACCTGCAGCAGAAATGCCTGCAGCAGAAATGCCTGCAGCAGAGCCTGTGGCAGAAATGCCTGCAGAAGAAGAGCCTGTAGCAGAAGAACCTGCAGCAGAAATGCCTGCGGCAGAAGAACCTGTGACAGTTCCTGTAACAGAGCCTGAAGAGGAGGAGTCGAAGACTATTCCGATCATGCCGTCGCAGAATCCTTATAATACTCAGGGACCTGCATCAAATGTCACACCGGTAATCCCTGTGGCAGCAGCTGCAGCAACTGCAACTGTTAACAATTTCAATCAGGCAAATCCTTACATGCAACAGAGTCAGCCTAATCCTTATATGCAGCAAAGTCAGGCAAATCCTTACATGCAGCAGAGCCGTCCAAATCCCTATATGCAGCAGAGCCAGACAAATCCTTACATGCAGCAGGGTCAGACAAATGCATACAATCCTTATATGCAGCAGAATATGCAATATAACGGATATAATAATCAGCCTGTTCGTCCGCAGGTTAACCCTGCATATCCTCCGAAGCTTTCCGAAACACGCGAAGTGTCCGGAGTTTATGCTGCAGGCGGAAGCATAATGACACTTCTTGCTGCCATTTTCGGAACGATATATCTCGGAATCACCATATACGCCAATATGAATACGTATCTTGCAAGTGTAAGCGGATTAATCAGCGGTGTGCTTACAGTTCTTCCTCTTATGTTTGTAATGATCGGCTTATTTGTAATCTTTGGTACAGCGAAGGCAAGAAGCAGATCCAGGGCGGGATATCTTCTGGTTAAAACCGGTAATATCTTCTATATTGTTTACTCCTCGATACTTGTTGTATGCAGTCTGATTTGCTTTTTCGCGATTCTTGCAATTGATTCAATAGATTTCTCTTTCTTAACCGATCTGGTATACGATATGGTCGGTCATGCTGAAGTTGCGGGTATGATTGCATTCGGAATTATTTTTGTAGTTGCGATTCTCCTGTTATTCTTCTTCATAATGATGACCAGAAACATGTCTCTTGCAAGCAAGATTCTCAGCGGAAAGTATACAGGAAAAAGAAAAGTATCAATGTTTACGATTGTATGTAAGTACATTACGCTTATATTTATGTTCCTTTTCATGGTATGCGTAATACTTGCAATATGCGCACTTGATCCGTTCCTTGATGTTGTTTCGGATATTTTCTATACATATTCCTTCTATTTCACTATGTCGGATATTGTTTTTGTTATCTTCTTCGGAGGAAACTTCCTGTGGCTTCTCTTCAGTACACTTGCACTTACTGTTGCGAGAGGAAAATTAAAGGCAGCAAAAGGAATGTAGTTGACAGTAATTTATCGTAATGATAAACTATGAAAAAGATTTTTATAAAGAATTTATTAAATAAATGGAGGAAAGAAAAATGTTTTGTCCTAATTGTGGAACAAATGTAGCAGATGGCGAAGCTTTCTGCCCTAATTGTGGAACATCAATGGCTCCTCAGCAGGCTCCTCAGGGAATGCCTCAGGGAATGCCCCAGGGAATGCCCCAGGGAATGCCTCAGGGAATGCCTTTCCCTACAGTTCCTGTAGCAAGCAATACTGCTAATACTATCAGCCTTATTGCAGGTATTGTATCAATTGTATTTGGTACTCTTGGTGCAATTCTTTACGGATTTATCCCTTCAATACTTGGTCTTCTTTTTGGTGTTGTTGCTCTTATCATGGCAATTAATGCAAAGAATGCAACAGGCGGTCAGAAGGGAACAGCCGGACTTGTATGCGGTATCGTTGGCGCTGCTATGGGTCTTATCTTCACAATCGGATGTCTTGCTTGCGGATGCGGTAAGTACAACTATACCGAGTGGGGATGCTGCGGCGGAACCTGCAAGGCTTCAAATGCTGTAAATGATATTTACGATGATTTTGCTAATGAGCTTTCAAACATTGACTGGAGCGATTTTGATTTCTAAATTTCATTGCAATTAAGAGAAAGCTGTTGCTTTTGCAACAGCTTTTTTTTATTATTACATTATGTATCCTTTTATATCTTTCTTTGACGGAAAATTTAGAATACCGACATATTCGCTGATGTTTATGCTCGGATTTGTACTTGCACTTATCATTATTGTTCTACAGATGAAAAAGAGCGGCACGGACTATCATCATTTGCTGTATGGGTCTATATATGCCCTTATCGGAATAGGAGTCGGTGCCAAGCTGATGTTTTTTATCTCCAAGCTCCCTACAATAATAGCCCGTTTTGATGTTATCAGAAAGTACTGGGACATCGATCCGATGATTGTCCTGACATATGCTTTCGGCGGTCTTGTATTCTATGGCGGCTTAATCGGAGCACTTTTCGGATTCTATATCTATCATAAGCAGTATCATGTTTCACTGGATTATTTCCTGTACTACGGAACACCTTTCCTTCCTTTTATTCACGGATTCGGAAGAATCGGCTGCTTTCTTGGGGGCTGCTGCTACGGAAGAGAATACTACGGTCCGTTTGCGGTTACCTATCCATATTCCGAAAATGACCCGGAATTATCTGCGTTTCCAAGGTTTCCTACGCAGCTTACAGAGGCTCTGTATAATTTCTGTCTGTTCGCCTTCCTTCTGATTCTGAGAAAAAAGAATACCTTCAAAGAGCCCTCGAAATATCTCGGGGTATACCTTATATGCTACGCGGTAGAAAGGTTCTTAATTGAATTTCTTCGCGGAGATGCGGCAAGAGGAGTATTTGGTGCATTATCAACATCGCAGATAGTAAGTATTCCCGTTTTGGCGTTTGGTCTTTTCCTGTTACTGAAAAAGGAGAAAAAAGTTGAAGAAGTATGTGATGGCACTTGACCAGGGTACTACCAGTTCAAGATGCATTCTTTTTAACAGAGCGGGAAATATATGTGCAATGTCGCAGAAAGAGTTCACGCAGATATATCCCAAACCCGGCTGGGTAGAGCATAATCCGTTGGAAATATGGTCTTCGCAGCTCTCTGTTGCTGTTGAAGCGATGAGTAAGATTGGCGCAGGTGCCGAAGATATTGCGGCAATAGGCATTACAAATCAGCGTGAAACTACGATTGTATGGGAAAAAGATACCGGAAAGCCGATATATAATGCAATTGTGTGGCAGTGCAGGCGCACCGCCGGAATAATTGACAGACTTGTGGCAGAAGGCTATTCAGATATGATTTCCGAGAAGACAGGGCTTATTCCGGATGCCTATTTCTCCGGAAGTAAAATTGCCTGGATTCTTGATGAGATTCCGGGGGCGAGAAGACGTGCCGAAAACGGCGAGCTTTTATTCGGTACTGTTGATACCTGGTTAATATATAATCTGACAAAAGGGAAAGTATTTGTTACTGATTATACAAATGCTTCGCGGACGATGCTTTTTAACATCCACACGTTAAAGTGGGATGAAGAAATACTTAAAATTCTGAATATTCCCGCATGTATGCTTCCGGAGGTTAAGAAGAGCAGCATGATATACGGATATTCCGATGAGTCGGTTATAGGCGGTCGAATCCCGATTGCCGGTGTTTCCGGCGATCAGCAGGCTGCTCTTTTCGGTCAGCTTTGTGTGAAAGAAGGAGATGTCAAGAATACTTACGGGACAGGGTGTTTTCTTCTTATGAACACCGGAAAAGAGGCATATAAATCCGGAAACGGTCTGCTTACAACAATAGCGGCTTCATACGGAGACGAAATTAACTATGCTCTTGAGGGAAGTGTTTTTGTTGCCGGTGCAGCTGTTAAATGGCTTCGGGATGAGCTTGGACTGATAAGAAGCGCAGAAGAAACAGACGAAATCGTAAAGGGGACCAAGAATACAAACGGTGTATATATCGTTCCCGCATTTACAGGACTTGGCGCACCATATTGGAATCCGGATGCGAGAGGAATAATTGCAGGACTTACAAGAGGTGCAGGTAAAGAGCATCTTGTCCGGGCAGTACTTGAATCGCTTGCTTATGAGACAAGTGATGTGCTTCTTGCCATGGAAAAAGATACAGGAGTAAGGATACGTTCACTTCGCGTGGACGGAGGAGCTTCCGCGAACTCTTTTCTTATGCAGTTTCAGGCAGATATTCTCGGCTGCGATGTTGTAAGACCGCAGGTAACAGAAACAACCGCGCTCGGAGCAGCATATCTTGCAGGTCTTTCTACTGGTTTCTGGGAAGACTATGATGATATCATAAGAAGCAGCGGAGCTATGAAATGCTTTACGCCACAAATGGACGAGGCGGAAAGAAAGGAATGCCTTAAGGGCTGGAAACGTGCTGTAAAGTGTGCACTTTACTATGCTGAGATTTCCAAAGAGGACGAATAAGTGGGCAAAATTTTCTTCCTGATGGGAAAAAGTTCATCCGGAAAAGATACTATATATAAGGCACTTTTGTCTGACAAAGAACTGGGACTTCGTAAGGTTCTGCTCTATACAACAAGACCGATAAGAGAAGGCGAAACCGATGGGGTTGAGTATTTTTTTATCAGTGAAGACAAGATGAAGGACATGGAGAGTGAAGGCTGCATTATTGAAAAGCGGACCTACCGTACCTGTTTCGGTGACTGGCATTATTACACTGCAGAGGACGGACAGATTGACCTTGCTAAATCCGATTATCTGATTATCGGGACGCCGGCAAGCTTTACTGCCATGGCAGGTCACTACGGAGAGGATGCTGTTCTGCCGATATACATAGAGCTTGATGACGGCGAGAGGTTAGAGAGAGCAATTCAGAGAGAGAAAAGAGAACGTTTCCCGAAATATGAAGAACTCTGCAGGAGATTTCTTGCGGATGCAATAGATTTCTCGGAGGAAGTTCTGGTTAAAATCGGTGTAAGGAAGCGCTTTCATAACGACAATCTGAATGACTGCATCTGTGAGATCAGTGAATATATAAGAAGTGAGGAACAAAAGTGTTCCAAATAGTGCATGGGTGAAATAGATGGAGATAAAGGTAGATCAGGTCACTGCGGCGGCGCCTGCACAGGAAGTACAGGGTGTGCAGAGGACTGATGATTCTTTTAAGTTCATACTTTCCAGTAATATTGAGGAAGCCGATCTTGCAAACAGGCTTACTCTTCTTATGGAAGATATAACCCAGCAGGGTGATAAAATCACGAAGAAAATGGATATTCGTGATATGAAGAGATACAGAAGTCTTGTTAAGGAGTTTATGAACGAGGTTGTGAACAGGTCACACAAGTTCTCAAGAGAGAATTTCCTTGACAGACGAGGAAGACACAGAGTATACGGAATCATTCGGCAGGTGGATGACAATCTCGATGCACTTGCAAGAGCTCTTTGTGAAGACGAAAAGGATCACCTCAGTATTCTTTCCAAAATAGGGGAGATAAGGGGTCTTCTTTTAGACATATTTATGTAGAACCGGAGGAAATATTGAAATGATGTCATTTAATGATATTGTCGGTCAGCCGCAAATGAAGGACTATTTCCTTAAGACAATTGAAAAGGGATCCCCTTCACATGCATATATTATCTGCGGAGAGAGAAGCAGCGGAAAAGAGTTTATTGCGAAGCTCTTTGCTATGGCGCTTCAGTGCGAGAAGAATCTTCCAAGCGGAGATCCGTGTAATGAATGTCATTCCTGCAAGCAGGCTATTACAGGTAATCAGCCCGATATCATCAGGGTTACGCATGAAAAGCCCAATACTATTTCTGTTGAGGATATCAGGGAACAGATAAATGCTGATATAGTAATTAAACCATATAACAGTCCGTATAAGATTTATATCATGAATGAGGGCGAGAAGATGTCTCCGTCTGCACAGAATGCTCTTCTCAAAACACTTGAAGAGCCGCCAAAGTATGCAATCATTATGATACTGACATGTAATCTTGATGCCATGCTTCCGACAATTCTCAGCAGATGCGTTACGCTTACGATGAAGCCTGCGCCTGATGAGGAGATCAGAAATTACCTTATGAAGGAGCTTCAGGTTCCGGATTATAAGGCTGATGTATGCGTTGCTTTTGCAAGAGGAAATGTAGGAAAGGCAAAGGCACTTGCTACAAGCGAGGAGTTTGACAATATCAAGGCAGATGCTGTCGGACTTCTTAAGAGTATCGGAACAATGGATGTTTCCGAGATAGTGGCAGCCATTAAAAAGATTTCGGAATATAAGTTCAATATTGACGATTACCTTGACATTATTGCTGTCTGGTACAGGGATGTTCTTATGTTTAAGGCAACCGGCGACGCAAATCACTTGATTTTTAAGGGAGAATTACAGTATATTAGGAAAGTGGCTGATGAGAGCACCTATGAGGGTCTTGAGAATATAGTCGAATCAATAGAGAAAGCAAAGGCAAGACTTAAGGCAAATGTTAATTTTGATTTGACAATGGAGCTTCTCATTATGTCATTCAAGGAACGCTGATTAAGCGAAGTAACAGTGAGGTTTATAGATTATGGCAAGAATTATCGGAGTACGTTTTCGCACGGCAGGCAAAATTTATTATTTTGCACCGGGCGAGCTTGATATAAAAAGAGGCGAGCATGTAATCGTTGAGACTGCAAGAGGGATTGAATACGGAACTGTTGTATGCAATCCGAGAGAAGTTCCCGAGGAAGAGCTTGTATCACCTCTTAAGCCTGTTCTTCGAATCGCTACAGAAAGAGATGATGAGCAGGAAAAAGATAACAGAAGAAAAGAAAAAGATGCATATAAGATTTGTCTTGAGAAGATTGCCAAACACGGTCTTGAGATGAAGCTTATTGATGCCGAGTATACTTTTGACAATAATAAGGTCCTTTTCTATTTTACGGCAGACGGACGAATCGATTTCAGAGAGCTTGTAAAGGATCTTGCCGGAGTATTCAGAACGAGAATCGAGCTCAGACAGATCGGTGTTCGTGATGAGACCAAGATAATCGGAGGAATCGGAATCTGCGGAAGACCGCTTTGCTGTCATTCTTATCTGTCGGATTTCGTTCCTGTCTCCATAAAGATGGCAAAAGAGCAGAATCTTTCGCTTAATCCTACGAAGATTTCCGGCGTATGCGGAAGACTTATGTGTTGCCTTAAAAATGAAGAAGAGACATATGAAGAGCTTAACCGTCATCTTCCCGGAATCGGTGACCGTGTTACAACAGAAGACGGAAAGCAGGGTGAGGTTCAGAGCGTTAATGTTCTTCGTCAGCTTGTGAAGGTTCTTATCGAAGAGAATGATGAGAAGGAACTGAAGGAGTACAGAGCCTCACAGATTAAGTTCACCGGAAAGAGACGCCATGGTAAGAAGGATAAGCCTTATATGGACGCTGCCGAGATGAAAGAGCTTGAAAAGCTTGAAAAAGAGGAGAAGTCCGAAGGCAGAAGTAAGCTCGACGATAACTAAAGGAGATTTCCGTGATGGATGTTATCCTTAAAGAGTCCGAGAGAGTGGACGATCTTCAAAGAAACGGCCTTAAGATTATTCAGGATAAAGGAAGATTCTGTTTTGGAATGGATGCTGTTCTTTTATCCGGGTTTGCTTCCTGTCCGGAAGGCGGAAAGCTTATTGATCTTGGAACAGGAACAGGTATTATTCCTATCCTTATGTCTGCCAAAACAAAGGCAGAGCATCTGACAGGGCTTGAAATCCAGGAAGAAAGCGCGGATATGGCAAGACGAAGTGTTGCCATGAACATGCTTGAAGACAGAATCGACATCGTAACGGGGGATATTAAAAAGGCATCCGAGATTTTCGGAAAGTCCTCTTTTGACGCAGTAACAAGTAATCCTCCTTACATGATAGAAAAACACGGTCTTACAAACCCAAATGACGCAAAGGCGATTGCAAGACATGAAATTCTGTGTACGCTTGATGATGTTGTAGGCGCTGCAGCGTCCAGCCTTAAGAGCGGCGGTCATTTCTATATGGTTCACAGGCCGTTCAGGCTTGCCGAGATAATAAGATGCATGTCGGCACATAAACTGGAGCCCAAAAGAATGCAGCTTGTGTATCCAATGGCCGATAAAGAGCCGACGATGGTTCTGATAGACGGTGCGAGGGGCGGAAACAGCGGTATGAAAGTGTTAAAGCCACTTGTGATCTATAAGGCAAGCGGTGAATATACCGATGAAATTTACGATATATACGGATATTAGGCGCAGCTTGCTGCGCTTTTTCTAATCATTATGTTAAAACATGAAGGGAGACAATTGTGAGCGGAATACTCTATCTGTGTGCAACTCCGATTGGAAATCTTGGCGATATGACAGCCAGAGTAACAGAGACACTCGGTATGGCAGATGTGATTGCTGCAGAGGATACGAGAAACAGCATAAAGCTTCTTAATCATTTTGATATTCATACGCCGATGACAAGCTATCATGAATATAACAAGGTTTCCAAGGCAGAAGATTTAGTGCGCCAGCTCCTTGACGGCAGAAACATTGCGCTTATTACCGATGCCGGAACGCCGGGAATCTCCGACCCCGGAGAAGTTCTGGTCAGAATGTGCATAGAGAACGGAATTCGCGTGAGCTCGCTTCCGGGGCCATGCGCGTGCATAACAGCGCTTACAATGTCAGGACTTCCTACAAGGAGGTTTGCATTTGAAGCCTTTCTTCCTGCCGATAAGAAGGAGAGAGCGGATATTCTTTCTGAGCTTTCGAATGAAACGCGTACAATAATCATCTATGAGGCGCCGCATCACCTTGTAAAAACTCTCGGCGAGCTTTTCGAAACGCTCGGAGACCGCGAAATTTCCATTTGTAAGGAACTTACGAAGAAATTTGAGAGCGTTAATCATACAACAATAAAGGAAGCCCTGAATTTCTTTGAAAACGAAGAGCCGCGCGGTGAGTACGTTCTTGTTATTGCCGGAAAGAGCGCGGAGGATAAGAAAAAAGAAAAAGAAGCTGAATTTGAAAGCATGACTATTACTGACCACATGAAGATGTACGAGGACAAAGGCATTGACCATAAAGAAGCAATGAAACTTGTTGCGAAAGACAGGGGAATAAGTAAACGCGATGTTTATCAGTATTTACTTGATACTTTGAAGTGACTGGTTTACAATGCCGATGGAGATAAAATATGAAAAAACTCGGTGTAATAGGTGGCCTTGGGCCAATGGCAAGTGTATATTTCTTAGAGCGACTTACGCAAATGACCGATGCGAAGGTTGATCAGGAGCACATAGAAGTAATGATTCATTCCTGTCCGCAGATTCCGGACAGAACAGATTTTATTCTCGGGAAATCAGACAAAGACCCGTATCCGCAGCTTGTAAGCGTGGGAAAAGGCCTTGCGGCAGCAGGAGCGGAGGTACTTGCAATTCCCTGCATTACCGCACATTATTTTGAAGAAAAGCTCCAGGGAGATATTCCGATTCCGATTATTGACGGGCTGCGTGAGACAGCTGATTATCTTGCGGCAAGGGGAATTACGAAAGCCGGTCTTATGGCTACAGACGGAACAGTTATGTCCGGGCTTCTTGAGAAACGTCTTAAGGAACGCGGGATTTCCTGCATTCTTCCGGATGAAGACAACCAGAGAGCCGTTATGTCGATAATTTATCATGATGTTAAGAGCGGACTTCCGATAGATTATGAGAAATTCAGAAAGATAACAAAGAGTCTTTACGGACAGGGGGCAGAAGTGGTAATTTTAGGCTGCACCGAATTGTCTGTCGTAAAGAGGGATTTTAATATGCCTGATGGCATTATAGATATTCTTGATGTACTTTCGAGGGCAGCAGTACTTCGCTGCGGCAAACTCAAAAAGGAATATGAGGAGCTTATTACTCATGCAGAATAACGTAATTGATTATCTTAATGATATTGTTGATGTATGTCCTGATAAAACAGCATATGCAAATGATAAGGATGCGTTCTCTTTTCGCAGGGTATACGAGGAAAGCAGAAGCATAGCATCATTTATAAGCAGCATGGGAATATACAGGGAGCCTGTTGTTCTCTTTATGAGAAAGCACCCGCGTGAGATTGTATCCTTCTTCGGAGTCATCACAGCAGGTTGTTATTATGTGCCTATCGATGAAGAAATGCCTGCCGGCAGAATTCAAATGATACTTGACAACGTAAAAACGAAGCTTATTCTATGTGATGAGGATACTCTTCCCAAAACAGAGAAATTTGTCACCGATGCGCATATCACGACTTACGATAAAATATGTAAAAGCCCGGTTGACGCTTCCGTGCTTCGGGAAATTCATGACAGGGCACTTGATACAGACCCGATATACATAGTCTTTACGTCAGGTTCTACAGGTGTTCCCAAAGGGGTTGCCGCCTGTCACAGGTCTGTTCTTGATTATATTGAGCAGCTGTCGGAGACGCTTTCTTTTAGCAGCGACACCGTATTCGGTAATCAGACGCCTCTTTATTTCGATGCGTGTCTTAAGGAGGTTTACCCGACGCTCAAGTTCGGTGCAACAACTTATCTTATACCGAAGAATCTTTTCATGTTTCCGGTTAAGCTTGTGGAATTCATGAACGAACACAGAATTAATACAATCTGCTGGGTTGTTTCTGCGCTCACGATGATTTCGGCTTACGGAGCTTTTGACAGTGTAAAGCCCGAATATCTTCATACAATAGCTTTCGGTAGTGAGGTATTTCCGATAAAGCAGTTCAAAATTTGGCGAAGCGTTCTTCCGAATGCAACCTTTACCAATTTGTACGGACCGACTGAAGGAACCGGTATGTGTTGTTTCTACAGAGTAAACCGTGATTTTGAAGAAAATGAAGCAATTCCGATCGGCGGACCCTTTAAGAATACTGAAATTTTGCTGCTTACGGATGAAAACAAGCCTGCAAAAGACGGAGAAGCCGGCGAGATATGTATAAGAGGAACGTCGGTTACGCTCGGATATTACAACAATCCCGAGAAAACAGCCGAATGCTTTGTTCAGAACCCGCTTAATCATGCATATCCCGAGATAATATACAAAACAGGTGATATAGGCAGAAAGAACGAGCGCGGAGAGCTTGTCTTCGTATCGAGACGTGATTACCAGATTAAGCATATGGGACACAGGATTGAACTGGGCGAGATTGAGGCAGCAGTAAACAGCAGCGAAGGAATAAAGCTGTCAGGCTGTATATATGATAAGGAAGACAGCAAGATTGTTCTTTTCTATGTAGGAGATAAAGATAAAAAAGAGCTTGTGAAGGACCTTAAGGAGAAGCTGCCAAGGTACATGCTTCCCAATCAGATGACGGTTCTTCCTGAAATGCCCTTTACACCAAACGGCAAAATAAACCGCGTAAGGTTAAATGAAATATACAAAGAACAAAAGGAGAAACAATAATGAACGATTTACTTGAAATTCTTCAGGATCTTCATCCCGAAGTAGATTTTGAAACGGAGGAAGGACTTGTTGATGACGGAATTCTCGATTCTTTTGATATAGTATCGATTATTGCCGAGATTTCAGATACATTTGATGTAACGATTTCAGCAGATAAGATTACCCCCGAGAACTTTAATTCCGCAAAATCGATTTACGCTCTTATTAAGCGTCTTGAAGAGGACTAATATCCAATGCTGTTTACATCCTATGAATTTATAGGGTTTTGTCTGCTGCTGTTTGTTTTGTATTATATAATACCGAAGAAATGGCAGTGGATTCTTTTGCTGGTGGGAAGCTATGCATATTATTTTTATGCGGGCCCCACCTATTTGTTGTTCATTCTTACGACCTCTGTTACCATCTTTTATGCAGGGCGTCTTATATCGCAAAATGCCGGTATCGAAGAGCTTTTTATCAAAAGCGAAAAAGGAAAAGCACTTGAGAAAGAGGAGAGAAAAGCTTACAAAGCTTCGATGAAGAAGAAAAGAAAGCGTATTCTTGTCATTGCTCTTCTTATTAATCTCGGAATTCTTGCCGTTCTTAAATATACGAACTTTACAATTAACAATATTAACTCGATTCTAAAGGCTTTCGGAAGTACAAAGGAGTTTGCGTTTCTTGATCTTGTTCTTCCGATGGGTATTTCGTTTTATACATTCCAGGCAGTCGGTTATCTTATTGATGTGTACAGAGGAAGCACCGATGCAGAGAAGAATTTCTTCAAATTTGCGCTGTTTGTAAGCTTCTTTCCGCAGCTTGTTCAGGGACCGATCAGCCGTTTCAAGGATCTTTCAAAGACCCTTTATTCAGAGCATGCCTTTAATATTCAGAACATTACTTTCGGTCTTGAACGGATTCTGTATGGTTTTTTCAAAAAGCTTGTTGTTGCCGACAGAATTCTTATTGCCGTTAATGAGATAATTCATAATACTGAGACATATACGGGTGTGTATGTTTTTCTCGGAATGATATTCTATGCGTTTGAGCTTTACGCCGATTTCACCGGAGGAATCGATATTACAATCGGCGTGGCGCAGGTACTTGGAATAGAGGTTACCGAGAACTTCAGAAGACCGTTCTTCTCAAAATGCATCAAGGAATACTGGAACAGATGGCACATTACGATGGGAAGCTGGTTCACAGACTACATTTTCTATCCGATTTCCGTAAGTAAGGGAATGCTGAAGCTCTCCAAGTTCTCGAGAAAGCATTTCGGAGAGCAGATAGGAAAGCGAATTCCCGTATATCTTTCGTCGTTTATTGTATGGTTTACAACAGGTATCTGGCACGGAGCCAGCTGGAATTTCATTGTATGGGGTCTCGGAAACTTTGTTGTTATAATGATTTCCCAGGAGCTTGAGCCGCTTTACAGAAGGTTCCATAACCGTTTCGATGTATCGGGAAGTACGGCATATAAGGCATTTACAATTATCAGAACATTCCTTCTTATGAGTCTTCTTCGAAGCTTCGACTGTTACAGGGATGTACCGCTTACCTTTAAGATGGCGGGGACTATGTTTACCGAAGGAAATTTCCACATTCTCTGGGACGGTTCTTTATTAAATCTCGGAATCGGTATGTTTGATTACATCATTCTTTTCGTATCACTGATTATTATTTTTACAGTCAGCATGGTTCAGAGAAGCGGTTCCGTTCGAATGAAGATCGCATCGAAACCTTACATTTTCAGAGTTTGCATTTATTCGGCGCTCTTTATTCTTATACTTCTTACAGGTGCATACGGACACGGATATGATGTGTCGCAGTTTATTTATAATCAGTTCTGACGGAAAGATTCAGCATGAGCAGAAAGAAAAAAAATAAAAACTTAATATATTCTGCAGTTGCAACAGTACCTGCTGTCATTGTACTGGTTTTTCTTATGCTGCTTGTATTCTCCAAGGGAAGTCTTGTATCGGAGCTTGTTCTTGAAGCCGGTTCGAAGGTAAGTGCATCCCTCTTCTATGAAGATGAGAAAGATAAGGAGAAGGCCGAGTTCTCTTTTGACTGTAAGCCTTTCAGAATGGATACTCCCGGAAAGTATGAGGTGCGTGTAAAGACAGGGAAATTTGCGCATAATACTACGCTTATCGTTAAAGACACTGTCGATCCGAAAGGAAATGGAACAGAGTTGCTGCTGCCTTACGGAAAAGAGGTTGTTCCGGAGGATTTTGTTACAGATATAGCCGACGAAACAAAGGTAAAGGTTAGTTTTACGTCAAAGGTGCCCGATACCGGGAAACTCGGAACAACGCATGTCACCGTGCTCCTTACAGATATGGGCGGAAATGAAACACTTGTTACAAGTACGCTTACGGTTCTTCCCATTAATCCGATAGTTATTGTGGAAGCCGGAGATACATGTGCTGCTCCGGAAGATGTCGTTATTTTCGGAACCAATTACAGATTTAACGAGGCGTTCTCTTCGATAGACTATCATCAGGTAGGAGATACGGAATGCGGTATCAATGTCGACGGCAATGATTATTCGTTTATTGTTTCCGTTGTTGACAGCATTCCTCCTTATGTGGTTTCGAAAGATGTTGATTCCTGCACCGGAGTCGAGGTGCAGCCTTCTGATTTTGTAACCGAAATGTATGATGAGACTGCTGTCACTCTTTCTCTTGTAGGTGATACAGATGCGATGAATGAAGGCGAAAGAGATCTTTCGCTTGTTGCAAGAGATGAGGGCGGAAATGTAACTGAAATGACTGTCAGATATACAGTGTCTCCGGATACGGAAGGACCTGTGTTTGAGAATACAGAGGATTTTACTTCTTTTCTTGATGAGCCCATTGTCTACAGAAGGCATTTGTCTGTTTCCGATAACAGCGGACAGGATGTAATTCTGGAAATTGATTCTTCCATGGTGGATTCCTCTGTCGTAGGAGATTATCCTGTCAGATTTACCGCAACAGATTATGCAGGAAACGTTACTGTAAAGGATATTACTGTCCATATCACAGAGAGAACATATACCGATGAGGACCTTAACTTCAGAATAGACGGACTTCTCGAGAAGATAATTACCGATGGCATGACGGAAACCGAGAAGGCGCGTGCGATATATGATTATCTTGTTGAGAATATTACTTATACAGGTAAATCCGAGAAGAAGAATTTCAATAAGGCAGCAATCGAAGGTCTTCTTGATCTTAAGGGTGACTGCTTTACAAATTCAGCAATTGCTGTTGCCGCATTTAAAAGACTCGGTATGGATGCGATGATAATTAAGAAGGTTCCGATTGTTACCATGTATAATCACTGGTGGCTTATTGTTCAGGTTGACGGTAACTGGTATCACATGGATACCTGTCCGAGAAACTGGGATAAACCGGAAATATTCCTGTGGACCGAAACGCATTTGACCGAATACTCTGCAACTCATACCGAAACGCATAATTACGACAGGTCACTTTATCCTGCCGTTACACCTTAAGGAGGTTGTGATGAAGAAAAAAATTCTTTGTGCATTATCAACACTCCTTGTGCTCGTTCTGATTCTTTCTTTTTTGCAAAGGCTGGTGACACCGAAGTATGTGGATGATGTTGTTGAAGGTGCACTGATTGCCGAATACTATGACGATGCGCCGAATCATGATGTTGTCTTTATCGGAGACTGCGAAGTATACGAGAATTTCTCGCCGCAGCTTCTGTTTGACGAATACGGAATTAATTCGTATATCAGGGGAAGCGCGCAGCAGCTTATATGGCAGTCCTATTATCTGCTTGAAGATACGCTTAAGTACGAGAAGCCCGATGTCGTGGTATTTAATGTTTTATCCATGAAATACAATGAGCCCCAGAACGAGGCTTACAACAGAATGACGCTTGAAGGAATGCGCTGGTCGACCTCCAAGGTAAAGTCAATCAGGGCTTCAATGACTGAGGATGAGAACTTTATCGAATATGTTTTTCCGATTCTCAGATATCATTCACGTATCAGCGATCTGAAGAAAACAGATTTTACCTACCTTTGGGATACAGAGAAAGTATCTCATAACGGATATTATCTTCGTGTTGACGTAAAGCCTGCAGAGGGTGTTCCGGAGGGAAATATTCTTGCGGATTATAATTTCGGAGATAATGCCTACCGGTATCTGAATATGATGACAAAGCTCTGTTATGATGAGGGAATAGAGCTGGTTCTGATAAAAGCGCCGAGTCTGTACCCTTACTGGTACCCTGAGTGGGAAACACAGATAGAGGAATTTGCGTCCGAGCATGCACTTAAGTACATTAATTTCCTCGATCCCGAGATTCTTGACGAGACCGGTGTTGATTTTAGCACCGATACATATGACAGCGGCCTTCATCTTAATCTTTCCGGAGCGGAAAAGGTAACCAGATATCTCGGAAACTTTTTAAGATCGGAATGCGGACTGACCGACAGGCGCGGAGAGGAGCCTCTTTCAACTTTCTTTGATGAGAAAAGAGAGCGCTACCTTGCGGATATTGAGTCACAGTATGCCGCGTTGGAGGCGAAAGAAACTGCCGGGATAACTCCGGTTCCTTCTTTGACTGATACACCGGTGGCAGCAGTAGCGTCGGAGCATAAGGGCTTTACATTTGTATTCGGCGGCACAGAGTTCGGAGTGGATGAGGATTCTGTTCCTGTTGTGGCATCTCTTGGCGAGCCCAAATCCTATTATGAGGCTGTCAGCTGTGCCTTCGAAGGTCTTGACAAGATATATACATATTCAAGTTTCCGGGTAGAGACGTATCCTTCAAACGGCAAAGACCTTATCAGCACAATCTCACTTAAGGATGATGCCGTATCTACCAGAGAGGGCGTAATGATCGGTTCTTCGGAAAGCACTGTTCTTGAGACTTATGGTGAACCTGCCGAGCATGATGGCAACAGGATTGTATATACCAAAGATAATATGAATCTTGTCTTTATTATCAGAGACGGCAGTGTTGCATTAATTGAGTATAAGTCTGTTGCGCTTTCGGAGTAGCTCTCTTACAAATGATAGATTGCAGGTAATCCTTGTTGTTTTTCTATGCACTTCAATTACAGCACAGTAAACTCGCTGGATGTCGAGAATACTCGGCATCCTTTTTTTATGTTTAGGGTAAAAACGTGAAAAAAAGTAAAAATCCCATCATTGTAAATATAATATTTGCAATTTCATCTATTATATTAGTAATTCTTTATTCCAATGTAGTATTTGGTTTTTTTTCAAAAAAGATCGGTTATGATAAGAATCTGGTTGTTGTATCCATTTTTTTCTTAACCTTTTGTTTAGCTTTATTCTTTTCTTTCAAAGAAAATACGGTTGAAAATTATGATTATAAATATTTAACGTGTGAGAATCATGTTTCATATTTTAGATTTGTATATCAGCAAACCCGGATAGAGGCGCGTTTGTTTTTTCTGATGTCATTGTTTATTAACATCGTATTATGTGACAGCATTGTATTTTCTTTCTTTTTATCATTTGCATTAACATCTGTTGTATTCCTTGGTTCATATTTCTGTGGTATTTGGACAATACATCATCCGACTGTTCGAAAGCATTTTCATTATCTTTGCGGAAAGAAAAAACGTTTATCGGTTATCAGTATTTATTTTGCGATAAAAATGAGACATATCGAACTTATTATTATTGAATGTGTTCTGGTGTTTGTATGTTTCTTCATTGAATTTTACACGCATATAAATTCTTATTTTATCCCGACGATTTTTTCTTTGCTTTCCATGATGCTTTATGATGGATATATGAGTAGAAATTTTTCTCTCTATGAGCATTTGAAAAAGACAGGAATGAGATTAACAAATCATCTGATTTATGAATGTTGTTCTTTCTTTTGCATTACCTGTCTGCCATTTTATCTGATCAATTGTTTTTTCTTCCCGACTGCAAATAATATAATCTTTATATTTCTCTATCTTCTTTTTATTTGTTATTCGATGATAATAGTCTATTTAACAGGTTATTCTTTATCGTATTCCAATAAACTTTTGCGTAACCTGTTTTTTTTCGTAAGTATATTTCTGCTTTTTGTACCGGGAATAAATTTATTATTGCCGGTTTGTGGTCGCATTAAATTGGGAAAGGGATGGAATGAATATGTTAGAAGTAATTAATATTTCAAAAAGCTACGGAACCACAAAGGTCCTTGATGATATTTCCATTCAATTTGAAGAGGGAAAAGTATCTTCAATAATAGGGAAAAACGGAGTTGGAAAAACAACTTTTTTAGATATTATAGCTGGATTTTCATGTCCTTCAAGCGGAAAGGTTCTTCTGGATTCTCTTCCGATATCGCAACTTAATACAAGGAAACATATCGGATATATGAAAGATTCGGTTCAGTTATCAGGAAAAATAACCATCGATGAGTTTCTCTACCTAATATCACGTACAAAGTATAATGGGGAAAATATGGATCAATGCAATCAGATGATGGAAGAACTTCAGCTTACTGAATACTTGGGGAAGTATTACCATGAATTGTCACTTGGAAATAAGCGGAAAGTAAATATGATAGCTGCTTTTATTGGTTTTCCGAAATTAATTCTTCTTGATGAGCCGACTAATGGAATAGATTCACATGGGTTAATTATGTTAAAGCGATATATAGTAAAGGCAAAAGAAAACGGGTCAATAATTATTCTTTCAAGTCATATATTGGATTTTGTCAGCAATATTTCTGATGTTCATTATTTTCTCTCAAATAGCAAAATCGAAAAGACAGAAGGATGCAAATTGGAAGAAGAATATGAAAGAAGGTATATATATGGATAGTCAGTATGCAATAGTGCTTGATTCTGTAACAAAAACTTTTTTGGTAACGGATAAATTCAAAAAAAAGGTTGTAAAAACTGTTGTAGATAATGTTTCTTTTTCTGTAAAGAAAAATATCATATATTGTCTTCTGGGGAATAACGGGGCAGGTAAAACAACCACATTACGAATGCTATCTGGATTATTGAAACCAACAAGTGGTGAAATAAAGTACGGAGAAGAAACTTCAAAAGTAGCAATCAGCAAAAAAATAGGGTTTCTTTCCAGTGACTTAAAACTTGATGCAACACTAACCCCGAAATATCTTTTTGAATTTTATGGAAAAATCTTTCACCTTACCCAGAACGAAATTAAGGAAAGAAAAGAATTGCTTTTTTCACTTTTGGGAATCAGTGAGTATGAAAATCAGAGGATATCTACGCTTTCTACAGGTATGAATCAGAAAATTTCCATTGCTATTTCATTGGTTCATGATCCTGACATTGTTATCTTTGATGAACCTACAAATGGTCTGGATATTATTACTACTAGGGAAATAATAAATTTTATTAAAATGATGAAAGAAAATGGGAAAACAATAATTCTTTCTACGCATATTTTTAGTTTAGTTGAGGAGCTTGCAGACAGAATAGGAATAATCATGGATGGAGAGCTTGTTTTTGATGATAATCGAACCACTATTCCATCATCAATAGAAGAAATGTTTTTCAATATATATAATAGAAAAGGGAATGTACATAAATGAAGGAGATACAAACCATAGTAAATAAAGTGTCAGACGGCACACTGAGAGAGGCGATAACTGCGCATAGATTTCGGCGGTTTCGTTCTCTCCGATTGTGCGGTGTAGCGTAAGACGGCAGGATATTATCGGAGCGACCGCACATTGTCGTAGCTTTGTTTTTGAAGC
>JAZLHJ010000044.1:0-13311 GCA_045616785.1 Lachnospiraceae bacterium
AAGAGATAAGTTTACGGGCTACTGTTATGCGCCACTCATTGATGCCTTAACGGATGACCGACAACATATAATTATACGAGGTCGCCGCTATACAGCCCCGCCACTCACCTCCACGTGTTCTGTAGTGTGTCAGTCTTATAGAAGAATAATATCAGAAGGAAGAATAATTAAAAAGCGAAGACCAGTGCACCCGTTTCATGACGCATTGGTGTCTTTCGCAGAAAGACGGGGAATAATTATGAGAAAAATAATTAACGGTGAAAAAATAGATTTCGGTGTTTGCTACTACCCTGAACACTGGGATAAATCGCTTTGGGAAAGCGATCTTGACAGAATGCTTGAAGCAGGACTTCACACTGTAAGAATTGCGGAATTTGCATGGAGTTTTATTGAAAAGCGTGAAAATGAATTTGATGATTCTTTTTTTGACGGCTTCCTTGATCTGTGCGAGAAGAAGGGTATGCAGGTAATTATGTGTACGCCTACCGCGACTCCGCCCGCCTGGGTTACGAATAAGTATCCGGAGACTCTTAATGCGGACATAGAGGGAAATCTTTATCATCACGACGGAAGACGTCACTATAATTACAATTCGCCCAAATACCGTGAGCTGACAGAGAAGATTGTTACGCATATGGCTGAGCATTACGGCCAGAGAAAATGCGTCATCGGGTGGCAGATTGACAATGAACTCAACTGCGAGATAAACGAATTCTATTCAAAGAGCGATGAGGCGGCTTTCAGGGAATTTGTTAAGAATAAATATAAGGACCTTGATGCGCTTAACGATTCATGGGGCTGTGCTTTCTGGAATCAGATATATACTGACTGGGAAGAGGTTAAGCTTCCGCAGAAGACTACAATAGGAACTGTTAATCCTCATAAGCTTCTTGATTACTACCGTTTCATATCTGACAGCACGCGAAGGTTTGCAAAGCTTCAGAGTGATATCCTTCGGAAATATATTAAAGAGGATGATTTTGTTACGACAAACGGTGTTTTCGGAAACATTGAGAATACTGAAATGACGAAAGAATCACTTGATTTTATGACATTTGATTCTTATCCGAATTTTGCTTACTGCCTTGATTCGTATGACAAAGGTGAAGGCGCTCTTCATGACAGGTGGGGAATAAGAGGCCTTATGGAGACGAGAGCTCTTTCAAATCCATTCGGAATTATGGAGCAGCAGTCGGGAGCAAACGGCTGGACTACGAAAATGGAAGCTCCGACACCAAGACCCGGGCAGATTATGCTTTGGACGATGCAGTCGGTTGCACACGGAGCGGATTATATAAGCTATTTCAGGTGGCGTACAAGTACAATCGGAACAGAGATGTACTGGCATGGAATTCTTGATTATTCCGGGCGTGATAACAGAAGACTTTCCGAAATAAAAGACATTACAAAAAGGCTTGGAAATATGTCCGAAATTGCCGGCTCCCTGTATGAAGCGAGGGTCGGTCTTATTAAGGATTACGATAATATTTTCGATATACAGACGGATAAGTGGCATAAAAGAGTTAATGATGTGTCTGAAAATGCAGTCTTCACGGCATGCGCTGTAAGCCACACTCCGTATGATTTCGTATATCTGAATGATGATACTGATCCGGAAAAACTTGAAAAGTACGATATTCTTTTCTATCCTCATGCCACGCTTATAAGTGAGAAAAGAGCGCAGATTCTTGAGGAGTATGTTAAAGAAGGCGGAAAACTTGTAATAGGCTGCAGAAGCGGTTACAAGGATATGAACGGAAGATGCGTTATGGATAAGCTTCCCGGTCTTTTATCTTCTCTTACCGGCACAGATATTCCCGAGTATTCATTTATCGCACCTGATGCTGAGCCTGTTACGATTTCTTTTGACGGAGACGAACTTAAGGCAAAGGTATTTACAGACCTTCTTATGCCAAAGGGCGGAACAGTTGTAGGAACATATACGTCCGATTATTATGAAAAAACTCCTGCAATAATACGAAACAAATTCGGAAAAGGCGAGGCTTATTATTATGGCAGCGCGCTGTCTGAAGAAACCGTTCTTGCTTTTTTAAGAAAACTCGGAGGAATATCTCCTTACGACAGTATTGTTCGTGCCCCGAAGGAGGTTGAAATCGCTGTAAGGACAAAAGGAAAGAGACATTATCTTTTCCTTCTCAATTATCTGAAAACACCTTCGGAAGTAGAATTTACATCGCATGTCCGGGATTTGGAAAGCGGCCTTGATATCAAAGGGAAGACCGTTCTTGGCGGATATGAAACAAAAGTTTATTTTTTTGAGTGAAAGCTATTAAGAAAACAATTTGTTGGCCGATAAATAGAGTAGAAAAACAAATCCATGGAGGGAGGAGTAGTTATGCGAATAGAAGCTTATGCTCAGGTTCAGCAGCTGTACGGTACTAAAAAACCGGCACAGGTAAGAAAACAAAGTCCTGTCAGCTTTGCAGATCAGGTACAGATCTCCAGCCTTGGGAAGGATATCCAGACTGCCAAGACGGCAGTAGCAGGGGCACCGGATGTACGTGAAGACAAGATTCGCGAAATGCGCGAGAAACTTGAATCCGGTAACTATGAGGTTGATATCGATGACTTTGCTGACAAATTATTCAGTGCTTACACAAGAACTCTGTAGGAGGTAAGTTGTGGCAAGTCTCATGGAAAACCTGCTTGATGTTCTCAGCAATGAATGCACGGAATATGAAGCACTGCTCAGGCTATCCCGGGCCAAGACACCGGTACTTATTGCCGGTAATATTGAAGAATTAGAGAAAATCACGGAAGACGAACAACGCGTGGTAGATCGCATCTCAGCTCTCGATAAAAAGAGGGCTGAGGTTACTAATGATATCGCCAACGTCATGAACAAGGATGCTCAGTCTCTAAAACTTACAAGTATCATACAGATGCTGGCGCAGAGGCCGGAAGAACAGAAGAAATTAACTGCCGTATATGACAGACTTAAGGGAGTTGTCAGGGAAATGGTTCGAATTAATGAACATAACAGAGACCTGATTAATGATTCGCTTGAGATGGTAGATTTCAATCTTAATGTTCTGCAGGCTATGAGGTCCGCTCCACTGGCAGCGGATTACACAAGCACCGCCATGAATGCAGGGACTGCGTATGGCGGTACCTATTCGAATTCAGCCTTTGACGCCAAGCAATAGTTCATTACAGCTTTTTGCAAAGGTGGTGGCGATATGTCTCTTATGAGTGCCCTTTATGTGGGGAGTTCAGGACTCAGAGTTAGTCAGAACGCTTTAAATACAACTGCACACAACGTTTCGAATGCAGAGACTACAGGGTATACCAGGCAACAGGTTGCCGAGAGTGATATCGCATATCAGACAATACAGTATAATTACCGCTCGGTTTCCAAGCAGCAGCTTGGACTGGGCGTAGCATACGCTTCGACCAGACAGGTAAGGGATTATTTTCTTGATCAGACTTACCGTAAAGAATCAGGCCGGAGCGCTTTTTATGAAGTTTCGTACGATGCTATGAACCAGCTCGAGAATATTATGGGCGAGCCGGCACCTGCGGATAATTCATATCAGAAGACAATTAACGATCTCTGGACATCAATTCAGGAGCTTGCCAAAGATCCGGCTGATTCGGTTAATCAGGGTCTTTTCGTGCAAAGGTCCAATCAGTTTCTTGAACAATCCCTTATGGTATATGATGAACTTCGTTCTTATCAGATGAATCTGAACGATCAGGTTAAGGATGCTGTTGATCAGATTAATGAATACGGTAACAGAATAAAAGAACTTAACGATGAAATACTGATGATTGAAGCCGGCAATGTGGAAAAGGCAAACGATCTTCGCGATGAGAGAAATCTTTGCATCGATAAGCTGTCATCGCTTTGCAATATCGCTGTTACTTCCGACGTATACGGAAATTCGATAGTGACTGTCGAAGGCGCAAGCTTTGTCGGAAGAGACCAGGTATATGAGATCGGTGCCTACAGGGATGTAAATGGATTCTATACACCTTACTGGGTGTGCATGGCCGGAATTGCAAAGGATGAAAACGGTAATATTATTCCCGACCTTGAAGCTTCAAGAGTGGTTAATACAGACAGAAGAATTTCTTCCGATATAAATACTGATATAGGAAAGCTTGAAAGTCTCCTTTATGCAAGAGGAGACCATACGGCTAATTATACTGAACTTGCCGAAGATAAGTACCCGGCAATTGAACAGTCGATTCTGATGAATACACAGGCTGAATTCGATCAGCTTTTTCATGGAATCGTAACTGCTATTAACGATGTTCTCTACGAGGCTGCAACAAATGCAACAGCCAAGTGGGGCGATATGGGATATATGTGCTACGGAACAGACGGACTCGACAGCACAAAATACGGAAAGCCGCTTGTTATGTTTGAGAAAGTTGCTTCGGCTGACTTTACAAGAACGTCTCCCGGAAGCAGTACCTCGAACTGGCAGAGAAACGAGGAGGATGTTAATGTTCCCGAAACGCTTATTACTCTTGGCAATATAGTAATTAACGAAGATCTTATGAAACAGCCTACGCTTCTTTCTTTTGTTACCCCTGATGGGGAAACTGATTTTGAAACGGCAGAGAAACTTGCACAGGCTTTCGATGCGGAAGAACATATTCTTAATCCAAACCTAAAGTCCAAGGCTAATTTCTCCGATTATTATATTAACCTTGTTACTCAGGTTGCCAATTCCGGTTCGGTATATAAAAGTCTTACCGATGCGCAGCAAAAGACACTTGATACAACAGAGAATGCAAGGCAGGAAGTAATCGGTGTATCAACCGACGAGGAACTTACCTTCATGATTAAGTTCCAAAATGCCTATAATGCCTCAAGCCGTTATATTAATGCGGTAAATGAACTTTTAGATCATCTTGTAAATGCAATGTAATTATTCTTACAGAAAGGAGTAGCCTATGCCATCACAATTTTTCGGACTTAATATTTCATATTCGGGACTCCTTGCAAGCAATGCTGCACTTAATACAACAGCAAACAATATTTCGAATGTTGATACAGAAGGCTATTCAAGACAGCAGACAGTAACAAGGTCGGCTGATGCAATGAGAGTGTTTGCCAAATACGGCTGTACGGGTGCCGGAGTTGATACACTTGCGATAGAAAGACTTAAGAACCAGTTTTATGATGACCGTTATCGTAAGAATGAGACAAGTCTCGGCGAATATGAAGTAAAGCAGGAATATATGAAAACTCTTGAGAACTACTTCATAGATGACGAGTATACAATCGGTTTCAATACAATCTTCGGAAGAATGTTTGACAGTCTGCAGGAAGTAATGAAAAATGCCGGCGATACAACATACAAGCAGGCTTTTGTAAAGGATGCCGCAAGCCTTGCGGAATATTTCGGAAGCATGAATGCCAGCCTTCTTACACTTCAGAAAGATGTAAATGCACAGATTTATTCTACTGTAGATGCAATCAATTCGTACGGATCTGAAATTGCAACACTTACAAAGCAGATTAACGTCATCGAAATCGGAGGCGGAACAGCCAATGAACTCAGGGACGAAAGAGACCTTATCGTGGATAAGCTTTCAGAACTTGTTACGGTTGAAGCTGTTGAAGCTCCTATTATCGATAACAACAATCCCGAAAGAGTTACAGGGGCTACAAGCTTTACGGTAAAGATTGCGGGTGGAGATATCCTTTGCAAGGATTTTGTCAGTAACGAACTTATATGTACTGCGAGAAACAGCTATGAAGCTGTTAATCAGTCTGATGCAGACGGCCTTTATGATATAAAGTGGAGTAACGGCAATAATTTCGATCTTAACAACAGAACCATGGGCGGTAAGCTTAAAGGACTTGTTGACATGCGTGACGGAAATAACGGTGAATATTTCCACGGAAAAGTAGGAAGCAATATCGGTACATACACTGATGCGGACGGTATTGTTCATCAGACAGCCACTGTTGAAGTAAACGCAGACTACCTTAAAGAAATTAACAAGTGTACTGTCCCGGAGTGCGGTTATATAACTCTCGGAGACGGCAAATATTATTATGACAGCTTTTCGTTTGAATATGATGAAAGCACCGGATTGTATTCCTATAAATTCATTCTTTCGGACGGAACAAGAAACTCGGAGGCGCTCGGAACAGGTGCCTGCGGAGATGATGCCTACATTGGACTTTCAAATTCCTACCAGGGAATTCCGTATTATATGGAACAGATGAATGAATGGGTAAGAGATTTTGCCCAGGCTTCAAATGAGATTATTACCGTGACAGATTCGGTAGACGGATATGGTCACAGCGGACGAAATCTTTTCGTTGCAGACGGTATTGACGGTAATCAGTATACCTGCGGAGGGTATTCTTCAGAAGACCTTACGCATTCCTATTCTATTTCCTGTACGGACAATTCATATTACAGAATGACGGCAGACACGCTTGAGATAGATAAACTTATTTCAATGGATGCCGGATATCTGGCAACCCGTACCGTTAAGAGTGACGGGCAGGATAAATATGATATTGTCGAGAAACTGATTGACCTGCAGACCAATAAGGAGAAAATGAGCTTCAGAGGATGTACGGCGTCGGAATTTCTTCAGTGTCTTTTATCTGATGTAGCATTAAATGCCAACAGCGCCAACTCATTCTCTTCCAAGTATGAGGATCTCGGAGATCAGATAAATACAATGAGAATGTCAATATCAAGTGTTGATAAGGACGAAGAAGCTGTTAATCTTGTTAAGTTTCAGAATGCTTATGTACTTGCATCCAAAATGATAAGCTGCTTTACGGAAGTATACGACCAGCTCATTCTTTCTACCGGAGTCTGATTGGGTCAGGAGGGTAACACATGAGAATTACAAATAAAATAATGCAGAATAATTCTATCGGAAATATCAATACGAATAAGCTGCAGCAGGATAAACTTAATACACAGATGGCTACGGGTAAGAAGCTTACACGTCCTTCCGATGACCCGGTTGTTGCAATACGTTCCCTCAGATTGTCAAGCAATGTAACAAAGCTTGAACAGTACAATGAGAAGAATGCCGAGGATGCGTCAAAGTGGCTTTCGGTTACGGAAGATGCCATTGACGGTGTAACGGATGTTATCCGTGATATGTATGCACAGTGCGAAAGAGGAGCCGGAGATGATATGAATACCTCCAACTATAAGGCTATTCTTGAGCAGCTTAATTCCCTGCGCGATGAGGTGTATGCAGGCGGTAATGCCGATTATGCGGGACGTTCTCTTTTCACCGGATTCAGAACGGAAGACACGCTTACCTTTACCAAGGATGACACAAGGGTAACAAAGATTACGCAGGAATTTACGATAGACGATATTAAAAAAGAAACAAATATTGAGCTTAATGACGTTATGCAGTATACGCCGGCGACCGGTTTTACCGGCAATGAAACGGACATTACCGGCAATTCTTACAGCAGAATCCGTCTTGCTTACGATAATCTTGCATCTGACGGAAGTAATCTTGTTCTTTCCTATGTCGATGAAACAGGAACGACAAAGACCGAAAGTTTCGCCCCGAAGCTTTCAACGGATGCCGATGTATACTCGGGAACAGGAAGCTATTATCTGTATGATACCGGAGAACTTATTATTCCGGCTGCAATGGAAAATGATTTATCATCACAGCCGCTTGGTACCAAATTTACAGTGACTTACGAAAAGGATGACTGGAAAAAAGGTGAGCTTAAGCCGGAACATTATTTTGACTGCGAGATTACGGAGATTGACGTAAACGGAAACAGTGTACCTGTAAAATACAGGGCCGGTTCCACACAGGCAATTGAATATGACCTTGGAAGCAACCAGTCAATGCGCGTTAATACAACGGCCGATGAGGTTTTCAAGCATGATATCGGACGTGATGTCGATGATATTTCCGTAATGATAAACAGACTTGCCGATGTCGAAGGAATTCTTGATGATATTAATAAGCAGCTTCCCGGACTTGCCGGTGCTGACTATGACAAGGCAGTGGTAGAAAAGGCTGCCGTTTTAAAAGCAAGCGTTCTTCTCAAGGATCAGCTTCAGAAGAAATTCGGCGAGACAATGACGAAGATGCAGGGATATCAGGACAGCGCAAGTGTTGCGATGACAAATATCGGTGCAAGAGGTGCGAGACTTGACCTTGTTGTTAACAGGCTTTCATCATCTCAGGATACCTTTAAGGAGCTTCTTGCAAGTAATGATGAGAAGAGTATTGAGGAAAGTGCTACAGAGCTTGCAGGAGCAGATCTTGCCTATAAAGCAGCTCTCTCGGCGACCAGTAAGATTCTTCAGACGAGCCTTATGGATTACATTTAAGACTCGCTTAGAAAGAATAGATTTGTTATAATTAAAGAGCCTAATGATTAGGCGACCAAATTGAAAGGAGCATGACGCTATGAAACTGAAAACCAAAATTTTTGACGAAGTTGATATCGATGATGACAAGATTATCACCTTCGTAAACGGAATTATCGGATTTCCGGAACTTAACAAATTTGCCCTTATCTTTGATGAGAAAAGAGGAACAGGGAGCCCTGTAAGATGGCTTCAATCTCTTGATGAGCCGGCATTTGCCATGCCTGTTATCGATCCTCTTGTAGTTGTAAGTAATTACAATCCGCAGGTTGAGGATGAGCTCCTTAAGCCTATCGGAGACCTTGACAAGGATCAGCTTCTCATTCTTGTGACACTTACCGTTCCTTCTGTCATTCAGGATATGACGGTTAATCTTAAGGCACCGCTTGTAATTAATGCTGCAGAGAGAAAAGCCTGCCAGATTATCGCAGAGGGTGATGAATATGCCGTAAAATATCCCATTTACGACATCATTTCAAAGACCGGGAAGGAAGGTGACTGATTATGTTAGCCTTATCCCGTAAGAAAAATGAAGCAATTGTAATAAATAATAATATTGAAATAACTGTTCTCGAAGTAAAGGGAGAACAGGTAAAACTCGGAATTCAGGCACCGAAGGAAGTTCCCGTATATCGTAAGGAGGTTTACCTTCAGATTCAGGAAGCCAACAAGGCCGCAATGAGTGCAACTTCAGCAGATGCTCTTGCAGGACTGTTCTGAGTTAAGTAAACAGGTTGGTAGTATTAAAAATCGCTTAAGTCTGAGACTTAGGCGATTTTTTGCACTTTTTCCCAAAATAATAGAAAAAAACAATAATAAGGTATAAAATAAAGCATATAGTTGTCCGATATAGGATATGAAGAGACGTGAAGTCTCTGATTTTGCAACCCGTTCACATTATTAATGTATATAAATCACACGGAGGTGATAGAAATGGCAATCGAACCTATCAGCGGAGCAGTATCATATCAGTCACAGTCATATGTTCCGCCAAAACCCGCAACAGAAAATGTTACCACGGATGGTGCGCTTACCGACATTGCTCTTAAGAATGTTGACAGTAAGACTGCTTCTGTTGTTAAGTCCCAGGAAACCGACAAAGATGGCAAGGATTCCGGGAATAATTCTGCTGCTCAGGAGAAAAAAGAGACAAGTGAACAGCTTAAGAAGGCTATAAGTGAGCTCAATAAGAATTCTGAGAATACTCAGGTTCAGTTTGGTGTTCATGAAGATACAAACCGTATCACACTTAAGATTGTTGACAAAGATACCAAAGAGACCATAAAAGAGTTCCCTGCAGAGAAAACACTTGATATGATCGCAAAAGCATGGGAGCTTGCCGGACTTCTCGTTGATGAGAAGAGATAGGAGGCTTTATGATCAGAGCTACAGGTATGAACTCGGGTCTGGATACAGACGCAATTATTCAGGAACTTGTTTCTGCAAACAGCAAGAAAAAAGAAAAACTTGAGAAAAGCCAGACAAAACTGGAATGGAAGCAGGATGCATGGAAGACGCTTAATAAGAAGATAAAGTCATTCTATGCTACTTCTCTCAGCAATATGAGATATGCTTCCGCATATAAGAAGAAGAAAACCGAATCAACGAATGAGAAGGTCGCAACTGTTGCGGCAGGAGACAATGCCGTTAACGGTTCACAGTCACTTGTTGTTAAGAAACTTGCCAAGGCCGGATATCTTACAGGCGCAAAGCTTGGTAAGGATACAACAGCATCAACAACTCTTTCGGATATTACAGGAGGTAAGATTGCAGAAGGTGAAACGGTAAGTATTGCTGTTGGTTCGGGCGGTAAGACCAAAAACATCGAGCTTTCCGGTAAATCTACAATTAATGATGTTGTTAAGCAGTTAAACAGCGCCGGCGTTTCGGCAAGCTATGATGCTTCCAATCAGAGAATTTTTATTTCTGCTCAGGGAAGCGGAAAAGCGGGAGATTTCACTCTGACATCCGGAGATATGGGAGGACTTGAAGCTCTTTCCGGACTCGGACTTCTTTCGGCTGAGGATGCAAAGGCAAGCGTAACACAGGAAATGAAAGACTTTGCTGCTCATTATGACGGAAGCGGTGTTATCGGCGATATCTCTTCTCTTCTTGAGAATTCCGAGACAAAAATTGCAGCAAAGCTTCAGAGCAGTCTTGGAAATCTTTCTTCGGCTGATGAGAAAGCTAAAAATGCCAAAATATTAAATGATTATTATTCGTCCAAATATGCAGATGAATTAAACGGCATTGCAGGTGATACCTATGATGATAAGCTTACAACAATAGATGAGCTTATTACTGAGAAGACTGCAGCCGGAGAAGATACTTCAGATCTTGAGACCCAGAAAGAACTTCTTACCAAAATGAAGGATAATGAAGCGCTGATTAACGCTGACGGTGTTTCTCCGGATGCTACGGCATATTCGGCAGAAGAAGGAATTGCTGCCCGTGCGAATGCAGAAGTTACTTCGAAGATTAAAGGCGCTTATGAGCTTGTTAACAATTCTTCTTCATATGTTTCGCCTTCAGGTAAGGACGGAGCTGTCAGAATACAGGGGGAAGATGCAGAGATCCTTCTTAACGGAGCATCATTTACATCAACTACCAATAATTTCTCAATCAATGGTCTTACAATTACGGCCAAATCCGTAAGTGCGGTTACGGGACAGGATGAGGAAGGCCAGGATATATATGAAGAAACGCAGATAACTACTGCTGATGATGTAAGCGCAATATTTGATACCGTAAAGAATTTCATCAAGAGTTACAACGATCTGATTAAGGAAATAGATTCTCTTTTCGGTGCTGAGAATGCAAAAGGATATGAGCCTTTGACTGATGAAGAAAAAGATGCCATGTCCGATAAGGAAATCGAGAAATGGGAAGAGAAGATTAAGGGATCTTTGCTTCGTCACGATGATGACCTTGGTTCTGTACAGAGTATTCTTAAGAACGGAATGCAGGGAAGCTTTATTATCGGTGGAGTGAGAATGTCTCTTTCAAGCTTTGGTATTGAAACAGGCGGTTACTTTGAGTCGGAAGAGTTTGAGAAGGGCGTATTCCACATTGACGGCGATCCCGATGATGAGCTTGTATCCGGCAAGACCGACAAGCTTAAGTCGATGATTGCAAAGGACCCTAAAGCTGTAACAGATTTCTTCACACAGCTTACCGATTCAATATATGAGAGCATGAGAAAGATTTCATCTACATCTCTTAACCGTTCTTTCGGTAATTTCTATGATGATAAGGTTCTTACAAGTCAGTTTTCTGATTATAAGACAAAGATTTCCAAGGAAACCGAGAGGCTGAATACCCTTGAAGACAGATACTACAAGCAGTTCGCTTCAATGGAGACTGCTCTTTCAAAGGTTAATTCAACAAGCTCATATATTACCGGTATGTTCGGAATGTAAAAAATAAAGATGGAGATATGAGACATGACGTTAAATAATCCATATGCACAGTATGCTAACAACAAAATAAATATGGCAAGCCCTGCAGAGCTGACGCTCATGCTCTATGAGGGAGCGATTAAATTTAATAATATTGCAATAATGGGAATAGAAGAAAAGAACATTCAAAAGGCCCATGACAATATTATGAAGGCAGAGAGGATTGTCAGAGAACTTTCGATTACTTTGAACAGAAAGTATGAAGTGGCAAAAGACTTTGATACCATCTATAATTATCTGATAAGAAGACTTCATGAGGCGAACATGACAAAGGATAAGGATATCCTTGAAGAGGTTAACACTCATCTTCGAAGTGTTCGTGATACCTGGAAACTTGTTATGCAGAAATGCAGAACAGGAGAAGTTGACGAACCCGAAGCCAAAGCAAAGGTATAAAGGCGAAAGAATGGAAGATTACAGCAGGTATATAAGTATTTTAATAGCGAGCCTTGAGAAGAAAAACGAACTTTTGTCCGAGCTTCTCGAACTTAATGAAAGACAGGCGGAAATTCTTAAAGAAGAAATTGTACCGGAAGATGAGTTCGAGCGTATAATAGATAAAAAGCAGGACAGAATTGAGTTGATCGCCAAGGTTGATACCGGATTTGATTCCATTTACAGGAAAGCCAGAACAGAGATTACGCAGAACCCGGAGAAGTATAAGGATGAGATTCATCTGATGCAGGATCTTATCAAAGAGCTCACGGATAAATCTGTTAAGATGGAGGCTTCCGAGAAAAGGAATAAGATGGCGGTTGACTTCTATCTTTCCAAGGAAAGAAAAAGCGCACAGAATCTTGTGAGGACTGTAGATGCTGCAAACAGCTATTATAAGAGCATGACAGGAACGCAGGTAGTAGATGCTCAGATGTTTAATCTGAAAAAATAAAAAAAGTTATATAACGGTATTAAGTTTTGAAAACTTAATCCGATATATATAGTGAGTAAAGAAATTACTCACAAAGGTATTAAAACAAGGGTTCGCGCGGCCCCGGGTTTTAGTACCGAAGCTATTAACAATTAATCAGCAACCGAGTGGAAAGGAATCCACCGGACAAAATCCAAGGAGGACAAAATTATGGTAGTACAGCACAATCTTACAGCAATGAACTCAAACCGGATGCTTAATGTTACAACATCCACACAGTCCAAGTTAACCGAGAAGCTTTCTTCGGGTTACAAGATCAACAGAGCAGCAGATGATGCAGCAGGCCTTACAATCAGTGAGAAGATGAGAAGCCAGATCAGAGGACTTACTCAGGCAAGCTCAAATGCAGAAGATGGTATCTCCTGTGTACAGACAGCTGAAGGTGCACTTGCAGAAGTTCATGATATGCTTCAGAGAATGAACGAACTTGCAGTAAAGAGTGCAAACGGAACAAATACCACAGCAGACCGTGTAGCTATCCAGAAGGAAGTTAACGCTCTTGTATCTGAGGTAGACCGTGTTGCTAAGTCAACTCAGTTCAACACACTCAACCTTCTCGATG
>JAZLHJ010000045.1:0-34555 GCA_045616785.1 Lachnospiraceae bacterium
TAAAGCTTACGGTTTCAGAAATATACAAAATATGCTCGATATGGTGTACCTTGTATGCTCCGATATACGCATTCCACTTCCTAACCGAAAGTTGAATGCCGCTTGATCTATATAAACACTGGGGTTGTGGCGATTTTTAACCCACCATTACCCCTGAAGAGCCCTTTTAGTTGACATAATGTGGTAATTTTCACCGAAAATTCGCATTCCCCATTTCTCCGGTGAAAAAATGGTCTCTAAAATGCTGTTATGTTAACTAAAAATTCTGCGGTTTACATAAGAATTCACCGAGAAAATTGAAATCATTGATTATCGGTGAATATCGCAGAAATCTGTTCACCGATAATTCAAATTGAAGCTATATCGGTGAAAAATGCAAACATAACAAATTTGGTAAAGAGGTTATGTCAACTGAATTGCCCTCTGTTTGATGTTTTACAGCTATGGCATTCACCGAGATTTTCAAAACCGTAATATTCGGTGAATAACGGAAAATTTCGTTCACCGATAATTCATAAAGAAGCTATATCGGTGAAAAATGTAAACATAACAAATTTGGTAAAGGGATTATGTAAAACCAATTTGCCGCTATTTGAAGTTTTACAGCTATGGCATTCACCGAGATTTTCAAAACCGTAATATTCGGTGAATACCGGAAAATTTCGTTCACCGATAATTCAAAAAGAAGCTATATCGGTGAAAAATTCAGATATAACAAATAATGTGCTGACAGTAAAGCGATAAAACGACGATTAAACTGACAAAATTCTTTGATTGTGTGTTTTTTTGTGCTATTATCAATTTGGAAATTGATTTATGTTAACGTCTATGAGTGTTCCGAAGTGTATAATCCGGGGTTTAATGTTTGCGATATGACGTTGAAGAAGACGTGGCCCCGAGCGATGAGACTGCGAATTCAATCATTCTTTTGACAGGTACGGACATTCAAAGGGATTATTTTTCGGAATAAAGAATACAGGCAGGGGTTTGAAGTGGACAAGGAAACGATTGTACAACAAAGGCTTTTGTTTGATGAAACAAATTCCAATCATCACGTTGCCGATACAATGATTGGCACTGCGGCGATTTATTCGCTTTCATGGATTGCAAACGAGCTCGGTTTATTCTATCTTGATGAGACCATGATGCGCATTTCGGTTGCGCTTATGGTGGTTCTTCTTACGGTTCCCGCTATTCTCGTAAAAACACATAAATTCGACAATGAGAGGCATATAAAGTATTTGCTTCTTTGTGATGTGTCAATTTTTACATTTGTAGTAGTAACTTTGTTCTCTTTTCACATGACACTATTTATTGTCATGCCGCTTATTCTTTCCACATTCTATCATTCACGAAAATATAATATAACGGCAATTATTATGACGATAGCAATTGCCCTGTTTGCTCCGATTCTGTCATTCAAACTCGGTATGCTTGACGCTGACTTTATTACATGGCTTTTGTACGCGATAAAGCCGGAGATCGCAGACGATCCTGTTTTTGCCGGTGTCATAAAGGAGGCTGGCAAAACTCCGGAGAAGGGACTGTTTCTTTTCTACGGAATTCCGCATGCACTTTTTGCCATTGCATATTCGCTGATATCGGGATCTGTTAACAGAAAACGAATTGTCGACCAGATAGTATGGACCAATGAGGTCTTTGAGACTGAGAAGGAAAAAGAGAAAGCTCTGGAAATAGCGAAGGCTAAATCTGATTTCCTCGCGACAATGTCCCATGAGATAAGAACGCCGATTAATGCTGTTCTCGGAATGAATTCCGCGATCCTTAGGGAGAGCACGGATGAGACTGTTCTCGGATATGCAGCCGATGTGGATGGTGCAGGACAGCTTCTGCTTTCGCTTATCAATGATATTCTTGATTATTCCAAGCTTGAAGCCGGAAAGATGACGCTTACAAGCGATTCCTACAGTATCAAGCAGCTTGTTAAAAACTGTTATAACATGGTTGAGAAAAGGGCCGGAGACAAAGGACTTGATCTTAAGACGTCTGTAAAAGAGGGGACTCCTTTATATCTTGTTGGCGACCTGGTAAGAGTTCAGCAGATTGTGACCAACATCCTGACGAATGCCGTTAAATATACGGAGAAAGGTTCTGTGACACTTGAAGCTTTCTATGAAGAAGGAAAGCTTCATGTCAGCATTTCCGATACCGGAATCGGAATTAAAAAAGAAGATATCGGCATACTGTTTACAGCTTTTGACAGACTTGATGTCAAGAAAAATGCTGCAATTGAAGGAACGGGTCTTGGCCTTGCAATAACGAACAAGCTTGTAAATCTTATGGGCGGAGAGATAAAAGTTGACAGTGAGTACGGAAAAGGAAGCACATTTCATGTCGTTATTCCGCAGGAAATCGGAACAGGAAGCGAAAAGCCTGAAAGCTCTGAGAGAGTGGGCGGAACTTCTTTGGGAAAAAACAAGGATCTGTTTACGGCAGAAAGTGCATCCATTCTTGTTGTTGATGATGTAAAATTGAATCTTCGTGTTACGAGAACGCTTCTTAAGAATACTCTTGTTTTGATTGATGAGGCGGCAGACGGTGATGGAGCGATTGAAAAGGTTAAGATGAAGCGATACGACGTTATTCTCCTTGATCATTCGATGCCGGGAAAAGACGGTATTGAAACGCTTGATGAAATGAAAAAGACGAAAGAATGCCTTGTTGACGGAGTTCCCGTTATAGCTCTTACGGCCAACTATTCAGCCGGTGCAAAGGAAATGTATGTCAGTGCCGGTTTTACCGATTATCTGGCAAAACCGTACACTGTTAAAGAATTGCAGGAAATGCTGATAAAGTATATTCCTGCAGATAAAGTTACACTGATATAGGAGTGTTCTGGTACATCGTCCTGCAAATAACTACACCAAATAACTTGCCTGAATTGTCCCCTGCTTCATCAGAAAAGGCTTGACGTAGTTAGTTTACGCTCTCATAGAAAAACTTAACGTGAATATTCTGATTATAGTCGCCGAAATCATCTCCGAAAAGAGTCATTCCGCCGCAGTTTGCGGTATCCTTCGGAACCTGGAAGGTGAGATTTAAGGTGCTGTTATAATCTATATTAAGATCTTCTATTGTGACATCGGATATCTTGTGAGTTCCGTCGATAAAGGTTCCGCTGCTGTTTACAACCAGTGTCTTTAATAGACCGTACTGGTTTAAAAGAGGCGGCCACCAGTAGGGCGAAATCATTCCTTTTCTTGCTCCGTAATCACCGGGGCTGATCCATTTTCCCAAATTTATCCCATTCAATAAAAAGTAAATATCGCTTGGATAATCTTCATTAAATTCAGGACATTCGGAAGAAATCTCAAAAGAGATATTAAGTTCTGTTATTTTCTCTCCTGCATGAAGTCTGTTCGGCAGATTGTAGGTTATGCCTCCAAACCCGATCCAGAGAATGCCTGCATTGAATCTTTCGGGGTATGAGAAAACTCTCGGGTCGTCAAGCTCACCGATTATATTGGCTGAGGTGGCAAGCCCGCAGGTAGGATGCGCGTCGATATTGGTGAAATGTCCGACTCTTATGTCGTCTTCGTAACAGGGACGATCTGTTGTTATGGTCTCCGGAGCAAGATCGACAATCATTTTCTTGTGAACCGGTTGTACAAGCTTCATGATTCCACGCTTTCCTGCGAGGGTCTGTATTGTTACAAGACCTGCACTTTCGAGTTTGCTGACATGAAGTGAAATTGCGCTGTTGGTAAGTTCAAGAGTCTGCGCCAGGTCGTTCATGGACATGTGATCGTTTTCATATATAAGTTCCATGATTCGGAGACGCATTGGAGTGGAGAGAGCTTTGAAAACTTCTTCCGCTTCCTGAAGTGAATGAAGATATAACATGTTTTTTCCTCTGAATGTAAAAATTTGTAGCCGATGCAGTAAATGCAATAAACTAAGACTTTATTAGTATAAAACATGAAAACGGTTAAGTCAATACTTGAATAAAAGACAAAAACCTATGAATTACCCACTGCTTAAGTGGGGACATGAGGTAGCTTTTAAGTTTTCGCAAAACTATTGAAATGAAAAGCGCCAATATGTGACTGTTTGACTATAAAACAAGAGAAAATTGTGTATCGGAAAGGAAAATTTGTGCAATATCAACAAAAATAGGTGCTGTTTTTCTCCATTTTGCCAATCCGCTTTTTGTTGTATTTTGGCATTGGTTGTGCTATCTTGATATTAAAGTTGAGCGAAAAAAGAAAAGGTTAAGTCAAAAGCGAAATACAACAACGAAAAACCTTCATTTCTATCAAAAACAACTGTTATTGTTAAGTGTTTTATCGAAAAGTGAAATAAGTTAAATAATTAGTGAACAGGAGAAAAACAGATGTATAAGCATTATATTAATCCAAACATCACCAAAGGCCATATTAATCCGGAAATTCAGGGACATTTTTCAGAACACCTCGGAAGATGTATATATGAAGGACTTTATGTGGGTGAGAATTCAGATATTCCAAACACAAACGGAATGAGAAACGATGTTGTTACGGCTCTTAAGGAAATGAAGATTCCTGTTCTCAGATGGCCGGGCGGATGCTTTGCAGATGAGTATCATTGGAAAGACGGCATCGGACCCAAGGAAACAAGAAAGAAAATGATCAATACTCATTGGGGCGGCGTTGTAGAAGACAACAGCTTCGGCACACATGAGTTTATGGAACTTGCAAGACAGCTCGGCTGCAAGACATACGTTAACGGCAATGTCGGAAGCGGCACTGTAAGAGAGATGAGCGAATGGGTTGAATACATGACATTTGAGGGTGTATCTCCGATGGCTGATCTTCGTAAGGCAAACGGAAGCGAGAAAGCATTTACTGTTGACTACTTCGGAGTCGGCAACGAGAACTGGGGCTGCGGCGGTAACATGACGCCTGAGTTTTACGGCAATCTTTACAGACAGTATCAGACTTATGTAAGAAATTACAATCCCGAGAAACCGATTTTCAAAATTGCCTGCGGAGCAAACGTAGATGATTATAACTGGACACAGGGCGTTCTTGATACATGCTTCAGAGCTCCTGATTTCCTCCACGGATTTATGGATGGTATTTCTCTTCATTATTATACACATCCTCTTGGCTGGGAGAATAAAGGAAGTGCAACAGACTTTGATGAGAAAATCTGGTATCTGACTCTTAACAAGACTCTTTATATGGAGAAACTGATTAACGGTCATGAAGCTATTCTCAAGAAATACGATAAGAATCATCAGGTCGGAATCATTGTTGATGAGTGGGGAACCTGGTACAACTGCGAACCCGGTACAAATCCCGGCTTCTTATATCAGCAGAACACGATTCGTGATGCACTTGTTGCGGGAATCAACCTTAACATATTCAACAAGCACTGCGACAGAGTAAAAATGGCCAATATTGCCCAGCTCGTAAATGTTCTCCAGGCAGTTATCCTGACTGACGGTGAAAAGATGATTAAGACACCTACCTATCATGTATTTAAGATGTACAGTGCACATCAGGACAACGAGCTTCTTGACAGCTTTGTTGAAAGCAGCGAAATCGGAACAGATGACATTAAAGTTCCTAACTTAAATGAATCGGTATCTGTTTCAAAGGACGGAAAGATTCATATTACAATTACAAATCTTTCATGTGCCGAGGAAGCTGAAGTATCAAGCATATTTGCCGAGAGTGAAATTGCATCTGTAAGCGGTGAAGCTGTTTTCGGTGAAATGCATGAGCACAATACTTTTGATAATCCCGAGACTGTTACAATCAGGGAATTTACAGAAGTTAAAGCTGAGGGAAACAAGTTAAGCTACACACTTCCTCCCTGCAGCGTTGTACACCTTACTGTTGAGATGAAATAGATTTTAGGAGGTCCGTATGTCGCGGAACTATAGATTTTCCAAAAAGAATACATACCGCTTTTTATCACTCCTAACGGTAGTTATTCTTGCCTTCGAGAATATTACTCCCTTCGGAAGCATTGGCACGAACAGTGTTTCTGCAGCGGCAGAAGGCGGGAATAGCTATTCCGGGGCATCGCTTGAAAGACTGAGAACGGGATACACTTCTGTTTCTTCTTCTTATAAAGAGAAGGAATATGACGGAGAGAATGTAGTATTAAAGCTTTCCGATTGTGTCACTGATTCTTCCGTAAAGCTTACAGGCGATAATTACAGCTATGGCAACATGGTTGCAAAGCTTTCGCCCGGTGATGAAATGCAGCTTGATATAGAGGTTGCAGAGTCTGCTCTTTATGAGGTTTCGTTCGATTATCTTTCTTATGATAACTCGATTCTTCCCATCGAATTTGCATTTGAAGTTGATGGCGAGTTCCCGTTTTATGAGGCACGAAATCTTAAGTTCGAAACAACCTGGAAAAATAGTGACGAAGAACTGTACGACCGATACGGTAACGAAATCGTAAGTCTTCCTGATAAAGAGATTCAGTGGGAGACAAAGAGTCTTATGGATTCCGGTTACAGATACAGCACACCTCTTTTGCTCGAACTTTCAAAGGGAAACCATTCGGTAAATATTAAAGTTAACGAAGGCAATTTCCTTCTCGGCAACATTACACTTTCCGCTCCTTCGAAGATTGAAACCTACAAAGGCAGTGAGAGTGCAAGCGGGGATGCGCTGGTAATCATCGAAGGCGAGAAGTTCTACGAGAGAAATGATTCCGCAATACATGCAACCTGCGAATATGATTCCGATGTTCTTCCGGCATCATATAAAGAAAAGGTTCTTAATACCGTTGATGAGACTTCGTTTAATAAGCCCGGACAGAGAATTACCTACAGCTTTGATGCTCCGAAAGACGGTTATTACAATATAGCTCTTAATTACAGACAGTCTGAGAAAAATGATTTTCCTGTGTTTATCGATTACAGGATAGACGGTGAGATTCCAAACGTGCAGTTTAAGGATTATCCCATGGAGCCTGCAACCTCTTATGAGGTGCACACGCTTTCCGATGATGACGGAAATAATCTTTCTGTTTACCTTTCACAGGGAACACATGAAATATCCCTTACTATTTCGGCAGAGAATTTAAGATTCGCTCTTGAGGAAGTTGACGAGATAATGAGCGAAATCTCAGATCTTTCACTTGAGGTAACGAAGGTTGCCGGAAAAAAGAAAGATAAATACAGAGATTTGAAGCTGACAAGGTACATCCCCGGATTACAGGAGAAACTTGATTCCTGGGTTGAACGACTTTACCAAATTTCCGAGAAGGCAATGGTATATACCGATGTAGAAGACCCGGAGGACGTTGCAGCTTTTGCATATCTTATCATTGCAGCAAAACAGATTGCGGATATTGCTGAAGATCCTGATGAACTTATATTCCGTGTCGATGAACTTTCGACAAGTGTTAACTCGATAAATACACAGATTGCAAATTTTGTAGACATTATTAATGACAATGATATCGCAATCGACAGAATCTACATATATCAGGAAGACGCGGAGCTTCCTTCCGGACTTGGATTCTTTGACAGTATCGAACTTGCACTCGGAAGATTCTTCTATTCCTTCTTCGGGCAGAATTACTCAGCGTCTTCAGCTGATGAATCACATGTTCAGGTATGGGTTAACAGACCGAGACAGTATGTTGAAATAATGCAGAAGATGATTGATGAGGAGTTTACTCCGGAAACCGGAATCGAGGTAGACCTTTCGATTATGACGGATGCAAATAAGCTTATCCTTTCAAATGCATCCGGTGATACGCCGGATATCGCAACGGGAATCAACTATTCGATACCGTTTGAACTCGGAATAAGAGGCGCACTTGTAGACCTCACCAAATTTGATAATTACAAAGAAGTATTCGGAAGATACAGCGAAGGAATTCTTGTTCCGTCGGTAATCGGAAACGGACTGTATTCACTTCCGGAGACAATGAACTTCTATGTAATGTATATGAGAACCGATGTTCTCGAGAAACTCGGACTTGAAGCACCTGATACTATGGATGAACTGATCGGAATGCTTCCGGATCTTCAGATGAGAGGACTTAATGTTTACTATCCGACAGCACCGATGCTTGCCATGAGAAACTTCCATGGTACAACTCCTCTTATTTTCCAGAACGGCGGAACTCTTTACGGAGATTCACCGCTTGATGTCAGGATTGATTCGGAGAATACGGTAAAAGGTTTTACGGAACTTACGGAACTGTTCACGTTATATAACATGCCTGTGGATGTTCCCAACTTCTACCAGCATTTCAGAAACGGAGACCTTCCTATAGGAATTGCGGATTTCAACTCTTACAACCTGATTCTGAATGCTGCCCCGGAAATAGAAAATTCATGGCAGATTGCACTTGTTCCGGGAGTATATGACGAAAAGAGCGGACAGATTAACAGATATATGTCCGGCGGAGCAGAGAGTACTGTTATGTTTTCTTCGGATGACGAACGTGAAGAACAGGCATGGAAATTTATGGAATGGTGGTCCAGAAGCGAAGTTCAAGCAGAGTTCGGACAGCGGCTTCAGATTATGTACGGCGATGAATATATCTGGCCCACAGCCAATCTTGATGCATTTTCGCTTCTTCCGTATCCGACAAAGGATAAAAACATAATTCTTGAACAGGCCAAAAGTATTCTGGAAGCTCCGAGACTTCTCGGAAGCTACATGCTCGAGAGAGAGCTTTCAAATGCGTACAACGATGTTGTTGTAAACGGTGACACTGTTCGAAGCAGAATAGATGAAGCTGTCAAAATCGTTGACAGAGAGACAACTAGAAAACTTGAAGAATTCGGTTATATAGATGCAGAAGGAAATGTACTTATGGAATATGAGGTTCCTTCCGTAGAAAAGGTACACGAAATACTTAACAGATAGAACACATACCCGGAAAGGTTTGGTTAAAGGATGTTTACGAAACAGACAATTATGAAAAAGAGTACGTCGAATAAAAAGGGATACCTGTTTGTATTCCCATATGCACTTTTGTTCGTGATATTCATTCTCGCGCCCGTTATTATGGCGGTTGTACTTTCGTTCACGAATTTCAATGCCATTCAGTTCCCGGGTTTTGTCGGATTTATGAATTACATAAATCTGCTTACAAGTGATGACACCTTTATGCAGTATGTCCTCCCAAATACTGTGAAATATGCTCTGATCGTCGGCGTGGGCGGGTACGTTTTGTCCTTCCTCCTTGCATGGGCTTTAGCGAATTTGACTTCAGTGCCGCGTACAATATGTGCGCTCATACTGTATTCGCCCAGCATGACGACGGGTGTAGCGATGTCTGTATTATGGAAAATAATGTTTACCGGTGATCAGACCGGATACATTAACAGCTGGCTGATGGATATCGGAGTTATTTCAGAGCCGATAATCTGGCTTACCAATCAGCAGTACCTTCTTCCGATTGTAATAATTATCGGTCTTTGGAGCAGCATGGGTGTAGGCTTCCTTTCAATTCTTGCAGGCCTTCTCAACGTTGACGAATCACTTTATGAGGCTGCTGCAATCGACGGAGTAAAGAACAGATTCCAGGAAATGATATATGTAACAATTCCCAGTATGAAGCCTCAGATGCTTTTTGCAGCGGTTATGCAGATTGTAGGTGCTTTCCAGAACGGAACAATCAGTACGCTGCTTGCAGGTAATCCGACGCCGGGATATGCCGCACAGCTCATTGTTAACCACATAGAGGATTACGGCTTTATCAGATATGAGATGGGATATGCCGCGGCAGTTTCGGTTGTTCTTCTTCTGATAGTACAGATATTCTCATCTGTATCCGGAAGGCTGTTTGGCGAAAAAGACTGATAGACAGGAGAGAATTATGGCAGCTTACAAAGGTCACAAAATGAATCCCGACAGATTTGAAAAAGGACAGATTAAGATATATCTCCTTGTTCTTCCGATGGTTCTTCTGACGGGACTTCCGATAATTTTTATTATTTTCCATGCATTCAAACCTATGGAAGAACTGTTTGCTTTTCCTCCGAAGTTTATTACGGTGCATCCGACTCTTGATAACTTCAGGAATCTGTTTAAGGCTTCGAGAGCAGCCGGCATTCCGATAAGCAAGTATGTTTTCAACAGTATTCTTATCACGGTTCTGGTTGTGTTCGGATCACTTCTTTTCTCTACAATGACGGCTTATGCGCTTTCCAAGATGAAATTCAAGGGGCGCAAGGTGATGATGCAGATTAACCAGATAGCGCTTATGTTCGTACCGGTTGCCGTTATGATTCCGAGATACCTGATTGTAAATAAGCTTGGACTTATAGACAGCTATCTGGCACAGATTCTTCCGCTTATACCGCTTCCTGTCGGACTGTTTCTTGTAAAACAGTTTGTGGATCAGGTACCCGATTCACTGATAGAAGCAGCATATATGGACGGCGCAAAGGAATGGCAGATATATCTCAGAATTATTATTCCGATGATAAAACCGGCAATTGCGACAGCGGCGATTCTTGTATTCCAGCAGGTATGGACCAATCTTGAGGCTTCCAATTATTACATTAACGATGAAGCACTAAAGAGCCTTTCTTTCTATATGAATACACTGACAAGTACGACAACGACCAATACGGTTGCAGGACAGGGAATATCGGCGGCGGCATCGCTTATTATGTTCCTTCCGAATCTGATTCTTTTCTGTATTTTACAGAAGAACGTAATGAATACAATGGCACATTCAGGGATTAAATAGGAGATTTACCCGTGAAGCTTAGAAAATATTTTGGCAAACTGAAAATTGCGGCAGCACTTGCAGGGGTGCTTCTTATGATAGTAACCCTTCCGTCCTTTACCGTATATGCAGACGCACCTTATAAGACATATACACTTGACGGTTACGGTTATGTAAGCGAGACACAGACTGCGTATCTTCCGTACAGAACAATAACCAGAATAGGTGAGGAAAATCTTGTTGCTCCCACTGACTTTGAAATACTTGATGACGGAAGCATGTATATTCTCGACAGCGGTAATAAGAGAGTAGTCGTAAGTAATGTAAACGGCGAGTTTAAGTATTCATTCGGAGAAGATGTTCTTGTAGGTCCGAGAGGATTCTTTGTAACAGAAAACCATGAGGTGTATGTTGCGGACAGGGATGCAGGTAAAGTATTCAAATTCGATTCGAACGGTAATCTTGTCTGCGAGTACGGAAAACCGACTAATCCGGCGTATGGTGAAACCCTTGATTTCCTTCCGCTTAAGATTATTGTCAATAAGTCGGGAACAATGTACGTAATCTGTGAATCAAATACTAACGGTATGGTACAGATATCACCGAAAAATGGCGGCGATTTCCTTGGATATTTCGGAACCAATTCAACAAATGCTTCCCTTTGGAACATTATCTGGCGTTCGCTTATGACAAAGGCACAGAGAGCCAAGAGTCAGGGAAATATCCCGGCAACTCCGGATAATATGGCAATTGACAGTAAGGGAACCATTTATACGGTAACAAGAGGTGAGAGTGGCGAAACCTTAAAGAGACTTACCCTTTCGGGCGCCAATATGATCGAGCCTGATAGAACCGATGATGTTCCTGCAGCAGTTGCAGCAGGAAATCATGATAACGTATTTGTGGCATCCCAGCAGGGCTTTATATATGAATACAGCAATGAAGGAAATCTTCTTTTTGTATTCGGCGGCAGCGATGACGGCCAGCACCGTATCGGTCTCAGCACCAAGATAGAAGCAATTAAGGTTTCTTCCGACGATAAGATTTACGTTCTTGATTCTGATAAGGCACAGATTCAGGTATATGAACCTACTGAATTTACAGGTTATCTTCACGAGGCACTCGAGCTTTTCGCACTCGGAAGATACACGGAGAGTAAGGAGCCTCTTTCCAAGGTCCTTCAGATGAATAATCTGTTTGACTACGCCAACATGGCAATGGGCAAAGCTCTTTACAAGGAAGAAGACTATGAAGGAGCTCTTTTCTATTCGAAGCTCTCCAAGGACCTTGACGGTTATTCGGATTCCTTCTGGGAGATCAGAAATACCTGGCTTAAGAGAAATCTGACAACAGTGATTATTATTATCATTGTACTTGTCGTACTTAAAAAAGTAATCTCAATTCTTGACAGAAAGAAGAATATACTTAAGGGCCCGCGTAAGTTCCTTAAGAAAATAGGTGACATACGTGTCATAAAACAGCTTCGTTATGTCTTTACTTTTATGCGTCATCCTATTGACGGCTGCTACGGAATTAAGAGGCAGGGTAAGGTATCTGTTGCAAGTGCCAACATACTTCTTGTGATTATCATGGCACTTTATGTAATAAACAAATACTTCTGCGGATTTCTTACCAAGACAGTAAGAGAAGGAAGATATGATGTTGTTTCCGATATCGGAACGATAGTAATTGTTCTTCTCCTTGTAACCGGATGCAATTACCTTATGTGTACTATCAACGACGGTGAAGGAAAGCTTAAGGAAATCTACTGCTCCTTTATTTACAGCTTTGGTCCGTATGTAGTGATAATGCCTTTTGTGATTCTTCTGTCACACGTTGTTACATATAACGAGATTTTCTTCATAGATTTTGCAAACTTTGCAATGGTTGTTTACATAGCGGTACTGCTTTTCATCTCTGTTAAGGAAATCAACAATTACACGATTAAGGAGAGCATCAAGATAATTCTCCTTACGATCTTCACCATCCTGATCGTTTGCCTTCTTGTATTCATCATATATGTACTCGGATCGCAGGTATTTGACTTCCTTCAGTCCCTTATAAGAGAGGCGGTGTATCGACTTGGGTTATAGAAATAAGCTTTTATTATTAGGATCTATAGTTTTTTGCCTTGCAGTTTCGGTATTCGGTATAACAGCAAAGGCAGGTGCAGGGGTTGTTGCAGAAAACGACAGGTATATCCTTAGCATGAACGAGGAGGATTTGTCGATAACGGTTGAAGATAAGAACAGTCACGCTGTTATGGAGTCTGCAGTAAGTTATGACGACGGCAAAAATAATGCAACCTGGCTCGGAGCTATGAGATCGGCTGTTGTTCTTACACTTGTCGGCAAGAACGATGATACCAAACAGGCAGACATCATAAATGATGACGTTACCAAAAAGGTTACACGTACAGATAACGGTTTTTCGGCAGAAATCTATTTTACCAAGTACAAAATCGGAATGACGCTGAATGTGGAGCTTACCGATGATGGTGTTAAATGCGTAATTCCGGATTCTTCCATAAAAGAAGACGGCGGTGAGTATAATATCGGAACTGTTTCGATTTATCCGTACATGGGAAGCTCGTACATCGATTCAAAAGAAGGATATATGCTTGTTCCCGACGGAAACGGAGCACTTATCTATCTTGATGATAAGAACGGCAGATTCAACAGCGGATATTCCTCAATGATATACGGAGGCGATATCGGCTTCGATGAATTACAGGTGCTTACTCTTTTATGGGACAAATACGAAACTGTTACAGAGTCGGAGAAGATTCTTGCACCGATATACGGAATCGCCCATACAGATGACAAATTTGCATATCTTGCAGTAGTGGAAGACGGTGCCATGCGTGCCACGATTGAAGTTCAGCCGAACGGTGTTTCAATCGACTATAACAGAGCGTATGCGAAGTTCATTTTAAGAAAGCTTTATACACAGCCTACAAGTAATAATTCAACTTCGGGTTCCTTCCATCTTATTGAGGAAGACAGAAGTCATTCGGATCTCGGAGTAAGATTCATCCTCCTTTCGGGAGACGAAGCGGATTATTCCGGTATGGCCAAGGCTTACAGAAAATATCTGATGGACAAAGGTCTTCTTTCCAAGAAGGAGGATTCCTACAGAACAAGAATTGATTTCCTCGGAACGGAAAGAGAGAACTGGTTATTCGGAACAAGCAGCGTTGTAATGACAAGAACAGAGGATGTCAGAGATATCATCGCAGACCTAAGTGCAGAGGCTGCAGACAAGTTCCTTCTTGTATACAGAGGCTGGCAAAAGGGCGGTCTTTACAATGTTCCGATTTCTGGGTACAAGGCCGACAGTGATATCGGCGGAACAAAGGAACTAACAAAGCTGATTAACGATATGGCTGAAATGGGAAATATCCTGACGCTTTACAATGATGCTCTCCATATCAATCCGGATGAGCAGAATGCAACCTTTAATGTCGTTAAGCAGATAAACAAAAGAAAATATGAAGAAAAAACATACAAGGAAGTATATGACAAATTCCTGTATGTAACTCCTGAAAGAAGTACATATCTTCTTGATAAATTTACAGACAGTTATCTTGATGAAGGCGTTTGCAATCTTTGTCTTGGCGGAATAACAAACAATCTTTTTTCGTTTAATTACAGCGGTGATTCCTATACAAGATTTGACTGCGGAGAAGCATATCTTAAAGAGGTTGAGGCAGCAGATGAAAAGCTTTCGCTTTCAATGGAACAGCCCTTCGCATATATGTGGAAGAATACAGACAGTTTTCTGTCGATGCCGTTATATACTTCGGATTTCATTTTTGAAGATGACAGCATTCCGTTCCTGTCAATGGTACTTAAGGGAATTATGCCGGTATATTCGGAATATGTGAACTTCGAAGCAAATAAACAGGAATTCTTCTTAAAGCTTGTTGAATCAGGGTCATATCCGAGCTTCTATATCACCAAGGAAAGTTCGGCAAATCTCCTGTATACCAACTCAAGCGACATATACAGTTCGGAGTACTCGGCATATCGCGACACCATTATCGAATACAGCGAAAAGTTGTCGGATATATATGAGAAAACACAAAATGCTACCATCGAGAAGCATGAAATAAAAGACAATGATGTGACAATTGTGTCATATTCAAACGGAGTGAAAATATACATTAACTACAGCAGTGTAAGGAGAAAATGTGACGGGCTTGAACTTGAGCCAATGTCTTATGAGGTAGTCCTTCCATGAGTAAAGAAAAAAAGCAAAAAGCCCCAAAAGTTAAATTAGGAAAGCTTGAGAAAAGGGAGGCAAGAGTCGGTTATCTCTTCGTTCTTCCCTGGCTCATCGGTGTTGTGGCGTTTCTTCTTGTTCCTCTTTGTGAATCATTCTATTATATGTGGTTCAACATAAGAATTACGCCGCTCGGGACCAATTTCAAGTTTGTCGGAACAGGCAATATCACACAGATCTGGCTCGAGAACCCGGAGTTCCCGCAGCAGCTTGTGACTTATATCTGGCAGACGCTTGTAGAAGTTCCGGTCATAACCGTATTTGCACTTATTATAGCAATGATGCTTAACGGAAAGATTAAGTGCAAGGGCTTCTTCAGACTGATATTCTTCCTTCCCGTAATTATCGTATCGGGACCGGTTATGAATATGCTCGTGAGTGAGGGAGCGTCAAGCATTCCCGCTTTAAATGTTCAGTCTGTTGTGGCAGCGCTTTCAACGTTTCTTCCATCGAAAGCAGCTCAGGGAATCGGCGATCTCTTCTCGAATATGATTATGATTCTCTGGTATTCGGGAGTGCAGATTCTTATCTTCCTTTCAGCTTTGCAGAAAGTTGACCCGAACCTGTATGAGGCAGCCAAAATCGACGGTGGTTCCGGCTGGGAATGCTTCTGGAAAATAACGCTTCCCACAATTAAGCCGATGATTCTGTTAAACGCCGTATATACGGTAATTTTCCTTTCAAGCAATGAGCAGAACAGCCTTATTAACATGATTGAATCGGCGATGTTCTCCGGAACAAAGGAAAAGGGTTACGGATATGCTTCGGCAATGGCATGGATGTATTCGGTTGTAATTACACTTATAGTTCTTCTCTTTTTCCTGCTTCTTGGTTCCAAGAAGGATGTCTATGACAGGATGGTAAGAAAGAGACAGAGGATGCTTAAGAAAGAAGCAAGACTTGCAGTCAGGATAGAAAGGAGGGGTAAGCGTAATGTCAGAAGAATCGAAAAAGCCAGAAAAAAGAGAAAGTACAAAACTTACGACGGCAGTGGAGACTATTAAGAAGAGCTTCACGAAGGAAAAAGCTAAGAAGTTCGTATTCGGAACGAGAGAGAAGCAGGGCGTCGGCAAGCAGATTGTACTGTACGGTCTTCTCATTTGTATCGGATTCGTATATCTGTATCCGATGCTGTACATGATAAGTACAAGCTTTATGAACCAGGAAGACCTTCTTGATTCTTCGGTTAAGTGGCTTCCCAGTTCCCTTTATTTTCAGAATTACTTAGATGCCGGAAGAAGCATGAATTTCTGGAGCAGCTTTGGCAAAGGAATTCTTATTGCCGGACTTCCGACACTGTGTAACGTATTCATCTGCATGGTAATCGGTTACGGTTTTGCAAGATATAATTTCAGAGGGAAAAAAATAATGATGGCAGTACTTATTTTTTCCTATATCTTACCTAACCAGGTAACCATGATTCCTACATATGTTTTGTACAACGATATGGGAATTCTCGGAACGCTCTGGACATTTATTATGCCGGCGGTTTTCGGAAACGGACTTAATGCTCCGATTTTTATCCTTATTTTCTATCAGTTCTTCAAGCAGATTCCGAAGGTACTTATGGAAGCTGCGGCAATAGACGGAGCCGGACATTTCAAGGCGTTTTTCAGAATAGCGATTCCGTCGGCAATACCTGCAATAATTACAGTCGTTCTTTTTTCCTTTGTATGGTACTGGAACGAATCGTATCTTACGGAAATGTATGTGCAGGGTCTTGCGAGCAAGAGCATCTGGACAAATCTTGTTGTACAGCTTAAGAACTTCGATACGGCATTTCAGAGCAAAGCTGCTACCGGAGATATGGCGACAAATCTTAATGAATCCGTCAGGATGGCGGCGACGGCACTTTCAATACTACCGCTTCTTGTTATGTATCTGATTCTTCAGAAGCAGTTTGTGGAAAGTATCGACAGAGCGGGAATTACCGGAGAATAATCCGGATTTTACCATATGAAAAGGTTTTCTAACTAAAAAGGAGGATGAAAATGAAAAAGAAAATCGTGGCAGCACTTCTTGCTATGGCAATGGTGCTCGGACTTGCAGGTTGCGGCGATTCCGGAAGTACTACAGCTTCTTCCGGTGATACCGGTGCTACCGGCGAAGGAGGGGTAACAACAGAGAACATTACCCTTACCTACTGGCATTATGAAGATGAAACAACAATGGAGCTGATGGCTGAGAAATTCATGGCTCTGTATCCAAACATCACTGTAGAGTGCAAGCTTATCAGTGATATGAGTACCGATCTTTCTGCAGCAGCTGCAGCAGGAACTTTCCCCGATGTATTCTCAGGTACAGACTCAGATACAGCACTTGCCAACATGTACTGGAGAGATATTTCGGAATATCTTGACAACGATCCCGAGACAGCAAAGCTTATGCCCACAATCGAAGAGTACGGAATCGGTAAATTCGATACAAGTGCACGTTTTGCAATGCCCACCTGGTTCCAGCCAAGTGCAGTATTTGTTGACAGAAACGTAATCGAGAAGCTCAACCTTGAAATGCCCAGAACAGACTGGACCTGGGATGAGATGATTCAGCTTATCAAAGATGCAACTGTTGATGACAGAACCGGAATGAAATATTACGGACTCGGTTATTACAACAGACTTGATTCCCTTTACGGAATAGCAGCTTGTTCTCCCGAAGAAAGAGCAATCAAGGGCGAGTTCGGATATAACGGCGAGGATTTTGATCTTTCTTACTGGGCAACAGGTGAGCAGCAGTTCTCAGACCTTAAGCTTTCAGGCTACGTTGCACCTCAGCAGGATACTCAGGAAATGGAAGACTGGTCAGGAGACTGGAGTACATGGTTCGGAGCAACAGGACATGTTGCAGTATTCTCAGAAGGTCTCTGGTCATTCCAGAATCTTTGGAATACAGAAGGCTATCAGGATACCTACGGACTTGATATTGTTCCTTACGTAACACCCAATGTAGTAGATGAGAAAGAGCACAATGTTATCGCCAATATGTATATGGGCGGTGTTTCAACCTCATGTGAACATCCTTATGAAGCATATCTTCTTCTTAAGTTCATGGGATGGGGTATTGACGGATGGGAAGCACGTCTTGAAATCTACTCCGATACTTCAATAACAAATGCATCAGGTACCCCTCTTAAGAATGCAAACATGCCTGTTCCCATGACTCTTGATGAGGAAATCTGGAACGGATATAAGGCACTCTTCCCTACAGATGCTGACCACAAGCAGTACTGGGATGATTATTTTGCATCAATTACAAGACCTGTTCCTTACGGATGGTATTCAATCGCAGGATACTGGAACTTCTGCGATCAGTATTTCAATAATATCGGTATTCACGATCTTGTTGATAATGGTTCTGCAAAGGCTGCCGATTATGCAGAGGAAGCTACAGAGCAGGCTAACTACTATCATGCAGAAGCAATGCTTTCTTACTTCGGACCCGATGGATATAACATTCTTTCCGATGAAGAAATTGCTAAATATCAGTCAGTTGTTGACTCTATTGCAAACTAGAAACAATCTTCAATAATTAAGCCGCAAACGGCTTTAATTATAAAAATGTAAGTCCCGATTTCATTCCGAAATCGGGGAAAAAAAGAAACCCAACGATTTGAAAACCGTTGGAAAGAATGGAGGAGAAAAGATGAAAAAGAAGATCCTTGGAGTACTTCTTGCAGCTTCCATGGTTGCCTCGTTATGCGGCGGCTGCGGAAGTGATGAGACCGGCGGAACAACCCCCGAACCGGCAACTACAGACACTTCGGTAACACCCGAAGCTCAGCCTGCCGACACAGAAGTTACTCCTGAACCGGCTGCAGTTGAAGCCGAAGCAATCCCGGATCCCGTTTATTACTTCTCATTTGATGAAGCAGACGGAACAGACGGAATTGTACCCACCAAGCAGACCATCGGAGGAGACCCGATCCTTGATGTTGCTGACAAAGAAGTTAAGTTTATGCCCGGTGTAAAGGGTGATGCTATCTATACAGATGGTGTTACCGGTTACAAATTAAGCAATGTAAACGGCGTAGGCGATAACTACACAGTTTCTTTCTGGATGTATGCAACAAGATTTGCAAACTACATGCCCACTGTACAGTTCGGACCTGACGTACACGGTGATGCAACAGGAGGACAGAAGTACCTTAACATTACAAGAAGCGAATGGAATGCAGACGGTCCTTCCTTCCCTTGTATATGGTCTTATGATGAGCTTAATGACGCCATCTGGCCTGCATGGGCTCCCGAAGAGGCAGACGAGCATCTTAAGCAGTGGATGAACATCACACTTGTTGTTGATTCTTCCAAGGTTTCAGATGACGGAATTTACTACCTTGCAGATCTTTATGTAAACGGTGAGCTTTTCGGAACAGGAATCAATGTTGTTCCCGGAGCAATGAGCGCATCCGATAACTTCGATTTCCTTATCGGTATTAACTACTGGGATGCAGTTTTCAAGGGCGCTTTTGATGAGCTTTATATCTTTGATTCAGCTCTTACAGAGGGCCAGGTTAAGACTCTTTTTGCTGAAGGTGATGTAAACGCAGCTTACGAAGAGCCTGAAAGAATTATCGAAGTTGTTCAGTCAGAGGATGCTCTTTGCCAGATCGGTAATCCCGATTACAGCAACGGATTCTGGAGTGACTGGTCAGAAGCTTATGAGATTAAAGACGGAGAGACCAAAGAGGTTGTTCTTAAGAACTTCTCTGACGGCGCTGCTCTTTACAACAACTATGTAACTGTATTCACAAATGAATACTCAGAGGCACACACAGATCCCAATACTGCTTCCGATACTCATACAGAGTGGGCAGCAGTTCGTGCAGACTGCTACGGATGGACTCCCGACGGTACTCTTGACGGAACCGAAGGAAATTCAGAGTACACCTGGAGCTGGGGCAACTGGGATACCTGGAGAACCTCAGTAATGGTTGATGCTGATGTAACTCTTCTTATCAACAGATCCGGAGATACTCTTACAATCGATGCTTCAATCGTTGATTTCAACGGAACTGTAAATACCTCAAAGTCTGTTGTTAAGACAAAGCTTACAGCAGAAGATCCCTGCTTCTTCCTTTTCACAAATGAAGCATGTTACAACGAGGTTGTATCCGTAGGAGATGCCATCATTGTTGAGCCTAATCCCGATGCAATCATAACACTCGGAAATACCGATTATACAAACGCATGGTGGACAGACTGGACAGAAGGAATTGAACTTAATGACGGCGATACCAAGACTGTTAAGTTCACCAACTATTCAGATGGCAAGAACAACTGGGATAATTACGTAGTAGTATTCACAAATGAATATTCTGAAGCTCATGCAGATCCCAACACAGCTTCAGATGCACATGTTGAGTGGGGTGCTGTTCGTGCCGATGCTTACGGCTGGGGTACAGATTATGCAGCAACTTACGAGACAAGCTGGGGCGATGACTGGTCTGTATTTACCAAGGCAATGCTTGATGCAGATGTAACAGCAACCATTACCCGAAATGGCGGAGAAATTGTTATTGATGCAGAAATCGTTGACAGAAACGGTGATGTACATACCAATAAGACAACATTTACCTCAGCACTTACAGCAGCAGATCCCTGCTTCTTCCTTATCACTTGTGAAGAATGCTTCCTTGAGGTTCTGTCTGTAGAATAAAACAATATGGCAAATTCCCCTAAACCTACCTAAATTTGGAATTTGCTGAATTAAAAGCAAAAATAATGGAAAGACGGGGATATTCCCCATCCCCGTTCTTTCCGTTTTTTCTTCGGTACATCAGTTTTTTCCCCCCTCTTCTGGTGTATCGGCGAAAGAACTATTCATAATAAAAGGAGTAACAAGGAATGCAGTCAAGAAACGGGAAAATCACAGATTTTAACAAACCATTTATAGAGCAGAGGGCAGATCCGTATATATACAGACATGATGACGGAACGTACTATTTCTCTGCTTCGGTTCCGGAGTATGACAGGATAATACTGCGTTCTTCAGATTCGCTTAACGGTCTTAAAGATGCTGATGAAACAGTTGTCTGGAAAAAACATGACAGCGGAATTATGAGTCTTCATGTATGGGCACCTGAGCTTCACTATATTAACGGTAAATGGTATATTTATTTTGCAGCCGGTGAAAAAGACGATATGTGGAAGATTCGTCCATATGTTCTTGAGTGTACAGGCACAGATCCCATGAAAGATGAATGGATCGAAAAAGGCAAGATGACGAGAAGTGACGATGACATTTATTCTTTTGAGGCCTTTTCGCTTGATATGACAGTATTTGAGAATGCAGGAAAGTGGTACTGTGTATGGGCTGAAAAAGTCAGTGTAGGAATCCAGATATCAAATCTTTATATTGCAAGTATGGAATCCCCGACAAAGCTTTCCACCGCACAGGTTCTTCTGTCTACCCCCGATTATGATTGGGAAAGAGTTGATATATGGGTAAATGAAGGTCCTGCCGTACTTAAGCATGACGGCAGAATTTATCTTACTTTTTCTGCGAGCGCCACAGGCAAATGCTACTGCATGGGAATGCTCAGTATCGGAGAAGATGAAGATCTGCTCGATCCGAGAGCCTGGAAGAAGGAGAGAAATGCCGTCCTTTCTTCTGATGAGAACAAGGAAATCTACGGTCCCGGACATAACAGCTTTACAAAACGTGATGACGGAAGTGATATCTGTGTTTTTCATGCAAGAACATATCCGGATATTGAAGGTGATCCGCTTTATGATCCGAACCGTCACACAATGTTGATGAAGATTGAGTATGCAGACGGAAAACCTGTATTTGATTATGACAATATGATTGTTATTTAATATAAATTCAAGGAGAACTGGAATGGAAGAAATTATTAAGCAGATAGAAAACGGAGAAACCGTACTCGGTATTGAATTTGGTTCGACAAGAATTAAAGCTGTTCTTGTAGGAAAAGACAATATGCCTGTTGCCCAGGGAAGTTATACCTGGGAAAACAAGCTTGTTGATGGTATATGGACATACGATCTTGATGAGGTTTGGAAAGGCCTTTCGGCAGCATATAGTGACCTTAGCGGTGACGTTAATAAGAAATACGGCACTGAAATAAAAAGAATAGGTGCAATCGGATTTTCTGCAATGATGCATGGATATCTTGTTTTCGATAAGAACGGAGAGCTTCTTGTTCCGTTCAGAACCTGGCGTAACACAATTACGGAGGAAGCTGCCGGAGCACTTACAGAGAAATTCGGATACCATATTCCGCAGAGATGGAGCATAGCACATCTCTATCAGGCTATACTTAATAAAGAAAGTCATGTAAAGGATATTTCTTATATGACTACACTTGCGGGATATGTTCATTGGAAGCTGACAGGTGAGAAGGTTGTCGGAATCGGCGAAGCTTCCGGAATGTTCCCGATTGATACCGTAAAAAAGAATTATAACGAGAAAATGGCAGGTATCTTCAATGAAATTCTTGAGGATGCAGGAATGACATATAAGTTCGAGGAAATTATGCCGCGCGTACTTGTTGCAGGAGAAAATGGCGGAGTACTTACAGAGGAAGGAGCAAAGCTTATCGATCCTTCGGGAAAGCTTTCTTTCGGAATTCCGCTTTGTCCTCCGGAAGGCGATGCAGGAACAGGAATGGTTGCAACCAACAGTATTTCTGTAAGAACCGGTAATATTTCTGCCGGAACTTCGGTATTTGCCATGGTTGTGCTTGAGAAAGAGCTGAAGAAGGTTTATGAGGAAATCGATCTTGTTACCACTCCCTGCGGCGATCTTGTCGGAATGGTTCACTGCAATAACTGTACCTCCGATCTGAATGCATGGGTTTCGCTCTTTGGTGAAGCACTTTCCGAATTCGGTGTAAAACCCGATATAAATGAACTTTACGGAAGGCTTTACAGAAAAGCTCTTGAAGGAGATGCAGACTGCGGCGGTCTCATGAGTTATAACTATTTCTCGGGTGAGACGATTACAGGCTTTAATTCCGGAAGACCTCTTTTCATGAGAGCAGAAAATGCAAGCTTTAATCTTGCAAACTTTATGAGAACGCATCTTTTAAGCAGCCTTGCAGCTCTTAAAATAGGCGTTGATATTATGACCGGAAGTGAGGGCGTTGTTATTGACAAGATGTTCGCACACGGCGGTTTATTTAAGACAGAGGGAGTAGGACAGAAGATTACTGCCGCTGCACTTAAGACAAAGGTTTTCTGTATGGAAACTGCAGGAGAAGGCGGAGCGTGGGGAATGGCAATTCTTGCTTCATACCTCATTAACAAAAAAGACGGCGAAACATTGTCGGAATACCTTACAGACAATGTTTTCATGGGTAATGAAGGAAAGGGCGTTGAATGCGATCCCAAAGACGCCGAAGGTTTCGACAAATTTATTGATAAATATAAGAAGGCGCTTTCTGCAGAGAAGGCTGCCGTAAGTGATTTCTGATATGGATAAGACTTTATTCTCCAATCCGCTTGAATTATCAAGAATAGATGTTACAGGTGATTTTTGGGCTGCCGAAACAGAGCTTGTAAGAAAGAAAGTTCTTCCTTATGAGTGGGATATGCTTAATGACAGAGTGGAAGGTGCAAGTAAAAGCTACTGTATGCATAATTTCCGGGCAGCCGGCGAGAGAAACAGAAAGCGCAAAGAAGAGGGAAGCAAATTCAAAGAACCTTTGTATACCTTCAGGGGCTTTGAAGTCCTTCCGAAGGATAAGGATAAGCCCGAAGAAGATTCTTTTTACGGATTTGTATTTCAGGACAGTGATTTTTCCAAATGGATTGAAGCTGTCGGTTATTCCCTTATTAATCACCCTGATAAGGAACTTGAAAGAATTGCCGATGAAGCAATAGATACTGTCTGCCTTGCTCAGCAGGAGAACGGATATCTTGATACCTATTACATACTGAGTGGAATGGACAAGATATTTACTAATCTTCGCGACCATCACGAATTATACTGCTTCGGTCATCTCGTTGAAGGAGCAGTAAGCTATTATGAGGCAACCGGAAAGGATAAACTTTTAAAAGCTGCCTGCCGTTTTGCGGATTTCATTGATTCATATTTCGGACGTGAAAAGGGCAAATGTAAAGGTTATCCCGGTCATGAAATAGCAGAGATGGCGCTTATACGCCTCTACGAATGCACAGGTGAAGTCAGATATTTGAATCTTGCATCTTTCTTTATAGAGGAAAGAGGAAAGAAACCGTATTATTTCGATAAGGAACATCCGGTTCCCAAGGATGCTCCGAAAATCAGATACGAATATCATCAGGCGCATCTGCCCGTAAGGCTGCAGAAGGAAGCTGTAGGTCATGCAGTAAGGGGCGTGTATCTGTACAGTGCGATGGCAGATATGGCAAGACTTGGATGCGATGATTCTCTTTTGGCGGCCTGTGAGAATCTGTGGAACAGCATTATCTGCGAGAAAATGTATGTCACAGGAGGAATAGGCGCTACCTGTATCGGAGAGTCGTTCTCCTATCCGTATGACCTTCCGAACGATTCGGCCTATGCTGAGACATGTGCCTCGATCGGACTTGTTTTCTTTGCGTACCGTATGCTTAGGATTTCGCCGAAAAGCGTATATGGTGACGTAATGGAGCTTGCGCTTTATAACACTGTTTTGTCGGGAATGGGAAGAGACGGTGAAAGCTTTTTCTACGTAAATCCGCTTGAGGTTAATCCGAAGGCAAAGGATGAGCGGCTTTCACATGTGAAGACAACAAGACAGAAATGGTTCGGCTGCGCATGCTGTCCGCCGAATCTTGCGCGAATAGTAAGTTCCATCGGCAAATATGCCTACACCGAGACTGATGATACTCTTTTCGTTCATCTCTATGTTGGCGGAACCGTCAGAAAAAAAGTACACGGAAAAGACGTGAGTCTGCAGATTCATACTGATATTCCAAAGTGCGGAAATGTACGACTTACCGTAAACGGAAGCGGCAAAACAGATATGACAGTTGCCTTCAGAATTCCGGCATGGTGCAGGGATGAGTTTGAAATTCCGAAGTTTAGCGGTAAAAATGTTACCGAAAGAGACGGCTATCTGTATATATCAGGTGCTTTTGAAGACGGAGAAGAAATTAACCTTTGTTTTCCGATGTGCATCAAAGTTCTGGAGGCTTCCGGAAAAGTGCGTGAAGATGAAGGAAAGCTGGTTATTACCAGGGGACCTGTTGTATATTGTATGGAGGAAGAGGACAACGGCGCCGATCTTCACAGAATAAGAGTGGTTCCCGAAAAAGGCTTCAGGTGCTATGAAAGCCGTGAGATTGCGGGAACAGAGGCGATGATTATCGAGGGATACGGGAAAAGACCTTCCGTTGACCGGATTGACAGAAACAGTGACGCTTCTAAAACCGTGCCATACAGACCGTATGTAAAAACAAATTATGATAATGTATCACTTAAGCTCATTCCGTATTATCTGTGGGCCAACAGGTCAGAGGGTGAAATGAGCGTATTTATCAGATATCAAATGTAGTAATTACTGCAGAAAGTAAAGGACAAAAGAAATGCTCGAAGAACTTAAGAAAAAAGTATATGAAGCAAATATGGAGCTTCCGAAATATAACCTGGTTACATTTACCTGGGGAAATGTAAGCGGAATCTCTGAAGACAGAAAGTATTTTGTAATTAAGCCAAGCGGTGTTCCTTATGAAGAAATGACAATGGATGATATGGTTGTCATGGACAGGGAAGGAAACCGTGTTGAGGGAAGATACAAGCCTTCAAGCGATATGCCGACTCATCTTGAAATTTACAAGGCATTTCCCGGCGTCGGTGGTGTTGTGCACACTCATTCGCAGTATGCTACAAGCTGGGCTCAGTCAGGAAGAAGCATTCCCTGCTACGGAACGACACATGCCGACTATTTCTATGGGCCGATTCCATGCGTAAGGTGCCTTACCAAGGAAGAAATTGCCGAAAATTACGAGAAAAACACGGGACTTCTCATAACGGGAGAATTTGCGAAGATGGGACTTGACCCCGAAGCTGTTCCTGCTGTTCTTTGCAAAAACCATGGTCCTTTTTCATGGGGAAAAGACGAGAAAGAAGCAGTACATAATGCTGTTGTTCTTGAGGAAGTCGCAAAGATGGCTTACAGATGCGAAGTAATTAACAGGGATGTAAAGCCGGCGCCACAGGAACTTCAGGACAAGCATTATTATCGTAAACACGGAAAAGATGCTTATTACGGACAGGGTAAATAAGTGGAAGACAGAAGAATCTGCTACAGATGTCTCCTTCGCGAAATGAACGAAGGAGACTATGAGAATACAATAGGAAAATATATTAAGGCGCTTGGAAACGAAAGGGCGGAGGATACTCTTTATGAAAAGCGTCTTTTTGAATGTAAAAATTGTGATTATCTGCACAGCGGGACCTGTAATGCGTGCGGCTGTTATGTTGAACTCAGGGCTGCCGCAAAAAATGCGTCCTGCCCGAAAAAGAAATGGTAGGGCATATTAAGGAGAAGGAATGTCATGAAAAGAGGGATTAAACATTTATTAAAAGGAGCTGCACTTTTTGGCGGATTACTGGGTGTTCTTTTATCTTCTGCCACGGTAAAAGCAGCCACAGGTGAAGCGGAAGAAAACGGAATTAAGATAGAAATTTCGACTGACAAGGATTCTTACGAAGCCGGCGAGGAAGTAAATTATGTCATAAAAGTTTCCAATGACAGAGCAAACTGGTTTATCTCCGAAACAGAATTTACCTACAGCAATTCCGAGAGTCTTGTTCCGGCAAACGGCGACCTTACGAATACTTTTTCAAAGGTTTCAAGCGGTGATACGGTAGAGATTAACGGAACTGTAAGAGGGAACGCTGCAGCAGGTGAAACAAAAGAAAGCGCTTCCGATGAAAGTAAATCTTCAGGCAATTTCGTACTTTGGGCGAGCCTTGCGGGAGCTGTTATTACAGGTATTATTATTACTTTTATTCTTTTCGGAAAAAAGAATAAGAAAGCTGCAGGTTTAATTCTGATAATCTCTTCGGCTTTTATGATGACGGGATTGTCTGCAAAGGCAGTTGCAAGTTATGAGGAAGTTACGTTAAGACCGTATGTATCTTTTACATACGGAAATGAAGAGGTAATGATAAGAATAGTAGCCAAGATGCATCTTTTCCAGGAGAAGCTTGATCTTTCGCAGTATGCAGCACCGGGAAAGAGAGTAACATGCCATGATCCTTCGATTTTTAAGGACTTTGACGGCCATTATTATATTTTCGGAACGCATCTTGCTGCCGGTTATACAGACGATCTTCTTAACTGGTACGAGGTTGATGGTTTCTCAAAGTCGTTTACCGATGATGAAATAAAGAAAATATCGGCGTGGAACGGGGATGCCGTAAACGGAAGCGTAAAGGGATATCTGTGGGCGCCTGATGTTATTTATAATCCTGCGCTCGGGAAATACTGCATGTACCTTTCGGCTGACGGTGATTACTGGAAATCAAATATTGTCCTTCTTACGGCAGATGTTGTTACCGGTCCTTATTCCTATGCGGGGTCGGTAGTGTACGGAGGCTTTACGCAGGACACAATGGGAGAAACGGATGTTTCGAAGGTTCTCGGAACGGATGAGCTTCCGGAAAGATATATTAAAAACGGAATTGCCAACAAAAAATGGGGAGATATGTGGCCGAACTGTATAGACCCCTGCGTATTCTATGCTGATGACGGGAAGCTTTATATGTGTTACGGTTCTTGGTCGGGCGGTATTTTCATGCTTGAACTTGACGAGAATACAGGACTTCGTAATTACTCCGTAACCTATGAGGAAAATATACATTCAGATCCCTATTTCGGTAAGAAAATTGCCGGAGGAGCTTATGTATCCGGCGAAGGTTCTTATATTCAGAAAATCGGCGATTACTATTATCTGTTTATTTCCTACGGCGGTCTTGAGGCTGCTTCAGGATATAATGTCAGAGTTTACAGATCGGATAAACCGGACGGAGATTATGTTGATGCGCTCGGAAATGATGCTTTCTCTGATTTCTATGTCATGAACTACAATCTTGAGAATAAAGGAGTTCGTCTTTTCGGCGGATATAAGTGGAGAAACTTTAATTACGGCCAGGTTGCCCAGGGACATAATTCCGCGTTTGTTGATGATGACGGAAGAGCTTATATTATTTTCCATACAAGAACAGATGACGGAACAGAAGGCCATTATGTTAAAGCACATCAGCTTTTTGTGAACAAGGAGGGCTGGCTTGTTGCAGCTCCGTATAAGACAAGCGGCGAAAAGCTTGAAACTTCGCTTCCTTCAAAAAGTGAAATAGCAGGTGATTATGAAGTAATTCTTCATGAACTTGATATTGATTACGGCAGTCTTGAAACCAAAAAATCAAAGGTAATAAATCTCTCGGAAGATGGTATAATATCAGGTGAATACACAGGAACATGGGACTGTGAACCCGGAACAAATTATATTACCTTAAGAATTGACGGAATTACCTACAGCGGCGTCTCACTCATGATGAATATTGAAGGAACAAGTCTTGAGACAAGAGTATTTACCGCGCTGGGCATAGAAAATCAGCTTACATTCTGGGGAACAAAAATGGTCGACTGACAGTCGGCGGACTAAAGCGGAAGAATTATGGATAATAAACACAGTAAAACAGATATAGTAAAAAGTATCATTCTGGGAATTCTTGTATTTATCGGAGCATTCGGTTATTCAATGCTGATGTTTCTGATAGTGAGTTTCATAGGACTTCGTTTTCATATTAAATGGATGATTCTTATCGCCTTTCTGATTTCTGCCATGATAGAATTGTTCTACATAATTAACAGGGCGCGCAGAAAAAAATAAGTCCATTTAAATGGTTGCGTGATATAATGGAGGCTGTCAGGTATGGCCTCCATTTTTTTATATCGGGTCGGAGGACTTCTTGGGTAGAAATTAACGTTAATGATAATCAGAGGGGTAATGATGATTGCAAATCTTCGCGGGGGCACAGACAGGGAAAAGGTAATAAGCCATAACTATAAGGGGAAACTTTCAAATCCAAATGCTGCTTCGGAGGCAGTAGAATTATATGATTATCTGAAGGAGATATGGGGTAAGAAATGCATTACGGGTCAGATGGAATCAATATGGATGGGTTCGCCTGATTATGAGATGGATTTTATTATCGGCAATACGGGAAAACTTCCGGCAATCCGCGGACTTGATTTTATAAGCAATGATTTCGAGGGAGTAACAGAGCGGGCCATTAAGTGGTGGAAGGAAGGCGGTATTGTTACAATCTGCTGGCACACAGGGCCTGATTTTGCATCGGAGTATAAGGAAAGCCAGTCTGAAAACATTAACTGGGACGAGGCTTTTATCGAAGGTTCAGAGACAAATAACGCACTTCTTGCAGGAATGGACAGGGCTGTTTTGTATCTTCGTGAGCTTGAGAAAGCAGGAGTACCTGTCCTTTGGAGACCTTTCCATGAATTTGACGGCGCATGGTTCTGGTGGGGGAAAGGCGGCGGTGAAGCCTTCATAAAGCTCTGGAGAATGATGTACAATCATTATACAAATGACTGCGGACTAAATAATCTTATATGGGTGCTCGGTTATTCAGGAGAAGGAAAAAGAATTGACGAGTGGTATCCCGGAGATGAATATATTGATATTATAGGAGCCGACAGTTATACAAAGGGAGCAAATGGGAATCTTTATGATAAGGTAAAGCAGATTGCGCCCGAGGGAATGCCGATAGCTTTTCATGAATGCGGAACGATTCCGTCAGAGGAAGAGCTTACGGAAAGCAGTGCGAAATGGCTTTTCTTTATGACCTGGCACACCAATTATATTACTGTGGAAAATGAGGTCGAAGATTTATACAAAATATATAACAGTGACTATTTTATAACTAAAGACAAATTACCGTGGGGAAATAGATGACAAAAATACTGTCTGTTGAACAAATTAGGGAAGCGGAACGTTTTACGACCGAGAATATAGGAATTTCATCTCTTGTTCTTATAGAAAGAGCTTCCAGAAGTGTTGTTGATGATATTATTAAGGAGCATCCCGAGAAGGTGCTTATTCTGTGCGGAATGGGCAATAACGGCGCGGATGGATTTGCTCTTGCAAGAATTCTTTGCGAAAGCGAAGTAATGACAGACATCGTCTGCATAGGAAATCCTGACAAAGCTACAGATGAGAACAGAAAAGAGAAAGAAATATTTGAGAATACTCTTAAATATATGCACGAAGATATGAAGGGCAATATTTATGACAAGCTCTCAGATATTCCTTCGGGATACGATTTGTATATTGATGCGATTCTTGGAGTAGGGCTTTCAAGACCTCTTGAAGGCGAATATTTTGAGGCTGTATCTTTCATTAACTCCAGAAAGGCTTACGGAAAGGTATTTGCACTTGATATTCCTACAGGACTTAATGCCGACAGTGGTCGTGTAATGGGACTTTGTGTCAATTGCAACAGAACTTACACCTTCGGGTGTCTTAAGACCGGGCTGTTTCTCGGAGAAGGTCCCAATTTTACCGGGGAATTAAAGCTTTCTTCCGCAGGAATCAATAATTCATCTGTTAAGGCTGAGATGACGCTTATTGAGAAGGATACTGTAAAAAGTCTTCTATATCGAAGACCGAGAACGGGGAATAAAGGTACCTTTGGTAAAGTGCTTGTTGTTGCCGGATCTTCGGATATGGCGGGGGCAGCACTCATGTGTGCAAGAGGCGCATTCAGCGTGGGTGCCGGAATGGTTAAAATTCTGACAGACAAGGTTAATATCTCTCCGCTTCTTCAAAGCATTCCGGAAGCCATGATTTCGTCATATTCCGATATGGACGAAAATGAGCTTTCCCACGAAATCGACTGGTGCGATACGGTGGTGATAGGCCCGGGTCTTTCCAAATCGGAAAAAGCCGCATGGCTTCTTGAAACTGTTTCGGATATATGCGAAAAGCCGCTGATAATTGATGCGGACGGACTTAATCTCCTTAATGAGGAAATTCTTGCAAAGAGAAAAGAAAAAGGTCTTATTACTGTTCTTACTCCCCATCCCGGTGAGTTTTCAAGACTGTTTGGAACGGTTACGGCGGAGCGTATGCATCAGAGCATTTCTTTTGTAAAAGAGTGTGCGGACAAGGAAGGAGTAATTCTTGTGTGCAAGGATTGCAATACGATTATTTCCGACGGAAGTGAAGCAGTGTTAAGTGCATTCGGGAATGACGGACTTGCAAGAGCAGGAAGCGGCGATATTCTTGCCGGTGTAATAAGCGGTGTAATGTATCCAATGCTTCAAAGCGGCAGGTCGGCATTTGAGAGTGTAATTCTCGGTGTATCTCTTCACGGACTCGGTGCCGAAAGAGCCACAAGGGATTCATCAACCTACTGCCTGTCTTCATCAATGATAATTGCCGGAATTCAGGGTGTATTCACCACTCTTGTACAGAATTAGAACATTTGACACAATATTTTGGGCAGTTGCCATACGGCAACTGCTTTTATTTTACTAGATATGGTACAACACTATAAAATAACAACCAATATTTTGTAGAAAATCGCCTTTCAATTATTGACACGTGATTTTTCTCTGATACAATATATTGTGTACGGATGCGGCGGAAGTAACAAGCATTGTACAGAATATATGATTTACAATCATGTCTGACCGCGAGCATGATGGGAGGGTTTATGAAGGTCATTAAGAGAAGTGGCTCAGAGGTTACATTCGATGCAGCGAAGATTGAGGCTGCCATCAGAAAGGCAAATGCAAGCGTTCTCGAAAGCGAGAAAATGACGGAAGACCAGATAGTTCATATTACGGAAAATGTTCAACATGCATGTGAATCAATTCAGCATTCACCTTCTGTTGAAGAGATTCAGGATATGGTTGAGAACCAGATTATGAATCAGAGAGCATTCTCGGTTGCAAGAAATTACATTACCTACAGATATAAAAGAGCACTTGTTCGTAAATCCAATTCGACAGATGAGCAAATATTAAGCCTTCTTGAGTGCAATAACGAAGAAGTTAAGCAGGAGAATTCCAATAAGAATCCTACTGTTAACAGCGTTCAGCGTGATTATATGGCAGGAGAAGTAAGCAAGGATATTACAAAGAGATTTCTTCTTCCGCCCGAAATTGTAGAGGCACATGAAAAAGGACTTATTCATTTCCATGATGCCGATTACTTTGCACAGCATATGCATAACTGCTGTCTCGTAAATCTGGAGGATATGCTTCAGAACGGAACTGTAATCAGCGAGACAATGATAGATAAACCAAAGAGCTTCTCTACCGCCTGCAATATTGCCACACAGGCAATAGCGCAGATCGCTTCGTCGCAGTACGGAGGCCAGAGTATTTCACTTGCGCACCTTGCTCCGTTTGTTCAGGTCAGCCGTGAGAAATTCCGCGAGGAAGTCAGGGAAGAACTTGAAATGACAGGTCTTCCGGCAGATGAAGAAATCGTTAACAAAATTGCAGAGTGCCGTGTAAGAGAAGAGATTAACAGAGGCGTTCAGATTATCCAGTATCAGGTAATCACTCTTATGACAACAAACGGACAGGCACCGTTTATTACTGTATTTATGTATCTTGATGAAGTACCCGAGGGCCAGACAAGGGATGACCTTGCAACAGTAATCGAAGAGGTTCTTCGTCAGAGAATAAAGGGTGTTAAGAATGAAAAGGGAGTATATATTACCCCTGCATTCCCAAAGCTTATATATGTTCTTGAAGAAGACAATATTAAGGAAGACAGCAAATACTGGTACCTTACAGAGCTTGCAGCAAGATGTACAGCAAAGAGAATGGTTCCCGATTACATTTCCGAGAAGGTTATGAAGAAGCTTAAGCAGGGCAACTGCTATACCTGTATGGGATGCCGTTCTTTCCTTACCGTATACAAGGATGAGAATGATAAGTTCAAATTCTACGGAAGATTTAACCAGGGAGTTGTAACACTTAATCTTGTGGATGTAGCCTGCTCTTCCGGCAAGAATAAAGACCGTTTCTGGAAAATTATGGATGAGCGTCTTGAACTTTGCAGACAGGCGCTTATGTGCAGACATAACAGATTAAAAGGAACACCGAGTGATGTTGCACCTATTCTCTGGCAGGACGGTGCGCTCGCAAGACTTAAAAAAGGCGAGCCGATTGACAGACTTTTGTACGGCGGTTATTCAACGATTTCTCTCGGATATGCCGGCCTTTGCGAGTGTGTACGTTTCATGACAGGTAAGTCACATACAGATCCCGAGGTTACACCGTTTGCACTCGAGATTATGCAGCATCTTAATGATGCCTGCCATAAGTGGGCAGCAGAGACCAACATAGATTTCTCGCTTTACGGAACACCGCTTGAATCAACAACCTACAAATTTGCAAAATGTCTTCAGAAGCGTTTCGGAATTATTGAAGGCGTAACAGACAGGAATTATATTACGAACAGTTATCATGTTCATGTTACGGAAGAGATTGATGCCTTCGCCAAACTTAAATTTGAATCGCAGTTCCAGGAGCTTTCACCCGGAGGCGCAATAAGTTATGTAGAAGTTCCGAATATGCAGGACAACATAGAAGCTGTCCTTTCTGTAATGAAATATATATATGAGAATATAATGTATGCTGAGCTTAATACCAAATCGGATTATTGTCAGATATGCGGGTATGATGGTGAAATTCAGATCAGGTCAGACTCCGACGGCAAACTGATATGGGAATGTCCCAATTGCGGCAACCGCGATCAGGACAAGATGAATGTGGCTAGAAGAACCTGCGGCTATATCGGGACCCAGTATTGGAATCAGGGCAGAACTCAGGAGATTAAGGAAAGAGTTCTTCATTTGTAAAGGCCGAGGTGAAAGGGAGGGGTGGACCGCGTAGGAGTTACGCGGTCTGCTTTCATTAAGAGATGAATTACGCAGAAATTAAGTACAGAGACATAGCAAACGGTCCCGGAGTCCGTGTTTCACTATTCGTAAGCGGCTGCTCACATCACTGTAAGGGCTGCTTTAATGAAGTGACCTGGGATTTTAATTACGGTACAAGGTTTACAAAAGAAACCGAAGATAAGATAATAGAAGCACTGAGCGATGAATATACGGCAGGGCTTACGCTTCTTGGCGGCGAGCCTATGGAAAAGGCGAACCAGAAAGCGCTTCTTCCTTTCATAAGAAGAGTCAGGGAGGAGCTGCCAGGCAAGACAATCTGGTGCTTTACAGGTTATCTTTTTGACCGTGATATTGTCGGCAGCATGTTTGATACTGTTCCTGAGACGAAAGAGCTTGTGTCATATTATGATGTAATGGTTGACGGTCCTTTTATTCTTGAAGAGAAAAAAATAACACTTAAATTCAGGGGCTCATCCAATCAGCGTATCATAGATGTACGAAAATCCCTAAGTCTTGGGGAGGTTGTACTTTGGGAAAAGGCTTATAAATAATTTTTCAAAAAAATTAGGCTCTTCAGGGGTAATGGTGCGTTAAAAATCGCCACAACCCCAGTGTTTATATAGATCAAGCGGCATTCAACTTTCGGTTAGGAAGTGGAATGCGTATATCGGAGCATACAAGGTACACCATATCGAGCATATTTTGTATATTTCTGAAACCGTAAGCTTTA
>JAZLHJ010000046.1:0-9496 GCA_045616785.1 Lachnospiraceae bacterium
GGCTTTTTATCCTCTGCAGGCTTTTTATCCTCTGAGGGTTCAGCCTTTTTGTCTTCTGAAACTTTCTTTCTTCCGACACTCTTCCCGTTGTTTTCCGTTTTCTTTTCTTTTGCGGGTTTCTTTGTGCCTTCCGCCTTATTATCTTCAGCAGGTTTAGCGGCACTCTCTGCCTTTTTCTCGTCAATAACATCCTGTGCAAGCATGGCATCAACAAGCTCGGATTTCTTCATTCCGGAAAAACCCGTCATGTTTCTTGCTCCGGCAAGATCCTTAAGCACAGCAAGCGATAAAGATTCGTATTTTTCTCTTGTCAAAATGTAACTCTCTTTCTGCAGCCCTTATCTGCAATCTCTATAAAATTAACAATGGATATTCGTGGAACACTCCACATAGAAATGCCTTGGGAAAAATCCCGATAAATTATACTATCACGAAACAAACGAAATACGCAAGCCTTTATTCAAAAAGCCTGCGTATTTCATCTTCGCTTATTTTCCTGTATTCACCCAAAGGAAGGTCATCCGGCAAAGTAAGTCCTCCCATCGATATTCGTTTCAGATATATTACTTTCTTACCAAAGGCTTCAAACATTCTCTTTACTTCATGAAATCGTCCTTCGAATATAGTCAGTCTGTATCCTTTTTCTTCTCCTTCTGCTTTCTCTATTATTGAAGGGAGTGTCGGTTTCTCGTCTCCTATATCAACACCTTTTTCCATTACTTCCATTTCTTCGGGAAGTAAAGCAGTATCGGATTCAACGTAATATGTCTTCGGAACATGACCCGCCGGCGAGAGCAGTCTGTGTGCAAGCATACCGTCATTTGTAATAAGAAGAAGGCCTTCGGTATCTTTATCAAGGCGTCCGACAGGAAAAAGGTCTTTTGTATTCTCGCTTCCGAGAATTGATAATACCGTTTCTGACAGCTTGTCTTTTGTGGCGCTTACTACTCCGCCCGGCTTATTCAGAATATAATATCTGTATTTTTCATATAATACCCGGTCGCCGTCAAACCTTATGTCATCAGTATCCTCGTATATCTTTACAGCCTCATCCTTCACGGTAATACCGTTTACGGAAATAAGACCTTTTCTGATGTACTTTTTTACCTCGCTCCTCGTTCCTGCTCCGGCATCACTCAGAAATTTATCAAGCCTCAGCATTATTCAAGAACCGTCATTCTGTACCATGAAAGTGCTTCGGTATATGCTTCGCTTACGGAACTTTCAGATATCCGGGATATAATCATGAGTCTTGATATTTCTCCCCAGTCAGCAGTTTCATAAAGTTTCATAAACGAAAGAACGGGTGCAAGTCTGCCTGTTTCCTTTCCGAGCGCTTCCTTAATAACCTTACTCAGCTGAACAAGCTCAAGCGCTTCCTCCATAGGCTTTTCAAGGATTACATCAATAACAGAGAAAAGTCCCATAAGGAAAAGTTCTTCGCCTTCATTCTTAAGTCCGAAGCATCCGGCAAGATTCTCGGCAAAACGTGCACGAAGAAGTGAAAGTCTTGTGATTTCGCTTGGTTTGTCTGCACACATTTCCTTGGTAACAACAGTATTAATCCAGCGTTTTAATTCTCTTTGTCCAAGCATGCTTGCTGCATGTCTGATAGTCTTAATCTCAGCGGTCTTAACAACCTTATTAACCATTTTAAGAAGAGAAAGAGTAAGTGCCGGGTCTCTTCCTATAATATCTGCTGCCTCCTGAAGTTCAAAATCAGGATTATTTACAACTTTAATAAGCTGAAGGTAATTAACTGTCACAGGAGCAATCTCATGCTGTCCTTCTGTTACCGGCATACGGTAGAACGGTCCTTCATAAAGTGAATAACCGCCTCTTTCGTTAAGATCGTCAAATATCTCTCTTGTATCAATATTACCTGCTATAAGCATTGCATTGGGATAAAGTCCCGAGAAGAAAGGTGTTGCCTTTTCAATCGGCACCTTCTTATTGTTAAGGAAAACATAATCGCAGAGAGCAAGAATCGGAGCAAAATCCATAAATTCCGTAACAGCCAGTTTTCTTATTGCAACAAGATAACCGCTCTTCTTAAGCTCCGAAAGTCTGTTTACATACATATCAACAGGAGGTACCGTTCTGTCAATAAGAAGAACAATTCTGTCGTGAGGTACACCCTTTATCTGCGAATCGATATCGGTGAAAATTGCCACATTTCCGATAGGTACGAATATCTTGCAATCCTCGGGAAGTGATTTCATACCCATCGCCATAATCACATCAAATCCTGGAACGCTTGTGGCTCCGTCATTTATTCCTGTTGACATGGCAAGTGGATTAAGGAAAGGATTACCCTTCTGGGTAAAAACAGAATAGGCTTTGACAGCCATGTTGGAATCAAATAAGGGAATAAGTGTTGATAACATACAATCTCCTCCGTTTCAAGTCTCGCTCCAATTGCAAGAAAATTCACATACTTATGTATGTATTATACAACATTTCTTCCCTTATCGAAAGTATTATTTTTATATTATTATCAGTTAATCTCATCAAGCTGAGACGTATAAAGCTTGTAATAAAGCCCCTTCTTCGCCATGAGTTCTTCATGGTTTCCTGCTTCGACAATTCCTCCGTCATCAATATACATAATCTTATCGCACTCTCTGATTGTCGAAAGTCTGTGCGCAATAATAAAGGAGGTTCTTCCCTTCAGCATTGCACCAAGCCCCTTCTGCAGAGCTTTTTCCGTCTGCACATCAATACTTGAGGTCGCTTCATCAAGGATAAGAATCGCAGGGTCAGACAAAAGAGTTCGCGCAAAAGAAATGAGCTGTTTCTGCCCCTGACTCAGAAGAGAACCTCTCTCCCTTACCTCTGACTGATAACCGTTTGGCATTCTTGTGATAAAATCATGCGCGCATACCGTTTTGCTTGCTTTTTCTATTTCCTCCATTGTGGCATCAAGTTTACCGTATCTGATGTTGTCCTCTATTGTTCCGGAGAAAATAAAGCTGTCCTGCATCATTATTCCCATTTGGGATCTGAGCGAATTAAGCGTTACCTTCGAAATATCCTTACCGTCAATAAGCACTCTTCCGCTGTCAACGTTATAAAATCTCGAAATAAGATTTACAATCGTACTCTTTCCTGCACCTGTAGGTCCGACAAGTGCTATACTTTCTCCCGGCATTGCAGTAAATGATACATCCTTAAGAACCTCTTTGGACTCATCATAAGAGAAATGAACATTCTCAAATTCAACCTTGCCTTTAATGGAAGGCATTTTTTCTGCATTATCCGCATCCTTTACGTCAACAGGCTCATCCATTGTCTCGAATATTCTTTCAAGATAGGCAATATTATTGATAAAATTGTTGAATATATTTCCAAGGTTCATAATCGGCTGCCAGAAATATGAGGCATACGAAGAAATCGCGATTATCGTTCCGACAGACTTATTTCCCTGTCCGAAAACAATAAGGCCGAACACAAATATGGCTGCTCTGATACAAACGGCTATATTATCAATTCCCGGCCACACCAGATTTGAATATTTTACCGCTGTATGCCAGGTTTTCCTGCAGTCGTCGGAAAGTCCCTCAAAAATCTTTGCATTCTCATCTTCCCTTGCAAATATCTGTGTAATTCGTGCACCGACAATATTCTCCTGAAGATAGGCGTTCAGATTGGAATTCTTGTTTGACACAGCCTGCCATGCTTTTCGCTGCTTATTCTTAATCCAGAACATAAATACGGCAAGGAAAGGAACGCCGCACAGAACAACAAGCGCCATCTGCACATCAACTATAAACATGAACACAATAATGAAAATAAGGTTAAAGCCTTCAAGAATAATATTGATAAGTCCGTTTGAAAGCATATCCGAAACAGAGTTGACATAGTTAACAACACGAATCAGAATCTTGCCGTGCGGCCTGTCATCATAATACTGAAAGGGCAGTTCCTGCAAATGTGCAAAAAGATCTTTTCTTATATCAAAAATAATATCCTGGCTTACGTTCACCATAAGTTTGCTTCTGATTGTCGTGAAAATAACACTTACGGCGTATATTCCGATAAGTACTCCGACAAGCGTAAACAAAAGCTTTACATCCTTATTCGGAACCGCAATGTCAAGTGCTCTTTGTATTACCATCGGTGCAACATAACCAAAGGCACCTCCGATACCGCTCAGAACAATCGCGCAAAGCATCTTCTTCCAATACTTCTTAATATAGGAAGATGCTCTCAGTATATGTCTTATGTCAAAAGCTTCTTCAAGTCTTTCGTCTTCTTTGTACGTATTCTTCGCCATGCTATACCACCTCGCCAAGCTCATCAAGTCCGGTCTGCAGCCGTACAAGCTCATAATAGTAACCTTTTTTAGCGATAAGTTCATCATGCGTACCGCTCTCTGTAATACGTCCGTCCTGAAGTACAAGTATTCTGTCTGCGTTTTTCGTTGTTGAAATTCGCTGTGCAATAATTATCTTTGTGCAGTCAAAATCAAGATTCCTGAGTGATTCCTGAATCTGCTTCTCGGTCTCCATGTCAACGGCAGAAGTGGTATCATCAAGGATAAGAATTGCAGGACGTACCGCAAGCGCTCTTGCAAGAGAAATTCTCTGCTTTTGTCCTCCCGAAAGACCTACACCTCTTTCGCCGACAATCGTGTCATAACCTTCGGGCATCTTCGCAATAAATTCAGAGGCTGCGGAATATCTTGCAAACTTAACAACCTCTTCCTGCTTGATAGAACTGTCACCATACGCAATATTTCCTTCTATGGTATCCGAATACAAAAGAACGTCCTGCGTTGCAAGACCTATGTTTTTCCTAAGTTCGGAAAGTTTGTAATTTCCGACAGGCGTGTCGTCCACAAGAACTTCACCGGCTGTTGCCTCATAAAATCTCGGGATAAGATGAATAAGAGAAGACTTACCGCATCCCGTCTCGCCCATGATTGCAATTGTTTCGCCGGGATTGGCGGTAAATGAAATATCATGAAGCACCGGAAGATCTCCGTCATCATATTTGAACGAAACATTTTTGAATTCAACTTTTCCCTTTATTCTGTCCGGATGTTCTATGGGATTCTCAGGGTCTTTGATCTTCGGCTCGGAATAATATATTTCCATAACTTTCCTTGATGCAGCAGAGAACCTCTGAAACTCGTTCATAATATTACCCATCATTCGCATGGGATTGGAAATAGCCCAGATAAGCCCGGAGAAAGCTACATATTCTCCCATTGTCAGTTCACCGTTTATCAGAAACATACCGCCGACAGCAAGCGTAACAATAGGCATAAGATCGGCAATTCCTTCCACAAAAGGATAGAATTTAAGCCATACCAGACTTGTTTTCTTATTGGTCTTTGCAAAATCAACATTGGCGCTGTCAAATTTCGACATTTCGTAATCTTCTCTGGCAAACGCCTTTACCACCCTGTTTCCGGAAATATTCTCCTGTGCGAAGGTGTTCATCTGAGCAAGTTTCTCTCTGAGAGATGCATGCATCGGAGCCACTTTTTTTCTGAACTTATATATGATAAGAAAAACAAACGGCGATATTACGAGAACGCAAAGAGCAAGCTTCCAGTTGGTGTATAAAAAGAAAATCGCAGCCGCACCGAAAAGAGAAAACGACTCAATTACAACGCGGACAACCCATGCTACCATGTGGCGCACCGCATCAAGGTCACCTGTCACACGTGTCATTAAATCACCTGTTCTGTAGGTACTGTAGAAAGTCATATCCTGGCGCTGAATTTTGTCATACAGAAAATTACGTACACGAAACAGAACTCTCTGCGATACGTTCTCATATATCATGCAGTCAACGTATACAACAACAGTTCTGAAAAAAGTAAGTCCAACCATTCCGGCAATTAATAAGAAGAACAGGTCTCTGTGAATCATCATGTTCTCTGACGCTTCTTCGCCGGTAAGAAACATATCAACAATTTTTCCTGAAAAATACGGCACGGTCAGCTGGATAATGTTATACAGAATTGTTCCGAACATTCCTGCAACATAAAGACCACGTGCGCCCTTCATATTCTCCCATAGCCACTCAAGTTTTGTTTTGGGAAATTCTTTTTTATCTTCCATAATCTCCGTCTCCAAGAAGAAAATAATGTCAAACACCGCAAGTAGAGTATCAGTTTATTCGGAATTATGATATAATCCAAAAATACAAAAATAGAACAAATCTATCCTAAAAAGGACAGGCGAATATGAAAAACCTCTTTGAATACAGTGATGTATTAAAATCTCCAATTGAAGCATTTTATTGTGACAGCAAGTATTTCTCGCTTCCTGTCGAATCTCACTGGCATTATTTCATAGAAATTCTTTATGTAAGTTCCGGCAATATCGATGTTATATGTAATGAACAAACCTATCATCTTTCCAAAGGAAGTGTAATAATCATTCCGCCTCAGGCTATTCATTCGATTACATCTTCAGCCCGGTCTTACGAATTCAGATATCTGTGCATTAAATTCAATTTGCAAAGAATTCATCTTGCCGGTGACTATCTTCCCGACCTTTTCTCTGTTTTCAGAGAGATATCAAGAAAAGAAAAGCTTCCCATTTGCTTTTGCAGTGAAGATTTTCCGTCTCTTAATACCGATGAATTCTTTGAACGGATACACACGGAAATACGCGAAAAAGAGTACGGATACGACACACTCATATATTCCATGCTTTCAGAACTTCTTACTCACCTTCTTCGCATCTGGTATAACCTCGGAATATCGGTAAATCCGGAAAACGGCACAAAAAATGAGGAGCAGTCCATACAGGACGTACTCCTCTACATTGATCATCATTCACAGGAAAACATCAATATCGAAAATCTCGCATCGATGTGCCATATGAGTTATTCATATTTTGCCAAGCTCTTCAAAAAGCACTACGGAAGAACCTGCAAGGAATATATTGAATTTGTAAGAGTCAGCAAAGCCGAAAATCTGATTCTGTATACAGATTACGACCTCACCTACATTGCCGAAGAATTGGGCTTCGCAGACTGCAGCCATCTTATCAGGGTATTTAAAAAACACTTTGGAAAAACACCCGGCAAATACAGAAAGGAGCTGCCTACTCCTCCATCTGTGAAATAAGATCGATGCGCCTCTGATGTCTTCCGCCCTCAAAGGATGCTCCAAGGTAAGCATCAACTATGTCCTTCGCAAGTTCCTCGCCGACAATGCGTGCACCGAAAGCCAGGATATTTGCATTGTTATGCTGTTTCACAAGCCTTGCGGTTGCGGTATCCGAGCATACTGCAGCCCTGATTCCCTTCACCTTATTAGCGGCAATGGATATTCCCACTCCCGTACCGCAAATAAGAATCCCACAGTCATATTCACCGCTTGCCACAAGCTCGCCGACCTTTTTCCCCACAACGGGATAATCACACTTTTCTCCCAAAAGCGCACCGTAATTATCTACAGTGTGTCCTTTTGATACAAGATATTCCTGAACAGCCTCACGAAGTTCAACGGCGGCATGATCGTTACCAATTGCAATTTTCATAATAAGCCTCACACATTTGCCCGATTTTCGCAGAAAATCGTATTAATATTTATTTCTTACACGAAGACTATCATAAGTATGAACCCCCCCTTTTGTCAATGCAGTGCTTTGATAGCGTAAAGTTATTGTTGGTTGGAAATAAATAAGGGAACCCTCGATGAGTCATTCCAAGAACACAATGATTTGATTTATCTCCAACATTTTACATTCAGATGCTTGCCTGTGTCAAAACAGAAATATATTCTGTGATGACCTTCAGGTTATCACTAATAATTCTTACGCTGGTTGGTGACTATTTTATCTGTCATCAGCACTTAGTCAACCCCGTAGCCGCTTGCGGTGCGCTCCGCGCAGGGTTGACGAATTGCCGATGACAGATACACTGTTAGTCAAGCAGAGTAAGCATTATTAGGCGCTTTGCGCCTATAGCAACCATAACCCTTCACGAATGGCCAGCGTTTTTCTAACTGTTCCGTACGGTACGTGAACCTGTAAACGTTCAATATAACTGTTTGCCTGGTTATAGTGTTCGGTAACTATGTCTCTTAATTTTAGATTCTGCGGTGCTATGCAGTCGGTTCCTGTTGCAGCAAGGTTTCTTTGTTCCCTACTGTACTTGACCAGTTGTATTATTTCTGCCCTGTCGTTATTTTTGTCATAGCACCTGAGCTTGCTCATTCTGTCAGCTCCGGTCTGACTCCATCCCATCGGACGTGAACTTAGACGATCCGACAGCACGTGACTTACATGGCTTTCGGCACTGCAGCCATTTACAAGTTTATTACGAAGTGTTCTTCTTACTGCAGCCCAGTTTCCAAGAACGTATTTCCTGAGATCTTCAACCTTTTCGGGATTCTTGGCAGAACACATCATCTCTGTTGTATATGTATCAAATTTTTTACGGGCATTACGCTGTTTTGAGTACATCAAATGCCACAGGTTGTTTTTGACATCATCTTTTTCGTCAAGCATCTGAGCGGCTGCAGAATTTACATATTTCATCAAATGATATTTGTCAGCACAGAATACTGATTTATATACGTAGTTTATTCCTGCTTTAATCCACTGTGCTCCATCGCCACTTATGAATACACGCTTTAAGGCATTTTCATCATAGTTACGTTCGATGAAAGCGTTTACCTTTGTCCAGAGTCGTTTGTTACCATCCTCTCCGGGATAAAGACCGCTAAAATAGTATTTATTAACAAGTTCATATCGGCCTTCCACGTTAAGATTTTCCTGCCTGTACTCATAGATGTATATCAGCTTTGATACGAAGCTTGAGTTTTTATTCTCCCCATACCGTCCATGCTGCTCGGCCACATGATCTTCATCACATTCGATATGCAGATATGGTACAGATTTGGGAGTTTCATATATGGTGTCTGGTATTTCTTCTGCTATGGAATGTACTTTATTCATTACAGTTGTCTTTGTGATTCCCTGCTTTGACGGAAGTGCTTTTGCTGCTTCTGCATAGCTGGTTTTAAGAGCTTCACAGAGCATCGCAGCCTCTGCCATCTCCGTGAAACGTTCATTCTTTTCCAGGCCAATCAAATCCTCGAGAAGATGCGTAAAACATGATTCTTCAGTTTTTGATTTATAGTATGTACACTCAAACGAAATATCGCCTACAGAACTGACCAGTGTTCTTGTGTCATTCCTATGAATCGTATAACGGTCTGCTCGCCAGACACTCTTACGAATTGACTGATCCATTTCAGACAGGATAGCTCCAAGAAATCCTGCCGCAAAGGCTTCTGTAGATGACTTTACCGATGCTTCAAGGTCACTAAATGCCTTCGGATTTTCAAAAAAGTTTTGTTCTGCGTTAAAAACTGATGTTAATAGTGTGTCTAATAGTGATACAATGTCCATGTGAGAGTACTCCTCCTTGATTAGTTTTTTTGGTCGAAAACATTGTATCAAAGAATGTGGGTTACTCTCACCTTTTATTTATTTTTAAAACCAACTAAATCTTTACTCTATTC
>JAZLHJ010000047.1:0-45965 GCA_045616785.1 Lachnospiraceae bacterium
AGATGGCATAGAGGTTAAAAATCCTCATCTTATTTCAAACGAGAGCAAAAAACATAGATTTATTCAGTTTTCAAAGAGCAAGTTAATTTATATGATTGCCAAATGGCTTTTCAAAAAAGTACTTTTGGCACTCACATCATTCAAATAAATATTTTGTATAAAAACAGATACAAAAGTTGGTACAAAAAACAAGGAGGTTTGTTTAATGAGGAAAATAAGTAAATTCCTTGCGGTGATTCTTTCGCTGATAATGGTTATAGGGACGATTAATACCGTACCTGTCAGTGTAAAGGCCGCTACAAAGGACCTGACACTCGGAATCTCGCTTGATGATGGGATGCCATCTGACCAGAGACCTACTAACTACAACGTTTCATTTGAAGCAGTAGATGAAACAGGAGAAAGGATTCAGGATTCTTCGGAGGGTTCTGTTAATCAGGATACCACAGACGGGAAATACACATTTTCTCTGCCTGAAGAAGTGGAGAGAGTGAAAATTACTGTGGTTGGAGCCGGAAAAGATATATATCTTAACGGTGAACAGGATAATTCCTGGGAAAATGGTAAAATAATCTCCGTTTCTGACCTTGCAGACAGTTACATGTTTGTTCTTAAGCAGCCCGGCGGTGGCGGCGGTTCAGATGCCGGAGAGATTAAGTTTGATATAAATGAAGGCGGAAGTGTATATTATTCGGAAGACGGCTCAAGTTGGAATGAAGTATTCAATAATTCAGGTGTTACGCCCTCTGCTTCCGGAACAATATATTTAAAAGCTGTTCCTTCTGTCGAGCACGGTCTTGACAGAAGTTCCAATCAGTTATTTGTCAGATATGGTAATGATGATCATTTTATTAACGGAGGTGATTTGGATTCGTTATTAGCCGGAACATACAGCTTCCCTTATGACTCGTCAGATTCCTGCGCAGTGAGAATTAGATTTGTTAACGGAGGCGGTGGAGATCCGTTGCCCTTATCTACATTTTCAATGACATTTGGCGGAGGCGGTGACTTAAATATTGGTACCGTTTATTATCAGACAGCAAGTGACGAATGGCATGCGTATAATGATGGAGACGGTGAAATCGAATTTACAAGACTGGTTATTGAGCCTCCCGCTGACGGAAAAGATTATTATGTAGGTGGAGCAATGGACCATGAAACGTTACCCGGCGTTTCGGAGCCTGAATTCCCTGAACCGGATGAAGATGAGCTTGAGAATATTATTTCCGCAAGAGAGGATTGGGGAGGTATTTGGGCGAGAAGAGGCTGGAAGTATACATTTACCAATATTGCGCTTAATGAGGATACGAGAGATCCCTCTACTTTGATTTTTGAACCTTATGATACTGCAAACGGTGCATTTTATTATCTTGGACTCGATGGTGAAGTATATCAGGTTCCTTCAACCGGAATTAATGAGATTCCCGCGAAGGAAGTATGGGTTGAGATTTATACTGAGGGATATGCTCTTGATGTAAACAGTTTGTTTGTCGGTTGTAGCATTACGGGAGTGGATACCGACGAAGTAAAGCGTACCCTTAACAGTGGTGACTCATACTGGCTTGACAGAGAAAAATGTTTCGAATTTCGTAATATCAGCTTTATTGCCGAAGACAAACCGATAGGTCAGCTTACGGTTGAGAATTACAATAATACATACGGAAAAATTTATTATCAGAATGCAAGTGATGCCTGGATTGAGGTAGATCCTTCAGGTGCGACCGTAGAAGCAAAAGCTGTTAAGGCAGTCGGAATTGAGCCTAAATATACATTAAGAGAGACAAGAGACGGTAATGAGGGATGGCATGTACTTGTAGTCGGTGGAACGTTTGATAATCCCGAACCTGTGCAACGTGAATTTGAAAATCATTTTTCAGCAGACCAGCAGGCTGAAATAAAGCGTGGATTTAGTTACAACCTTAGTAATTTGTTTTTCGAGACAGGCCGTGCCACGTTCAGATGGAGCTATTCCGATGGAATCCCCGGACACGAGGATGAATATGTCGGAAACGGTGTTATTGAGATTACGGCAGCAGAATATAACGGAGCTGCGGTGGCAAATCCCGGTAACCATGATGCAGACGTATACTGGATAAACAACAGCCAATTTAATGAGTTCGGCAGACAATGGGCCGGTGGAGAAGGTGCCTTTCTGCCCGGAACGGTAGTTACGATTACCCTTGTTCCCGCAAGAGGGTATCAGCTTACCCGATTCCAGATTAACGGTCAGGCCAATACCACAACAGCACAGGATACTGTTTCAACATTTACATTTACAGTACCCAGTAAGAATTTCCATCTCGGTGCAACCTTTAGCGAAATGGATGATGAAGTAAAGAGCAGCGCATCGGGTATCAGCGGAGGGGCACTTGATATCGGTGACGGTGAGTTTGAAAACGGTACTGCAGCGCTTGAAGTAAGTGACACAAGTGTATCTGTTACGGAAGAAAGCGAGTTTTTGGAACAGGCAGAAGGCTATTCTGTAGATAAATATGTTGACCTTACTGTTCAGAATATTTTCTATCAAGGAAATACAACCGATTACTGGCCGGGAGAAGAAAAGCACCAGCTTGATTCGGAGGCAACAATTTCTCTGAATGTAAGCGGATTAACAGGATCAGAGGTAGAGATTGTCCATCAGAAGGGAAGCGGCGAATATGAGATAATTCCGGCAACATACAGTAACGGTGTTGTAACGTTCCTTGCTGACAGTTTCTCAAAGTTTGCAATTGTATCAAAGGGAGCTGCACCGGAGCCGAATCCTGAACCGACCCCTGATAATAATGACGGAGATGGTGTAAAGCCTGATATCAACTCTTCAAATTCCGGCGGACTTGGAATCCCGCTTGATCCGTATGTACTGCTTACTGATATTGCCAAGGCACCTGTCGGTTCAACAATTACGATTGACAGGAGATATAACAGACAGTTTTTAACAAATGCCGAAATGAAGGCGCTGCTTAAGAACAAAACCGTAAGCATCCGTATGCAGTATGAGTATAAAGGAATAGAATACGATATTACAATTCCTGCAGGAGCGGCACTTGACAATGATATTCCGATTTACGGTCCGCTTTGCATTGCACGGTTCTTCCCGGCTACAAAGGTATTTACAGACGCTCCTTCGGAAAAGGAGATTCCGAATGTGCCAAGCGAGGAAGCTGTAGCTCCCGAAGTAAGAAAGTATATCGTACAACGTGGTGATTCATTAAGCAAGATCGCAAGAAAAGTTGGAATTTCTCTGGAGGAACTCAGAAGTAAGAATCCTCAGGTAGGAAGAGGAAATCTAATTTTCCCCGGTCAGGAAATTTTATATTAATTGTCGGTAGAACAGAAAGGTGGAAAAATGGCAGATATTAATGATTCGGTAAATGCATTTACAAACACGGCGGATTCAACATCACAGTTTTCACAGGATGATATTAAGGGTAACATGGTAGTATGTATTTTTGCATATATATCATGGCTTGTTATCATTCCGATACTTGCAGCACCCAATTCCAAATATGCACGTTTTCATTCCAACCAGGGGCTGATTCTTGCAATTCTTGAGATTATTTTCGGAGCTGTTTTTGCAGTTCTCGGAATAATTCCTTTTATTGGGATTGTGTTCTCTATTATCGGCGGCATTTTCGGATTATTCTTCCTTATTCTTTCGATTATAGGAATCGTCAATGTTGTCAACGGTAAGGCAAAAGATATTCCGATTCTCGGAAAAATTAGAATTCTTAAATAATCATTACGTGAAATAATACAAATAAAACGGGCATAAACAAAGGAATCTCGCAAGAGATTCCTTTTTGTGGTATTATATACCATATATTGCTTTTGGAGGGAAGCTATGCGCTCATCTAATTTTGAATTGTCAAATGCAGGGATAGGCGAAGCTCTTTCATTTATTGAGGAAAGCTTTAAGGATATATTTGACAGGAAAAAACTCAATAAGGTAATGCTTCTGTGTGAAGAAACCATGATTAAAATGGTTGAAGTCAGAAACACTGAGGGTACACCGCATTCCGATTATATGACAATAGCAATCAGAAAAGACATATTTAAGAAGAGTGTCAGAATATCGGCAAGGGGTCGGGAATTCGGGGAGGCTCCTAAGGAATTTGATATCGGAAATATGCTTGATGATAATCAGAATGCGCAGGCTTACAGCTATATCCAGAGCATGATTGTCCGCAAATTCGGGGACAATGTAAGATACAAGCATAGGAATAATACAAATACAGTCGATATCAGCGCTAAGAAGCATGAGAAAAGTTCTCTTTACAGTGCAATTATAGCGCTTGTACTTGGAATACTGTTCGGAATTATATGCAGATTTACGATTACAGAAGGGATAAGGCTCGACATTGTTAATTATGTGCTTTCACCGATAAGAGAGATATTCTTAAATCTGCTTGGAATAGTAGTAGGTCCTGTTGTTTTCTTCTCTATAGCAACGAGTATGTCACAGTTTACCGATATATCCGCAATAGGTAAAATCGGGGCAAGGGTTTTTGTATTCTATATCTTTACTTCATTAATTGCAGTATTTATAGGACTTGGAATATTCTTTCTGTTTAATCCGGGAGAGGCCGGAGCCTTTGTTTCTTCCGGAAGCTCTTATGTGGCGGAAACAGCGGAAAATGTGGGGAATCCTCTGTTTAACATGCTGATGGGGATTGTTCCGGGAAATCTTCTTTTGCCGTTTATCGAAGGAGACATGCTCCAGATAATAGTGCTTGCCGTACTTATAGGAATTGCATCCACAATGCTTGGAAAATATACTGTTTCCGTTAATAATTTCTTTGAAGCATGTAATGAGCTGTTTATGAAGATTACATCGATAATCGTAAAGCTTATTCCGATTGTTCTTTTCAGCGCGCTTGCAATTCTTGTGATTACAACAGAATTGAAAACTCTTATTTCGCTCGGTACACTTGTTCTTACAATCATTGTCGGATACATTTCGATGTGTATGGTATATTGCCTTATTTTGAGAGGAGTAGGAAGGCTGAATCCTATTAAAGCCTTCAAAAGATTTACATCTGTTATCATATCTGCTTTTTCAACACAGTCGAGTTGTGCAAGTATGCCTGTTACGATGAGATTTTGCGAAAGCATCGGAGTGCCGAAGAAAATATACTCTTTTTCTGTTCCGCTTGGCGCAACAATTAACATGGACGGAGCGTGCGTGGCGTTTATGGTAATGACGCTTGCGTTTATGAAATTCTATAATATAGAATTTACTGTATCAAAGATAATTATTCTTATGGTTACATCGCTTTTTATGTCGATGGCAACTCCCGGAGTTGCGGGGGCCGGTCTTGTAACCGTATCAATTATTTTTGCAGCGGTCGGAGTTCCGCTTGAAGCAATAGCTTACTTCATTCCGATATCAACAATTCTTGACGGACTCGAAACAGTTAACAATGTTACCGGAGATGTTGTTGTAACGACTGTTGTGTCAAAGCTTGATAAGAGTCTTGATTTGGAGAAATATAATGGCAATTGAGTATGTTTTTTTTGATCTTGACGGAACGCTTACGGAGTCGGCACCCGGAATAACGAATTCAGTTTCGTATGCTCTTTCAAAGTTTGGCATTTCAGTCCGGGATAAGACTGCTTTGCAGAAATTCATAGGGCCGCCGCTTCTTGATTCCTTTATGAATTATTATGATATGACTAAGGAAGAGGCAGGGCAGGCTATAGAGTATTATCGTGAGTATTTCGGTGAGCGCGGACTTTTTGAGAACAGCGTGTATGCCGGTGTATACGATATGCTGTCAGAACTTAAAAAGGATGGGAAAAAACTTTTCGTTGCAACATCGAAGCCTGAACCATATACTTTCAGGATTCTCGATCATTTTGACCTTATGAAGTTTTTTGACATTGTTGCGGGGGCGACGATGGACGGATCAAGATGCAGAAAATCAGATGTACTTAAATATGCTATAGAGAAGGCAGATATTAAAGACCTGTCGAAGGCGGTAATGATCGGAGACAGAGAAAATGATATAACCGGGGCAAAGAATAATAAGATACGTTCAATTGGGGTATTGTACGGATACGGAGATGAAACAGAGCTTACTTTGGCAGGAGCAGATTATATTGCAAAGACTCCCTGTGAAGTAACAGAGTATTTGAGGAGATAACCATGAACCGTAAGGACTTAAGGCGCGCCTGTAAGAAACGGGCCAAGACAAGTCTTAAAAACCATTACTGGATGTATGTTTTTGTTCTTGTGCTGGCAACAATAATCGGTGTTGCTTATTCAAGCGGATCGAGATATACGGAAATATCGTATGCAGTTGACAAAGCAGTATCAAATCTCGATCAGGGTAAGGTAATCGGTGGGAAGACAATTGAGGAACTTACAGATTCCGATGTATATTCGATTCTGATGTTCGGTGAGATAGACCTTGGAGAAAATGCTCCCAAACCACTTGAAGCTGTTAACAGAATCACCGAATACAAAATCGGAAATGTATCGCTTGGCAGAAGAAACGGTGTTTTTGCCGAGATAGTAAATAAGATTCAATCCGGTTCAATATTTGTAACGATTTATGACACCGTTCTTTCCGTAACCGGAAGCGAGAGCGTGACCTCGGCAATTCTTGTCATATTTGCGACTTTGTTTGCCGCTTTTGTATGGTTTTTTATTAAAAGAGTCTATATCATAATTTATACAAGAGTATTTCTTGAAGGCAGGAAATACAAAAAGGTTCCGCTTACAAGATTTACATATCTTTTTCTTATCAAGAAATGGATGCATGTTGCGATAGCTTTTATGTGGTGCTCGCTGTGGCAGTTTCTCTGGGACCTTACAATTGTCGGCGGATTCATCAAACACTATTCCTACAGTATGGTGCCGTACCTTCTTGCAGAGAATCCGCAGATGACAGGGCGTGAGGCGTTGGACCTTTCCAAGAAAATGATGTATGGACACAAGTGGGACATGTTCGTGTTTGACCTTTCGTTCATCCCATGGGAGCTTCTTGATTTCATTACATTCGGGCTTCTCGGTGTTTTTTTTCTCTATCCTTACGAAGAGGCTTCGCGTGCCGAATTCTACGCGGAGATGAGAACACTTGCGAAGGCTGAAATGCTTCCCGGAAGCGGACTTATGAACGATGTTTATCTATATGAGCAGGCGCCGCTTGAGACTCTTGAAGAGGTTTATTCCGATGTTGCGCGCGTTCTTCACGACGGACTTCCGGGGCTCCCGAAGAGAAAAGGTTTTGCGGGAGTTCTTCAGGACTTTTTCGGAATTATTCCGAAGTATGATGAAAAAGAAAAAGAATACCGCGAGAAGATGTCGGTGATATTCCATGTTTCAACGTATGAAGCGGCAGCAGACGGCTTAACGTATCCGGTAAGACTTTTTCCGATACAGGTTAAGGAGAAAGAGACGAGAGAAGAAAGACTTCATTATATGAGGCATTATCCTTTGCCGAATGTAGTCGTAATCTTCTTCATATGCTCTTTTATCGGCTGGGTGTGGGAGGTATGCTTCCATCTTGTTGAAGACGGTGTATTTGTAAACCGGGGTGTAATGCACGGACCGTGGCTTCCGATTTACGGCTTTGGCGGTGTAATGATTGCAATTGCGCTGTTTAAGCTGAGAAGAAATCCTGCGATTGAATTTATCGCAATTGTGGTTTTATGCGGAATCGTGGAGTATATGACAGGCTGGGCGCTTGAATCCATCCACGGCGAGAGATGGTGGGATTATACTGGATATTTTCTCAACATAAACGGCCGTGTGTGCGCGGAAGGTCTTCTGGTGTTCGGCATAGGAGGAATGGCGGGAGTTTATTTCCTGTTTCCGTTCCTTGACAATCAATTAAGTAAGATAAACGGAAAGATTATTACGGCAATTTCTGTTGTTTTGATTGTTCTGTTTGTTGCAGATAAAATTTATTCGGAATACGTGCCAAATACAGGCGAGGGAATAACCGAATACGAAATTCCGGAAGAAACTGATACGGACGGAGGAGATACAGGTAAAGTCCATCAGGGATATATGTGGGAAATTATTGATGAGGGGGTAGGAAATCAATGACAGTATCAATGGCAATTGTGTGGCTAATTATTCTTGTTCTTCTTTTGATTATCGAACTTGCGACAATGGGTCTTACAACGATATGGTTCGCAGGCGGTGCGCTTGTGGCCTGCATCGTGTCGGCATTCGATACTCCAATCTGGCTCCAGGTTGTTATTTTCCTGGTGATATCCGGAGTACTTTTGTGGTTCACAAGACCGATTGCAATCAAGTATTTCAATAAGGACAGGAAAAGAACGAATATTGAAAGCATGGTAGGGCGCGAGGCAATCGTTGTATACGAGATTAATAATCTTGAGGAAGTCGGAACAATTAAGGTCGGCGGAATCGAGTGGATGGCCAGATCAACCGAGAAGAACGGAATTATCAGTTCGGGAAGCGTTGTAAAAATTATGTCTGTTGAGGGCGTCAAGCTCTATGTAACGGAAATATCAAAAATTAAAAAGGAGGATATGTAGTTATGTCTACAACCGGAATAATTATTATTTGTATAATTGCTTTTTTTGTACTCTGCATTCTTATGTCATGTATCAAAATTGTGCCTCAGGCACATGCATTTGTAGTGGAAAGACTCGGTGCTTATCAGGCCACCTGGGGTGTTGGACTTCATTTCAAGACACCTATCTTCGATAAGATAGCAAAGAGAGTTATTCTTAAGGAACAAGTCGTTGACTTTGCTCCTCAGCCTGTTATCACCAAAGATAACGTAACAATGAGAATTGATACAGTCGTATTCTATATGATTACAGATCCCAGGCTTTTCGCATACGGTGTTGATAATCCTATTTCAGCTATTGAGAATCTTACCGCAACAACTCTTCGTAATATTATCGGTGACCTTGAACTTGACCAGACTCTTACTTCACGTGAGACAATTAACACCAAGATGAGAGCCTGTCTTGATGAAGCAACAGATCCCTGGGGTATCAAGGTTACAAGAGTGGAGCTTAAGAACATCATCCCTCCTGCAGAAATCCAGAATGCAATGGAGAAACAGATGAAGGCAGAGCGTGAAAGACGTGAGGCCGTTACACGAGCCGAAGGTGAGAAGAAAGCTAACGTAACTGTTGCAGAAGGTAGGAAAGAGGCTGCAATTCTTGAGGCAGAAGCTGAGAAGCAGTCGGCAATCCTTCGTGCAGAAGCTCAGAAAGAGAAGATGATCAGAGAAGCAGAAGGTCGTGCAGAAGCTATTCTTAAGGTTCAGCAGGCTGAAGCAGACGGTATCAGAATGATCAGGGAAGCAGGTGCGGATGAGGCTGTTCTTCGTCTTAAGAGCCTTGAAGCATTTGAGAGGGCTGCAAACGGTCAGGCAACCAAGATTATCATTCCTTCGGAAATCCAGGGAATCGCAGGTCTTGCCGAAGGAGTAAAAGAGGTACTTACAAAATGAGTAACATAAGTTTAAAAGGGCGTTCATTTCTCACACTTCGTGATTTTACGCCGGAAGAAATAATATATCTTATCGATCTTGCCGAAGATCTTAAAAGCCTTAAGAAAAGAGGCGTTCCCGTGGATGTACTCCGCGGCAGGAATATTGCGCTTATATTCGAGAAGACAAGTACCAGAACAAGGTGCTCTTTTGAAGTTGCGGCAAGCGACCTCGGAATGGGAGCAACCTATCTTGATCCGAAAGCTTCTCAGATAGGCAAAAAAGAAAGTATCAAGGATACAGCGCGTGTTCTCGGAAGAATGTTTGAGGCAATCGAGTACAGAGGCTTTGGACAGAGTATTGTCGAGGAACTTGCAAAGTATTCGGGAGTTCCTGTAATTAACGGGCTTACCAATGAGTACCATCCTACACAGATGCTTGCCGACATGCTTACAATAAGGGAGCATTTCGGGCGCCTTAAAGGTCTTAAGCTTGTATATATGGGAGATGCCAGATATAACATGGGCAATTCCCTTATGATAGTCTGCGCAAAGCTCGGACTTGATTTCGTTGCATGCGCGCCCAAAGAGTATTTCCCCGAAGCCGAACTTGTTAAGGTGTGCGAAGCTTATGCAAAAGAGAGCGGCGGAACAATTACTCTTACTGATGATGTACAGGCAGGTACAAAGGATGCTGATATTATCTATACTGATGTATGGGTATCAATGGGCGAGCCGGAGGAAATCTGGGAGAAGAGAATAAAAGACCTTACACCTTACAAAGTAACAAAGGCTGTAATGGATAATGCAGGTCCGAAATCTGTTTTCCTTCACTGTCTTCCTGCTTTTCATGATGATGAGACGACAACCGGTAAGGAAATGTGCGAGAAGTACGGCCTTTCGGAACTTGAAGTTACCGATGAAGTATTTGAATCTGAAAAGTCTCTTGTATTTGATGAGGCAGAGAACAGAATGCATACAATCAAAGCTGTTATCGCTGCCGTTCTCGGTGCGTTTGAAGAATGACCCGGGATTCGATAGAACTTGAAACTAATGGAAATTCGCTGGTTAAAAGGGTCATCTGCAAAGAGATGACCCTTTCTACCAATTCCGACCTGATGGAGCTTTTTCGAACAGGCGGAGAAGACGGAACGCTTCTCGTTGCGAATAAGCAGACCGGAGGGCGCGGAAGGAGCGGAAGAAGCTGGGAGAATTACGGTGATAATTCCATTGCCATGAGCCTTCTTCTGATTCCTTCTTTCGGAAAAGAATATGCCGGAAGTATAACGCTTCTCATGGGACTTGCCGTAAGGCGGGCAATACTGGAAATGACACAGCTGTCAGATGAAACCCGTGATGACCTTAAGATAAAATGGCCCAATGACATTGTGTATAAAGGTCATAAGGTATGCGGAATACTTACAGAGATGGCTGCAGATTACGGCTCTGACAGATACGGGCTTGTCATCGGTGTCGGGATAAATGTAAAGGAAAGCGAATATTCCGCTGATATTTATACCAATCCCGGAAGCGTTAAAGACGTGCTTGGGTTTGAGGTTTCAAGAGAAAAGCTTATTGGTCTGGTGCTGTATTTTTTTGCCGGACTTTACAGGGATTATGAAGAGAATCTTAATGTAGGATGTGTTATGGCAGAATATGAGGACTCGCTTTCGGGATTTGGAAAGCGCGTAAAGGTTCTCGATCCTTCGGGAGAATATGAAGGTCTTCTTGAAGGGATTGATGAGATGGGGCAGCTCCTTGTACGCCGCGATGACGGGACGGTTAATAAGGTGTATTCCGGAGAAGTATCGATAAGAGGTTTATACGGTTATGTGTGAAAAGAATACAATGACGCTTTGCGGCGCCAATGCATATGATAAAAAGTACTATTTCAATGAGAAATTTGCAAAGATTCCGCAGTCCATACAGGATGAGCTTCATATTATCTGTGTGCTTTTTACGGAGGAAATCGGCGGAATTGTTACAATTGAATTTGCTGAAGACGGAAGCGTTAACTTAAGGACAGAGGCAGCGGAGGAGGATTATCTTTATGATGAAATCGGAAGCGGCCTTCTTGTGAATGAGGTTCTGCGTAAGAAAAGAGAACTGTTCGAATCGCTGAGTCTTTACTACCGCTTTCTTATTCTCGGAGAAGATATTAATGAAATTCTGAAGGAGGAACAGTAATGCTGCTTGTAATTGATGTCGGAAATACAAATATTGCTTTTGGAGTTTATAGTGGTGAGAGCCTTCAGGCCAACTTCCGTATAATGAGTAAACAGCCTCATACATCGGATGAATACGGAATGTACATAAGGGATCTTCTTGCTGAGAACAGAATTAATTATCAGAATATCGACGGTGTAATAATCGTAAGCGTTGTTCCGAACGTAATGCATGCGCTTACAGCGGCAAGCGTGAAGTATCTTGAGAAATCACCCATGGTTGTTGCACCCGGAATAAAGACCGGAATCAAAGTTGAAACGGAGAATCCAAAGGAAATCGGAGCAGACAGAATAGTTGATGCGGCAGCAGCTTATGAGAAGTACGGCGGCCCCGTACTTGTAATAGATTTCGGAACTGCCACAACCTATGACCTTATCAGTAAGGACGGCGGTTTCCTTGCAGGAATTACGGCGCCCGGAATGGGAATCAGTGCCAAGGCGCTTTGGGAAGACACAGCAAAACTTCCGGAAATAGAGATTAAAAAGCCCTCTTCGATTCTTGCAACGGAGACGATATCAAGTATGCAGGCGGGCCTTGTATACGGACAGATCGGAGCGAGCGAACATATCATCAGAAAGGTTAAGGAAGAATCCGGAATAAAAGACCTTAAGGTTGTTGCGACCGGCGGTCTCGGAAGACTTATATGCGAGGAAACAGAGCTTATAGATATCTATGACAGTGCGCTTACGCTTGAAGGACTTCGCATAATTTATGAGAAAAATGTCAAACGTTTTAAATAAACTAACCATCGGAAATGTGACACTTGATAATCCTGTTATTCTTGCGCCGATGGCAGGCGTGACGGATTTACCGTACCGCGCGATATGCGCAAAGCTTGGCGCCGGAATGACTGCCATGGAGATGGTATCGGCAAAAGCGATTTACTACAACAACAAAGGGACCGATGAGCTTCTTGAAATCTCACCCTTTGAGAGAACTGTATCGCTTCAGCTTTTCGGATCGGACCCGGAAATCATGGCAGATATGGCTGCAAGAATTGAAGACAGACCGTTTTCTGTTCTTGATATCAACATGGGGTGTCCCGTTCCCAAAATCGTCAATAATCACGAAGGTTCTGCGCTTATGAAGAACCCGGTCCTTGCGGGACATATAATCGAGAAAATTGCTCACCGGATTTCAAAGCCTGTTACAGTCAAATTCAGAAAAGGGTTTGACGAGGAACATATTAATGCAGTGGAATTTGCGCATGTCTGTGAAGAAAGCGGAGCAAGTGCCGTTGCTGTTCATGCAAGAACAAGAACGCAGATGTATTCGGGCGAAGCAGACTGGGATATAATTAGGCAGGTAAAAGAGAGCGTATCAATTCCTGTAATAGGTAACGGGGATGTAACAGACGGCCCTTCGGCGAAACGCCTTATGGAGGAAACGGGGTGCGACGGTATTATGGTCGGACGTGCCGCCCGCGGTAATCCGTGGATTTTCCGTGAAATAGTTCATTTTCTGGAAACAGGTGAAATACTTCCCGGGCCTGACATCTCGGAACTTAAGGAAATGATGATAAGCCACGGCAAGGCGCTTGTGGAATTTAAAGGCGAATATACCGGCATACGCGAGATGCGGAAACATATATCATGGTATACCGCCGGAATACGCGGCTCTTCAGCCTTGAGAAGACGTGTTAACGAGCTTTGTTCCATTCAGGAACTTACAGAGTTTGTAAGCGAACTTTGAAATTGGGGGTTGCTTTTTAAAAATACTTATGCTAAAGTCCATTTAGCAACGGACAAAATACTAAAGAAAGCGAGGTACAAAGAAATGAATAAGATGTTGAATGTTTGCTATGATGATTTATATGTTGTAATTGGTACCTCGGGGTATGACTTATAGAAGATGTATTTATGCATATTCTTATTTTATGTAGTCACTGTGTGGTATCAAAAGTTTTTTGATACCACTTTTTTTATACCCCGTTTTATATGTAAGAAGGTGAAATGATTTGAGTAACAGTAAGATTAATAAGAGAAAATATGTAAAGCTTGTATGGTGGAGATATCTTTTTGCAGCGATAACACTGCTTGCGAGCGTTGCATTCGATATGTGGTTCCCGCTAATCACGATGTCGATAGTTGATGACGTAATTATAGCGGGAAATATAGACCTGCTTTGGCCGAATCTTATAAAGATTTGTATCTGTTCCGGCGGAAGAGCAATAGCGCAGTTTGTAAAAGAGTATTTCTGCGATATGGCAGGCTGCAACATTTCAGAGGAACTCAGAAAGGACGTCCTTGCTCATATACAGACTCTTTCAAAGCGTTTCTTTGATACAAACAATACCGGCGAACTGATGGCAAGAGTAAAAGACGATATTGGTAAAGTATGGGACCTTACAGGTTTCTGCGGAATGCTTACCATTGAAGCGGTTATATACTTTTTTGCCGTACTTATATGTATGTTTGTTCTCAACTGGAAGCTTGCGATTATCCCGCTTATCTTCCTGCCGATTCTCGGATTTGTCGTATTAAGACTTGAGAAGAAGCTTGATAAGATTTACGGCGACATCAGTGAGGAGAACGCGACTCTGACAACGGTAATCGAAGAGAATATTTCCGGCGTCCGCACTGTTAAGTCGTTCGCAAGAGAGAAGTTCGAAATCGATAAATTTGATGAGCATAACGGTAAGTACAACGAACTCAATATCGCGCAGGCCGATTACATGGCGAAGGTCGAGCCGCTTATTTCGATTATTCCGAAGGCAATGCAGATCTGCGTTTTCCTTATCGGAGGATATTTTACAATACAGGGCAACCTTTCCTACGGTGTTCTTGTGGCATTCCTGCAGTATGCGAGCAACATTGTATGGCCGATCGAGAACATGGGCTGGCTTATCAACGTACTTGCATCCTCTTTTGCATCGATTAAGAAGATTAAGAAAATCCTTGCAGAGGAACCTGACATTAAGGAAAAAGAGAACGCTGTCAGCGTGAAGGGCCTTCCCGGAGAACTTGCCTTCTCGCACGTATCCTTCGGCCTTGATGACAGAGAAATTCTTAAGGATGTTTCATTTACTCTTCCCAAGGGAAAGACGCTCGGAATTATGGGAGCAACAGGAACCGGTAAGAGTACAATCGTTAACCTTATCGAACGTTTCTATGACGTAACCGACGGCAGTGTCATAATTGACGGAAATGACATTCGCGATGTTAAGATCGAGGATGTAAGAGGTTTCAGCTCGGTTGTTACCCAGGATGTATTTCTTTTTTCCGATACGATAAAAGAGAACGTCAAGCTCGGAAGAAAAGGTATTCTCGGAGACAACGAGGTCAGAAGGGCGCTTAAGAAGTCGCATGCCGAGGAATTTGTAAACAAGATTACGGGCGGAATTGAGGCCGTAATCGGTGAGAGAGGAATCGGTCTTTCAGGCGGACAAAAGCAGCGTCTGTCCATCGCAAGAGCCCTTGCCAAGAAGTCACAGGTACTTATCCTTGATGACTCGACTTCGGCACTTGATATGGAAACTGAGCTTTCGATTCAGAAGGAACTTCGCGAGAAGAAGGATATGAGCAAGATAATTATCGCGCACAGAATTTCGTCTGTTAAGGACGCTGATGAGATAATTGTTCTTGCAGGCGGAACAATCGCAGAGAGAGGAACGCATGACGAACTCCTTCTTAAGAAGGGTCTGTACTACTCGACCTATGAAGCTCAGTACGGTAACTATAAAGAAGCAATGAAAGTTTTGGGAGATGATATTATATGTCAATAAATTCAACGAAAGAAGATGAAGAGCTTAAAGAGAGTATTAAGCTCGATGTGTTAAGGCGACTGTTTCGTTATCTTCTTGAGTATAAGAAAGAGGTAGTAATAGTAACATTCCTTATCCTGATCAATGTCGGAGCGGGAATTGTATATCCTCTTCTTATCCAGCACGCTCTGGATGTTGAAATACTTGAAGGCAATTTGAAGGGGCTCCTTATTATAGGAGCGATTGCCGCAGGCGTTGCAATTCTCAATTTTGTGTGTACAAGAATATGGCGACTCATTATGTCGAAAGTAAGTAATGATGTGGTATTTCGAATCAGAAGAAACCTCTATGTTCATATACAGGACCTTGGAGTTGATTTCTTCGACAGCAGGCCCGCAGGTAAAATTCTTGCCAGGGTAACAGGTGATGTTAACTCGCTTAAGGATGTTCTTGCAAGTACAATTACACAGCTTGCTCCGGAAGCGCTTTCCATTGTTCTGGTTCTCGGCGTTATGATATGGGTAAGCCCGCTGCTTACTCTTGCTGCGGTTTCTTCGATTCCGATTATTGTAGCCGGTATGTTTCTGTGCGAAATTGTTGCCCACAGAAAATGGCAGATTATGAGAAAAAAAGATTCCAACATGTCTGCATTTATTCATGAGGACTTCGCGGGAATCAGCGTAATCCAGAGCTTTTCTGCGGAAGAGGAAGCAAGGCTTGAGTTCAATGATATAGTTGATGAACACAGAGATGCATTCCGTGATGCTGTAAGAATAAACGATCTTTTCAGCCCGACAATCGAGATTTCCTTCGGTGTCGGAACGCTTCTTCTCTACATTCTGGCTGTCAAGGTGTTAAAGGTTGATGTTGCAAGCGTCGGAACACTTACGGCATTTACCATGTATGAAGGTATGCTCTGGGGACCCATAAGAAACCTTGCAAGCTATTACAATAAGCTTATAACCAACATGTCGGCAGCAGAACGTATCTTTGAAATTATGGATACCGAGGCGAGCGTTAAGAATGCCGAAGGAGCTGAGCCTCTTCCTGATATTAAGGGAGAAGTTACTTTTGAAAATGTGGATTTTGCTTATCCCGATGAACCGGACAAACTTATTCTTAAGGATGTTTCCTTTAAAGCAAAGAAGGGGGAGACGATTGCTCTTGTCGGTCCTACCGGAGCCGGAAAGACTACAATTGTAAGTCTTATCAGCAGGTTCTACAACTGCGTTGGAGGAAGTGTCAAAATTGATGACAGTGATGTCACAAAAGTCACGATCGAAAGCCTGCGCGAGCAGCTTGGTATCATGACTCAGGATAACTTTCTTTTCTCCGGAACGATTAAGGATAACATTAAGTACGGAAAGCTTGATGCAACTGATGAGGAAATCGAAGCAGCAGCAAAGGCCGTTCATGCGCATGACTTTATCATGAAGATGGAGAAAGGCTACGATACTGAGATTACGGAGCGCGGCGGAAGCATGTCAATCGGACAGCGCCAGCTTATCGCATTTGCGAGAACGCTTGTCTCAGATCCCAAGATTCTTATTCTTGATGAGGCAACTTCGTCCATCGATACACAGACGGAAATCCTTGTTCAGCAGGGAATTGAGAGCCTTCTTAAGAACAGGACGAGCTTTGTCGTAGCACACAGACTTTCCACAATCAAGAATGCGGACAGAATCTTTGTGATTGACGAAGGCGGTATCCTTGAAGAAGGTAATCATGAAACACTCATGAAGAAAAAAGGCGCTTATTACAATCTGTATACAGCGCAATTCACGTAAAATTACAGCGCTTGTGCCGAGTTTGGTGCAAACGCTGTTTTTTATCGGATTTTTCGTGAAATTGTAATATAATAGTGATGTATATCTGAATTTTCGGAGGTGAAGACATATGAAGCTTAAATGTATTACAAAACTTAATGTTGAGAAGCTGGCAAATCTTGTACCGGAGAACATATATATTCTTATGGACTGCTACAGTGATATATTCCGGGAAATCCTGACGTATGTGGCGATTGAGGACGATGGCGAGAATGTAATCGGAAATGCCGTATATGGACTTTATTCAATGGAAATGTCTTCTGCGACCTGCTTCTATCTCGGGGTAAAAGACGAATATAAAGGTTTTGGATATGAAGAGAAAATTCTGAAAGAATCGATGGAGGATTTGAGAAAGAGAGGCCAGAAGAATTCTCTTATTATATGGGATTCAGACGATGGCAAAGAGAATATTCCCGCAAAATGCGGAATGGAAGAACTCTACAAATCAATATATGTCGGCTACACGATAGGGCAGCTCAGAGCGGCCGGCGTAGCTCAGAAAATGGCTGATAACGGAATGTTCAAGAATGTTAAATGCTACGGAGAACTCAGCGAAATTACGAAGCGAAAGTTCAGGAAGGATCTTCTCTCCAAAAGCTATAATTTAAGAGATGAGAAAATGGACAAGGAATACAGCAGATTCTTCGTTGTGAATGACGAAATACATGCGTATATTGCGGTTCATGTCCATGAAGGCGAGATTATTGATGTAATTTCTTACGGAATAAAGGCTGAGGAAAAAAATAAAATAGCTTATGCACTTATGATTTTCTCGCTTGTGGATGTTGCAATAAACAAATTCTCGGACGATGGCGGATTTGTCATAGAGTTTTATGAAGAGAAGCTGGTAGATGCGATGAAAAAAGCTTTCGGTGAACCTGAAGGTGTGGAGATGCGTGGCTACTGGGGCTATAGACAAGAAGATAATTAATGCAGGGGGGAATGGCTATGGATAACAATTCTATGGAAATCAAGAAATTGTCTCAGGAAACACAGACAATAGATATGTATGCAAATAAGCAGGAGATGTCGAATAACCCTGTAAACCTGAATGAACAGAATATGTCCAATATGAATCAGGTGAAGACCAATCTGGTTGAGGAAGTTGAAGCTTCAAATCCTGAGGCTCAGAAAATAATGCGAGAGCTTGAGCTGTTTTCTCCTGTTACGATCACAAGGGAAGAGTTGGAGACAAAGACTGACAGTGATATAAAGCTGGCTGCTTTTGATTACGACAAGCTGAAAAACGAGCCGCTTGACGGTCTGGCAAAATATGCGCTTGCCCAGGCAAAGGTGGAGGGTACCGGAGACGGTTTCTTAAGCGTTGTTGAACCGCTTCTTACAGTCAGCAAATGCTATAAAAATGTTTCCAATTTTGACGGACCGGAACAGATTAAGGCTAATCGTGCTTCATTCAGGGAGGCTTTAATCAATATGCGAAACGCTGCTTACAGCTTCTATGATTCCAAAACCTTTTTCTTCCGCTTCAGAAGAAAAGGAAGAGCCCGTCTTGCACTTTGTAAAATTCTTAAGAGCGATGATTTCTTCACAAAAATGCTTGCAAAGGTAGATAACCGGCTGCTGGAATTTGCTGATAATGCTGAGGTCAGAGCTTCAAAAAGAACATACTTAAATGAGTTCGTTTCCGAAAATTATTCTGAAAAATCCGAGGAATTTACACAGGAAGCTTTCAAACTTTATAACGGAAGAGTCCTCGAATACGAAAAGTATAAAAAACTTAATCCCGCAATAGGTGAAGCTGAGGAAAAGTATGCGGACAAATCGCATTATAAGAGACAGCCTTTCCAACAACTGTTTAAAACTACTGTAGGTGTAAGCGATGAAGAAGCCGAAGCCAATAAGCTTTGGAATGAAAATGTAAATAATGCCTTAACTGAACTGAATAAGGGGAACACCAACGAACTTTACAGTGTATTTGACAAAATGGTTGACGAGGTCATTTCTATTAATATATCTGATGATATGTTTACCGAGGACTACATCATAAACCATCCCTCTTTCCTGTTTACTGTTTATAATGCAGCCTCGTTCTATGGAGATATTCCGAATGAAGGTAATTTTAAGCCCGGAATAACGGACTATTTTAAGAAGCTTGAGATCGAACGTCCGGAGAAAAACAAAACTTTTTCTGCGAAAGGCAAATTACTGTATGATGTTCACATGTATTATCGACAGATTCTTGGTGATAAATACGGTATTGACATTAAAGGCCTTTCAACAAAGGATATCCGAAATGTTTATAAGGAAATGCGAGGAAATATAATGGACGGACGCACTCTTGATGAGATTGAGGATGAGGAGACCAATCTTCTTGAAATGCGCGAAATGATAGAAAATAAAATGCTGCGTTACAAAGCGGAATTTTTTGATTATCAGAGTAATCCCGAGACGAGTGATACATTAAGACAGGAGATAACGTCTGTTTACAGAAATGAAGATATCAAAGTAAAGTCGAAGCTTTTCGGAGACGGAAAGCTGACATTGGATAAGCTTAAGGAAGTTTTGCCCGATCATAAAATGCTTAATCAGGATACCATATTCTTCATGAACAAAATGGATGACAGAAAACGACTTTTGAACAGATATATCGGAGAGGGAGGTCTGCTTAAAAAGAAGTATGACGAGAGGATTAAGCTGGGGGTAAATAAAGATAATACACTTCCGCCGATTGATTCGGACAGAACCATAGGTTCGTTTCTGAAACCGGTGCATCTGGATAAGAACAATAATTATCTGAGCAAACAGGATGAAACGGCCGATATCTGGAATAAGGAATTCATTGATGCTGTACTGACTGCAAGGGAAAATGACTATTCCAAACTGAAGGAATACACTCTTTCAATTATGGATGAGTACCTTGATAAGGGCTACAGTCTTGATATGCTTGATTATGATAATTATAAAGAGAATTATGAAACTGTCGGCAGACAGATTACCCGCGGAATGTGTGTTATCGACAATCTTCTGTATCATTTTGATTTTATGAAGAAAGATATAATGGAGAATAATCCGATTCAGTTTGCTCTTGCGGACCAGTGCAGTCTCCTTAATGTTGCTTTCAGTAACTGTATTTCAAAGTATGTTGCAATAAAAACGGGAGTAGAAACAGATAGCACAATGAATCCTGTAAACCTCAGTCTGAAGGATAAGGGAGGATATGAAAGTTTCAAATATATGTATAACGGTCTGTTTGTTCCGGAGGTAATAGAAAGGGCCGGAATCTTTAAGACAAACCTGGAAGGAATCTATTCGCAGATTGACAGCAATAAGACAATGTCAAACGAGGAGAAGGACAGGCAGAGAAAAGTGCTTGACAAATTGTACGCTCAGGCTAAAGAAATTGAAGCGGGAATAAAGACAAAAACCGATGAATTATCGAAACAGATCGAAGAATTCGGTAAGATTTATTGAGGAATGACATGACACAAAAGAAGAACAGAGCAAATGTAAAGGCAAGAATATTTGAAATTATCCAGATAGGTAAGAAGGATTCACCGCTTGAGACAGTTTTCGATGCCGGAATTACAATCGCGATTTTCCTTAATCTGTTTGCGGTTATTTTCTCGACATTTGATGAATCTGCACCTTATAAAGATTTACTTGATATAATTGAGATTGTTACTGTAATCATCTTTACAGTAGAATATGCACTTCGTATCTGGACTGCCGATCTTTTATATCCCGAGGAGAAGGTATGGAAAGCGCGGATTAAGTACATATTCTCTTTTTACGGACTGATAGATCTTCTGACGCTTCTTCCGTTCTACCTTCCGATGGTATTCCCTTCGGGAATCGTGGCGTTCAGAGCGTTCAGGGTAATAAGAATATTCAGACTGTTCAAGCTCAACTCGCAGTATGACGCGTTCCGTGCGATAAGCGATGTTCTTAAAGAGAAAAAGAATCAGATTCTTTCGTCTGTTTCTCTCATTCTTATCCTCATGCTCGCGTCCTCTCTTGCCATGTACTGGATAGAACATGATGCACAACCTGACATTTTTAAGAATGCTTTTTCCGGAATCTGGTGGGCGGTATCTACGCTTCTTACAATCGGATACGGAGATGTGTACCCTGTTACCGTTATGGGTAAAGCGATGGCAATCCTGATATCTTTCCTCGGCGTCGGAATGGTCGCCATCCCTACCGGTATTATTTCCGCGGGATTCGTTGAACAGTACACCAAGCTCAGCAGACGTCTATACGAGGCTGAAGAGCAGTCACTTAAGTTTGTGACTTCGGTGCTTACCGACAATCATCCGTGGAATAATAAAATGATAAAGGATGTCATTTTTCCGCCCCAGCTTATTCTTGTAATTGTAATAAGAGATGACGAGGAGATGGTTCCGAAGGGCGATCTTGTTCTTAAAAGCGGAGATGCGCTGGTGCTCGGCGCCAAGAATTATACCGGAATGAAAGACATCGAGCTTAAGGAAATCCTTGTAAAGAGCGAGAATGAATGGGTCGGACTTCAGATTAAGGAGCTTGATATTTCGAGAAATGAACTGATAGTCATGATTCAGAGACGTAACAAGGTTATCGTTCCGAACGGTTCGACTGTGATAAAAAGCGGTGACAAGATAATAATGTATGATAAGCATGCATCCAGGTAGAAAAGGAAATCTTGAAAAACCTGCGTATGAATGATATAGTAGTAATGTTGTGTTAAGAGAAATGGGGTGTCCTTAATACATAAAGGAGACAGATAATGATATATAATAATGTACTTGAAGCAATCGGTCATACTCCTATGATCAGATTGCAGCATATGGTTCCTGCGGGAGCTGCAGAAGTTCTTGTTAAATTTGAAGGTGTTAATATCGGTGGTTCTGTTAAAACAAGAACTGCTTACAATATGATTCTTCAGGCCGAAAAGGATGGAATAATCGGACCTGATACAATTATTGTTGAACCCACAAGCGGTAATCAGGGTATTGGCCTTGCGCTTGTCGGTGCCGTAAAAGGATATGAGACAATAATTATTATGCCTGATTCCGTAAGCCGTGAGAGAAAGCTTCTCGTCGAGCATTACGGTGCAAAGGTAATTCTTATCCATGACAAAGGTAATATCGGCGACTGCATAGAAGAGTGTACACAGACTGCTATTCAGATGGCCAAAGATAATCCGAAAGTATTTGTTCCGCAGCAGTTTGAGAACAGGGCAAATCCCATGGCTCACAAGCATCACACCGGACTCGAAATTCTCGAGCAGGTTGCAGGACCTATTCATGGTTTCTGTTCAGGAATCGGAACAGGCGGAACGATCAGCGGAATCGGTGAGACCCTTAAGGCTCAGAATCCCGATATCGTAATCTGGGCTGTTGAGCCGGAGAATGCAGCCATTCTTGCCGGCGGCAACATCGGAACACATATCCAGATGGGAATCGGTGACGGACTCATCCCCGGTGTTCTTAACACAAAGATTTATGAAGATATTGTTATTGTAAAGGATGAAGAAGCTCTTCAGACAGCAAGAGACCTTGCTTCCAAGGAAGGTCTTATGTGCGGTATCTCAAGCGGAACCAACGTATTTGCAGCAATCAAGCTTGCAGAAAAGCTTGGAAGCGGCAAGACCGTCGTAACCGTCCTTCCCGACACCGCCGAAAGATACTTCTCGACTCCATTGTTCGAATGAAAAAAAGAACCGTGCAAGGCACGGTTCTTTTTTTCATTCAGGGACGGGGGTTTATCGAATTCCCCGTTATGCTATTCACCGATATTCCCCATCCCGAGATTCCCGTTGAGATTCCCAACATTCTTTTGTCGCAGGGATGGGGCTTTTGTAATATTCCCCTGAGTTTGGTTGACATAATGTGAGATTTTTCACCGGAAATTCGCATTTCCCATATCTCCGGTGAAAAATCCATGTCAAAATTGGTGTTATGTTAACCGGGAAAGACCTTTGTTAACATAAGAAATCACCGATATTACCAAAACCGCAATATTCGGTGAATATCAGAAAATTTCGTTCACCGATAATTTCAGAAGGGCTCTTTCTCGGTGAAAAAACAGAGCATAACAAATTTGGTAAAGAGAATATGTCAACCAAATCAGCCGCTATATAGAATTACTTCAATGAAGTGTTCACCGATATTCCCCAATCCCGAGATTCCCAGTGAAATCCCCATTACGCTATTCACCGATATTTCCCAATCCCAGAATTTCCGGTGAATTCCATATGACTCACTTCACCGAAAATTTCAAAAAGCAGCATCTTCGGTGAAAAACCGGGGCATGACAGTTCTTTCGTCGCAGGGACAGCTCTTCCTTGCAGGGGGCGACCATGCGCAATGTTGCGCAAAATTCAACGCTTATAACAGCCAAAATTTGTGCAAAAAGAATAATATATAGCACATGGAACTAACAAAAACTTGTGTAGCGTCAACAAAAAGGCGAAAACGAGTGAAATTTTCCTCCTTGTTTCCCCTTCAGAAAACTAACTAAAAAGCTTTTGAAAATTTCGTGTAAAGGTACTAATTGCAAGGATTTACGACAAGTGATATTCTCAAGATGAGGAGTGAGCAAGCGGTTGCGCAATGTGACTGCTTGCTCGTAATTGGTATAGTAATTTATTTTCGGAGGAAAAAATGAAAAAGACGAGGTTATTTAGAAAACTGTCTGCCACAATCCTTTCAATTGCTGTTGCATGTTCGCAGCTTTTTGGCGTTGGGACTATGACAGCCGGTGCAGAAGAGGGTGATTATGAAGTATCCGTTACTTCTGATTCACAGAGCATCAAGGTTGGAGATACAGTAAATCTTACTGCTGTCTGCAAACATCTTGGTGAGGAAGTTCAACTTGGTGAGGATTACCATATTTACTGGACTGTTGAGAATTGGGACGGATATTCAACTGAGGGCACGCTTAATGCTTCAAATGATGTTACAACGGCAACATTTGTTCCGGAGAGCACAGGCGATTATGCAATTTCCGTTAACCTTAAGAGTGCAGACTGGAATACGTGGTATGCATACGGAGATTTCAGATTTACGGCAGAAAGTGCTGATCCCGAGGAACCGGGCGGTGACCCGGAAGACGGAATTACAATCTCCGTGTTTGACTCGGAGGGCAACCCCTTTGATGCTTCTTCCGATACCTTGAGGCCCGGAGATTCTGTAAGTCTTGAAACCGAACTCATATATGAAGGAGAAAAAATAACGGACCTCACAGAAGCAGGAATTGATATCTGGTTCTGGTGTGACACGTACAATCATCCTGACGGAAGCAGTAATGCCAATATTTCAGATAATACCGGTAAAACTTTCAGTAACAGTGTAACTTTTTCCTCCGAAGGAACCTATTACATAGTTGCTGAACCAAAGTCGGGAAGTGACGGCCTTTTCTCTGAGTTACAGTTTGTAACCTTTACGGTTGAAGAAGAGGGTGGACAGGGCGGAAATGACCCTGTAGACAGTCTTACAATTTCTGTTTTTGATTCAGAAGGTAATGAATTTGATTTTGAAAATGATACATTGACAGCAGGTGACACAGTTACGCTCGAAACTGAATTTATATACGGCGGCGAGACGGTTACCGACCTTGATGCTGCCGGAGCAAGAATCTGGTTCTGGGTTGATCACTGGAACGGACATTCAGACGGAAGCTCTGATGCTGTTTTTTCAAATTACGATAACAACAGCGGACTTTCATTAAGCGCTGATGTAACATTTGCATCAGAAGGAACCTATTATATTGTTGCAGAACCTAAGACAGCAGGTGACAGTGGAATTCTTGCTTCTGCACCTTTTGTAACGTTCACTGTTGAAGCTGCTGTTCCTGAGGAAGAAGATAAGACCGGTTATGTAACAGGCGAAATTAATGTTTCCAAGATTAACAATCTTGCAAATGATTTCATAATGGGAATGGATATTTCTTCTGTTATCAGCGAGCTTAACAGCGGTGTAACTTACAAAGACTTTGACGGAAATACAATTTCCACGGTAAATGAATTCATTTCTTTCCTCGCAGAATGCGGAATTACAGATGTCCGCGTACGTGTATGGAACAATCCTTTTGACGGTTCGGGACATGGCTATGGCGGCGGAAACTGTGATGTTAATACCTGTAAGGTAATTGCAGATGCCTGCCGTGCTGCCGGGATACATATGCTTGTAGATTTCCACTGCTCGGATTTGTGGACTGATCCCGGTAAGTATCAGGCACCCAAGGCATGGAAGAATATGTCTGTAGCAGAAAAGGGAGATGCGCTTAAAGCATTCATTACGGATTCGCTTAATTACATCGATCCCCAGCAGAATGTAATCACAATGGTTCAGGTAGGAAACGAGACTACAGGAGGTTTCATAGGAGTAACTGACAGAAACGATATGTGTTCTCTTTTCTCTAAGGGAGCAGAAGGCGTAAAAGCTTATAAAAGCGATGTCAAGGTTGTAATTCATGTAACCAATCCCGAGAAGAGCAACATGACAGGCTGGGCAAAGACACTTGATGATAACAGTGTTCCGTATGATATTCTTGCGACAAGCTACTATCCTTACTGGCACGGAACGTTTGCAAATCTTAAGAGCCAGATGGAATCCGTATTTAATACGTACGGAAAAGAGACCTTCGTGGCAGAGACAAGCTACGCATATACACTTGATGACACCGACGGACATGACAACACTGTCAGAGTAGGTAACAACGATAACGGAGCGAATACGACAGAACCGTTCTCCGTTCAGGGACAGGCGAACTATTTAAGAAACCTGATGGCAAACGTCAATGAGACAGCCGGAGCGCTCGGCGTATTCTACTGGGAGCCTGCATGGATTACCGTAGGTGATATCACCGGACTTACAGGTGATGCTTTAACGGCAAGGATAAACGATAACAAAGAAATCTGGGAACGCTGCGGAAGCGGATGGGCTTCGAGCTACGCCGGAGAATATGATGCAAATGATGCCGGAAAGTGGTACGGCGGTTCGGCAGTCGATAACGAAGCACAGTTCTATCCGGACGGAACACCTACAGCAGCACTTCATGTATGGGAATATGTAAAGAGCGGCGCGATAAGTAACAACGTTTCGGTTGACAGTATTGCCTCATGTACTGAGACGGTTGACTCCGGAAACGCATACACACTTCCGTTAAGCGTTCAGGTAACTTACAATAACGGAGCAAAGAACGAGAGCGTTACCTGGGCTGAAACCGATATTACCAAGATCGACGTAAACAAAGCAGGAACCTATGTTGTAAACGGAACTGTAACTTTTTCCGAGAACGTTAATACCGGAGCTTATGCGGGACAGACGACCGGAAAGACCACATATACTCTTACTGTAAAAGAGCCAAATCTTATTTCGGAAAACGATGCTGAATTTGCATCTGCATCCAATTTCACTTTGACCGGAAGCGGAATTGAAATGCCTTATACAGAGGGCGATGCGTTTAGCGGAAGCTCCTGCATGCACTGGTACTATGCGACTGCAACGCAGGGCACTGCAACCTATAAGAGTATGACTCTTGCCCCGGGAAAATATGCACTTGAGATTAAGTCTCAGGGCTTTGAAGGCGACAAAGTTACTCTTGAAGCTGTGGCAGACGATGCCGTTATATCAACATGTACCCCCGCGGTTCTTACAGGCTGGAACAACTGGAATACCGCTACTGCCTCTTTTAGCCTTTCAGAAGAGACGGAGGTAACAATCAGAATTGTTGTAGACATTCAGGCAACCGGATGGGGAACTGCAGATTGTCTCTACCTTTACAAAACAGGAAATGTGACTCCGGGCGGCAATACCTCCGGCGATACTCCTTCCGGCGATAACGGAAATTCACAGCCTTCAGACAGCTACGCCGCAGCCTCGGATTATGTTCCCGCGGCTACGACATCTACCGTACAGAATAAGGTAGTGCTTGAGGAAGCTCTTCCCGGTCAGGAGATAATCGAGGAGAGTGTTGCAGTTACAGTAAGCGGAGAAAAAATAACGCTCAATGAGTACCTTGATGGCTTTGACAATTACGTTACCGAAATTACGGCAAGTACAAACGGTGCAACAAAGGGAATGACGGTTACCAATCTTGTGCAGAACATGACACAGAGGTTTGTGCTTTCAATAAGAGCAATCGGAAATGTTAAGCTTGTGCCGATTAAGACGATTGCACCTCTTGCCACCGCAAAAGATATCTTTGGAAATGTTATTGCTTCTGTCGGAAATGTTGGCGGTGCCACGGAAGATTCCGTAATGATTCTTGTCGGAATCGGAAAAGACGGACAGATTCAGCTTGTTCAGGGAATATATGTACCGGAGCAGGATGCGGTTCTCGGAATATTCTCTTTTGAACCTGTAGCCATATCGATAGTAGGTGTTATTCCATCACTGTAGACAGACGGTGTGAAAAAGTTTTTCGGGAGACCTTCGGGTCTCCCCTTTTTCGTTCCTATACAGAAGAACCGTCCCTGTACAAAAGAACCGTCCCTATACAAAAGAACCGTCCCTATACAAAAGAACCGTCCCTGTACAGAAGAACCGTCCCTGCGACAATTTTTGTTGAAAAAATGTGAAAGAGTAATTACAATATGAGCAGTAATAAAGAAAGGATAAACAAACGTGAAAAGAAAAACAGTAGCAATAATATTATCACTTGCGACAGCATTTATGCTTGTCGGATGCGGAGAGACAGAACCGGTAAAAGAGAATACTCCGGTAGCAACGGAAGCTCCCGCAGAAGTTAAAGAGGAGCCTGCGGAAATTACAGAGGCACCTGCGGAGATTACAGAAGCTCCGGCTGAGATTACAGAGGCACCTGCAGATCCCGAACCTGCTTCAGGCGTAGCTGCGTTCCTTGGCGGCGAGGTTAAGGCAGTGGTTGATGAGGGAGTTGCTCTCGGATATATCGATTTCGAAAAAGAGAATACCGGAGAAGAATTCACCTTTACCGAGTTAACCGATTTCCTTTGCAATCCCAGTGAAGGTGTAACCTATAATCCGACTATTTACTCTTATGTGATGGAGAAAGACGGAGAGAGCGTTCTTCTTATTAAGTATCAGAATATGGATATTTATGACCAGGGCGATGACAGCTTTGTTGTATTTGCCATCAGCGAGAAGGCAGACGGATTACATATTTCCTATGAGACAGAGAGCTGGTGCAGAAACGATGTCCAGATTTACGCTGAAGGCGTAATCGCATCAGGCGGAAGCGCAGGCGCAGGCGACAACATTTATACAGAGGGCTATATCGGCAGCGACGGTTACTATTATGAGATTTCCTACGGCGAGGAGTGCTACCCCGGCTGGATCGGTTCACTTTTTGGGTATGCTTCTTATTCCTTCGGTTATTCTTTCGGAACCGAGGTTGTTAACAAGGCATACGAAGTAGACAGCGAAGGCGCAATGGTTGCATTCTACAGAGTAAACGGCGCTTTATACGCAACCTACGACGGCGAAAGCACAGAAGCTTTGGACAGCCTTGTATCACTTTCAGAGGAAGAGTTCCTTGAGTGGCTTACTCCGAGCGAAATTGTTGAGAGAACTCATGCAGCCTGGGAAGAGGTAATGCCCGGATTTGACTGGCTCACACTTAATCCTGTTCCCTGGGAAGAAGTAATGTAATAAGGAGAAAAAATATGAAGAAAAGATTATACGTTGTTATAGCAGCACTCGTTGTAATGTTCGCATTCTGTATAGCCGGAACAACTTCAAAAGCTGAAAACAATTCAACTGTTAAAGAGGGACCCAAGCCCGGCGTGTATGCAACAAAGAATACAATTTATGATGGGAACTGCAGGATGAAGGGCTATGAAGAGTATGTTTATACAAGTGACATGCAGACTTCATTCCTTGTTAAGTACGATTATGACGGAAATGTTCTTCAGTACGATTGTTACGAAATGGATGATGAAGGCAATATGATGACATTTACCATGGATAAAGATTATAATCTTGTATCCATTATTGTAACAGGTACGGTAGAGGAAAATATTATCGTAACTGAAACTTATGACGAAAAATTCAATCTTGTACAGACCTCGGAAGTCAGCTATAATGCGAGTGCGAAGATAAGCGAGAGAATGGTATACGATCACGTTAACAAGACAAAAGCCAAATACATTACCTGCACGGGCGCTGACGGAGTTTCTGTCGTTACCTACAACAGACACGGCATTCCGAAGAAAATGGTTGTAAGAAACGCTGACGGAACAGATACCGTATATGATTTCAACAGCGACGGAACAATTGATACCTATACTATTTGCGAATATCTTGTCATTGAATAATTCGTTCATAAAGTGAAATAAAGTATTGCCACACAAAAATTTGTGTGGTAATATTTTTCCAGTGGCGCTTTAATGCGTAAAAGCGTCAACGCGTTGCACCGATAAAAGCGTTGCCGGTGCGATAATGCGATGAAGTACCATAACGGAAACTTACGCATAATCCCAAGAAAACAAAAGAAAAAAGAAAGTGTGTGAATTATGAAGCTTGCAATCCTGATTATTTACTTTGCGGTTCTGGTCGGAATCGGTCTTTACTGCAGAAAAAACGCAACCGATGTTAACGGATTCGTTCTCGGCGGACGTTCGGTAGGTCCGTGGCTTACAGCCTTTGCCTACGGAACCTCTTATTTTTCGGCCGTAGTATTCGTAGGATATGCAGGCCAGTTCGGATGGAAATACGGAGTTGCCGCAACCTGGGCAGGAATCGGAAATGCGATTATCGGTTCACTGATGGCATGGGGGCTTCTCGGAAGAAGAACGAGAATTATGACCCAGCACCTTGATTCAGCAACAATGCCCCAGTTCTTCCAGTCAAGATTCGGAAGCAAGGGACTTAAAATCGGCGCTTCAATCATTATCTTCATTTTCATGATACCTTATACCGCTTCGTTATATAACGGTCTTTCAAGACTTTTCGGAATGGCATTTAACATCGATTACAGTGTATGTATCATCCTCATGGCTGTTCTTACCGCTATCTACGTTATTGCCGGCGGATACATGGCAACCGCAATAAATGACTTTATTCAGGGAATTATCATGCTGTTTGGTATCGTAATCATTGTTGTTGCGGTACTTAAGGAAAACGGCGGTCTTATGGCAGCACTTGACACTCTTGCAAGAGTAAACGATGAGACGGTAAGTACAACCCCGGGAATTTTTACGTCGTTCTTCGGCCCCGATCCGGTCAATCTCTTTTTTGTTGTACTCCTTACATCGCTCGGAACATGGGGACTTCCCCAGATGGTTCAGAAGTTCTACGCCATCAAGAGCGAGAGCTCGATTAAGAAGGGAATGGTTATCTCAACAATTTTCGCACTTGTCGTTGCAGGCGGCAGCTACTTCCTCGGCGGTTTCGGAAGACTTTACGCAGGCAAGGTTGATGTGGCAACCGAAGGGTTCGATGCAATTGTTCCGACAATGCTTTCAAGCCTGAGCCCCGTGCTTATCGCACTTGTTGTAATCCTTGTTCTCTCTGCTTCAATGTCAACCCTTTCGTCTCTTGTAATTGCATCAAGCTCGACTCTTACGCTTGACCTTATAAAAGACAACATGGTGAAAAACATGAGTGAGAAGAAGCAGGTACTTTGCATCAGAATACTCATTGTAGTGTTCATTGCGATTTCTTCTGTTCTTGCACTCATTCAGTATAAGAGTAACGTTACCTTCATTGCACAGCTCATGGGAGTATCATGGGGCGCCATGGCAGGAGCTTTCCTTGCACCTTTCCTTTACTCACTTTACAGCAAGAAGGTTACAAAGGCTTCGTGCGTTGTATGCTTTGTATTCAGTACAGTTCTCATGCTTGCAAATATGTTTGCAAGAGAGTACTTCCCGACAATTATGCAGTCACCCATTAACTGCGGTGCAATTGCAATGCTTGCAGGACTTGTAATCGTTCCTGTTGTGAGTCTCTTTACGAAAAAGCCCGACAAGGCGCTTGTTGATTCTGCTTTTGAATGCTATAACAGAAAAACAACAGTTATGCAGAAGGAAGCTCTCGGAAGCGAAGAAGTGAAATAAATAATCAGAGAATATTCATATAGAATGACAAAAAATCTCCAATATGTGTTATTGGAGGTTTTTTTGTGTTAATATTAAGAAAGGTGTATCTATAAAGGGGGGAATGACAGATGGAAGCAGATGACGTATTCGAAAAGAATGAAATAAAATCCAACAAGCTTGTTATTCTGATTGATGTAGTTTTATATATAGCGCTGTTCTCTTTATACTTCGTGTCTCTTTATGGTTATTACAGCGACATATTAAAAGCATATGTAATCAAATTCTACGCAGCATATTTCGCGATATGTACCGTATCGATTGCTGCGGCGATTATACTTTTCTTCAAGCTTAAGGGCAAGAAATACTATATTATCAAATGTTACATGATTCTGACGGCGGTGCTTGTTTCGGGCGGATTTATTCTTGTATCCCCGTCGGCTATCTGGTTTGCTTCTGTTATTGTACTTGCCATCGTCTGCAGATATTTTGACAGGAAGTTTCTTATTACCTTCTCAATAATTACCCCGATTTTTATGGAAATAATGGTAATTGTCGGATTTGTTTCCGTTGGTATAGTTGATATTAATTCAATCGACCTGACCGAAGAGGTAATCGATCTTCTCGGTGATAATTTTGACGTCGGTAAAACAGTGGCATATACGAGCCTTGGTTTTGCGGACGGTATATTTGATTCAAGCGACTGGTCGGTACTTTGGAATTTCCTTCAGAATACGCTTCTGTACTACATAATTCTGAGCATCTGCGAGATAAAGCTTTTCCTTGGAATCAATTCAAGTGCGGTAGCGCTTATGAATGAAAAGGTATCGGTTGAGAAGAAGGCAGCTGTTCTCAATAACGACCTTAAGGTAGCATATAATATTCAGCAGTCCATGCTTCCGGAAAAAGAGAACATGTCCGAAGTCGAGGAAACAGACTTTTATGCCAGCATGAAGCCCGCGAAGGAAGTAGGCGGCGATTTCTTCGATTATTTCAGACTTGATGACGAGCATGTATGTTTTATGATCGGAGATGTGTCCGGAAAAGGTGTTCCGGCTTCTCTTTTCATGGTAAGAACACAGACTATTCTGACGGGATTTGTCCCGTTTAATTACAATACGGACGAAGTTCTTGCTTATGCCAATGATTCTCTGTGTGACAGAAATGTCGAGTGCCTTTTTGCGACGGTATGGCTTGGCATTCTCAATATTAAGACAGGCGTTCTCACATATTCCTCGGCAGGACATAATCCTCCTTTACTTGCGAAAAAAGACGGAAAATACGAGTACATGGAGACCAATCATGACTTTGTCGTGGCAGGTGCTTCGGGAATGGATTACAAGAGATATACCGTGCAGATGCAGCCGGGTGACAGGATTCTTCTCTATACAGACGGTGTTACCGAGAACCAGAATGAGAAAGAAGAGCTTTACGGAGATGACAGACTGCGAGATTTCCTTAACGGTAATCTGAACAGGTCAAGTAAAGAAACTGTTGAAATGCTTGGTGAGGAGCTTACGGGATATATGGGAGAAGCTTCACAGTTTGACGATATTACAATATGTGCGCTTGAATTTATGAAATTTAAGGGCTGAACGAAAGAGGTATTATGAGAAAAAAGATGCATATTCTTATTGCTGTGGTTCTTGCTGTATCCCTTCTTGCAGGGTGCGCGGAAGACGATTACAGCGTTAAAGCAAACGAGACAGTAAGCCCTGATTCCAAATGGATCAGTTCGGGCATTGAGGGAGCTGTTGATGAGACGCTTTCCGTAAGACTCCAGGATGATTTTTTTACGGCTGTAAATAAGGACTGGCTTCTTGGGTGCGAGCTTAATGAGGAAGAGAATGAACAGGTAATTAATTTCGCAACCGAAGCCACTGACGTTGTAAACGAGCGAATTATTAATATTCTCTATGATAAACCGGATGAGGATGCTCATGATGAAAACCTTGTAGGATTTCCGGATGAGAAACTTGCGCACGAGAAGGAGCTTGTATCGCTTTTCGGAACCAAAAACTACGATAAGGATTACAGAAACAGTCTCGGCACGAAGCCTCTTGAAGAGGCACTTGACAGAATTGAGGGCATAAACAGTATTGATGAGCTTACTGCTTACGTATCCGATTTCGAAAAATCAAATTATGCTTTTGTAGCTTTTGCGGATATCGGCGTTGACAGTACTCTTTACGATTCCACGCATTATTCGCTTATTATCATGCCCGAAACAACGCTCAGCCTTATGGACAACAGCTGCTACCTTGTGGCAAGCAGTGACATGTATCTTAATAAAGAGGCAATAAGCGCAGAAGTAAAATACATATATGACAGAATAGGCAGAACCGAAAAAGAAGCAAACAGCCTGATAAAGGAGTGTTTTAAATTCGAAAGCCTTCTTGTAGACAATATGCAGGATTCCACAATGCGCGGATCTATCAAGTATGAAAGAGATGCACAGAAGATGCCGCTTTCGGAGATAGAAAAGCTTTGCGGCAATTATCCGATAATGGAGATTCTTAAGGGAATGGGATATGACAGCGCAGAGGAGGCTGTTGTGTATGAACCTGAATACCTGGAATTTCTCGGAGATATGTATGATGAGGATAATCTCGAGGGGATGAAAGCCTATCTCGAGGTTATGACTATTTTCTATATGATCGCCTGCCTTGATATTGATTCGCTTCAGTTCTCGCTGGATACGATGGGAGCTGACTACGACCTTTCGACCCAGAAGGATTTTGACGAGCTTTTGCAGATGACATGCGTAAGCAATATCAGCGGCCCGCTTAATAATGTGTATGTAAGCAAATACAACTCACAGGCGGAAAAAGAGACAATCGAGAATCTTGTAACCGATATCCGTGATTACTATTCGGATATGCTTATGGCCGAGGACTGGTTCTCCGAAAGCGCAAGGCTTGCGGCAGTAGATAAGCTTGAGGCACTTAAGGTAAACGTACTTTATCCCGAAACCTTTGAAACCTATGAGGATCTGGATTTTGATGAAGACGATACGATTCCCGAGATGGTGCAGAAATGCAGATATTACAAGATGATAAATCAGGCCGATAAAATAGGTCAGACCGTTGACAGGGACGAATGGAACTTTGAAAGAATAAGTACAACGACAGTTAATGCTTACTACGACCCGAGCGTTAACGGCATCTATGTTCTGGCCGGAATAATCGCAGGAGATTCTAATTTCAACATTGATGAGAGCAGAGAAGAGATGCTCGCCAAAATAGGATTCGTTATCGGGCATGAGATTACACATGCTTTTGACGATACCGGTTCTTCCTTTGATAAGGACGGCAACTTCCGTGTATGGTGGGAGCTTAACGATCTTACGGCATTCTCATTACGAGGCGCAAAGCTTGTAACCTATTATGCGACTCTGGCGCCGTACCCGGGAGGGTCTTCCGCTATGATGGCGGCAAGCGTTCTCGGCGAGGCAACTGCAGACCTCGGAAGCATGAAGTGCATGCTGGGACTTGCATCGAACGAGGCGAATTTTGATTACGATCTTTTCTTCAGGTCGTTTGCAAAGTTCTGGCGCGAGTATACGACTTATGAATATGCAGAAGCAGTATCAGGCGATGTTCACCCAATGAATTTCCTTCGCGTGAACGTGCCTGTAAGCCAGTTTGATGAATTTATCGAAACCTATGATATAAAACCGGGCGATGGAATGTATGTTGCCCCGAGTGACAGAATAAGTGTGTGGTAAGGAGGTTTTACATATATGAGCGAAGCAGTAATAAGGCTTGCCGGAATACGTAAATGCTACGGAAAAAAAGAAGTACTAAGCGATGTAAATCTTACTGTAGAGAAAGGTGACATCTACGGACTTGTCGGCAAGAACGGCGCCGGAAAGACGACAATTTTCAAGCTGATTCTCGGACTTTCCGCGACAAGCGGCGGATCGATCGAAATCGGAGATCCGGGCGAAAGCATATCTGATGGACGGAAAAAAATAGGATTTCTTATAGGAACAAATTTCTATATGTACCTCTCGGGGCGCAGTAATATCACCTACTATGCGAGAATGAAAGGAATTAAGGATAAGAGCGAGATAGACAGGGTTCTTGGTCTTGTAGGCCTTGCCGGCGTAAAAGGAAATGTAAAGAGTTATTCACTCGGAATGCGCCAGAGACTCGGAATTGCTGCGGCAATGCTCGGAAATCCTGAGATTCTGATTCTTGATGAGCCCGCAAACGGACTTGATCCCCAGGGTATTGCAGATATAAGAAATCTTCTTAAGAAGATTAATAAGGAACAGGGAACGACAATTATCGTATCTTCCCATATTCTCGGAGAACTTCAGCATACCGCTCACCGTTTCGGAATAGTCAATAACGGAACAATAGTAAAGGAATTTACCGAAGAGGACCTTGCGAAAGAAGAGCAGGTAATCAGATTAAAGGTAAGTGATGCCGGGAAAGCAAAAGAAATACTGACTGAAAACGGAATTGAGATTCTTCAGGAAGAAATAGAATCTCAAAGTCTTGAAAATGTATACTTCAGTCTTGTCGGAGGTGGAGAGAATGAGTAAATATCTTTTCGCGGATTTAATGAGATTACTTAAGAGAGTACCCCTTTGGATTGTGCTTGGCATATATGCAGCAGCAACAGTTCTTATCCTTGATATAAGCGTATCCTTATCGGAAGGCGTTACCTCGGTTCAGATGATGAGCATTGCGTCGACCATGCTTGAACTTGCACCTCTTACTGTTGGAATTATGTGTGTAACACTTGTATACGGTGATGATTTTAAGAGCAGAATAATGCAGGTTGCAATAGGCGGCGGAATAAGCAGAAATAAGATTATTTTTATGAAGCTTATAGAATCTGCCATTTTGTCTGCATTTGAAATTATTGTGATTATTCTTACTTCGATGATTTCCTCGGCTGTCATGGGATATCCTTTTGCCGGGACGCAGGTAAGAGACATATTTGTTGAAGGCTTTACAATCCTCGTAATGATTATCGGCTATGTTTCAATCACGCAGATACTTATGTTCCTCAGGCAGGGAACAGGACTTGCCGTTCTTCTTTTCATCGGCCTTTCAATGGGACTTATAAGTGAGCTGTTCTCTCTTCTCGAACTTATTAAGCCGCTTCAGAAAATGCATATCGGAAGCTATACCTTTACAAGCCTTTCGGAGGTGTTTGCAACGAGACTTGCTCTCGGACATGTTAATTTCGGGGCCCTTATTGGCGTAATTCTCTATATAGGAATTTCGTTCCTCCTCACTGCTTTAATTTACAGGAAAAGAGAACTCGAGTTTTAAAATTTTTTTTTCGATTGGACTTTTATTAATCTCGGTCGTATCTATTAGCAAGGAAACATAATTCGTATTTAAAAAGGAGACCTGACTATGAAACTTAATTTTGATAACAAAAAATTATATAAGGAATTTGCGACTGATATACAGGGATTTTCAAATATTCTTGAGCTTGCTGATAAGAATCTTGTATCCGATCACGGAAATAATATTTCGGACATCCTCGGCGGAATTGTCGTAGGCGGAAAATATGAAATGCTGAATGGTACGATTTTGGACGTTAAGGAGGCCTGCACCGAGATTCAGGCTGTAAGCAGCGCAGTAAAAGCATATCTTGCGGAGTCTTCCGATGAGAACTGTGCTAATCTTGTAAGAACACTGAACACAGCAGAGAGAATGAATGGTCTCGGAGAGTGCATCGGAAGCCTTATGGCTGCGTTAAAGGATTTCCCCGAGGCTTCTGAATTTGATAATCTTAAACTTAAGCTTTTCGGCCTTAGAAGAGTATCGGACAGCATAAATATGTTCACCGATAACATGATGTACAAGCAGACTGTTCACGTATTTAATGTTGAAAGACAAGAGATTAAGAAAATGGATGAGGAGTATCTTTCTGACATAGGAAGAATGGCCGAGAATATGTTTGGTCTCCCGAGAGAACTTAATCTTGTTGATGTGGAAGAAGGAAAATACCGTGTCACAAAGGAAAAGAAAGAAGCAGAAGAAGAGCATGGCGATTTCGAAAACGGTGGACGGGAAAGAGCTGAAAAGGCCGCTATGAAAGCTAAGTATGATGTCGAGGATTCCATGGAAAAGATGGATATTTGCAAGGCCAAAATAAAAACAGCAAAGGATATAGACGAACAACTTGTAAGTATTCTTGCTGATCTTGAAAAAACTGCTACCGAGTACAAAACAGATCAGGATAAATCGGAACAACTTAAGGAAGAGAAGATTAAATATACGAAAGAATCGGAAAGATTAGCCTGTGAGATAAGCAATCTCGAAAAAGAAATAAAAGAATATGATGATAAATCAAAGAAGTATAAAGATGAAATAGATAAGTATAAGGTATTTGCCGAAGGTGCAGAGCATGCCATCGGGATTGCCAAATTTCTTGATGGGCAGATTAAAATTAAAGGAAATATTTTTAATAAAGCATTATATACCAAGTACGGAGTTGAAGGTGAAGATGACGAAGTAAATGAAGAAGCCGTTTCAGCTGTCAGAAATTTAATTCAGGCAAGAATTATGGGCGGAACCACCAAAAATAAAATGTATGAAACTGCAGAAAAAGAAATTAAGAAGGTTTGTCCGGTGATGTTCCCGTATATTAATGCTGTTATGAATGCATTTCCTTTGTACAGTGATGCAAAAAAGAGCAGTACGTTATCGTCTGACGAACTGCTTCCGATTTTACAGATTAGGGATGCTGAATCATTATCCGGTGCAATTTTCTCACTTACAAGTCTCGGTCAGGTGAAATACAAGGAAGAACTCATTGAGAAAGACAATCTGGCAGAAATAATCAATAATTATGATGTAATTAATGAAAGCAGAAACGACCTGGAAAAGGCCAGAGAGAATAAGAATATCGCTGATAATAAGGTTAATGATTGTGATATGAGGATAAATGGAAATGCCTTGTATCACAAGAATAAGAGATTAAAGGTTATTTCCAATATTAAGGGTATGCTTGCAGAGGCGGGCAATCTTGATTTTGCTTCTAACGAGGATTGTATTACGTATTTTGGAGAGCTTATCAAGATGGCTGAAAATGCACAAACTCCGGAAGAGATGTATCATGGAATTCATGATGTTTCGCAGTATTTTAAAGAACTGGTTAATTCTGAAATAGTCAGAAATAAGAAAACATATAGTGAGGAAGAGTTATCATTCTACAAAAATATTCGGATCAGAGATGCTGCAAAAAAGGAAAAGCTTGAAAAACATGCGAAAAATCTTCTGGAGAGAAAAGTTTCAACTCAGAAGAATTATGACAGATATATGAAGGCACTGGAAATCAGAGATAAGGCAAGCATGAACAGAAACAGCAGAATTGTACGCGGAAACGACTTCCTTCGTGAAGTAAGAAAAATGAGAGAGAATCTTGATTTTGATTCTGCCGCAGGAATAAAGCAGCGTATGCAGCGGTATGAAGAAGGTCTCTATGATATTCAGAAAGGCTCGGAAGATACGGCTGAGTTTTCTGAAATGGCAAATGCCATAAAAGCAGTAAAGGAGGCACAGACAAAAGAGGAAGTAATGGCGCGTGTTAAAGCAGCAGGCGACGCCGCAAGAAGATATAAAACAGCCAAGGAAAATCAGTGGTTTACATTCTTCAGAAGAAGCGATGTTAGAAAGTTCAGACTTGATATGGCTGAATCGATTATTAATTTTGCAAAAGAGATTGCTGCTGCAAATAAGAATGTTGACGGTACAGCAGAAAAAGAATTCTTTGATAACGAATCAAAGATCAATCTTATCGATCGCCATAAGGGAAAGAATCAGCTTAAGTGGGACGTTGCACAGGAAATCAATGATAAGGTTCATGAGAGATGCGTTAATATGAGACGCATTAACAGAGAAGAGATTTTTGACAGTATACCTGTTAAAGAAGATGTTATGGCAGGAACCGAAACAATAAGTACTGTTCAGAAAGAAAAAGAAAAGAAAACGAATTAAAACCATACTGTAAATCAGAGGTGATACGGAACAATGAGATATGTTCTTAATGATTCTATAGGCGATAAGTATCTGAGTTTTATTCCGCCCGGTCTTATCCCGACTAAAGAAGACCTTGCAAAACTGAGAATAATGGCAGCTGAGGACGAAGCCACAGGTGAAACCTGTGGGTTCGCCCTTTTTCGCGTCCCGATATGTTCGGGAGAGGCCGTTACGCTCCTTTTCTTCTATGCGGAGGAGCAGCTTGATAATGCAGGCGAGGTTGCGGCAGAGATGCTTCATAAAGCCATACAAAAGTTCAAAGAAAAAGGGTATCTCTATATAAGGGCAAAGCTTGTGGGTAATATTTCATATCTTAAGATTGCTTCCTACATTCTTATGCATAACGGATTTACGCCGCTTACACTGGGGGGGACGCTGTCGGTATTTAACCTTGATGATATGAGAGCTTCTTTTTTCTATTCAAGAAAAGAAGCATTTGCCAAAATGACGGAATGCATTAAGCCGATACAGGAGTTTGATGAAAATGCAAAGACAATACTTCATGACAAGTGTGTCACTTTTCTTCCTGATTCTCTTGATAGGTTCTATATTGTAAACGGCGAAATAAAGGCAGGAATTCTGGCAAACTACGTTGACGATAAATGTGTTTTTGTCCGTGATGTTTTCTATGAAGACAATTGCAAAATACAGATGGTATATTCGGCACTTATAATATCGCTTATGGATGAAGTGGCTGAAGAGAAAGGGGCCGGTGTGGAATTCGTATTCCAGACAATGTATCCGGCGATTATAAGAGGTCTTAGTGCAATCTTCGGCGAGATGACAAAGCTTTTCATGGTGCAGGAATATTTCATGGAAAGCGCTTCGGATAAGAAGTATTCCAAGATTCCGGTATTTTCGAAAAAGACATATCTTGATTCTCTCGAAGAGCAGCCCTACGAGGAGCCGTTTATATCCTGCATGCGTGATGATTCCTTCTGGCTTTTAAGTGCGGCAGCAGAAAAGAGGGGAAGGTTTGTGATTAAAAAGCAGAACATTTCCCCACGTGAAGCAGAGGCCTGCAAAAAAGATATTGCGCGCTGGCGTGAGGTTTGCGGTGAAGAAAATGTAAACGATTTTGTGGAAGTATTCTTTTTTGCTGATAAATCGGAAACAGCGGCATATTTCGTACCGTTTATCTATAAACCAAAGCTTAAAGCGGGCGAACTTATCTGCCTTGGAATAAGGCGCGGGCTTGAGGAAATAATAGGAACTGTAGTATTTGAGCGTGTGCCGGGAAGCGTTCACGAACTTAACCTGGAATTTATCAGAATAGATGAGAAATACAGGAACGAAGGGTATGGCGGAAGGCTTCTTTCGGAAGCCTGCGAAATGCTGAGGGGTCAGGGGTTTGATACGATTACGGCACCCGACTACTACGGCATATACGAATATCGGTTCCTTAACAAGCTTATCGAAAGGAACGGACTTAAAAAAATATTGCAATGAAGCCCTTCGCGTAGTAAAATTTTTTCCGTAAAAAAGCGTAGGAACTGTTTTACGACGTACCTAGCAAGAGGAGGAAAAAACAAAATGAAGGTCATTGTATGTAAAAATTACGACGAAGTTTCCCTTGAGTCTGCTAAGATCGTTGCGATGGTCATGAAAAATAAGCCGAACGCGATACTTGGTCTTGCCACAGGTTCAACTCCTGAAGGCATGTATGCTGAACTTGCCAAGATGAATAAGAACGGTGAGATTGATTTCTCTGATGTCACCACTGTCAATCTTGATGAGTACTATCCTATCAGCCCTGATAACGATCAGAGCTACAGATACTTTATGAATAAGAATCTTTTCGATAAGGTAAATATTGATAAAGCGCGTACAAACGTACCGAACGGAAGCGCTCCGGACGGTGAAGAAGAGGCTGCAAGATATGAAGCTTATGTAAGAAGCCTTGGCGGCGCAGATATTCAGGTTCTCGGAATCGGAAGAAACGGACATATCGCTTTCAACGAGCCTGATGAGGAACTTGTTCCGGTAACACATGTAACAAAACTTACAGCAGATACCATTGATGCAAACGCAAGATTTTTTGCAAGCGCAGCAGATGTTCCGACACAGGCGCTTACAATGGGAATGGGAACCATTCTTTCTGCCAAGAAGATTATCATTATCGCAACCGGAAAAGGTAAGCACGACGCTGTTGCACAGATGCTCAAAGGCACCTGCACAACAAAGTGCCCCGCATCTTTCCTTAATCTTCACGATGATGTTGTTCTTGTATGCGATGAAGAAGCATATAACGGGTAAAGGCAGGTTTTATGGGTAAATATTTTGGAACAGACGGTTTCCGCGGTGAGTCAGGTGTAGTACTTACAGCGGAGCACGCATTTAAGATCGGACGTTTTCTCGGGTGGTACTATGGCAAAGACCATCATGCGAAAATAGTAATAGGCAAAGACACAAGACGTTCTTCCTACATGTACGAGAATGCTCTGGCAGCAGGTATTACTTCCTCCGGTTCGGACGCATATCTTCTTCATGTTACGACAACTCCCTGTGTTGCCTACATTACAAGAACCGAGCACTTTGACTGCGGAGTAATGATATCTGCAAGTCATAATCCATACATGGATAACGGAATCAAGCTTATGAACGGCGACGGCGAGAAGATGGACGACGCCCTTCAGGATGAGATTGAAACCTATATTGACGGCAATCACGAAGAAATCGCTTTTGCTACCGGAGAACATATCGGCTGCACAGTTGATTTCTATTCGGGCAGAAACAGGTATGTAGCATATCTTACAAATGTTGTTACTCATTCTTTTGAGAACTGCAAGGTCGGACTTGACTGCGCAAACGGTTCTTCCTGGATGATCGGACCTGCCGTATTTAACGCACTTGGCGCTAAAACATATGTGATTAATAATGAGCCTGACGGCGTGAATATTAATACAGCCTGCGGTTCAACTCATATTGAAGGCCTTTGTGAGTTTGTAAGAAACAACAAACTTGACTGCGGATTCGCTTTTGACGGAGATGCTGACAGATGTCTTGCCGTAGATGAAAACGGTGATATCGTAAACGGCGACAAGATTATGTACATTCTCGCAAAGCACATGAAGAAAATCGGTCAGCTTCCGAACAACAAGGTTGTAACTACCGTAATGTCCAACTTCGGACTTTACAAGGCACTTGATAAAATCGGAATCGGATATGAAAAGACTGCTGTCGGCGACCGCTATGTATACGAGAACATGAAAGAGTTCGACCACATGGTGGGCGGAGAACAGTCAGGTCATATCATTCTTCGTAAATATGCCAGAACAGGCGACGGAGTTCTGACAGCAATAAACCTTATGTCGGTTATGGTTGATTCGCACCTTCCGCTTTCGGTTCTTGCTTCTGAAGTAACGATGTATCCACAGGTTCTTAAGAATGTCATCGTTGATGATAAGGATGCTACACTTGAAGATCCCGCAGTTAAGCTTGCAGTGGAAGCTGCAACGGCTGAGCTCGGAGATAACGGACGTGTACTTCTTCGAAAGAGCGGAACGGAACCGGTACTTCGTGTTATGGCTGAAGCCGGAACAGATGAAGAGTGTGAAAAGCAGGTAGATGCAATCATTGAATCAATGAAAGCTTCAAAGCATTTGATTAAGATTAAGTAATGTACATGGCACCGCTTTTATTGTAAGGCGGTGCCGCTTTATTTGGAGGATACTATGGAACAGCTTAAAGTAACTGAGTTATATGAAAGCGGACATACACTTGCATGGCCGTATCTTATGAAAGTAACATATCCCTGGGAGATTCTTAAGGATATTAAGGATATAATTCTTGAAATCGGACCCACACTTGACCCCGAGAAATATGATAATCCGTCCGAAGGCGTATGGGTTGCCAAAAGCGCGAAGGTATTTCCTTCTGCTTATCTTGGAAAGCCCTGCATCATAGGAGAAGATACGGAAGTCCGTCACGGTGCATTCATAAGAGGAAGCGCTCTTGTAGGAAACGGGTGTGTTATCGGCAATTCCGTAGAACTTAAGAACGTAATTATTTCCGATAATGTACAGGTTCCGCATTATAACTATGTCGGAGATTCCGTTCTCGGATACAAATCACACATGGGCGCAGGTTCGATAACCTCAAATGTAAAGTCCGACAAAACCCTTGTTATCGTAAAGGGAAGCGAGAAAATCGAGACAGGACTTAAGAAGTTCGGCGCCATGCTCGGCGATTACGTTGAGGTCGGCTGCAACAGCGTTCTTAACCCCGGAACTGTAATCGGAAGCCACACAAATGTATACCCTACATCATCCGTAAGAGGCGTTGTTCCGTCAAATTCTATATTTAAGAGCGGCAAAGGCACAGAGATAGTTGCTAAATGCGAGTAAAGAGAGTATAATTGTCACGAATTTCGAATATGCTTTTTTCACAGCAAATAACGTGTATGGGAAGGATATAAGATGGAAGCAAAAAAGAATATCTTAACAAGAGAAGGTCTTAAGAAATACGAAGATGAGCTCCACGAGCTTAAAGTAGTAAAGCGTAAAGAAGTAGCACAGAAAATCAAGGAAGCCCGTGAACAGGGAGACCTTTCCGAGAATGCTGAATACGATGCAGCCAAAGATGAACAGCGTGACATCGTAGCAAGAATCGAAGAGCTTGAGAAAATCCTCAAGAATGCCGAAGTTGTTGATACAGATGATGTTGTTAAAGGCGGCAAGATTAACATCGGAAGCGTTGTCAAAATTCTTGATATGGAATATAAAGAAGAACTTGAATACAAAATCGTTGGTTCAAGCGAAGCGGACAGCTTAAAGGGCAAGATTTCCAATGAGTCTCCTGTCGGCAAGGCCCTTATCGGCGCAACAGTCGGTGATGTTCTTAAGGTAGAGACACAGGTCGGAATTCTTAAGTACAAGGTTTTATCAATCGACTAACTCATGCTTTATACCCGGGCGTTTCGCATGCGAAGCGCCCTTTACTATATTTACGGAAAATCAGGAAAAGAGGAAATAATTGTGGCAGAACAGAATCAGCAGAAAACAGAACAGGTACAGGACATCGGACAGCTTCTTAAGGTAAGAAGAGAGAAGCTTGCAAATCTTCAGGAAGCAGGAAAAGATCCCTTCAAGATTACGAAATTCGATGTTACACATCATTCCACACAGGCTAAGGCAGAATATGAGGAGCTCGAGAAAAAGCTTCTTGACGGAAGAAAACCTGTAAATGTTGAAGGCATGGATGAAGCTGCCGCTAAGGAAGCACAGAAGGCAGATTATGAGGAAAAGAGAAGCATCATGGACGCTTCGCCGATTACTGTTACCATAGCAGGTCGTCTTATGAGCAAGCGTGTTATGGGTAAGGCCTCTTTTGCCGGCGTGCAGGATAAACCCGGAAACATTCAGGTATATGTATCCAGGGACGGAATAGGCGAAGAAGCTTATGCTGATTTCAAGAAATTTGATGTCGGCGATATCGTGGGTATCAAGGGATTCGTGTTCAGAACAATGATGGGCGAGATATCCATTCATGCAAATGAAGTTACTCTTTTATCAAAGAGCCTTCAGATTCTTCCTGAAAAATACCACGGACTTACCAATACAGATATCCGTTATCGTCAGCGTTATACCGACCTTATAATGAATCCGGAAGTAAAGGATACTTTCATCAAGCGTTCGAAGATTATCTCTACGATTCGTAAATATCTCGACGGACAGGAGTTCATGGAGGTTGAAACTCCCATGCTTGTAGCCAACGCCGGCGGCGCTGCAGCAAGACCGTTCCAGACACATTTCAATGCACTTGACGAGGATCTGAATCTTCGTATCTCTCTTGAGCTTTACCTTAAGAGACTTATTGTCGGCGGCCTTGAAAGAGTATATGAAATCGGCCGTGTGTTCAGAAACGAGGGTCTTGATACAAGACACAATCCCGAGTTTACGCTTATGGAGCTTTACCAGGCATATACCGATTATCACGGCATGATGGACCTTACCGAGAACATGTTCCGCTATGTTGCAAAGGAAGTTCTCGGCACCACCAAGTTCATGTACGGTGATATCGAGCTTGATTTCGGAAAGCCTTTCGAGAGAATTACAATGATTGATGCCGTTAAGAAGTATGCAGGCATTGATTTTGATCAGGTTCCCGACACCGATGCAGCCAAGAAGCTTGCTGACGAAAAGGGAATTCATTACGAGCCTTACCACAAGAAGGGCGATATCATCAATCTCTTCTTCGAAGAGTATGTAGAGGACAAGCTTGTCCAGCCTACCTTCGTTATGGATCATCCTGTTGAAATCTCTCCTCTTACAAAGAGAAAACCCGACAGACCTGACCTCGTAGAGAGATTCGAGCTTTTCATCAACACCTGGGAAATGTGTAATGCATACTCAGAGCTCAACGACCCTATCGACCAGCGCGAGCGTTTCGCTGCACAGGATGCTGCGGCGGCAGCAGGTGATGAGGAAGCCAACCACACAGACGAAGACTTCCTTAACGCCCTCGAAATCGGTATGCCTCCCACAGGCGGTATCGGCTACGGCATCGACAGACTTACAATGCTACTTACCAACAGCCCTGCGATAAGGGATGTGCTGCTTTTCCCTACGCTTAAACAGCTTTCTTGATGACGTTCTTTGACGTCAGACGTCACAATCCGACGCTCTACGTAAAGCTTTGGAACGATTTGGATTGACAAAGAACGATGAGAAATCTGAAGCATGTTACGGACCTTGTCGGAACGTATTGTAAAAGCGGAAAAACTGTTCGTGGAATATGACGGAATAGGTTGTAGACCACATTTACTGCAATTAAATACAGGTTAGTTTCGAAGAAACAACCTTCGAAAGAGCTTAAC
>JAZLHJ010000048.1:0-98652 GCA_045616785.1 Lachnospiraceae bacterium
GCTTTTCAGGGAACCTGAACTTGCGATTTTCTCCATAATAGAGTTTCGCACTCTTCTTCATGAAGTCTTTCGGGACTTCAAAGGTTCCTAAAAAACATGCTGACTCATTTAACGTGTCGCGTTGATAGCAGCCTGTGCTGCAGCAAGTCTTGCAATCGGTACACGGAAAGGAGAACATGATACATAGTCAAGTCCGATTTTATGGCAGAACTCAACTGATGTGGGATCACCACCATGCTCACCGCAGATACCTACATGAAGTGAAGGATTTACGGGCTTACCAAGATCGATAGCCATCTCCATAAGCTTCCCTACACCACTCTGGTCAAGTCTTGAGAACGGATCGTTCTCGAAAATCTTGGCATTGTAGTATGCCTCAAGGAATTTACCTGAATCATCACGAGAGAAACCGTATGTCATCTGTGTAAGGTCATTTGTACCGAAACAGAAGAAATCAGCTTCCTTGGCAATTGAATCAGCAGTAAGAGCAGCACGGGGAATCTCAATCATTGTACCAACCTGATATTTAAGATCTGAACCTGCAGCCTTAATCTCTGCATCTGCTGTTTCTACTACGAATTTCTTAACGAAAACAAACTCTTTGGTATCACCGATAAGAGGAATCATGATTTCAGGCTTAATATCCCATTCGGGATGATTCTTCTTAACATTAATTGCAGCTCTGATAACTGCCTTTGTCTGCATCTTGGCAATTTCAGGATATGTTACTGCAAGACGAACACCTCTGTGTCCCATCATAGGATTGAACTCATGAAGTGAACTTGTTACAGCTTTAATTTCATCTACCGTCTTTCCCTTTGCTGAAGCAAGCTTTTCAATATCGGCTTCTTCTGTGGGAACGAACTCATGAAGCGGAGGATCGAGGAATCTGATGGTAACAGGATTTCCTTCAAGTGCTTCATATAACTTTTCAAAGTCGCTCTGCTGCATAGGAAGAATCTTTGCAAGAGCTTCTTCTCTTTCTTCTACTGTATCGGAACAAATCATCTCACGGAATGCCTGTATACGGCTTTCTTCGAAGAACATATGCTCTGTACGGCAAAGACCGATACCTTCTGCACCAAGTTCACGAGCTTTCTTTGCATCCTGAGGTGTATCTGCATTGGTACGAACCTTAAGCACTCTGTACTTATCAGCCCAGTCCATAACTCTTCCGAACTCACCTGCAATTGTTGCATCAACTGTAGGAATAATACCCTGATAAATATTTCCGGTTGTACCGTCAATACTGATTTCTGAACCTTCTGTAAATGTAACGCCTGCAAGAGTAAACTTCTTATTCTCTTCATCCATAGCGATATCACCGCATCCGGATACACAACATTTACCCATACCACGGGCAACAACAGCAGCATGGCTTGTCATACCGCCACGAACTGTAAGAATACCCTGTGCAGCCTTCATACCGGTAATATCTTCCGGGCTTGTCTCAAGACGAACAAGAACAACCTTCTCGCCTCTTCCATGCCATATCTCTGCATCCTCTGCTGAGAAAACAACCTTTCCGCATGCAGCTCCGGGAGAAGCACCAAGTCCTTTTCCGAGGGGTGTAGCTGCCTTAAGAGCCTTTGCGTCAAACTGAGGATGAAGAAGCGTATCAAGGTTACGAGGATCAATCATTGCTACAGCTTCTGCTTCTGTCTTATGTCCTTCATCAACAAGATCACATGCAATCTTAAGAGCTGCCTGAGCAGTTCTCTTACCGTTACGGCACTGAAGCATGTAAAGCTTCTTATTCTCAACTGTGAATTCCATATCCTGCATATCATGATAATGGTCTTCAAGAATCTTACATACATTAACAAATTCAGCGTATGCCTCAGGGAACTCCTGTTCCATCTGAGCAATCGGCATAGGTGTACGGACACCTGCTACAACGTCCTCACCCTGTGCGTTCTTAAGGAACTCACCCATGAGTTTCTTCTCACCTGTTGCAGGATCACGTGTAAATGCTACGCCGGTACCTGACTGATCGTTAAGGTTACCGAATACCATAGGCATAACGTTAACAGCTGTTCCCCATGAATAAGGAATATCATTGTCTCTTCTGTATACATTGGCTCTGGGATTATCCCATGATTTAAATACTGCTTCAATTGCAAGTTTAAGCTGAACTACGGGATCTGAAGGGAAATCCTCACCAAGCTGCTTTTTATACTCAGCCTTGAACTGTCCTGCAAGTTCCTTAAGGTCAGCAGCAGTAAGGTCAACATCGTATGTTACACCACGCTTTTCTTTCATTTCATCGATAAGCTGTTCAAAATATTTTTTGCCAACTTCCATAACAACATCGGAAAACATCTGGATAAATCTTCTGTAAGAGTCGTAAACAAAACGCTCAAACTTAGGATCGGGATTGCCTGCAATCATAGCAGCAACAACGTCATCGTTAAGACCAAGGTTAAGAATTGTATCCATCATACCCGGCATTGATGCACGTGCACCTGAACGAACAGATACAAGAAGAGGATTCTTGAGATCGCCGAATTTCTTTCCGTTAATCTCCTCCATCTCCTTAACACCTGCCATAGCCTGTGCCATAATTTCATCATTAATTTTGCGTCCATCCTCATAATACTGGGTACATGCTTCTGTAGTAATCGTAAAGCCCTGCGGTACAGGAAGTCCAATATTGCTCATTTCTGCAAGATTAGCACCTTTTCCGCCAAGAAGATTACGCATACCAGCGTTACCCTCTTTAAAAGAATAAACCCATTTTGCCATAAAAAATTATCCCCCTTTATAGAGTGTTTTACCGGTCTTTGGAACGCGGGTAATGTACATTTTTCCGTTCCGATACCGTTTTTCTTCCGTTTTAGCTATAACAGTATAGCACTTTTTTATCATTCTTGCTATACAGAAAATGACATTAGTTTAAGTTTTGAAATAATCAGTTCAGTTACAATTGCATGTTCGGGGTAAAGATGATAGCTTTCTTCAGAAATATACTCATCAATCGGGACAATCTGTTCGGCAAGCCATTTTTCCTCTGGCCTGCCTTTTTTGTCTGTTACAACAGAATAGACGTTTATCTTAACGGAAGCTTTGAGATTTTTAAGTGCAAGATAATCCAAATCATCCTTATTCAGAGATAAGAGATGCTCTTTAATTGTCATATTTTCATATGCTTTTTTGAAATATGAATGAATAATGGCATTCATCTTAAAAGGCATATAGTCGTGCGCTGATGCTTCACTGTATGTAAGCTCTGCACCAAAATATACCTTCGTCATATCATTCATGATATATTTGTAATCCTGATATTCCATCAGCCTTCGATTCCTTCTATCTTACCGCCTGCAAATTCAAGTGCATCGCCGATTTCCTTAAGGGTAAGCCCTTCTTCACAAAGCTCGGTTACCGTCACATCACGTCTTAATTCTTCCGAAAGTTCCCTGGCTTTATCAGCGACTTTGTTAACCTTCTTCTCAATTTTCTCATCTGCTTTTCTGGAATTAACGAGATCTTCTATGAAAAGCTCCATGGCATCCATAATTTCACGCCCAAGCATTCCCTGTACTTCTTCAGCTTTCTCAAGAGAGGCCGTAAGCGCTACAGCCTGCGAAAGCGCAACATTGCCCTCGCCGATAAGATCCTCGAGAAGTGCCCCCTGCCCGGCATAAAGCTTTGCAATATCAACTACCTGCGGAAGATATGCTGTGATAAGTTTAACCTTTGCTTCCTCATCTCCCGCCATCGCATCACGCGAAATTACGAGAAGTTCACTTTCCGAATACGAAGGAAGTTCCTTTAGTTCCTCAAGATAGATGTCAAGATAGCTTTCATCCTCACTTGAAAGTTCGATTTGAGGTGTTTCGCCGATACCGATATTGTTGTCTTTAAGGTAGTCGTAGAAGAAACTTTCCTGCTCTTTGTTAAGGTTATTCTCTTTTATAAAATCCTTCGCCTGTTCCTCAGAAATAACATGATTCTGAAGTTTTGAAATCTCGCGAAGTTCAGTAATTTTCTGTAAGAATTCTTCCTGCTTATTCACTCTTGACCTCTTTTCACATGCTCGTGTGTATACAAATGGTTTGCGCAATACTCGAAATTGCCTTCACATTTCGAGCAAAAACGAAAGCTCATTCCCGGAGCATCATTATCTGTTACACCGCAGATAGCGCACTTATGTCTTATACCCGAAGCAGCTTTCTCTGCTCCGAAATTGCTATGCGATGCATTCGTCGCAGCTTTCTTAAATTCGTACGCCATCTTCTTCTGCGCTTGTGTTCTGTGAAATCTTTTTTTCCGAGACAAAAGAACGAATAAAAGGAAGTTAAGAAGCGATGCGACAATGGCAACACTGACAAACCAGTTGCCGTGAATGAAAAAGGCAACAACATCGTAAATTATCAGTACACCGTACACAATTCCGAGCCATTTTACTCTGATTGGAAGAATAAACATAAGCAAAACAACATTATTCGGGTAAGTCATGGCATACGCAAGAAAAATACTCATACTGACGTAATACGTACTGAATGCAAACACGAAAATTGCTCCGAATGAAAAGTCGAGAACCTGCATCCTTTCCATATAAGAAAGAGCCGAAAGGGATCCGCCGTATATCAGATCCATTACCCCTGCAAGAATAAAGCTGGAAATAAGCGTAATCAGAAGTCCGCCGAAAATATATACATTGTAATAGAACCTGCCCCAGGTTCTTTCAAGATTTGTACCTACCGCATAATAGAACACGCACATAAGGGCGACAAAGAAAATATTCGATTTCTCCGGTGGAATGAGAACCCAGGTAAAAATACGCCAGACCTGACCGCGCATAATTGCATAAGGATTAAGTGACATATACTGCAGAATAATCGGATTAATCAGTTCCAAAAGATAACCGATGGCATAACCGATTACAAGATACAATGACAGGTTCGGGATCGCAAAACGCCCGATTTTACGTTCAAGTTTATCAAGAAAATTCATATAATGCTCCATTTCAAATAATATTAATAGAATAGGTTATATCACAGATTTAGTCAACTGCAAGACAAAAGCAGGATTTGTATTTTCCCGCTTCTTATTATATAATAGCAAAGATATGCCCGAATACGGCAGATATTTTAGGAGTATTAAGCATTATGAATTACACATTAGGAATTGATATTGGTTCTACCACCGTCAAAATTGCGGTTCTTGACAAGAATAAGAACATTCTTTTTTCCGACTACAGAAGGCATTACGCAAATATAAGAGAGACCCTTCAGGGGCTGATGAAGGACGCTTACGATAAGCTTGGAAATCTTGAAATTCATCCGATGATTACAGGTTCCGGCGGTCTTACACTCGCAAAACACCTTGGTGTTCCCTTTAATCAGGAAGTAATTGCCGTTGCAACTTCATTAAAGGAGCTTGCTCCCAAGACAGACGTTGCTATCGAGCTCGGCGGCGAGGATGCCAAAATCATTTATTTTGAGGGCGGTAATGTCGAGCAGCGTATGAACGGTATCTGTGCGGGCGGTACAGGTTCTTTCATCGACCAGATGGCTTCGCTTCTCCAAACAGATGCTCCCGGACTTAACGAATATGCGAAGAATTACAAATCGCTATACACAATAGCTGCAAGATGCGGTGTATTTGCAAAGACAGATATACAGCCTCTTATCAATGAAGGCGCAACCAAGGAAGACCTCTCCGCTTCAATTTTCCAGGCAGTTGTTAATCAGACAATTTCAGGTCTTGCCTGCGGAAAGCCCATTCGCGGACATGTAGCTTTTCTCGGCGGTCCGCTCCATTTCCTTTCCGAACTCAAAACCGCATTTATCCGTACACTTAAGCTCGATGACGAGCATATCATAGACACAGCCAACTCACATCTCTTTGCAGCAATAGGTTCTGCTCTTAATGCCAAAGAGGACGTTTCCTATACTCTCGAAGAAATGGTTAACAAGCTTTCTTCCGAGATACATATGGAATTCGAGGTTGAGCGTATGCAGCCTCTTTTTGCGTCAAAAGAGGAATATGAAAAGTTCACGGCCCGTCATGAGAAGCACTCCGTTAAGACCGGTGACCTTTCTTCTTACCACGGTAAGTGTTTCCTCGGAATTGATGCCGGTTCCACGACAACAAAGCTTGCCCTTATCAGCGAAAACGGCGAGCTTCTCTACTCTTTCTACAGTAATAACAATGCAAGTCTGTTAAAAACAGCGATTCGGGCAATTCAGGAAATATACGCAAAGCTCCCTAAGGATGCACAAATTGTCAGAGCCTGCTCTACAGGTTACGGGGAGGCTCTTGTAAAAGCCGCTTTCATGCTTGACGACGGTGAAGTTGAGACCGTTGCGCACTATTATGCTGCTTCTTTTTTCAATCCCAATGTTGACTGCATTCTCGATATCGGCGGTCAGGATATGAAATGCATCAAGATAAAGAATCAGACCGTTGATTCGGTTCAGCTTAATGAAGCCTGCTCTTCAGGATGCGGTTCGTTTATCGAGACCTTTGCAAAATCTCTTAACTACAGTGTTCAGGATTTCGCTTCCTGTGCTCTTTTTGCCGAGCATCCGATTGACCTCGGAACACGCTGTACCGTATTTATGAATTCCAAAGTAAAACAGGCCCAGAAAGAAGGCGCGTCTGTTGCCGACATTTCCGCAGGTCTTGCTTACTCTGTAATAAAGAATGCTCTTTTCAAGGTTATCAAGGTTTCAGATGCTTCGGATCTCGGAAAAGAAATCGTCGTTCAGGGCGGAACCTTCTATAACGATGCCGTTCTTCGAAGCTTTGAGAAAATTGCGGGCTGTGAAGCAATCCGTCCCGATATTGCCGGAATTATGGGTGCTTTCGGCGCAGCTCTTGTTGCAAGAGAAAGATACTCTGAAGGCTATAAGACTTCAATGCTCACAATTGAGCAGATTAATGCCCTTGAGTTTACAACAAGCATGGCTAAATGCCAGGGCTGTACCAATAACTGCCGTCTTACAATCAATAAGTTTTCCGGAGGTCGTCAGTTTATTTCCGGAAACCGTTGCGAAAGAGGTGTCGGCGGCACCAAAAACGCCAAGAACATTCCGAACATGTTCGAATACAAGCTTCACAGACTGTTCGACTACGAGCCGCTTGCGGAAAACAAAGCTTTTCGCGGAACAGTCGGTATTCCACGCGTTCTTAACATGTATGAGAATTATCCTTTCTGGTATAAATTCTTCACAAAACTTGGTTACAGAGTAGTTCTCTCTCCCGTCTCGACGCACAAAATTTATGAGATGGGCATAGAATCTATTCCAAGCGAATCTGAATGTTACCCTGCCAAGATTGCGCATGGTCACATTATGTGGCTCATTAATCAGAAGGTTGATTTCATATTTTATCCGTCAATTTTCTATGAGCGCAAAGAATTCCCGGATGCCAACAACCACTACAACTGCCCTATCGTAACCTCATATTCGGAGAACATTAAGAATAACGTTGAGGAAATCGGACGCGGGGAAGTTGCCTTCAAGAATCCATTCCTTGCCTTTGACTCTGTAGAAAACATTTCTTCGCAGATGATTAAAACCTTCCCCGATATCCCGAAATCAGATATTAAGGAAGCCGTAAAGGAAGGCTGGGACGAACTTTTCAAAGTTCAGGCAGATACCAGAAAAAAAGGTGAAGAAATCCTTGAATGGATGCGTCAAACAGGACACCGCGGCATTGTACTTGCCGGCCGTCCTTATCATCTTGATCCCGAAATCAATCATGGTATCCCTGAGATGATTAACGGTTATGAAATTGCCGTTCTGACAGAAGACAGCGTTTCACATTTAAATCCGCCGGAAAGACCGCTCATCGTTTCCGACCAGTGGATGTACCATTCACGACTTTATTCAGCCGCAAACTATGTCAAAACAGTAGACGACCTTGACCTTATTCAGCTGAATTCCTTCGGCTGCGGTCTTGATGCCGTTACAACCGACCAGGTTGCCGACATTCTTACCGGTTCGGATAAGATATACACCTGCCTCAAGATTGATGAAATAAGCAACCTCGGTGCAGCAAGAATCAGAGTGCGTTCTCTTCTCTCTGCCATCCGTGTTCGCGAGATGCGCAAAAAAGAACGTACAATTAATCCAAGCAGCTACCATCGCGTACTCTTTACAGAAGAGATGAAAAAGGACTATACAATTCTCTGTCCTCAGATGTCACCAATTCATTTCGGACTTCTTGAAGAAGTATTCAGACGCGAAGGCTACAATGTTGAAATCATGGATAACGACGGCAGAGCTGCCGTAGACATGGGTCTTAAATATGTAAATAACGATGCCTGCTATCCTTCCCTTATGGTTGTAGGACAGGTAATGCTTGCCGTTCATTCCGGCAAATATGATATGAATAAAACCGCCTTCCTTATGACACAGACAGGCGGTGGTTGTCGTGCAACCAACTACATCGGTTTCATCAGGCGTGCGCTTGCCAAAGCAGGTTACCCGCATGTTCCCGTAATATCGCTCAATCTTTCCAAGCTTGAAGCAAATCCCGGTTTCAAAATTTCGTTTTCGATGCTCGTTCGCGGTGTATATGCAGCTCTTCTCGGTGATCTTTTCATGCGTGTTGTATACAGAACACGCCCCTACGAACTTGAGCCCGGCTCTGTTAATGCTCTTCACAAAAAATGGGAAGAGAAAGCTCTTGCCCTCATCGATTCAAAGCATGTAAGTTTCCGTAAATACTCCAGGATGTGCAAAGATATTGTTGCTGATTTCGATGCCATACCTCTTAAGGACATCCAAAAACCACGTGTCGGAGTTGTAGGAGAAATCCTTGTAAAATACATGCCGGCAGCAAACAACCACCTTGTAGACCTTCTCGAAGCCGAAGGCGCAGAAGCCGTTGTTCCGGATCTTATCGATTTCATGAACTACTGTTTCTTTGACCAGATCTTCAAAGCAGACAATCTCGGTTGCAGCAAACGTTCAAAGTACCTTTGCAAGCTTGCCATAAAAGGAATCGACCTGCTCAGAAAACCTTCTGTAAAGGCCGTTAAAAAGAGCTCACGTTTCATACCGCCCGCCAACATCTACGAAACAGCCGAACGTGCCAAAGACATAGTTTCTCTCGGCAACCAGACAGGTGAAGGCTGGTTCCTTACCGGTGAAATGCTCGAACTCATCTCCACCGGCACACCAAACGTAGTATGTGCTCAGCCCTTCGCGTGCCTCCCGAACCACATCGTCGGCAAAGGCGTTATCAAAGAAATCCGTCATCAGTATCCCGATGCCAACATTGTTGCCATCGACTACGATCCCGGTGCCAGCGAAGTCAACCAGCTCAACCGCATCAAGCTCATGCTCTCCACCGCCATCAAAAACATCGAAAACAAGTAATGGCTCGTTTCGCAGTTTATTTTACTTGTTTTTCTCCGATATACAGGCTGCATTATATTCCGTTCGCAGACGCGCTTTCGCTCGTTTCGCTTGCTTACGTTGCTAAGCTCGAAAAAACCTCGCTAAGCAACGAGTAGCTCAAACGGTCTGCTACAGGAATATAATGCCGCCTTTAATATTCGGAGAAAAACATTTGCGTATTCGAGTGCGAAACGAGCCTTTTCATCATGTAATCACTCGTTCCGCAAATCGATATGTGGTGTTTTCTCTGAAAAATGAAAGGGATAATATATTACATTCGCAGACCGTTTGAGCTACTCGTTACTTAATGAAAAAGACAGGGTTTATTACCCTGTCTTTTGAATTTAGTAACGTAAGCAAGCGAAACGAGCGAAAGCGCGTCTGCAGATGTAATATATTATCCCTGAATTTCAGAGAAAACTAAAACACCCCCACTGCGGAACGAGCCCTTACTTGTTTTCGGCGATGAAGTCGGCAATGTAGCCGAGGATTTTTTCGTATTCGACTTTCATGGGCGAATGGTTGGCATTTACGAATGAAAGGTCGTCGTCTTTGCTCTTCATTTCAAGGTCATAGCAAAGATCGGAAAGATGCATGGCTCCGATAAGTTTGCTGTTGCTCTTAAGGGCGTGTACGAGAGTCGAATAGTCTTTAAGGTTGCCGGATTCAAGATAACTGTCCATGAGCTTCATGTTGCTTTGTGTTTCTTCAACATATATTTCGAGTGATTCAATGTAGAAGGCCATATTGCCCATGGAATAATCAAGGCCTTCAGCGGTGTCAAATTCTTCTTTTGTCCATTTAGCCATTTTTGTGTCCCCCTCTTCGTTTACGACGGAAGTTTCATCTTTTGTTCCGTCTTTGGCTTCTTTTTTAATTTGCTCTAATTTTTTCTCATCTTCCCCAGTCTCCGGCTTTGCTTCTTCAAGTTTTCTTTCTCCGGAAGAATCACCTTCTTCAAAATTTTTCCTAACAAGGAATCTTCTTAAGAACTTTCGAAGAACTCCTTCAAGGTCTCCTATGATTATCGGTTTAGGAAGGTATTCATCAAATCCAATTTCGAGATACTGTTTTCGTACACCAACAACAGCGTTTGCAGTCAGTGCGACAACAGGTGTATGGAAATCTTCTTTGGACTTAAGACTTTTTAATACTTCGATACCATCAATCTCAGGCATCATATGGTCCAGAAGAATCAAATCGTAAGTATTCTTGGCAGTAAGTGAAAGAGCTTCTGCTCCTCCGCCTGCCTGCTCTATAATGCATCCATAAGGTGAAATAAGTCCTTTTGCGACCTTAAGATTCATCGTACTGTCATCAACAATAAGAATCTTGGCATCAGGGAATGTGATTCTGTGGTCGACAGCACTCTTCTTCTCCTTGGGTGCGATTTTTCTTTTTCTTCTGGCATTACCATATACAGGTTCATCACAGGCAATCTTCTGTGGAATTACAACAGTAAATTTACTTCCGACTCCGTAGATGCTTTCTGCAGTAATTGAGCCGCCCATCATTTCGAGAAGTTCCTTGCAAATCGGCATTCCAAGGCCTGTTCCCTCAATAGTCCTGTTTTTATCCATTTCAAAACGGTCAAATCTGGTAAAGAGTTTATCGATATTTTCTCTCTTAATTCCTCTTCCGGTATCGGAAATAACAAACTTAAGATTTGCCGTTTCACCGTCTCTTTTCCAGTTAATCTTTACTGTAATTGTACCTTTATCAGTGTACTTGGCTGCATTGTTAAGAACATTCATAAGAATCTGCTTAACTCTTGTCTCATCACCGATAAGCCTGTCCGGAATATCAAAATCAACGTCCTGAATAAATTCAATCGGTTTGTCCTTGATTCGAAAATGAATTATTGTAGACAGGTCATACAAAAGGCTGGTCAGATTATATTCAACATTAACAAGATCCATTTCATGTGCTTCGATCTTGGAAAAGTCAAGAATATTGTTAATAATCTGGAGCAGATAATTTCCGGAATGCTGAATATCCTCAAGATTAAATCTTACACTTGAAGGAACATTCTCCCTTAATGCAATTTCCGAAAGACCTATAATTGCATTCATGGGCGTTCTTATCTCATGCGACATATTTGCAAGGAATTCTGTCTTTGCAACATTTGCCTGTTCGGCCTTAACCTTAAGCTCTTTCATCTCTTCAGTCTGCTTTTGCATATCGGAAAGAGCAGTTTCATAATACTTTACATGTCTTCTTATTACAAAACCAAAAGCAAGAGCTGAACAAACAACCGCTGTAATAAGGTCGATATAGAAATATGTCCTGTCAAATTCAGCTTCTTTATCAGGATTGAAATAGTAAAAAAGAACAAGTCCGATAACAAGAATAATCTCAAGGCCGGACATAATAATTCCTGCTTTGCCTTTAATCAGGTACAACGTAACAAGCAAACCTGCTACAAACCAGATACCCATACCGTTATACAGTCCGCCCTGGTGAAATGTATATAATGGGAAAACAACAAAGACAAGGACGGAAGTGACAATAATTGAAGCCACATAAGCCTTGTCTTTGAAATTTGCAAAATAGAAACAGACACACGTTACAATGATAAATGTGGTTGAAACAATAAAAGTCGGGAGAACATACCCTATAGAAATCGAACTTAAAATTGATACGACACCACAAACAACACTTGCAAGAGATATCCAGTTAAATAATATCAGCTGAAGCGGTAAATCTTTACCGAATAAAAATCTTAATTTTTTCCCCATATGGCAACAAGCCTTCTTTCAAAAAAACTTAATGTCCCTTCCCCTTTTGTTTTTCAAAGAAATCATCAACATACTTAATTATCTCAAAAGGCTTCATTGTCTTAAGAAGATATCCTGCAGGCTTAAGGCTCATAACCTTCATAATGCTTTCCCTGTCCTGCTTTCCTGTAAGAAAAATAACCGGAATATCGGCAAATTCGCTTTCCGAATGAAGCATTTCAAGAACCTGCTTACCGTCACAAATAGGCATTTCATAATCAAGAAGAACAAGATCAGGGCGATTAAGTGTAATATACTTAATTGCCGCAAGACCGGAATCTGCAAGCATAACCTGATATTTATCCCCAAGCCATGTTTTGATTGAATGAAGAACAACACCTGAATCATCTACGGCAAGAATCTTCTTCTGCTTAGTTTTATCATGCTCCTCAAGATAAGCACCGATTTCGGTAACCATATCCTTAACATTAATCGGTCTTACAAATTCCTTTTGAATAAGCTGTGCCGGAATAAGCTGCTTCATCGTCTCAAGAAAATCATAATTACCTACAACGAAAAGAGGGATATCTTCTTCGGTAGACTTATCTTTTACGTATACAATCAGTTTCTGGTCTCCAAGAAGAAACTCATCTGCATTTAAAAGAAAGGCGCTGATACGGCCTTCAACCTTCTCAATAACAGATATTTCAGAAGCCATAATTATGCTGAAATGGGCTTTTACAAGGATTTCCTTTATGGAATTGATAAGGTACCCTTTTTCTGCTCCGACAATAACTATGCTGTTCTCCGGAGTTTCATCAAACATAAATCCGTCCATCTGGTTTACCTCAAGTATATATAATATGATATATAATTATGTAGACTTTTTAAAATAATAACATAATTATTTATTGTTTACAATCAGTTAATCAAAGTTTATACACAATTTATATTTCTGCCGAAGTGATTTCATTCAATATATTAAAAAGCAAAACATATTCGGTTTGTATATAAAAAATACTACTTTCCGTACTTCGTCATGGCTTCAACTATCTCCGGATAAACGAAATAATTACCCCTTCTGTAAAGAAGTCCAAACTGTTCTCCCGTACCTGAGAAGCAGTTATTGTCCCACCAAAGAGCGCTCATTCCTCTTGCTCTTGCAGAAGCCACATAATATGCCGCGAAATTAATTCTGTACTGCGTATTGAACTTCTTGTTACGTGCCCCGAATTCGCCTATCAGAACAGGTACACCTTTTGAAACAAATTTCTTGTAAAGCTTATCCATGAAGGAATCAATTTCGCCGGTACAATTCTTCTGCTTCTCTGTAAAATAGTAATTATCCGAATCGGAAAGAGCAAAATCATAAGGTGTATAAGCATGTATCGAAATAATCAGCCGGTCCTCTGCAGAATCCTCGGGAATAACAAAGCCGGTATTACATGCGCCGTCAACAGAGGCATCATATCCGGGAACCATAATAAATCTTTCGCTGTTATTTCCGCCGCTTTTTCTTACAGTATCAACAAATGCCTGATTAAGATCATTGATACATTTGATTGCGTCATTGCAATCTGCATTTGCCTGAATCCACCATTCGTTTGGATGACCGACAAGTCTGGGCTCGTTCATCGATTCAAAAATGACACGATTGTCATAATCCTTGAATCTTTCTGATACCTGTGACCATATCTTTGTCAGATATTCATATGAAGATTCATAATATTCCGACGAAGGATAAATATAATCCTCTTCAAAATCATGGTGAATGTTGATGATAACATGCATGTCACGGTTAAGAGCGTAGTTCACAACCTCTTCTACTCTGGAAAGCCATACATCCGAAATATTAAACTGTTCATCAACATGCTGATGCCATGACACGGGAATTCGAATTGTCGTAAATCCTGCATCAGCATAGGAGTCAATGATTTCCTGCGTGGTTTCAACACTTACCCACTGTGTTTCTCCGGACAGTTCAGAAGGAAGTCCGTACAAACTCTTATCTGAATAAGAATCAAAAGTATTTCCGAGATTGACTCCGATTCCAAGCTCTCTGACAAACCTCATTCCTTCCGTATCCGGAACATCAAAGGTATCTACCGTTATATCAGGTATAACATACTCTTCCTTTTCTTCAGGTATTTCAGTTACTGAAGCTTCATTTACAGGGTTCGGTGAAGGCTCCGGTACGGGCTCATCCTTATTCTCACCGCACCCTGCCGAAATCAAACAAAGCATACATGTCAGAAGTAAAATTTTTATTCTTTTTCTCATATCATTCCACCTGTAAGTAGTCTCCAAATCAAAAGTGCAATAAGCAGAACTCCGAGTGCCAAAAAACCTATGGAAAGGGTTGAGATTTTCTTTTTCCTTCGTAAAATGGTTTTCCCGCCACTGTATCCATAGTTTGCGAAATGCTGTGCCTTTATCTCATTATCATACTTTTTATATACTGTTTTATCATTTACAGCAAACGGATCATTAATCTCACCGTCACTGACACGTTTTTTGGTAATTCGTACGCTGGCGACAGCGGCATTCCGCGACATCTGCATCATAATTATTTTTTGTTTTTTTGTCATATCACATAAAATCGAAAAGACTAAGCTGGTTTGATTCGGGAATGTCACCGAGAAGTCCCAGTTCCGCCATTTGTGCAGTAACTGTCTTGGGTGTTTTCGTTCTCTCAATAAATTCATCTCTTGAGAGGAACGGACCGTCCTTGCAGGCTTCCACGATTGCATCACCGATAGTTTCTGATATTCCGTTCACGCTTGTAAGAGAAGGCATCAGTTTTCCGTCTTCGGTTATTGAGAAAAGACGTGACTTTGCCTTAAATATGTCAAGCGGCGCAAAAGTAAATCCGCGCGCATACATCTCGAGCACAAGCTTCATATCACTGTAGGCATCTTTCTCTTTAGTCGAAAGGGTATCCTTTCGCGATTCAAAATCCTTCATGTAGCTTTCAAGATGCTCTCTTCCAAGACACATCTGTTCATAAGAAAAGGCTTTGGCACGGATAGAGAAATATGCCGCATAGTACGCAAGAGGATAATAAATCTTATTGTATGCTATACGCCATGCCATCATAACATAAGCTGCAGCATGAGCTTTCGGGAACATGTACTCGATAAGTTCGCAGGACCAGAGATACCAGTCAGGAACATTATGGGCCCTCATGTCTTCCTTCCACTCTTCCCAGTTCTTGCACTTACCTTTGGCAACCTTACCCTTTCTTACATTTTCCATGATATTGAAGGCTTTACCGGGTTCAATTCCCATGTTAATCAGGTAAATCATAATATCATCACGGGTACATATAGCCGTTGAAATTGTAGCCCTGCCATCGGCAATAAGTGTCTGCGCATTTCCGTGCCATACGTTGGTACCGTGTGAAAGTCCCGAAATTCTGACAAGGTCTGAAAATGACTGCGGCTTTGTCTCAACAAGCATCTGTATGGCATTATCAGTACCAAACTCAGGAATTCCAAGACAACCGAGTCTTACGCCGCCCATATCTTCCGGTTTGATTCCGAGTGCTTCCGTGCTCTGGAAAAGAGACATTACGCCCTTATCATCAAGCGGAATAGTTGTAGGGTCCACACCTGTAAGATCCTGAAGCATCCTGATTATAGTAGGATCATCATGCCCGAGAATATCAAGCTTTAGCAGGTTATGGTCAATTGAATGGTAATCAAAGTGCGTTGTAATAATCGGAACATCCATCTTGTTCGCAGGGTGCTGAATAGGTGTAAAAGAATAGATGTCTTCACCAACAGGAAGAACTACAATACCGCCCGGGTGCTGACCGGTTGAACTTCGTACACCGATACAGCCCTGCGATATTCTGTTAATCTCGCTTGTTCTCTTAACAACTCCGCGTTCTTCATAATACTTTTTCACAAAACCAAAAGCATTCTTGTCAGCCACACCGGTAATTGTTCCCGCTCTGAAGGTCTGTCCGTATCCGAAAATTACCTCCGTATATTTATGCGCCTTACTCTGATACTCACCGGAGAAATTAAGGTCGATATCAGGCTCTTTGTCTCCGTTGAAGCCAAGGAACGTCTCAAAAGGAATATCAAATCCGTCCTTTATCAGCTTCTCTTTGCAGACAGGACATATTCTGTCAGGCATGTCACATCCGCTCATTCCGACAAACTTCTTAACTTCTTCGGAATCAAAATCAACGAAATGACATTTAGCGCATCTGTAATGCGGTGAAAGTGAATTAACCTCAGTAATTCCGGCAAGGAATGCTACAAATGAAGAACCTACAGAACCTCTCGATCCGACAAGGTATCCGTCTTCGACAGACTTCCATACAAGCTTCTGGGCAATAATATACATAACGGCAAATCCGTTATTGATAATTGAATCCAGTTCCTTTTGCATTCTCTTTTGCACAATTTCAGGAAGCGGGTCGCCATATAGTTCGTGCGCTTTTCTGTTACAGATTTCCGTAAGAATTCTGTCACTGTCGGGAATAATCGGAGGACATTTATCAGGCCTTACCGGTGAAATCTTATCGCACATATCAGCAATCATATTGGTATTGGTAATAACAATTTCCTCGGCCTTCTCAGGTGGCAGATAATAGAATTCCGCGAGCATCTCTTCAGTAGTTCTGAGATACAGAGGTGCCTGATTATCGGCATCGGAAAAGCCCTGACCTGCCATCAGAATTCTTCTGTAAATCTCATCTTCCGGATTAAGGAAATGAACATCACAGGTGGCAACAACAGGTTTGCCGAATCTGTCACCGAGTGCAATAATCCGTTTGTTAAGCTCAATCAGATCTTCTACGGAATTAACATTCGGGTGATTCTTCTCATCCTCTATCATGTAGTTATTATTGCCAAGGGGCTGAACCTCAAGATAATCATAAAAACTTACAATTCTTGCTATTTCCTCTTCCGGCTTTTCTTCTACAACAGCCCTGAAAAGCTCGCCTGCTTCACAGGCGCTTCCGATAATAAGACCTTCCCTGTATTTGGAAAGAAGACTCTTCGGAATCTTGGGTCTTCCCGGTCTGCCGCCGAAATATAAAAGATGCGAATCCGATATAAGCTTGTAAAGATTAATTCGTCCCGTCTCATTCTTTGCAATAATTATTACATGATAAGCATGAGCCCTGCGGATACTTTCGATATTGGTCGCAGAAAGCGCATTTATATCATGAAGCGTCAGCGCTCCCTTCTCCTTAACCATTTCCACAAGCTTTATGAAAAGAGAAGCGGTAACCTCAGCATCGTTTACGGCTCTGTGATGTCCCTCAAGTACAATACCGAATTTCTTGCAGAGTGCATCAAGAGTATACTTTGCCACGTCCATAACAATACTCTGCGCAAGTCGCATCGTATCAATGTATGTATCATTATATTTAATTCCAAGCCTGTTACAGTTCTCTTTGTAGAAACTCACATCGAAATCGGCATTATGTGCGACGAGAACCGCATCCCCGCAGAAAGAAACAAATTCCGGAAGAACCTCCTCAATCACATGAGCTTCGGAAACCATGGAATCATTTATTCCGGTAAGCTTCTCAATTCTGTATGGTATAGGCTCCATGGGATTAACAAATGAAGAGAATCTGTCTATAATTTCTCCATCCTTAATTTTAACAGCCCCTATCTCGATTATCTTGTCTTTAATTGCAGAGATACCGGTTGTCTCAAGATCAAAAACGACAAACGTGTCATTTAAAGTCTGTCCCCTGTCATTATTTACAATTTTCTTAAGATCATCTACAAGATATCCTTCTGTGCCGTAAATAAGCTGGAAATCAGGACTGACTTTGTCAACAGCATGAAATGCATCGGTAAACGCCTGCACAACACCGTGGTCTGTAATTGCAAGAGCTTTCATTCCCCATTTATCGGCAAGCTTCATAATATCAGCGGCATCGCTTACACCGTCCATATCGCTTTTCTTCGTATGACAATGAAGCTCAACTCTTTTTCTTACGCTGTAATCTTTTCTTGTAGTTCTGTTATCCTGTCCTTTCTTTACGCCTTTGACTGACCCTATTGTAAGCTCGTTCTCGAATCTGTCCATTTGCGTAAGACCCTTAACTTTAACAAATGCACCTTCTTTAATTCCTTCACAGATTTCTTTAACCTGATCGTTCTTAAGGAAAATTTTAACAGTAATGCTGTCCGTAAAATCGGTCAAATCAAAACTTAGAATCGTTCTTTCGTTTTTGATTTCACGCGGCTCAACTCTTGTAATAAGACCTGAAACCGTTACTTCTTCCATTTCTGTAAGAACATCGCAAAGTGCAACAAAATTATCCTCAAAGTCCTGACCGTAAATACTGTCGGGATTATCCGATTTGGCAGGACCATAGCTTCTTCTCTCAAAAGACTTCTTCTCAAAAGGTTTCTTTTCGAAGGTTTTCTTCTCAAATTTCTCTTTTTCCGGTTTCTTATCCTCTTTCGGTTTCTGCTCTTTTTCACTATCTTTAGAAGCATTTACAGCACTTCCTGCTTCTTCACCGGTATTCTCATTTCCCGCAAGGACTCTTTCCGATATCTCACGAATCTGACGTTTAATCCTCTCTTCGTCTTCAATCTTTCGGAAATCCTCGGAAGGTTCCTTGTAATCAATTGAAATTTTAATGGAAAGTGAGAATCTGTCCTTTATCAGTTTATACAGAATTTCCGTGAATTCCGCTTCCTTATCATGATTCATAACGGTATCTTCTATAACAAAGCATACCTCATCCTCCGAAGGATATTTAATATCGGCCTTTTTAAGTGCCAGAAACATGATATGATCGAAACGTTCAAATTCCAGGAGAAGACTGTTATAGTAACTCTCGATAATCATCTTGGGTGAAAAAGAATCAGAAAGAGAGAACCTTTCGATAATTCTGACATCCGAAGCTTCCACAGGTGTAATCTGCTTTTTTAATTCGTTCTCGACTCCGATAATATCTTCTTTATCAATCATTCTCTCGGAAAAAAGGTAAATCTTAAGAAGGCGCCTTGTTTTACCGATAACAAGACGCTCTACTACTGCAGGTTCTATTGCAATTCCAAGTTTACTGTTTAGTTTTACAGTCGGAAATGTCTCCGAAAATGATTTTGTCATTTACTTATTCCAATTTCTGAGTTCTTCCATAAGTGTATCAAAAAGAGCTTCTTCGGGAACCTTTTTAACAATTTCTCCCTTTTTAATAAGGAGTCCTTCGCCATTACCTCCGGCTATTCCGATATCAGCTTCCTTAGCTTCTCCGGGACCGTTAACGGCGCAGCCCATAACAGCCACTTTAATATCAATAGGCATATTAATCGTCGCTTCTTCCACTCTTCTTGCAAGACTAATAATATCAATTTTAGTCCTTCCGCAGGTAGGACATGACACAACTTCAATACCGCCCTTTTTAAGTCCGAGGCTTCGAAGAATTATCTGTGCGCTTCTTACTTCCTCAACAGGATCTCCCGTAAGCGACACACGAATCGTATCACCTATTCCTTCATGCAGAATTATCCCAAGTCCGATTGAAGACTTGATATTACCGGTACGCACTGTTCCGGCTTCGGTAATTCCTACATGGAGCGGATAATTAATTTTCTTTGATACTATTTCATGTGCTTTAACGCTGAATAAAACATCCGAAGATTTAATGCTGACTACAAGATTATCATAGTCCATATCTTCAATAAGTTTTACTTTACTGAGTGCACTTTCAACAATTCCTTCGGGCGTAACTCCGCCGTACTTTGCAACAAGCTCTTTTTCAAGGCTTCCTCCGTTTACTCCTATTCTTATCGGAATATCACGCTCTTTCGCAACCTTTACAACCTTTTCAACATTTGCGGCATCACCTATATTTCCGGGATTGATTCTGATTTTGTCAGCACCATTCTCCATTGCGAGAATGGCAAGTCTGTAATCAAAATGAATATCCGCAACAAGAGGAATCGATATTCTCTTCTTAATCTCACGAAAAGTTTCTGCCGCTTCAACAGTCGGAACTGTACAACGTATAATGTCACAGCCGCTGTCTTCAAGTCTCTTTATCTGTTCTACTGTTCTGTCAACATCTTCTGTCGGAGTATTCGTCATCGACTGAATAAGAATCGGGTTACCGCCTCCGATGTATCTGTCTCCGATTCTGACAACTTTTGTATTAATTCCCATTATTCACCTCAAAAATCCAGACATACTCTTTTTGCTGCCCTGAATTAATGTCACACCCTTTTAGCGAAATTTCTACCGCATCTCTGTCCCCGAATTTATCGAGTTCAAGAATAAAATTACCGGAAAACGGCTTATATTCACTATTACAAACAGAATAAGACGTATCTGTCAGTCCTAAAGGGGCATCAAATACAAGAGCTTTGTCACAGCAGCTGCACTTTTTCTCCAAAGGATACATACGTCCGATTCCATACTCATTTGTAATCCGAAACGTGTTTCCACCGGGTGATTCACCGCCTGAAACCTTCATCGAAAAAGGTCCAAGCAGGAAAAATGCCGCAAGTATTAATCCGATTGCTCCTTTTAATTTACCATAAAACCACATTATTGTTACAGGGCAATCTCTTAAATTTCTATTATATCCCGACTATATTGATATTATATTATTACTAAAAAATATTTACAATCAGTTTATCTGAATAATCTCATAATATCGTTATAGCATACAACAACCATAAGAATCATAAGAAGAACAAAACCGATAAAATTAACAATAGCTTCCTTGTCCTTAGGTACCGGTTTCCTGAATATTAACTCAATAATAAGAAACAGGAGACGCCCGCCGTCAAGAGCCGGAATCGGAAGAAGGTTCATGATACCGAGGTTCGCAGACAAAAGAACAGCCAGATTAAGCATGCTGGCAACTATTGTAATTATTCCGTAAACCGAAGCTTCTTCATATACCTCTCCGACCATCTGAGCAACTCCCACAGGACCTGCCAGATCGTTCACCGAGGCTTTCCCGCTAAAGAGCATAATAATACTCTTTACCGTAAGCTTTATCCAGTACTTTACTTCGTAAAAGCTCCCCTTTATTACAGAAAGCGCATTTCCTTTTTCATAAGCTCCTCCGGTAAAGCCCATATAATATCTGTTATCATTTTCGTCGAATTTCGGAATAATAACAGTTTCATATTTCTCACCGTCTCTTAGGTATACAACTTCAACCGGACTTCCGTCGTCATTCATCTGCGAAAAAAGGCTTACTTCCCTGTACAGATGAACATGCTCGCCGTTAAGCGATACAAGCTCATCTCCTGCCCTAAGGCCGGCCGCCTCTGCAGGATATCCTTCCATTACCGAATCTATAACAGGATCGTCAACTCCCGTCATCGAAACTACAATTAACGAGAGAAGAAATGCAAGAATAAAATTGAAAAGAGGTCCTGCAAGAACAGTAGAAAATCTCGCAAACAGACTCGCATCGCCAAAAGCACCGGATTTATCCGGATTCTCTGCAAGAGATTTCTCCGTCATTTCGTCAATCTTCTCTTTTTCGGCCTTATCCATTTCCTCAAGAGCATCTCCCTGATCGAAAATGCAGGCGCCGCCTAAAGGAAGAAGTCTGATTGTGTAAAGTGTTTCTCGTTTTTTAAATGAGGCAATCTTTGGACCCATTCCAATCGAAAATTCGACTACATCAATTCCGTTAACCTTGGCCACAAGAAAATGTCCGAATTCGTGGGCAATGACAATCACGCAGAATATAAGAATAAAAAGAATAATCTTAACCATAGTATTTTCTAACCAGTTCTTCTACTTCCTTCTGAACTTCAAGAATCTCCGAAACAGAAGGATTTTCTATTTTTGTGTGCTCAGAAAATGCACGCTCGATGATTTCATAAATTGTGAGGAATCCAATCTTACCATCAAGGAAAAGTCTGACCGCCTCTTCATTGGCGGCATTGAATACCGTCGGAACAGAGCCGCCTTCCTTCCCCGCCTTTATCGCAAGCGCAAGACCTCTGAAAGTCTCTGTATCAGGTTTCTCAAATGTTAATGAACCGATATCGGCAAGACTGATTTTCTTTCCGTTTGTCATCGGTCTTCTGTCAGGATAAAAGAGTGCGTACTCAATGGGAAGCTTCATATCCGGAGCTCCCATCTGCCCTATTATTGCCCCGTCTTCAAATTCAACGGCCGAATGAAGTATACTCTGCGGATGCAAAAGAACTTCAATGTCATCAATATCAACGCCAAACAGGTGATGCGCTTCCATTACTTCAAGACCTTTATTGCAAAGTGAAGCAGAATCTATTGTTACCTTTTTTCCCATGGACCAGTTCGGATGCTTAAGTGCTTCAGCGGCAGTCATCCCTGACAGTTCGGATGCTTTTTTCCCGCGGAAAGGTCCGCCTGACGCAGTAAGAAGGATTTTGGACAAACGGTTTCCCGGTCCTGCCTGAAGTGACTGGAAAATAGCACTGTGCTCACTGTCAACAGGAAGAAGACTGACACCTTTCTCTTTGCAAAGCGGCATAATAATATGACCTGCAGTCACAAGCGTTTCCTTATTTGCCAGAGCCACTGTTTTCTTTTCATTTATGGCGGCAATCGTCGGAGTAATTCCAATCATTCCGACTATTCCCGTAACCAGGATTTCACTGTCCGGAATAACTGCAGTCTCTGTCAGACCGTCCATCCCATAGCATATTCTGACATCCATGTCAGAAATTCTGACTTTTAAATCATCTGCGCCTTCTTTGGTTTTAACAGACACAAGCCTGGGCTTAAACTCACGAATCTGTTTCTCAAAAAGGTCTATATTATTACCGGCCGACATGGCAACAACCCTAAGGTCACTGTTATCACGTACTATCTCAAGTGTCTGAGTACCGATAGAACCGGTCGAACCGAGAATTGCAATATTTTTCACAGCGTTAATCTCCTTACACTGGTATTTAATTCCTACAGCAAATAATATGCGAGGAAGAAAATAATTGGTGCTGTTACAATTACAGAATCAAATCTGTCCATAACTCCGCCATGACCGGGAATAAGCTTTCCGTAATCTTTAACACCTCTGTCTCTTTTAACACCGCTTGCCACGAGGTCACCGATTTGTGAAATAACAGATCCGGCTGCACCTATTATGGCAAATATAAGAATCTGAAGATTTACATTCATGGCTCCCGTCTTCATAAGAATAAAGCCGTAAAGAGCACCGATAAGTCCTGCAGAGAGAATACCTCCGACAGAACCCTCAATAGACTTCTTTGGGCTTAGTACAGGCGCAAGTTTGTGCTTACCGATACTTCTTCCGACAAGATATGCACCTGTATCGGAAATCCAGCTTGCTATGAAGATAAGCCATACGATATAAGCTCCTCCTTCCAGGCTCCTTGTAAGATAGATAAAAGAAAGTAAAACCGGTGAATAGATAAAAGCAAAAAATGCATGTACAGGTGAATCACATTTGTTCTTTGGGAAAGTAAGAACATAAATTCCCATCAGAATAAGAAGAACAGCAATAATAATTACGAAGGTTTCCTGTGATATTTTGTGAAAATAGAGCGCGGCATAATATGCTCCGCTTCCTATCAGTCCGACAACCTCATATGCATTTACTTTTTTCTCGGAAAGTCTTCCGTCAAGAGCCCTTGAAAGCTCGATAAATCCTATTCCCGATATAATATAGAAGCCGCAAAGCGTAAAAAGTCCGCCCGGAAGAATAAGTCCGAGAAGAATCGCCACAAGAACGGCTCCGCTTATTGTTCTTGTCATAAATGTACTCATAGTTTTATACCTTTCCGTAACGTCTGTCCCTGTCAGCGTAACTTTCAAGGGCATGCCATAATTCATCACGCCCAAAATCAGGCCACGGAACAGGAGTAAAATAGAACTCCGCATATGCAAGCTGCCACATAAGGAAATTGGAAAGTCTCTGCTCTCCGCTTGTCCTTATCATCAGATCAGGATATGGCAGTTCCGACGTATCAAGTCTTGAGCCGATATACTCTTCATTAATATCGTCTGCCGAAATGATTCCTTTTTCCACATCACTTGCTATATTTTTCATACATCGTGTAATCTCGTCCCGGCTTCCGTAATTAAGTGCAACCGTAAACTGAAGTCCGTCAAAACTCTCGGTTTTCTTTTCAACCTCAAGAATTTTCTTCTGAAAAGCCTCATCAAGTCCCGACCTGTCTCCGATAACACGAATTCTCATATTATGTTTTTTGGCAGTTCTGTAACAGGTAGACAAATAATTCTTAAGAAGGCTCATAAGGGCCGCAACTTCATCTGACGGTCTTGACCAGTTCTCTGTAGAAAAAGCATATACAGTAAGATATTTAATCCCGAAATCATCTGCCGCCTGACACACAACCTCCATATTCTTGGCACCCTGTATATGTCCATAGCTTCGGGGCATTCCTTTGCTTTTGGCCCATCTTCCGTTTCCGTCCAGAATAATTGCCACATGCTGTGGTATTTCCATATTTATGTTTCCTCTTTTTCGTAAATATATGGAAAAAGGCACACGATTATCGTCTGCCTTTTCCTAACGAACCCAAACTAAACTGTCATTATTTCCTTTGATTTACTCTCAACGAGTGCATCAATATCCTTAATGTATTTATCGGTCAGTTTCTGAAGCTGATCTTCAAGCGACTTGATTTCATCTTCGGAAACCTCACCCTTTGCAAGCTTCTTAAATGCATCGTTTCCGTCTCTTCTTGCATTTCTTACAACTACTTTATTGTCCTCGCCTTTTTTCTTAATCTCTTTTACAAGATCTTTTCTTCTGTCCTCTGTAAGCTCGGGAAATACAAGACGGATAACGCTTCCGTCATTATTCGGATTAATTCCGATATCGGAAGTCATAATTGCTTTCTCAATTTCCTTAATCATCGATTTCTCCCAAGGAGCTATCTGAATCATTCTCGGTTCGGGAACCGTAATATTTCCAATACTCTGAAGAGGTGTGGGAGTTCCGTAATAATCAACCTTTATCTTATCAAGAATATGGGGATTGGCTCTTCCTGCACGAATTGTCTTGAAATCCTCTGTAAGGAAATCAACTGCCTTCTTCATCTTCTCTTCATATACTGCTATTCTCTCATCCATCATTGTCACCCTACGGTAATCTTTGTACCGGTAAACTTTCCTTTCACTGTATTAACTATACTGTTTTCCTTTTCAAGTCCGAATATAAGCATCGGCATCTTATTATCTCTTGCCATAATTGAGGCAGTCATATCAATTACCTGAAGATTTCCGGTGATAATATCCTGAATATTCATTTCATCATACTTCTTGGCATCAGGATTATCCTTGGGATCGGAATCATATACTCCGTCAACTGCTTTTGCCATAAGTATTGCGTCAGCTTCAATCTCGATGGCGCGAAGAACAGCTCCTGTATCTGTGGAGAAATAAGGACTGCCTGTTCCGCCTGCAAAGAATACAACCATATTGTGCTTAAAATACTTATTTGCTCTGTCTTTGCTGAAAAGCTTTGTAAAAGAACCACACTCAAAAGGAGTAAGAACAGCTGTTCCAAGTCCGTAATCCCTGCAAACTTCAGAAACAAAAATTGCATTCATAACAGTTGCAAGCATTCCGATTGAATCCGCCTTTGTTCTGTCAATTGCTTTACAGCTTCTTCCTCTCCAGAAGTTACCGCCGCCGATTACAACGCCTACTTCTATTCCTCCGTCAACGAGTTCCTTTATCTGTTTTGCAACGTTTCTTACTTTTTCTTCATCAAAACCGCTGCCGTTTTCTCCGGCAAGAGCTTCTCCGCTCAGCTTAAGCAGAATTCTTTTATACTGCATAATGAAAATCCCCCTTTATTTACTCAGGCTCTTGTTGACTTCTTAAATTCATCAAAGAATGCAGAAGGATTGACATCTGCATAGCACTGAGAGCAAAGACCTTCAACAACAGCACCGTTATTAATCTGTACTGATTTACTCTTAATATTTCCCATTACAATTGCAGAGGTATCGAGAATAACAGGTCCCTTAACATCGATATCGCCCTTAATAGCGCCTGCAATAACAGCACTTGTGGCAAAAACATTACCGATAATAACCGAATTCTGTCCTACCTTTACACTTCCTTTTGAAGAAATCTGTCCGACAATCTTTGCATTCTCGGCATAGATTTCGGAAGCCTGTGAATCTCCGTTAAGAACTCCAAGAATATCAAGCTTTCCGAGGATTTCAACATTACCGTTAATTTCTCCGAGAATCTCAAGAGATCCTTTACTCATAATATCACCGTTGATCATCATTCCTTCGGTAATGATAGATTTCTCTTCGCTTGCTACTTCGTTCTCTCCAAATGTTCCCATTGACTTATGCGTCCTTTCAACTTTTTCTTCAGTCTTATCTTCAGCCTGCGAAGTTACATCGCAAGTCTCCTCTTTTTCACAAACAGGTGCAGCCGTTTCCTGCATGGTTTCAGGTTCTTCCTCTGCGGCTTCATCAATAATTTCTGCAGATTCCTCCGGTTCTTCCGAAATTTCTTCTGCTTCTTCCTTTTTCTCAACACTGTCAAGAATATCGGTAACCTTTGATAAAAGCTCATCATCACTGATGTCGCTACAGACTTCTTCATCATCTTTTACAACTGTTGTTCCTGTAAGATTTGCAAGAAGATCTGCTATATCATCAGGATTTACGTCCTCAGGTGTCTCTTCTGCAGTAACTTCTGCTTCAGGCATTTCTTCTTTTATCTCTGATTCCGGCATAAGCTCTGTCACTGCCTGTGACAAATCCTCCTTAAGGTCTGAAAAAAATCCCATACTGTTTCTCCTTCAAATTATTTATTTATCGGACTTTATATGCTGAATTGGAGGCGTCTCCCCTGTTATCGGAAGAAAAATAACATCATCCAGGGCAAGTATTCTCTCAATCAGTACAGGAAGAGCCTCTACAGTATTCTTCCTGCCCGCTGCATCATGCATAAGAATTACAACATTATCCATCTTGCTTATATTCTTAAGTGCATTTGCAACAAGTATCTTGGGTTCCGGACTGTTCTTTGAAGCATCACCCGTCTGCGAATTCCAGTCGAAATACGGAATATTCTTCTCATTCAGGACTTCAATGCAGTCTCTTATATTAACGCTGCTGACTTTATTACTGCTTCCTCCGGGAAAACGGTATACAAAAGGCTTCACTCCTGTTATTCCGTACAGATATCCGTAAATTCGTTCCAAATCCTCGGTAAAAGCATCAACAGATTCGTAAATATCTGAATACACATGCGAAAAAGAGTGCATTCCGAGTGTGTGCCCTCTTTTTACAATTTCCTTATACATGGAAATTGAATGCTCATCAGTTTTGCCGACAACAAAAAACGTCGCTTTTATATCATATTCATCAAGAATATCAAGAATGGCTTCCGTATTGGTGCTTGGGCCGTCATCAAAGGTAAGGTATACCCGCTTTAATCCGTCCTCACTTCCATACGTACCTGTTGTCTCAATTTCCTGATTGTAAGAATCCGCGTCATTTTCCGGAGAAGGCTCTTCGTCTTCCGTACTTTCTGCTTCGATTCCGCCAACAAAATAGGTGCCGCCCGGTTCTCCCGGTGCCATATCCTCTTCTACATTTTCATTGGCATTATCTGCAATTTCTTCCTGCTCAATAATTGCTTCACCTTTTTCTTCATTTCCGCTTTTTCTGAGCTTTACGAAAAGAAAAATACAAAGAATCCACGGAACTATGATAAGAATACATATTATCGCAAGAATTTCTTTTTTTAATCTGTTGATACGCTTTCTTCTGTCGGCGTTACTTCTTTCAGCGTCTATTTTACTCAACGCTCACTTCACCCCCTGCCTGAACCGGCAAAGAAGTGAGACTGTCCTTAAGTGAGACAACATACGCTCCCGCATTTGATGAAAGAACGGCAACTGTAACAACAGTCAGCGAAATGAATACCACAACAAAGAGTACTGCGCTCTGTGAAATAAAACCGACCAAAAGTGCAATTACAAATGAAATCACAAATTCAAGAAGATTTGCAAGTGCCATAATAAATATGTTTCCCGGCTTCATAACCTGTGAAAGCTTCACCTTTCCGTAGCCGGACAGAATAAATGCCGACAGGAGCATAAATGCCGAATGGAAGAACGGGAAAAGAATAAGTCCAAGAAATGCACAAGCTCCCAGTAACTTCACAAGAAGCACAATAAGACCGACAAAAAGAAGTATCAAAGCGGTATGAAAAACGGACATAAGGATAACCTTAAAAATCCCTTTTTTCTCAACATCTCTTAGCATGAAAATATCAACAAGGAAATAGCCGAGCAGAATACCGCTCAGAAGAAAAATAAGAAAATAGATTATTGCATCAATAAAGCCCGCTATCATGTCTACAGCAGACTGAAAAAGGCTTTCCGCATATCCGAGATAATTACCGATTACTTCCGATATTCCTACAAGGACCGAATCAGATTCCGAAACCGGGGAAAGAGTAAAATCAGTATTCTCGGTACTGACCTTAACCTCGTCTATCATGGTGATGACAGAACCGGATATGGTACTTGTCATCACCGAGATACCGAGAATAATTCCAATAAAAATTGTTCCGATTACCGTAAAAACATATCGAAGACCATGTAAATAATTCTTCAGACAGACTTTAAACATTACTTATTCCTGCACATTCTTAATCATAGTAAGTATATTCTGATTGTTCTTTCTCTCGTAAAACATCTTATCCATTGTATTCTTCACAATGAATATTCCAAGACCGCCAATATCTCTTTTCTCAATCGGAAGATCAACATCAGGATCCGGTTTCTCAAGCGGATTATACGGAATTCCGAAGTCAATAAGCTTAATTGAAAATTCAGTATTATCTTCGGAAGCAGCTAAAATAACCGTTACCTTTCTCGGAATATCTTCCGGTTGCTCTTCATATGCATAGAAAGCAACATTACTGAACATCTCATCCATCGCAATATCAAGCTGAGTCTGCTCTTTAAGCGGACATGCATTACTTTCCAGAAAATTATCCATAAAAGTCATTACGTTGCCGAGCTCTTCAATTGACGCATCTACTGTTATCTCATCCGAAATACTCATCAAATCAACCTCACTACTTACGGAATAACTAATGATATGATAACAGAAACGAAGGCATAATTCAATTTTTTATTTGTCTGTAATCATTCCATGAAGAGCCTGAAGAGACATAATTTCTCCTTCGGGATTTGTCTTCACATAGTGAATACCGTTTGCTGCCGCTATCGCACCTGCTACTGTAGTTATATACGGAGTTTTTGATTTAATGGCTGCTTTTCTTAAATAAGAATCGTCATTTACGCTGGTTTTACCGATAGGCGAGTTAATAATAAGCGAAATTTCCTTATTGGTAATCATATCGTAAATGTTCGGTCTTCCCTCCTGAAGTTTCTTAACAAGAGTAGACTTAACTCCGGCATTTTCAAGATATTTGCAGGTTCCGCTGGTTGCAAGGATTTCAAAACCGTCTGCAGCAAGTGATTTTGCAACTTCGATTACTTCATCTTTATCTCTGTCCTTAACGGAAATAAGTACTTTTCCCGAAAGAGGAAGCTTGCTCTGAACGCCTTCCTGTGATTTGAAGAAGGCTTCTCCGTAATGAGCCGAAAGACCGAGAACCTCTCCTGTTGAACGCATTTCGGGTCCGAGTACAGGGTCTACCTCCTGGAACATATTGAACGGGAAAGCAGCCTCTTTTACACCAAAGTAAGGTATATTTTTCTCCTTAAGTCCCGGAACAGGTGAAGGCTTTCCTGTAAGTTCCCCTGTGATAATTTCTGTTGCAAGAGGAACCATACGGATATTACATACCTTGGATACAAGAGGAACTGTACGGCTTGCACGTGTATTGGCTTCGAGTACGAATACCTTTCCTCCCTCAATTGCATACTGCATATTCATAAGACCGCATACATGCATTTCTTCTGCAATCTTCTTGGTATATTCCTTGATTGTTGCAACATTTTCTTCAGAAATATGAAGTGAAGGAATGATACATGCCGAATCTCCGGAATGAACTCCGGCAAGCTCGATGTGCTCCATAACGGCAGGAACAAATGCATGGGTACCATCCGCAATAGCATCTGCTTCACACTCAAGTGCATGATTAAGGAAACGGTCGATAAGAATCGGTCTGTCAGCAGTAACTCCGACAGCTGCATTCATATATCCTACCATTGCCTCATCATCATATACAACTTCCATGCCTCTTCCGCCAAGAACGTAAGAAGGACGAACCATAACAGGATATCCTATTCTGGCTGCAATGGCCTTAGCTTCCTCTGCTGTTGTAGCCATTCCCGATTCGGGCATGGGAATTCCAAGCTTATCCATAACTGCTCTGAACTGGTCTCTGTCTTCTGCAAGATCGATTATTGCAGGACTTGTTCCAAGAATCTTTACACCGTTCTTCTCAAGGTCGGCAGCAAGGTTAAGAGGTGTCTGTCCGCCAAACTGTGCAATAACACCGAGAGGCTTCTCTTTATTATAAATACTGAGAACATCTTCAAGAGTAAGCGGCTCAAAATACAGCTTATCGGATGTATCATAGTCAGTTGAAACAGTCTCGGGATTACAGTTAACGATAATTGTCTCAAAACCAAGTTTCTTGAGAGCCTTAGCTGCATGAACACAACAGTAATCGAATTCGATACCCTGACCGATTCTGTTTGGTCCGCCGCCAAGAATCATAATCTTCTTATTATCGCTTACAACGTCCTTATCCTCGCCGTTATAGGTAGAATAATAATATGCGCTGTCTTTCGTGCCGCTGACATGAACACCCTGCCAGCTTTCTGTCACGCCGAGAGATATTCTTTTATCTCTTATTGAAGCTTCACTGATTTCAAGAAGCTTTGAAAGGTACTTATCAGAGAATCCGTCCTTCTTAGCCTTAACAAGCATATCATCGCTTATCATGCTTCCCTTATACTTAAGAATGCTCTCCTCTTCTTCAACAAGCTCTCTCATCTGTCCGATGAAATAATCTTTTACCTTTGTTCTTTCAAAGATTTCCTCGTTTGTTGCACCCTTTCTTATAGCCTCATACATAATGAAATGACGCTCTGAAGAAGGTGAAACAAGCATTGCGAGAAGTTCTTCCTTGGAAAGGGAATCGAAATTCTTTACATGACCAAGGCCGTATCTTCCTGTTTCAAGAGAACGGATTGCTTTCTGGAATGCTTCCTTGTAATTCTTACCGATACTCATAACTTCGCCGACAGCTCTCATCTGGGTTCCAAGCTTGTCTTCAACGCCCTTGAATTTCTCAAATGCCCATCTTGCGAATTTAATTACAACATAATCTCCGTCCGGAACGTATTTATCAAGTGTTCCGTATTTTCCGCAGGGAATATCGGAAAGTGTAAGTCCGGTCGCAAGCATTGCAGATACAAGAGCAATAGGGAAACCTGTAGCTTTACTTGCAAGTGCGGAAGAACGTGAAGTTCTGGGATTAATCTCAATAACAATAATTCTGGCAGATACGGGATCATGCGCAAACTGTACATTGGTTCCACCGATAACCTGAACCTTATCAACAATCTTATATGCCTGTTCCTGAAGTCTCTTCTGGCATTCCTCTGAAATTGTAAGCATAGGAGCAGAACAGAAAGAATCACCCGTATGAACACCGATGGGGTCGATATTCTCGATGAAACATACTGTAATCATATTACCGTTACAGTCTCTTACAACTTCAAGTTCAAGCTCTTCCCATCCGAGAATAGACTCTTCTACAAGAACCTGTCCGACAAGAGAAGCCTGAAGTCCTCTTGCACATACTGTCTCAAGTTCATCTCTGTTATATACAAGTCCGCCGCCTGCACCGCCCATTGTATATGCAGGGCGAAGTACAACAGGGTAACCGAGCTTATCTGCAATAGCAAGTGCTTCATCTACAGAATAAGCTACATCAGACTTTGCCATCTCAATACCGAGGCTGTCCATTGTCTTCTTAAACTCAATTCTGTCCTCGCCTCTTTCGATAGCGTCAACCTGAACGCCGATTACCTGTACATTATACTTATCAAGAACACCTGCCTCATTAAGTTCTGAGCAGAGATTTAGACCTGACTGTCCTCCAAGGTTGGGAAGAAGCGCATCAGGACGTTCCTTTGCAATAATCTGCTCAAGTCTGCTAACATTAAGGGGTTCAATATATGTAACATCAGCTGTCTCGGGATCCGTCATAATTGTAGCCGGATTCGAATTTACGAGCACGATTTCGTATCCGAGCTTCTTAAGTGCTTTACAAGCCTGTGTTCCTGAATAGTCGAACTCACAAGCCTGTCCGATAATGATTGGTCCTGAACCGATAATCAAAATCTTGTTAATGTCTGTTCTCTTTGGCATTTTAATTCCTCCTAAATATACCCTTATCTATTTTTGTTTTTCTTTATATCCTTTTCAATTACCTTCTTAAGAGCTTCGACAGAAAGCCTTACGGAAACGGATGTATCTGTAGTCATTTTCTGATCAAGACCTGCCTTTTCTCTTTCCTGATTCCAAATTACATGGAAACAAGAACCGCATCTGGCGCCTCTTGCGGCAGCTACTACAAAAAGTGCAGCAGATTCCATTTCGGAAGCCTTAACCTTAAGTCTCTTCCATGCTTCCCATTTCTCAAGAAGTTCGTAGCTGACCGGCATTTTCTCCGGAGAATGCTGTCCATAAAATGAATCTTTACACTGAACAACTCCGACATGATACGGTATATCCATGTCTTCTGCAGCTTCAATAATGGAATTTACTATACCGTAATCGGCAACAGCGGGATATTCAATCGGGGCATACTCACATGAAGTATGTTCGTATCTTATTGCTCCTGTTGCTATTACCGCATCGCCTGCCTGTACATCAATATCAATTCCTCCGCAGGTTCCGCATCTGATAAAAGTATCTGCTCCGATATTACAAAGCTCTTCCATGGCAATTGCCGCAGAAGGGCCACCGATACCCGTTGAGCACACACTCACCTTTTCTCCGTTCAAAAAACCTGTATATATATTAAATTCACGATTGTATGAAACCTGTTTTGCATCATCGAATAATTCTGCAACTGCGCTGCAACGTCCCGGGTCGCCGACAAGAATTACATACTTCCCAACATCGCCTTCGGTACACATTATATGAAATTGTTTTTCAAGTTTCTGCATATTCTACCTCCAGTTTTTTATCAGAAGTTATTCTATCATAATCTATCTGTTGTGGCACTAATATTTTTTATTTTTCCGTTTTTCGTCTTATCGCGCATAAAAATAGTCTCGGCATTTACTGCCGAGACTAAATGATAAATCATTATTTGAGCTGAGCCGCAACTTCTGCTGCGAAATCTTCATTTTTCTTTTCCATTCCTTCGCCAACTTCAAAACGAACAATTTTGGAAAGAGAAATGCTCTTATTTACAGAAGCAAGATACTGACCAACTGACTGCTTTCCGTCTTCTGCTTTAACGTATGTCTGATCAAGAAGACAAATCTCCTTGAGCTGTTTTGAAATACGACCTTCAACAAGACCTGCGAAAATCTTATTACCAACAATAGCATCCTTATCATCAAAACCAAGCTGAACAAGAACTGCTTTTGCTTCCTTTGAAAGGAAATTGAAAAGATAATTCATATTGCTCTTCTTCTCTTCGTAGATGGCAATATCTTCATCAGTCCACTTCTTATCAGCAATTGCTTTATCAATAAGTCCCTGTAAAACAGGCTTGGGTAATGATGCGGGATCATTAATGGCACTGTCAACAGTAATTTCTCTTAATTTTGCAAGCTCATCAGCTGAAATTTCATTTCTGCTGATATACTGAGGGTTCATAGCTGCAATCTGCATTGCAACGTTTGTTAATGCTTCTTTGGCTGCATCAGAAGAATCACCTGTAGCAGAAACAAGAACACCGATTCTTCCGCCGCCATGAATATAAGATGCAACGCAATCACCGTTTAGTTTTCCAAATCTTCTGATAGAAAGCTTCTCACCGATTGTAGCTGTCTTCTCAATAAGAACTTCCTTAACAGTCTTGGAAGAATCTGCAACATATTTCTCTGCAAGAAGAGCTTCCATATCTTCACCGTCTTTGCCGCCGGCAAGATCTGAAGCAAGAGCCTGATCAGCGATAGACTGAACGAACTCCTGGAATACTTCGTTCTTTGCAACGAAGTCTGTCTCTGAATTAACTTCAACAACAACTGCTGTTTTGTCAGCTACTGCTACACGAGCAATACCTTCAGCTGCAATTCTGCTTGCTTTCTTCTCAGCTTTAGCTGCGCCGCTCTTCTTAAGTACTTCTACGGCTGCTTCCATATCTCCATCGGTCTCGGTAAGGGCTTTCTTACAATCCATCATTCCGGCACCGGTACTCTCTCTTAATTCCTTTACCATTGCTGCTGTTATAGCTGCCATGATTTTTCTCCTTTCAAAAATAAACTTAATTAGTTCTCTTCTGCGATTTCTTCGATGTCTGTAGCATCATCAGCGTTCATCTCTGCTTCTGTATAAACAGCCTCGCCCTGATTAGCCTCGATAACAGCATCTGCCATCTTTGCAACGATAAGCTTTACGGCTCTGATAGCATCATCATTTCCGGGAATAACATAATCAAGCTCTTCAGGATCACAGTTTGTATCTGCAATACCGATAAGGGGAATACCAAGAGCGCGAGCTTCCTGAACACAGTTATGCTCCTTCTTGGGATCTACAATAAAAATAGCATCGGGAAGCTTCTTCATTTCCTTGATACCGCCAAGGTTTCTCTCAAGCTTATCCCATTCTTTCTTAAGTTCAATAACTTCCTTCTTGGGAAGAACATCAAATGTACCGTTCTGGCTCATAGCCTCAATCTTCTTAAGCTTTCCGATACGTGACTGAATTGTCTTGAAGTTGGTAAGCATACCACCAAGCCAACGCTCGTTAACATAGTACATACCGCAACGCTCAGCCTCTGTCTTAACAGCATCCTGTGCCTGCTTCTTGGTACCAACGAAAAGAATTGTTCCACCCTGTGCTGCAATTTCAGAAATTGCCTTGTATGCCTCGTCTACCTTAACTACAGACTTCTGAAGATCGATAATGTAAATACCGTTTCTCTCTGTAAAGATGTAGGGAGCCATCTTAGGGTTCCAACGTCTGGTCTGATGTCCGAAATCAACACCTGCTTCAAGTAACTGTTTCATAGAAATAACGCTCATTTTAATTACCTCCGATTGGTTTAGTCTTCCGCCAAAGTCATCTGAATAACGATCCTGAGCGGGACACCTGTTATTCATCCCATGGCGTGAATATTTAATCACAACAGTCTGAATGTTAACATACAAAAACCCCTTTTTCAAGGGGTTTTTGCAAAAAACACAATTTTACTTCTTATTCATAAGAATAAGTGCCATATCTTCAAACGAGCTTCCTTCAGGTATCTCATGATCGCCAAATGAAAGACGTGTATCATATCCTTTATCACATAGATATTTGTCAAATTCTTTGGCACTTTCGATTATTCCTGCTTCCTGCATTCTCTTACATACCGAACCGGAACTGTCACCTTTCTTAACTGTTACTATATATACAGTATCGGAGGAGGCGGCAACCGGCGAAACAGTCGGTTCAGGTGCAGGCTTTTCCGTAGGTACGGGTGTCGGCTCGGGTGTCGGCTCAGCCGTAGGCACAGGTGTAGGTTCATCTGTAGGTTCAGGTGTCGGTTCATCCGTGGGTTCAGGCGTAGGCTCCTTTGTAACAAGACCCGTTATCTGCGACGCTCCCTCAGGAGTAATTTCAGGTGCAGCCGCGCCGTCAGGAAGCACAGCCTCTGTCGGAACAATAATATTCGGATGTCCGTCATCAGCCGGAGTAACAGTTTCATCACCGTTATATACCTGTGACGGTGCCGTACCGTATCCGTCAGAAAGTGTTCTGTTCTCCATTTTCATTCCGAGTTCTTCTGCTCTTGCAATTATTTCTTCATCAGAAGGGGTAAATTTGGACGGAAGTGCAATTCCCATAATCAGAGCAGTTACAATAACTCCGATTCCAATGCCCCTTAAATAATATTTCAGTTTCATTTTCACATATCCTTAAACAAATCTACTACAAGCTTTACTTCACCAACGCCCATTCCAAGTTCCCTGGCAATTGCCATATTGGATTTACCTGCATTATGAAGTTCAAGAATTTCCGCATTTCTGTTTCGTTCATCTTCATCATCTGCTTCAAGAATCGCAGGAATTATATGATCATTCTCTTTTGCCTTATTCCGTGCAGCAGCCTTCGCCTTCTCTCCTCTCGGATCTTTTCTTCCGGTAAACGGCTTTTTCTCTTCTTCCTTAACACTTTCTATTATCTTCTGACTGCTGTCACTTTTCTCTGTTACGATTGTAAGAGGGATAAAATTGTCTTCTGCAGGCGGAATCTCTTTTGCCTTCCTCGCTGCTTCATTAGCGGTTTTCTCAGCACTCTTTGCAGTCTGTTCAACTTCACGAACTGTATTCTTAAGTGTAGTCTGCTTGTCGTTAAGCATATCATACATAAATACAACTTCTTCATGATTTTTATGTATATCGTTAATTACAGTCTCTGCAAACTCACTTATTGCCATTATCTTCTCATTTGACAGTCGTTCCATGGAACGGTTTGTCTTCTCTGTGGCATAGCTTACGGCATCATCCACGCTTTCCGAAATTTTGGACTTTGCTTCCTCAACTTTCTCTTCGACAAGCTTATCAAGTTGTTTTTCAGTAAGTTTGCCCTCTGCACTTTCTCCGGACAATTTCTCGGGAATGATAAAGCTTAGTACAAAAGCTATCACTCCGATTACTAGCAGTACAATTTCTATTGCTGTCATAACAAAAACCTTCCTATATCTTCATATCAAAAGAGCCGCCGCCCTTAATTACTACTTTTCCGTCTTTTTCTTCGGCGTTTTCTTTCTTTCTGCCGTTTCCGCCGTCACCGTAATATTCATTTGATCCCTTTTCCTTGGCATCAAATCTTTTATCAAGTATTCCTGTTTCATCCGCAGTTCTTACAGTGGTTAGTTTTTTCTCTGCTGTTTTCTCATTTGAATCGGCAATGTTTGTAAGCATCGCACTTTCTCTCGAAAGTTCCTGGGTCCTTTGAATAGAGAAATCATGCGTACGCCCTATAGTACCATATTGTTCCATCGGAGTGATAGCCATTTTTTACATTCCCTCCATTTTTACATCGCCCCTGACTTTTTTGAAACGACAATACTTATATGGTTTCTTAACCGTCATAGTAGCTTCCGAAATAACAAGAATTGTTCCGGGATACATTACATCCGTAACCTCAACAGCAGCCTCTGACTCTATATCAAGAATACTATCTATTTCATTCAGCTCAAACAAATCTTCATTCATAGTATTATGAAGGTTTCTGCTCTCATCCGCAAGCTTTTTCATATGAACCATCTGATCCGGTTCAAAAGTAACTCCGCTCTTAAGCTTCATTGCCGCAGCAAGAACTACGGGATCAACCTTTTTAATACTCTTTTGGATATCTGAAAGCTCCTGCCTCAGATTCTGGGCCCGGACTTTAAGTTCGGGGTTTGGCCCTACCTCAATAGTTGTAGCCGCTCCCATATCAGAACCGAATACCTTGGCCTGAACAAGTGAACAGGCGCTTACTTTTCCTCCGGTAATAAATCCTCTTTTTCCGTGAACATGAACTTCAGTCCCTGCAATAACCGTGCTGTGGATGATTGTCTCGGATTCAACATAACCTTTAGCTGTTGCTTTGGCATTTTCAAGAAATTTGGAAATAATATTACCGCCGGCAACTATTTCCCCCTTCTCCATTCCGTTCATTCCTCTGCCAATAATTATATTTCCCCCGGCTTCGAGATAAGCTCCTTCAACGATACCCGTAACTTCAATATCACCCTTGGCCTTAACTGAAAAATTCGTGCATACGTTACCATTTACTTTAACGGAGCCGTCATAATCAATGTCACCGGTTGCAGTGTCTACATTCTCAACTTCATATACATCGGATACGAAAACTCTGCCGTCAACAAGCGAAACATGTCCGTTAACCTCTGAAAAGATTTCCGTTTTATCATCCGAAAGACGAATCTTTCTTCCGAATTTAATGACACCCTTCTGTACGGGCGGAGGCATTATCGGATCTGAAAATACATTACTGCCCTTTACTCCCGGCACTTCCGGATGAAGTCTTGCAAGAAGTTCGCCTTCACTTACATTGTTAAGAATATTCAGGTGAAAAAAGTCAACGCTTCCGTCTTCTTTTACTGTCGGTCTTACACGTGTATCAGTATTAAAGAAATATTCGATATAAGCATCTTTTCCGACTTCCATCGGTTTTCCGAGCGCAATAATATAATCCTTGCAATACTCTTTGTTTGCAAGGAAATCATCTATCGTTTCTTCAATTATTCCAAAGGTGATGTTGTGAAACTTAAGATCCCCGAGAATTTCTGCCTTATCCATGAATTTGCCTGTTCCTTTTGACGGCGGATAAAAACGCGCCTTGACAGACATGTTATCTTCGGATACCTCGAGAAACATTTTCTCGTTCGTCGGGTAAGTTTTATTCTTTGTGACGGGAACAGTGATTTCCTTTTCTCCGGAAATTGCTGCATGAATGATTTTAATGTCAGTTGTTATATTCATTCGCCCAAGATAGGCTACAACTTCATTTGCATCAAGTACGGTACCGCCTTCGGTAGGAGGATAAATAATTACAGAGGCACCGACTTCAGTAATAAGAAGCTGAAAATATCCGTTCATAATTCCCTCCTTCCGGGTGATACATAAATATTCTAATGATTGTTAAGAAGCCCCATATAGCTTCCAAGCTTTCCTTTCATTTTCTGAAGTGCTCTTGTATGGAGCTGTGACACTCTTGATTCGGATACATCCAGGACACGACTGATTTCCTTAAGTGTCATATCTTCATAGTAATACAGCAGAACTACTTTTTCTTCCTTCTCGGTAAGTTCAGCAAGCGCTTCCTTAAGCTTTACTTTCAGTTCTTCCTTTTCAATCGCCTCTTCGGGGATATCATAATATGATGATTCCTCACTTCCCGAAGCGATTTCCGGCCCCCCCTGGTCCAGATATTCATTAAGTGACACAAGACTGTTTACTTTCATCTGTCCTTGCCACTCAATATATTCATCTCCGCTGATTCCAAGCTTCCCTGCTATTTCTTCATCTGATGCAGAAGATCCTTTTTCTGCTTCTATCTCGCGCATGGCGTTGTCTATCTGTTTCTGTCTCTGTCTGATGGTTCTCGGAATCCAGTCCATCTTTCTTATCTGATCGAGAATCGTTCCTCTTATTCTGAGACTCGCATAAGTCTCAAACTTAACTTCCTTTTGAGGATCGAATTTATCTATTGCATCAATAAGACCGAACACACCATAACTAACGAGATCTTCATATTCAACATTGTAACCAAGATACATGGAAAGTCGTCCTGCTACAAGTTTTACCAGGGGAGCATATTCAATTATGAGTTTTTCACGTGTTTCGGAGGATTTGTTTCTGCCGTAATCATCCCAAAGACGTTTTCTGGAAAGCTCATCCATTTTACTATTCTCTCGCAATCTTTACTATTCTTCGTTCTCTTCAACTTTTTTCTGAATTACCGCCTCCGAAACCTCCTCATCGGGAGCCTTGGAGACTATTTTAAATGAATCAAACAACTTCTTAAGAAGAAGACCAAGCATAAGAAAAACAATAAGAGTAATAAGAACAATAATAAGCATCCTCTTAATGTCATAATGATTAATATATGTAACAATACTTGCTGCCGCACCTCCGAGAAGCATCATCAGTGCGGGAAGAAACTTGGTCTTAAGTTTTTTAATTTCCGGTTCCCCGGTTTCTTCCGCAGTCTCATTAACCTGCGATGAAGAATCAGATTGTCCGCTCATTTTTACCTACCGCCCTGATTACAAAATCCCCGGTTTCCGGATAGAAAATTACAGTTCTACCAAAATTAAGTCCTGTATCTTCTGCCAGAATCGGAATTTTCAGTTCGGAAAGTTTCTTCTTCGTTGCCTCAACATTCCTCTTTCCAACCTGAACAAGATCTTCCTTATTCTGAAATGCAAACATCTGTGCACCACCGGCAATCTTGGCAACCAGTCTTCTTCTGTTGGCGCCGGCTTTAACCAGTTCTTCGATAAGAAGCTCTATACCGGTATCTGCAAACTTCATTTTATTGCCATTTTGTGAAATGGAAGTCGAATCGGGAAGCATAACATGAGCGAGACCTCCGATTTTGGTTCCGGGATCCCTAACAGCAACACCTACGCAGGACCCAAGTCCAAGCGTCGTAAGTCCGTCAGGGCTCTTGCATATTTTTAAGTCGGCCATTCCGACCTTAATTATCTCAGCCATATGAACATTCTCCAGCAATTTGTCAGGTTAAAATGATATTCCAAGCGCTCCAAGTATTTTAGCATAACCGTCAAGGTCCGGAACAAGAATGAAATATCCGTTCATATCCTTATCATCGGTAAACTGGGTTTCAATTAAAAGAATATTATCCCCCATTGTTCCGAATTCAATTGCAGGAACACTTAATATTGCACCGGCCATATCAATTGCAAGTGCCGGAATGGAAGGAATAATCTTCAAATTCGTCATCATGGAAAGAGAATTCAGATATGCCCCCGTAATGATATTTCCGATTTCCTTAATTGCAGAAATCTCCATCTCACCGAATTCTTCACCAACCTGCATACCCATAAGCTTCTCAACAAGATGCCTTCCGGCATCAGCAGGAAGAAGGAACATAATACTTCCGGTAATATCTCCTTCTACAGCAAGATATACACCAACCATGATTTGTTCTTCGCCACCGATTGCTGCCCCAACATCCTTAAACTCAAGCAGTTTAACCTGTGGCACCTTCATATCAACTTTACATTGAAGCATCTGTGCAAGTGCCGTAGTAGCATTTCCGGCTCCAATATTTCCTATTTCTTTCAGAACGTCATAATATGTCTGTGACATTGCTTCAAGATTCAAAGAATCTGCCATACCCGTCTCCTTTATAACACTGTAATATAAAAAAGCATAATTCCCGCTTCACAAAAAAAGTGAAGCGGGTAATATTCAGTCTATTCTGCGAATACTGCATGAAGATCAAGAAGTGATACAAGTTCTCCGCTGTACTTTCCTACAGCATTGACAAATATTGTCTTCTCTTCCTTTGAGTCATGTCCGACCTTTTCAACTTCATCATTCGATAAAGTAACCACTTCTCTTACTTCATCAACGACTACACCGGTCTTTTCCATATTCTCGAACTTAAGAATAATTATTCTTGTGTTCTTGGTTTCCTCAACAGCGGGAAGATCCATCTTGATTCGAAGGTCCATAACCGGAACAACCTCACCTCTTAAATTGATAACCCCCTTGAGATAAGGTGCAACCTTGGGAACTCTTGTAATATGCTGCATCCTGACTATGTTATCGACATACTTAATATCTATTCCGTACTTCTCGTTCCCCAGCTGGATAACAATATACTGAGTAGTGGAGAATTCATCATTTAATCTAAGTTCTTCCATATCCCGATTCCTCCAATTATCTTATTCTACAGCATTGCGTTAGTATCAAGAATAAGTGCAACTTCACCATCACCAAGAATGGTAGCACCGCTTATTATCTTGCACTTATTGATATACTTACCGAGTGACTTAATAACGATTTCCTGCTGACCGATAAGTTCATCAACAACAATACCTGCCAGCTTTTCACCCTTCTTAACAATAACGACCATCAGATTTTCTTCTGCCACCTCTCTCGGAGGAAGATCAAGAACCTCATTAAGTCTGATAAGAGGAATAACCGTTCCACGAAGATTAATAACTTCTTTTGCCTGAACAAGCTTAATATCAGAAGCCGGAACATCTTCTATTGTCTGAATCGAGCCGAGTGAAATAGCATATTTCTCTCCGCCGACAACAACCATGAGTGCCTGGATAATTGCAAGTGTGAGAGGAAGTCTGATAATAAAGGTACTTCCTTCACCAAGCTTTGTCTTAACCTCAACCTCACCGGAAAGTGCTTCAATCTTGGACTTAACAACATCAAGACCAACACCTCTTCCTGATACATCGGATACGACCTTGGCGGTAGAGAAGCCTGCACCGAAGAGAAGATCGATAGCATCCTTCTCATTCATTGCTTCAGCCTGTTCGGGAGTAATCTGTCCCTTCTCAACAGCTTTTGCCTTAACCTTCTCAACATCAATTCCGTTACCGTCATCACCTACTTCAATAACAACGTTATTGCCGTCCTGGTAAGCGTTAAGGAAAATAGAACCTACCTCAGATTTACCTCTTTCTCTACGAAGCTCAGCAGATTCAAGACCGTGGTCTGCGGAGTTACGAAGAAGATGCATAAGAGGATCACCGATTTCATCAACAACGGTTCTGTCAAGCTCTGTCTCTTCACCTGTCATATACAGTTCCATCTTCTTATCAAGAGTCTTTGAAAGATCTCTGATCATTCTCGGGAACTTATTAACTACACTTTCGATAGGAACCATTCGAACCTTCATAACCGATTCATGAAGATTGGTGGTAACACTTTCAAGATATTCAATCTGCTCATTGAATGAGCTGTTATTGGTCTCTACACCGCCTGATGCCGATACAAGTGAGTTCTTGGCAATGATAAGCTCGCTTACAAGATTCATGAGAACATCAAGCTTTTCGATATCAACACGAACAGTTCTGTTAACAGGCTTAGCATTTGCTTTCTTCGGAGCTTCTTTCCTCGGAGCTTCTGCCTTTGCGGGAACAGCCTTTGCTTCTTCCTTCTTGGTCTCTTCTTTCTTCTCATTCTCTGCAGGCTTTGTCTCTTCCTTAACTTCAACGTTTTCGGAAGCACCCTCTGCATAGAAGGAAGGATCGATTGCACTTCCGATTGCATCTTCGATTTCGGAAACGCTCTTGATTGCAGGAATAATCTTATCAAGACCTTCCTGTGTAACTATAATAAGCGAGAAAGAAAGTTCAAATTTCTCATCCTCAATATCCTGTGTTGAAGGATTTGAAATTGCAACTTCGCCAAGATCTTCGACAGCCTTGAATACAAGGAATGCTCTTGCCGCTTTAAGAAGACAGGATTCCTGAACATAAACGGTTACACCGAAAAGATTCATTCCCTGCGAAGCTGCCTGAGCAAGTGTACTTCTCTGCGAATCGTCAGGTTTAATGTCCTTCCAAAGTTCCTTGAAATCTCCGCTTTCCTCTTTTGCAGGTTCGGCCGCTTTCTCTTCCTTTGGCTTTTCTGCAGGTTTAGCTTCACCGCCCTTACCGTTAAGCTGGTCATTTAAGGCTTTAATAAGGTTTTCATTATCGTTTGTTCCCTCATCTCCGCCTTCCTGAATATTGCTGAGGTATTCTTCAAGTGCATCGAGACACTGGAAAAGAATATCAATCATTCCGCCGGAAACCTTAATATTTCCTGTACGTACTTCAGAGAATACATTCTCCATGTCATGTGTAAGATTCTGCATTCTCTTATATCCCATTGTTCCTGCCATACCCTTTAAGGAATGAGCTGCACGGAATATTTCGTTGATAGTGCTTTCATTTTCAGGATCCTGTTCAAGATCGAGAATCTGAGTGTTCAGACTTTGTAAATGCTCTTTTGTCTCATCAATGAAAATCTCAAGATACTGGCTAACATCCATACTTACTTAACCCCCACATTCATTATTATTTCTTGGGCAATACTGCCAAGCTTCACCACCTGGTCAGCAAGGCCTTTGTTAACAATACTCTTGGGCATTCCGTATACAACGCAGGTACTCTCTTCCTGAGCAATCGTATGAATCTTCTTAACTTCTTTAAGTGCTTTGACACCCTCGGTGCCATCACATCCCATTCCGGTCAGAACGACGCATACAACACTTTCATACGGAATATTCCTAAGTGATTCAAACATATAATTGGCACAGGGTTTTACACCTTCTCTTTGTGGTTCGTCAGTATAATGGATAACATTGGACACGCCGCGTCTTATGATATTCATATGCTTACCACCCATCGAGATGTATACATGACCGGGAAGAAGTACATCTCCTTCAGCTGCTTCTTTTACCTCTATCTCAGAAATTTCATTAAGTCTGTCTGCAAGCGATTTGGTAAAGCCCACAGGCATATGCTGGACAAGAACCACGGGGCAGGAAAGATTCTTCGGAAGATTCGGAATAACCTGCTGGAGTGCTTTGGGGCCTCCTGTAGAACTTGCGATTGCAACAATCTGATTCTTTCGACCTATTGATGCATTCTTGCTTACAAGTTCAATGACCTTCTTCGTGGATTTGATATCCTCAAGGCTCACAGCAGATTTGGTAAAGCTGTCTTTCTTCGCATTTGCCACCGCATCGAGAATACCAAGGAATTTCTCACGGAATCTGTCTTCCTTAAGAAGTTTTGAATTGTCCGGCTTATGAATAAAATCAAGTGCTCCGAGTTCGAGACAGTCCATCGTGATTTTGGCACCTTCAAGAGTATCGGTGCTTGCCATCATAACATTAACTGCAACCTTTTTTCTTCGAAGCTCTTTAAGAAGTTCGACACCGTTCATTATCGGCATGTTAATGTCAAGAATTACGGCATCATAATCTTTTCTGAGAATGAGATCAAGAGCATCCTTACCGTTTACGGCACGGTCAACAACCTTGAACCTCTCATCAGAATCGATTATATCACACATAACACTTCTCATGAGTGCAGAGTCATCAACAAGCAGGATTTTTTTCACATTTTTTGGTAATAACATTTAATTTATCCTCATATAGACAAAATTCTATATTGTTTTCTGTCTATTCTTTCTTTCTTCTTCAAAAATAAATTTAATAATTTCTTCCCTTACAGCATCATCAATTTTCACATACTGCAAGCGATGCTCAAATACGCCTTTTTTGTTAGGAAGCTCCGATACCCTCAGAATCTTCCCGACTAATTTGTATTCTTTAAGTTCACCCTGGATTTTCAATGAATATTTGCAAAAAATTAATGAATCGGCATTATACCTTTGAGAAGTAATGAATCTGGCACCGCCGCCGCTGATATCAACAATGATGCTTCTCGTAAACGGCATATCAAGTTCAAGGAACTCTTTTCCCTCAATGAAAGCTGCCGCCTCACTGTCAAGAAGCTGCCTTGTACTCATATCAAGCGCACACGAAAATCTGTAGAATTCTCTTCTCTGATATTTGCGAAGATTGGATATCAGCTCGAGTACAAGGATATAAACATTATCACGTTTATACCTTTCCGCTATTCTGCACTCGCACTGATAAAGACCTTTTTGTGTATAGAAAAACACATCATACTCACCGTCAACAGGCAGAAGAATAAGCTTGGACTGTTCCATAGGCATCGTAACTTCAAGTCTGTCTTCGGACAGAACTTCATATACGCTGCTTTTGTACTGTCTTGCTTCCTCCGGCTTTTTCCTCCCGTTTGTTAACGGAATCAGGTCAATTTTCTGTCCCGGAAGTACATAACTTGACAACATTTACTATTCCCCCTTGTTCTGAGCAAGCTTTCTCCCTATGGCAATGTGAGAAAAGAACGCCGCCATACCCCTTTTAGGCACGTCCCCGCTTGCTTCCATATCCATAAGTCTTCTCGCCATTCTCTCATATGCTTTGGCAGATTTGGCCTGAGGACTCTGAATTGATACAGGAAGCTGCTGCATAACAGCTTTGGAAAGCAGATTATCCTGTTCCACTGCTCCAAGATACTCAATAGGAATCTTAAGATATTTCGATACAACAGCATTAAGCTTGCCATAAAGCTGTTTACCCTCTTCCTCTGCTTCGACTTTATTGGTAATTACTTTTACCTTTGTCTGGGCAGGGACAAACCTCGGATGCCTGTTAAGTGCTTTTATAAGTGAATAGGAATCGGTAATTGATGTCGGTTCCGGCGTTGTTACAAGAAGTATTTCACCGCTTGCGACAAGAAACTCGAGAACCGCATCAGAAATACCCGCTCCCGTATCTACAATAATTATATCAGTTATTGAATCAAGTTCGGCAAGATTCTGAATAATATATGTCAAATAATCCCTGTTAAGATTTGAAAGTCCGGCTATTCCGGAACCACCGGAAATAAAACCGACTTCCATCGGCCCCCAGGTAATGATATCCTTAATATTCATGCCCTTATAAATAAGGTCCGAAAGATTATGCTTCGGAATCGCTCCGAACATTACCTCGATGTTGGCAAGCCCAAAATCGGCATCAAGAATGATTACTCTTTTTCCAAGCTTTCTGAACTGGATGGCCAGATTAATTGCAGTATTCGATTTGCCCACGCCGCCTTTACCGCTCGTTACCGTAATTACACGTGCAACCGGCCTGGCGACCTGATTCGCTTTTATGATTTTTCTGAGTTGCTGTGCCTGGTCCATAATGCTCCTATTTCCGGTTTGAACCGCCGAGAAGCTGCTTAACGGTTGCCTGCGGATTAAACTGCGCTATATCATCCGGTACATTCTGTCCGCATGTTACATACGACATCTGTGCACCTGTTGAAAGCTTAAGATTAAGAAGGTTTCCAAGCATAAGCGTTTCATCGAGTTTAGTAAAAATCAGCTTATAATCGGTCATCTCCTTATAGGTCTCTGCTATGCTTACAAGATCTTTATATTTAGTCGTTGCACTTACAACAAGATATACTTCCTTCTCAATTTCCTGCGGAACAATCTTGAGAAATTCATGCATTGCTTCTTTCTGCTCGGCATTCTGGTGTGAATGACCGGCAGTATCAATCAGAATATAATCGGCATCCTTAAATTCGATAAGAGATGCGCAAAGTTCATCAGGCGTATATACAACCTTAAAAGGAACGTTAAGAATATCTGCATAGGTTTTAAGCTGCTCAGCCGCTGCTATTCTGTATGTATCGGTTGTGAGAAGCACAACCTTCTTATTGTCATCAACACTGAATTTGGATGCAATTTTGGCGATTGTCGTTGTCTTTCCGACACCTGTCGGACCTACGAAAAAAACAACCTTCGCCGAACGCGGATTTGTTGACGGAGTAATTACAGAAGGTTTACCGAATTTAAGAATCATCTTCTGATATACACTTGTAAGAAGGAAATTAATAGGTGCCTCTTTTCGAAGGTCTATATCCTTTTCAAGTGCCTCGATAATCGAATTCGCATATTTCTCGTGCACTTCGTTTTCTATCATGGTTGTATATAAAAGCTTAATAAATGCCTGTCCTTCCGTCTCGGGAGAAGGCTCAAAATTATCGGTGCTTTCTTCTTTTACTTCCTTTGCCGAGCTTCCTTCCAGGGTGCTTTTCAGCATGGTCGTAATTGATGAAAGCTTCGCATCCATATCCTCTATGCTTTCTTCCGCATAGTTTCTGCTTTTCCTTGCAGTTTCCGGCTCAGCCTCTTTCCTGACAGGTTCGGGCACAGAAATATTAACGGAATTCTCGCTTTCCTTAACAACCCTTGCTATATCCTTTATTGCACTTGAAAGTCTCTCGCTTTCCTCTTCGACACCAACAGTAACCTCTTTGCGTGGGTTTTTGAAAAGCCTTGCAATACCTTTTCTCTTTATAGGTACGACATTCATTATGACAATTGCTGGACCAAGTTCTTTTCTTGCCATATCCTCGGCTTCCGCCTGAGTATCTCCGATATACTTTTTAATAATCATTTAAGCTGTCACCATCCCAACCGACTGTAATTCAACATTGGATTCAACTTCATTATAAGATACAACAATAAGATCGCGGTAATAATCTTCTGTCAATTTCTTGAAATATATTCTGACTATGGGAGACGTAATAACAATTGGCGTCTTCCCCAGATTTTCAAGCTTCTCGATTTCTTTTCCGAGAGACTCCATAATAAGCTTAGTTCTCTCCGGATTTAAGTTAAGATATGAACCCTGCTCAGTCTGCTTGACGCTGTTCATAATCTCCTGTTCAAGTTTTGGATCAAGCGTTACAACACTGCTTGTCTCATTCTGACCGAAATATCTGCTGGAAATAGCTCTTTTGAGACTCTGTCTGACATATTCCGTAAGGATGTCAGTATCTCTTGTTGTCGGAGCGTAATCGGCAAGCGTTTCAAATATTGTAAGCAAATCTCTTATAGATACACCTTCGCGAAGAAGTCCCTGCAGAACCTTCTGAATTTCGCCAAGACCAAGAAGTTTCGGAAGAAGCTCCTCCACAACAGAAGGATTGTTCTCTTTTAAATTATTAACAAGATTCTGAACATCCTGTCTCGACAGGAACTCATCGATATGATGCCTGATAATTTCCGTAAGATGCGTTGCAATAATCGAAGGAGGATCTACAACCGTATAGCCAAGCGATTCGGCCCTCTCTCTTTGTCCTTCGGTAATCCATATCGCAGGAAGATGGAAGGACGGCTCAAAGGTCGGAATACCTGTAATCTCTTCTTTGACAAATCCGGGATTCATGGCCATGTAATGGTCAAAAAGAATCTCACCTTCAGACACCTGAATGCCCTTAATCTTAATAATGTACTGATTCGGATTAAGCTGAATGTTATCACGAAGTCTGATTATCGGAACAACAGTACCAAGCTCGAGTGCAATCTGCCTTCTTATCATTACTACTCTGTCAAGAAGGTCTCCGCCCTGGTTAACATCCGCAAGAGGAATAATTCCGTAACCGAATTCAAGCTCAATCGGGTCAACCGACAAAAGAGAATTAACATTCTCGGGCTGTCTGATTTCCTCAGCCTCCGCCTCTTCAGACGAAACCTCCTTCTCCACTTTTCTTTTTGCCATACTTCTGTTGAGAAAATAACCTGACAGAAGAAAAATACCGCCGACCATAACAAAAAGAAGTGTATTAAGAGGGGTCAGAATACCCATAAGACACATTGTAGAGCCTACAATAAGAAGTACGCGCGGGATACTGAATATTTCGCCGATAATCTCTTTTCCGAATTCCGCTTCCTTGGCTCCCTTTGTAACAAGAATACCTGTTGAAAGAGATATAAGAAGAGAAGGAATCTGTGATACAAGACCGTCACCTATTGTAAGTATCGCATATTTATCAAGCGCCTCGGTTGCAGAAAGCCCTCCGCGCATCATTCCCATAAGGATACCGCCGATAATATTTACGGCAGTAATAACAAGACCGGCTGTTGCATCTCCTTTTACATACTTAACAGCACCGTCCATATTACCGAAGAAGCTTGATTCATCCTGAATCTTCTGTCTTCTTCTCTTGGCCTCGGCATCATCGATTGCGCCTGTGTTAAGGTCGGCATCAATCGCCATCTGTTTTCCGGGCATGGCATCGAGAGTAAATCTCGCCGTTACCTCGGCAACTCGTTCAGAACCTTTATTGATAACCATAAACTGGACAAGTATCAGAATTATGAAGACGATTGCTCCGACAACAAGGTCACCGCCGCCGACGAACTCACCGAATGTCTGAATAACATTTCCCGCAAATCCGTTTACAAGAATCTGTCTTGTAGAAGAAACGTTAAGCGCAATTCTGAATATTGTGGTGAAAAGAAGAATCGTCGGATAGTAAGCCATGTCAAGCACTTCCTTGCTGAGCATGCACGAGAACATAATCGTGAAGGAAAGAGCCATATCACATGCAAGAAGAACATCAAGAAGACCTGCCGGAACGGGAATAATGAGCATTACAAATGCTGCAAGAACATAGACAGCAATGAATATATCCCCTGACAAAAGCTTTTTAAGCATGTCTTTCTCCTTTCCTCCTTACTTTGGCAGTTTTATGCCGGGGTCTTCTCCTTGGTAGGAGGAGTCGTTCCCTTAATACTGTATACAAATGCAAGAACTTCCGCTACGGACTGGAACAGTTCAGGCGGAATCTGATTACCGATTTCAACATTATTGTAGAGCATCCTCGCAAGAGGTTTGTTCTCTACTATTTCAACACTGTTTTCCCTGGCAACTTCCTTAATCTTCTGTGCCAGATAATCCTGTCCCTTTGCTACCACAAACGGTGCTTCAAACTTCTGCGGATCATAGGAGACGGCTACGGCATAATGCGTAGGGTTGGTGATAACAACATCTGCCTTCGGAATGGCCTGCATCATTCTTCGTCTTGATGCTTCCATCATCTTCTGCTTGATTTTACCCTTTACCTGCGGATCTCCTTCTGAATTCTTATACTCATCCTTTACTTCCTGCTTGGTCATCTTGAGATCTTCATTGAATTTCCACTTCTCATAGATATAATCTGCCGCTGCAACGATGATATAGAATGCAGAAATCTTTATTCCGAGATTAATTACTATATCCCCTATCGAAGAAAGTGACTGCATAAAACTCATATCATAGAAAAGAAGAAGAATTCCGGCACTTTCCTTAAGTGTTGAATATGCAATATATCCGACAAGGATAATTTTTAAAACAGATTTTAAAAGTTCAATAAGCGACTTCGAAGAAAAAAGTCTCTTGAAGCCTTTAAGCGGGTTAAGTTTACTTATCTTTGGCTTAAGCGGTTTTGCCGTCGGCTTCCACTTAACCTGAACAAGGTCGCCGATAAATGCGACCGCAAAAGCAACACCGAAAACAGGAAGCATATACCAAATGTACTGAGATATCGAATCCTTCACAACAATTGACATCCCCGCTTCGTCAACTCCTCCCCTTGCTTTGGCAAGTTCCGGAATTTTGTTATATATTCCACCGAAAAATTCAAGAAATTCTATTCCTATCGTACTTACCCATACCTTAAGGAGCACGAAAAAAGAAAGAAGCAGAAGGCAGCTGCCTATTTCCTTGCTCTTTGCTACGGAACCTTCTTTTCTGGTGTCACTTTTCTTTTTTTCGGTAGGTTGTTCAGTCTTCTCTCCGTCAGGGCCGTCCTTGGCGAAGAACTGAAGATTATATTCAAGAATCACAGTAGTCCCTCCACCACAGAGACAATCATCGTTTTCATCTCACCAAACAAAAGATCGGCCGCGGTAGGTATTACCCAAATCGAAAGATAGAGAACGCCAAAACCGATAAGTATTTTTATCTGCATACCTACCGCAAAAAGATTCATCTGCGGAGCAATTTTGGCAAGAATTGCAAGAATTGCATTTACTACCAGGATGGATGCGAATATCGGAAGTGCAATCTGAAAACTAATAAGAAAATACTTTCCCATAAAGGAAACAAATGTATCCAGAAGACTTCCCATTGCGAAATGCTGACCGCTTACGGGAATAAGCGTATAAGTCTCGACAATCGCCTTCATAATATACTGATACGTACCTGATACGATAAGAAGTGCGGTAAATATGTATTTATAGAAAACTCCGGATATAGTCACGCTGTCATGAAAGGTAGGGTCCATAAGACTCGCAGCAGACAAACCTGTTTCCATATCAATCAGACGTCCCGCCATCGTAATCATATGCATACACATGGCAGCACCAAGACCTATAATCAGTCCTGTAACAGCCTCCTTCATAACGAGGATGGCATATTCAAGAAGCGAATCATATACAGGCGATACAGGGTCCGTAATGTTAAATACAACAAAGGAAACAAAAAAAGCCAGGGCAACTTTAAATCTGCTCGGAACATTGGATTCACCGTAAAACGGAGCAAGATGCATAAAGCTTACCATGCGGACGAACACAAGAAGAAAATATTCAATATCCGAGGTCTTTATTCCAAAATCCAGCATACGCTTACCTGATGTACAACGCGAAATTTGACCAGAGTTCTTCCATGAAATCAGTCATATTGTTAAGCATCCAGTGACCAAGGAGCATTATCGCAAGAAAAACTCCGAGAATCTTTGGGATATATGTTAATGTCTGTTCCTGAATCGAGGTAACAGTCTGGAAGATGCTGACAACAAGACCTACAATAAGAGATACAAGAAGAACCGGTGCTGCTGTCTTTATTATTATGAAAAGCGCGTCTCTGCTTATCATTATGACGTCTTCTGTTGTCATCTTACGCTTCCTCCACAAAATTCGCTAATAGAATGACTTTACTACATTTCCGATAATAAGATTCCAACCGTCCGCAAGAACGAAAAGAAGAATCTTAAACGGCATCGAAATTGTAGTTGGCGGCAGCATCATCATACCCATACTCATAAGAGTTGAAGCCACAACCATATCGATAATAATAAACGGGATATATATCAGAAAACCGATAATAAAAGCAGTTCGCAGTTCGCTTACCATAAAACTTGGAATAAGAACATAAGTAGGAACGTTCTCATTGGCATCAGCAGCTGTCGAATCCCATTCAAGCCCTGCGATTTCCATAAACATCACTACGTCTTTTTTCTGAGTCTGTCCGTACATAAACTCACGAAGGGGTTCTATACCACGGTCAATAGCCTCTTCCTGCGTAATTTCTCCTTTATCAAAAGGAACAAGAGCATTATCGTAAATATTCATTATTGTAGGGCTCATAATGAAAAACGTCAGAAACAAAGTAAGCCCAATCAGTACCTGGTTTGGAGGGGCTGTTTGGGTATTAAGTGCTGCTCTTGTAAAATGAAGAACAATCAGAATACGTGTAAAGCTTGTAAGACAAATAATCAGTATCGGAGCAAGGGCTATTCCCGTAAGTATGAGAAGTATTCTGAGTGCTCCGGATATAGTCCCGTTATCCGATGTATATGTTACTGTCAGATTATCCGCAATATTCAGTTCTTTCAAATCTTCGGGCGTATCAGCAGTTCCGGGATCCGTAATATTCGTCTTCTGCTCTGTTTCTCCCGTAATGTGAGAATCAATTGTTCCCATTGCATGGGAAACAAAGGAACCTTTTCCCATAAACAATATGCCCACCGTAACCAGCAGGCATAGTATCCGAACAATCAATCTCCATTTGAGAAAATGACTCTTCATGTATTCTTTTCTCTCTTACTCCTGGCTTTATCCAGGAAACTCTTAAATGAACCGTTAACACTTCCGGCTTCTTCTTCCGGAGGGAATTCAATTTCATCCTTTGTAAGCTCGGTGAGCATAGTAATCTCTTCTTTGCCGACCCCTATTACAATGTACTTATCTCCGGTTTTTACAATCTGAATATACTTCCCCTGGGCTACAGGATAAGTTTCGATTACTTCAAGATTGGATACCTTGTTCCCTTTATGGAAACCACGGTTCTTCTGATAACTTGCCACAAATTTTGTCGCAAAATATGCAAGCAAAAGAGTGAGGATAAAAATCCCCATTACGGTAATTAAATCGAAGACCGAATCAAAGGTACTTCTGGATGTCAGGAGCATTAGCCAACGACCTTCTTAACTGCCTCAAGAACACGATCTGCCTGGAAAGGCTTAACGATGAAGTCTCTGGCACCTGCCTGAATTGACTCAATAACCATTGCCTGCTGTCCCATGGCAGAGCACATAATTACCGAAGCAGAACCATCGTTCTCTTTGATCTTCTTAAGTGCCTGGATTCCGTCCATCTCAGGCATTGTAATATCCATAAGCACAAGATCGGGTTTAAGTTCATTGTATTTCTCAACTCCCTTTGCACCATTCTCGGCTTCTCCGACAACGTTATAACCGTTCTTAGTAAGAATATCCTTAATCATCATTCTCATGAACGCTGCGTCATCACAAATTAAAATATTCTTTGCCATTTTTTCTCTCCTATTCGCTATTTGATGATCTCGGTGACACGAACACCGAAGCTTTCTTCAATTACTACAACCTCACCACGTGCTACAAACTTTCCGTTAACAAGAACGTCAATCGGTTCACCTGCAATCTTGTCAAGTTCGATAATTGTTCCCGGTGCAAATTCGAGAATCTCCGAAATTGACTTACTGGTTCGACCAAGTTCAACTGTAACCTCAAGAGGAACATCTTTAATCAGATCGATATTCTCCTGAACTGTCTGACCGCCGTAATTATTATTAAAGCCCTGAAACTGGGCTGGTTGTACATTAACACTTGCCATCGGCTGGCCCATCATCTGAGGGCTCATCATAGGCTGACCCATCATAGGCATTCCCATCATAGGCATTCCCATTGGATTCATGCCCATCTGATTCATACCCATCTGGTTCATACCCATCTGGTTCATCGCATTCATCTGACCCTGAGGACTCATATCCGGAGCAGGATACCCCTGCATCGGAGGAGGCGTCGGCGCCTGCGGCATTGGCATCGGAGCAGGTGCGGGTGCCGGAGTCGGAGCAGGTGCAGGTGCGGGTGCCGGAGCAGCCTGCGGTGCAGGTGCAGGTTCACCGCCCATCTGCGTAGTGATGAATGTCTCATAAAGTGACTTTGCAAAATCAATCGGATACAGCTGCATAATGGTACTGTCAACCAAATCCTCATCAATCTGCATTCTGAAGGCAATTTTTACAAATGTTCCCTTCAGGAAATCTGCCACATCATCTCTGACTTTCAGTTCCTCAAGATCAATAAGATTTGCTTCCGGAGGACTGATATCAATTTTCTTGCCAAGCATTGATGAAAGGCTTGTTGCGGAAGAACCCATCATCTGGTTCATTGCCTCGGAAATAGCACTTAAATGAAGTTCTCCGAGTTCACCGTCTGTATTGGTTCCGTCACCGCCCATCATAAGGTCGGTAATTACTTTAACATCATGCTCTTTAAGTACAAGAATATTACTTCCGTCAAGACCTATTGTATACTTAATAGATATAAATACACAAGGTTTTTCATATTCCTGAACAATATTATCCCAATTTGCCAGCGATACAACAGGTGTTGTAATATTAACCTTTCTGTTAACCAGAGAGTACAGGGTCGTTGCCGAAGTACCCATACTGATATTGGCAACTTCACCGATTGCATCTTTTTCTATATCCGTCAAAAGACTCTCATCAACCGGCGGAGAACTGTGTTCTGCCATCGGGGCCGAAGCTTCAGAGACCGGTTCAGGTTCCGAAGCACTTGAAGAATCAGCAGGCGTTTCTGCCGGTATATCGCCGGACATCATTCCATTTAACAGGGCATTAATTTCGTCCTGGGACAGCATCCCATCCATCTGCTTATTCCTCCTCTCTATGTACTGTCGTTACCCTTACCGCAAGATGATCGTTTTCGGTACCGGGCATTGCGGAAAATTTCTTAATGTTTCCTACAAAAATATCAAGTTCATCATCGACTCTTGTATCAAGTCTGATTATATCCCCAAGCTGAATATTAACAAAATCATCAACATGAATCTGTGTTCTGCCAAGAACCGCCTTAATCGGAATATCAACACGTCTGATAAGAGTCTCGATATGATCGATATACTGTTCACCTGCATTCTCCTGCATGTTGGCGAACCAGAACTTGGTATTCAGTCTGTCCATAATACTCTCTAATGTAAAGTATGGAAGACAGATATTCATAAATCCTTCAACATCACCTATCTTCATATTAAGGGTGATAATTGCAATCATATCAGTCGGAGATATGACCTGAGCGAACTGCGGGTTTGTCTCAATTCTCTCGAGGATTGGATTAATCTCTACAACATTTTTCCAGGGTTCTCTCAGAAGCTGTACACATGTCACCATGATTTTCTCGACAATCGACATCTCTATCTGCGAGAAATCTCTGTTCTTCTGAAGCGGTACACCCTGACCGCCGAGCATTCTGTCAAGCATCGCAAAACCAAGCGTACTTGCAAGCTCACATATAATTGTTCCGCCAAGCGGCTGGAAATTTACAATTCCCAGGATAACCGGATTGGCAAGAGCGTTAGTAAATTCTGAGAAAGTAACTGTCTCCGAGCTGGCCACCGTCACCTGAATATTCTTACGAAGATATACGGGAAGGTTTGTCGAAAGAAGTCGTCCGTAGTGTTCGAAGATAATTTCGAGCGTTCGGAGGTGTTCCTTAGAGAACTTCGCAGGTCTTTTGAAATCATAGTTTTTGACCTGTTTCTCAGGACCTTCTTTGGCCTCATCTATATCCAGTTCTCCGCTACTCAGCGCCTGGAGCAGACTGTCTATCTCGTTTTGGGATAAGACCTCTCCCACAGTGACTCACCTCCTTACCTTAATATTCGGAAAAAATTATGAATATAAAGGATCACTGAAGGTGACGCCAAACACAAAATCCGAATCGTACATTGCACGAAGTCTTTCAAGAATCTCATCACAAAGCATTGTCTGATTCTCTTTTACATATTCAAGTGTATACTTACCGATAACCGAAGCAATCTCGCTCTTTATAAGGCTCTGCTTGGCATCAAGGTCTTCCTTGGTACCGAAGGTTAAATAATCTTCATGGTTCTTATTAAGCGAAAGGCTGACTGTAACGATAAAATAATGATCCTTGCCGTCTCCGCTTGATGCAAGAGGAATCGTCATCGAATCAGGAATGACATATACGTCGGTATCCTTGATTGAAACGGCTTCGGCAAGACCTTCCTCACCTGTTGCGGTATCAAGTTCAAGATCGACTGCTTCAGCTATTTTGGAAATCAGCTCTGTCGATTTCTTGGTCTGATTCATTGTTGAAAACATCATTATTCCGGTAAGTACGACATTCACAAGAAGAAGTGCCAGAATAATGACAGACATTAAATTTTTCTTCACAGGAGTACCTCCCTATTATGCCTTTCTATCTTTCGGAGCTAAGCATATTATATATCTTAATCTCTACTCTTCTGTTCTTTGCACGGCCCTCTTCGGTGGTATTATCCGCTACGGGAACATATTCGCCGCGGCCGGAATGCTTTATGTCCGCAGGATTAAGATTCGTTGTCTGCATAAAATAATTAAATACCGCAAGAGCACGCGCATCGGAAAGTTCATCGTTGTTAGCGTACTTTTTGCTGTGCATCGGAACATTATCGGTGTGACCTTCGATTTCGATAAGATTTCCCTCATAGGTACCGAGTATCTGTCCGAGTTTATCAAGAGTAGGATAAATCGACTCCTTAAGAACGGCCTGACCCGAATCAAAAAGAATGGCGCCCTTCATGGTAAGAAGTACATACTGACTTGTGAAATCAACATCAATTTCACCGTCCATTGCCATCTCTTTTACCATCTCTTCAATCTGCTCGGTCATTTCTTCGGATTCAATAAGACCTTCCTTTAGCATCTCTTCGTAAAGAGTGCTCTCTTCCTGCTCTTCAACTTCTTCCGCCTGTCCGGTACTGTTAATATACTCGGAAAGCTCATTAAGCTGGCTTACACCATTGCTGATAAGCATACCGTCTCCGATTGCAGAAGCACCACCGTCAAATACACTGAATGTACTTGCAAAGCTTGCAGCAACCTCTTCCCATTTCTCAGCATCGATTGTCGACATTGAGAAAAGAAGAACGAAGAAGCAAAGAAGAAGATTCATAAGGTCACCAAAGGTAGCGGTCCACGCAGGCGCCCCCGGCGGTGGCGGATCTTCCTTACGCTGTTTACCCATTCTCTTCACCTCCCTCAGAGGAGGCCGAAACACGGTCCTTCGGAGCTAAAAATGCCTTAAGTTTTTCTTCGATTACTCTCGGGTTCTCTCCTGCCTGTATGGAAAGAAGACCTTCTATCATAACTTCCTTTTCCTGCATTTCAACTTCGTTATTGGATTTAAGCTTGTTGGAAATAGGCGCGCAAATCCAGTTCGCAAGCATTGAACCGTAAAGTGTTGTAATAAGAGCAACCGCCATTGAAGGTCCGATGGAGTTAGGATCACTCATATCCTGAAGCATGTTGATAAGACCGATAAGAGTACCGATCATACCCCAGGCAGGTCCCATGGAAGCAACCGACTCCCAGAAACCAATCTTCTGCTTATGTCTTCCTTCGATACATACAAGTTCTGTTTCAAGAATCCCCCTTACAAGATCGGGGTCTGTACCGTCGACAACGAGAAGAACGCCCTTTTTAAGAAAAGGATCCTCAATATTTGAGGATGCTTCTTCAAGTGACAGAAGACCTTCCTTACGGGCAACATTTGAAAGCTCTATTATATTTGAAATAGTCTTTGCGGTATTATTCGGGCAGGTCTTGATAATAAGCATAAAGCTCTTAAGACCACCTATAAAGTCTGATATCGACCCCTGTGCAAATACACATGCAAAAGCACCACCAAAGGTAATGGCTGCTGACGGAACATCAAGGAAGTTTCCGAGTGTCTGCAAACCACCGGAGGTTGCAACACCGATAAGCATGAATATAAGACACAGTACCAGACCGCCTATTGACGCAATATCCATGAGAAAAACACCTCAAAATCCTGCACTAATCGGCAAAAATGTCCTTTCTATAGGATTTTACAAGATTTCTTACGTCTTGTCTACTTTCTTTTACTATTATTTTACGCCCTGTAGTCAGCGAAATTACTGTATCCGGAGTCTCTTCAACGAGTTCTATAAGGTCCGGATTTATTAAAATCTTTACATCATTCAGCTTTGTAACTTCAATCATTCTCTCACCAAATCCCCGAAAATGTCTGAAAATTAAGGATTATACAACATATAGTGCAAGTATATCACATATTCCCACAAAATGAAAGAAGGACTGTATCATTATGGTAATTTTTCCAAGGGTGATACAGTCCTATTCATTTAAAGTGTCAGATTTTATGCTTATCTCTTAAGGTTTACAAGTTCCTCAAGCATGCTGTCACTCGTTGTAATAATTCTTGAGTTAGCCTGGAAACCTCTCTGGGTTGTAATCATATCGGTAAACTGCTGAGCAAGATCTACGTTACTCATTTCGAGCTGTCCTGTTTTCATTGCTCCGCCTCCGACAGAAATATCTACACCGATTCCGTCAAAGGTTCCTGAGTTAAGTGTCTCCTGATAAAGATTATCTCCTACCTTTTCAAGACCGGAAGCATTGGTAAATTCAGCAGAAGCAATCTGTCCGAGAAGTCTTGACATACCGTTATCGTAAGAAGCATATATTTCGCCGTTCTCGGATACTGAAATACCTGTCATATTACCAAGCTTTCTACCTGCTCCGATACCAACATCATCACCCACACCGCCTGTATCTGCAGTAAGTACTGAAGATCCGCCGTTATTGGAACTCTTTGTTGTTGTAAGATCGATATCAATATCACTGAAGTTACCAAGCGAAGTAGTAACTGTTGCTCCGGATACGGGATCTGTTCCTGTAAAGTTATCCTTGAAATCAAGCTTAAGTCCTGTGGTACTTCCGTTTGCATCAATAAATTTACCGGTATCGGTATTGTATTTGATTACACCACCCTGAACAGTTTTGTTGGTTACTGTAAGGACACCTGATGTTGTATCAATTTCACCCGTGTTAATTGTGGAATCAATCTTATCTCCGAAAATAATCTTAAGCTTATCTACATCCTTGGCATCAACAAGTGCCTGTACATCCGTAGCATTGATGGTGGCCTTTCCTGTTCCTGCATCATAGGTACCAACAGAAGTAAGTCCGATGTCAGAAAGCTGAACAGGGTTCATATCCTTGTCCTTTACGGAAATTTCATAAGAAGCTCCGTTATAGGTGGTTGAAACACTGTAATTTGAAGGAGATGTCTCTCCCGCTTTTGTATATTTTACTGTATAGGAAGCAGGATTATAGGTATCTTCAACATTAACCGTATTGGCAGAACCAAGTGAACAGATATCACTCAGATTGGGAACATTGTAATACTCTGTAATTGATTCGCCGTTCTCATTAAGAAGATCGTCCATCTGAAGATAGAATACACCGTCATCTGTTGTGGAGTGCATTGAAAGACGTGCCGTATAGTTATAACCGAGATTATCGTAGAAAGAAAGGTTAATAAGCTTTCCTGCAGTAGCATTGATATTTGAATCGTTCTTATCCACAATACCTGTAATATATGCTTTGCTTGTTGCTTCGGGATCGTAGGTCATGTTCTCTTCTGACATAATACGAAGAGCCGTAACATTATCCTGCTTAACCTTACCTGTTTTCTCATCAACGCCCCAGCCCATTACATTGTAACCGTTTGACTGCATTGCAAGATTTCCGGCTGCATCAACGTAGAAAGAACCGTCCCTGGTAAACATCGTTGAGCTTCCGTCACTTACAACGAAGAAATTCTCACCGCTTATTCTGATATCAAAAGGATTATTTGTGGTCTGAGCCGAACCTGAAGTTGTAATGCTTGTGCTGATTGCACCTGTAACAACACCAAGACCGATCTGCTTTGCATTTACACCGGCTGTTCCGGTTGTTGCATTGGGTCCGGATGCATTTGATGTTGTCTGATACATAAGTTCAGAAAATGAAACTGACTGTGACTTATAAGCTGTGGTATTAACGTTTGCGATATTATTACCGATAACGTCCATTCTTGTCTGGTGTACCTTAAGACCTGCAACACCAGAATAAAGTGATCTCATCATAATTAAATGACCTCCATCCGTGTGTGGACGGTCCGCGTTATGTTCCTTCTGTCAGTCGGGAACATGTGCCTCCTTAAAGGTCCGGCTACATTATTACGGCTCCGTCAATATTGGTGAAAATGTTCTCGTCTGCTCCCCGCTGATCCATCGCTGTAACAACCGTATTATTCGGTACGTTTACAATAAATGCATAATCATCAACAAGAACCAGTGTTTCCTGTATTCCTTTACCTTCTGCCTTAGCAACTCCCTCCGTAAGGCGTCCCATCTGCTCATCAGATAGTGTAATTCCTCGGTCTGAAAGCCTGCAAAGCGCATGTTTGCTGAACTTAAGTTCCTGGCTTTCATCTACATGACCTGTCTTCTCTCTCAGTATATCCAGGAAGGAGGCTCCCTCGTTAACACGGGGAGCTCCTACCGTTTTATTCTGATGTAAAATCAGGTCCTGTACTTCGGCAGCGCTGTGGAATCTACTCTGATTTATCTCCATCATCCTTCTCCTCTTTGTCATCTACAAGCTTCTGCAAAAGCTCTTCGATGCTCGCGCTGTGGTTTTCAAGTTTATCAAGAAGTGCCTGATTCGGATCAAGACTCTTTCCTGTCACCTTTTCGAACATCGCAATATAGTCCTTCATGCGTTTGTTCATATCGTCTGTCAGGAAACTTTTCTCATAATCCGACATACCGTAATAGGTTTTGGCAAGCTCCTCGAAATTAAGCAGCTGTTCTTTTGAAGCGCTTTCCGGTTTCTCCGGAAGATCCTTCATGGATGCAACAATGCTTCCAGCCTTTGTATAAGCTTTTAAGTAATCGCCGTCAACAACATACTTTAAATCCTCGGGATCATAGTACTCACCGTTTACGCAAAGCTTAAGCTTTCCGTCCTCATAGAAAATATTGTCAACCTGTCCGGAAACCTCTGTTCCGTCAATGTTCATGATAACGCTCTTTCCGAGAAGGTTGTCATACTTCATATCTTCAGCGGTTGTCTGAAGGTTCTGCATGCTCTCAAGCTCTGAGAATGTAGCAAGCTGTGCTATGTACTCCGAACTGTTATTCTGTGCTTCCATCGGGTCCTGATATTTCATCTCGGCAACAAGGAGCTGAAGAAAAGCATCTTTTCCGAGGGCACTTCCTGTTCCCTTTCCTTTCTTGGCAAGCGCTTCCTGAGTTTTGCTTGTATCCTGGTTGGATATAACTCCGTCAACAACCTTTGCAAATGAACTCATCTTCTCTCCCTTCCGCTATACGAGATAATCAAGTGAATTACCGTACCGCTTCATCATGTCTCTTGTAATCGCCTCTGCCTCACTAATATTTTCATCGGCAGATTCATCAGAAAAATCAATACTTATTCTTCTGTTTTTTCTGTTTTTCTCAGCAGCCTCACGTTCCCTGTCTTCGCGCTTTCCGGCTTCTTCTTCAAGATTTCTCTCAAATGCATGGCTCTCAACCGTTACTTCAACAGCCTCTACCTTAACTCCCTGCGCTTCAAGATTTTCTCTTAAGATTTCGGTCTGCGCTGCGACTATATCCTTCACGGTTTCATTCTGCGCCGTGAACTGGGCCGTTACAGCTCCGTTCTTACTTACTATGGATACATGTAATGAACCCAGTTCCGAAGGATGAAGCTGCATCTCGACTTCCTTAAGCTGTTCAGAACCTCTTGTTTTCATGTAATCCATAATCTGGTTCATGATTTCCTTCGTATCAGGCGCTGCATTTGCTGAATTATCAGTAAAAAGAGCATCTGCCTGATCGTTGGTTATCTGCCCCACGCCTTCCTGGCCGGGTACATTTTCAAAACGAATCTCTGTTTCTTCAGAAAAGACATCCGTGTCATTTTCGTTTGTCACAGCATTTCCTGTTTCCGAACCGTTCTTCAAATTTTCTTTTGAGGAGCCGGCATCATCACCGGTGCTGTGACTGTTTTGAAACTCTTTCACGGCATTTGCAGATAAACCGTTGTCGGTCTGTGCATGATCTGCAGTTTCCGCTTTTATTCCACCCGTTTCTTCAGGCGAAACTTTTTTTGCATTTTCATAAGAAAAAGGAAGCTCCGGCTTCATCGGCTCTTCCTTCTGCAAAAACATAGATGAATCTGCAGAAATCTCCGAAAGTATATCCTCCGGCTTTGCCGAAAGACCGCTCTCATCTATGAGCTTCTGCATCGAAGAAACCATATCCTCTATCATATCGGACAGTTCCTTCATCTGACTATACAGCCCCTCATCGGTAAAAAGATCTGTTTGGTCTTTACCAAGAACATTAAGAAAGAGGTTTTGCATGTCTTCGGGATTTAGAATGTTTACCGGCGTAAGACCAAGATCATTCATAACCTTAGTCATGTCCCCCACGTCAGTGTCCAGGACTTTCATTACGTCATCGAGGAGAAGTCTCATCATCTCAAAAAGGTTATCATAGAGAGACTTTTTTGTGTCTTCTTCACAATTTGCCTCATCTTCCTTCGAAGGATCGTCGGTGCTTTTTACCTCGTTTTCCTTCAAATCGCTTCGGATTTCGGTATTCTTCGGATCTTCCATATCCTCGGAAACCTTCGTGTCCCCACTCTCCTTAGCGCCTTTTGTCTGCTTTTCCTGCAGATAAGGCACTTCGCGATTATTATCCTTTTTGGAAAGATTATCTAAGACTCTGCTGAAACCATCACCCGTTGTTTCATCCGTTTTTGCAGTCTTAACAGTTCCGAAAACCATTTGAGAGATTCTTCCCTCACTGACTGCACTTGTCATTAAATATCCTCCTTATTCAGTTGTCATACAGATATTTTCACTAAATTCTGTATGCATCAGGTATTTCTGACATATATATCGGACTTATACGGGATAATCTTTACCCCTGTTTATGAAAAAAAATATTAATTTTGCGGATCCATTATCTTGGTAAGTCTCGCTGCAATCTCCTCATCCATAACACCGAGAATGCTGCCCCTGTCTTCTGCAGTCATGGTACCGAGAATTCTGGCAACAAGATCGAGATTATCGGCCATATCTTCAAATATTGCCGCAGCTTCCTTTGGTTTCATCGAAGAATATGCAAGCGCATAATCTTCCATTTCCTTATCAACCTGCTGCTCCTGAACAACCTGCTGGTATAAGGTCTCCGCAAGTGTCGGGTCAATTGCTTCGTAGTATTTAACATAATTATCGGGACCGGGTCCGTTATCTGCGTAAATTACTTCCTCATAGAACTCATTTTTTACACGTTCGAATTCAAGCTGCGAATCCTCAAAAGTTTTGAGTCTTTCAACTTCCGCACGAAGAAGTGCAAGTTCTTCTTCATCTGCGGCAGTTACAGTCTGTGCCTGCTCAAGCTGAAGCTCAAGAACTCTTATCTGCTCCACGGCATCGCGAAGGCTTGTATATCCGCCGTACTCTGTTACATCGTCTGTTTCTGTTACAGTATCACCGGGGAGAATCAGGTTAATTACGGGAATGTCCTTAAGAATAGGACGAAGTACACCCGAGCCGAAACCTCCGACATCAAGCTTAATTAAAAGGCAAAGAATGGCAAGCCAGATAAGCACGATAAAAACAGTAACAAGTGCCGCACTTACGCCACCCGAGCTTTCGTCATCGTCATCAAGTTCGGATTCCTGCTTCTCGAGTTCCTTCGCACGCTTTTTGGCTTCTTCCTTCTGCTTCTTACTTTCTTCCTTAAGCTGTTTCTTCTCGTTTTTAATTTTCTCGCGTTCCTGCTTTACATCTACTACAGGGATACCATTTTCTGCCATCTGTTACTTTCCTTCATCTTCAATGCGCCTTCCGTATGTATAACTGGTCAGCTCATCAATTTCCTTGCCCTCGGCAGCTTTAACCTCAAGAAGAAATTCTTCAAAAGCTCTTTCTTTCAGCTTCTCCTGCGTCTTTCTCTCTCTCATTGCCTCGGTCATTTTTACTCTTGCCCTCTCAAGAGCTCTTTCAGCACTTGCAACAGCTTTAATCTGCTCTTTTATCTCTTCTTCAACAAAAAGAATAGCGCGGTTATTCTCGTTAATTTCGCGTATCTTAAGCGAGTCGGTAAGAAGTCTTGCGGCTTCTTCTTCGTAAGATGCTTTTTTGTTTCTTAACATCAAAAGCTTCTCTTCTTCGCTTCTCAGCTTCGAAGCTGCCTCAGAGTATTGCATCTTTGCCTGATTCTCAAGGCTTTGCTTGATATTCAGAATATTCTGCATCCTGTACCTAAACTTACTCAAAAAGCGCCTCCAGACCCGTTACCGCTTCCTCAAAGGTTACTTTTTCGTCAGTCTCCTGCATAAGGAATTCATTTACCTTTTTAATCCTGTCTATCGCATAATCGATATCCGGATTCGAACCTTTCTTATACGCTCCGATATTTATCAAATCTTCGGCATCGTTATAGGTCGCCATTACATTTTTTAGTTTTCCCGCAGCCTTCTTATGATCTCTTGTTGCAATTGCAGACATACAACGACTAATACTTTGCAGTATATCAATTGCAGGATAATGATTCTTATGGGCAAGCTTTCTGTCAAGCATAATATGCCCGTCAAGAATGCTTCGTGCCGTATCGGTAATCGGCTCATTGAAATCATCGCCGTCAACAAGAACCGTATATAATCCGGTAATCGATCCGATTGACGACCTGCCTGCTCTTTCAAGGAGCTTTGGCATCTCCGAATAAACCGAAGGCGGATATCCTCTTGTAACCGGAGGTTCACCGCTTGCAAGTCCGATTTCGCGCTGTGCCATGGAGAAACGGGTAAGCGAATCCATCATAAGAAGGACATCTTTTCCCTGATCCCTGAAATATTCGGCAACAGCTGTAGCCGTCATTGCTGCTTTCTTTCTCTCAAGCGCAGGTTTATCGGAAGTTGCTACTATTACAACAGACCTTTTCATGCCTTCAGGTCCAAGGTCATGCTCGATAAACTCGCGAACCTCTCTTCCTCGTTCGCCTATAAGGGCAATGACATTAATGTCAGCTTTTGTATTTCTGGCAAACATACCCATAAGGGTTGATTTGCCGACACCGGAGCCGGCGAAAATACCTATTCTCTGGCCTTTTCCAATAGTAATAAGTCCGTCTACCGCACGAACACCAAGAGGAAGAACTTCATCAATTATCTTTCTGCTTAAGGGATCGGGCGATGGCGCATCAACGGCATATTGTCGTCCGCCTTCGGGAAGCTCAGAACCGTCAAGCGGATTTCCCAGCCCGTCAAGAGTTCTTCCGAGAAGAAAATCACCTACTCTTACAGAAAGCGGATAACCGACATTCTCAACCATACATCCGAGTCCTATCCCTTCAGTACTCTCATATGGCATAAGAAGCGTTTTGCCGTCCTTAAATCCGACAACCTCTGCATTAATCGCACTTTCATTTCCTTCAGGAAGAATGCGGCACAAATCACCAAGCTTGGCATCGGGACCTGCGGATTCAATAGTAAGACCTACTACGTTGACAACTTTACCGAGTTTCTTATAGTAGGTCTTATTCGTCAGATTATAATATTTTTCAAAATCAACAGTAAGTCCCATAGCACCTTATAGTCTCATCTGAACGTCCCTGTAGGACAGAATTCGAAGCTCCTTTGAAAGCTCATTAAGCTCCGTTCCGAGACTGCAATCAAAAATTCCATTCTCGGTTTCTATCATACAACCGCCTGCCGGAAGTGATTTATCGTTAATAACATCAATAACAACATCTGACAGACCTGTCATTTCTCCGAGTTCTTTTTTCTTCGAAGAAACCTTCTCATAATTCTCTTCGCTTACATGTATCATAAAATTCCTGCAGCTATCGATTCCGTTCATGACATTCTCTATAAGAGTCATGATTACCTTCTCATTATCTGCAAGTGATACGCCGAGTACATGCGAATAAATATCGGACATCATCTCGACAAACTGCGGCTCGAGTTCGCGCTGTTTTCTTGTAAATTCAAGCGCAAGCTCTTCTGCCTGGGCTTCAAGTTCCTGCTTAGCCTTTTCATATTCAGAAGCGCCAAGACGTTTTCCTTCTTCGTAACCGTCCGCTTTTCCCTGCTCATAGGCCTGATAACGAACCTCTTCCCTGAGCATGTCGATTTCTTCTCTGGCAGCGCTTTTCATGGCTTCTATTTCCTGCTCAGCCTGCGCAATAAGTTCTTCCGGGCTTGGTCCGTTATATACAGGAGCGGCCTTTATAATACTGCCTTCTGTGAAGCCACCTTCCGTATCATCAAGAAGTGCAGACACACGGTCAGCATCAATCTCATCTACGATTTCATCGGAAAGACCCTGAACAAACGCGCCGTTTCCTGATGCTTTCCTTTGAAGCTCTTCTATTTTCTTTTCAATAAGCGCATTTGTATCAATTACAACTGCGTCTTCTTTATCTGCGACGTTCGCTCTGTATCCCTTAATAAGCTCCCTAGACAACGATCTCGTCACCTCCGCCTCTGGAGATTACAATTTCGCCGGAATCTTCCAGCTTACGGATAATATTAACGATCTTCTGCTGTGCCTCTTCAACATCCTTCATACGAACAGGTCCCATGAATTCCATATCCTCTTTTATCATGGCAGCAAGACGCTTTGACATATTATTGAATACAGCGTTCTGAACTTCTTCATTACCGCTCTTAAGAGCAAGTGCAAGATCTGAATTCTCAACATCACGAAGAACTCTCTGAATTGCTCTGTCATCAAGAAGAAGGATATCCTCAAATACGAACATCTTCTTACGGATTTCATCAGCAAGCTCGGGCTCTTCGATTTCGAGAGTCTCCATAATATGCTTCTCTGTACCACGGTCAACAGCATTCAATATTTCTACAACAGAATCAACACCACCGATGATGTTGTAATCCTGATTAACAAGACTTGCGAGTTTGGATTCAAGAACTTTCTCAACTTCCTTGATAACATCCGGGCTTGTTCTGTCCATAAGTGCAATACGTTTTGCAACATCAGACTGTCTGTCCGGAGAAAGAGCGCCTACAATCGCACCTGCCTGCTGAGGCGAAAGGTAAGAGAGAATAAGTGCAATAGTCTGCGGATGCTCGTCCTGAATAAAGTTAAGAAGCTGCGAAGCATCTGTTTTGCGCATGAATTCAAAGGGCTTAACCTGAAGCGAAGCAGTAAGTTTACCGATAACGTCAAGTGCTTTCTCCTGACCGAGTGCCTTCTCGAGAAGCTCTCTTGCATAACCGATACCGCCTTCTGCGATATACTGTTGTGCGAGGCACACTTCATAGAATTCATTTATTACATCCTCTTTTATCTGAGGCGTTATACTTCTTGTATTGGCAATTTCAAGCGTAAGCTCTTCGATTTCTTCTTCTTTCAGATGTTTGAAAACATTGGCCGAACGTTCCGGACCGAGAACAACAAGAAGAATTGCGGCTTTCTGTGTGCCTGTAATTGATGTATCACCTTTGCCGGCCATTATTTACCCCCAATCATCAGTAAGCCAGTTTCTGAGAAGATTTGCTGCAGCTTCAGGATTATCATCAACAAATTTCTCAACAATCCTTCTTGCTTCTGACTTCTCTTCAACACTGATATCCTCAAGTTCATCCTTCGGGTTACTCTGAAGTAAATCCTCAACAGAAAGCTCTTCTTCCTCGACATGCTTTTTTTCACCCGCCATGCTCTTAAATACAACAAATGCAAGAAGACCAAGGATTACAACAATCAGAACAATCTGAAGAATATCCGAAAGCTTAACACTGCTTCCCTCTCTGTCAATAAACAGATTCTCATCGTAGGCAATAAATGAAATATTGGATTCCGGAATACCTGTTGCATTACTTACAACACTGATCCAGTCAGAATCAACTTCAAGCTTTGTTCTTGCGGAATTGGCATTTTTATACTCATCCCAGGTAATTCCGTCAAGGAGTCCCTGCTGTTCAATATCTTCTTCTTTTACAACAGTATAATGAATTGTTGTAACAGCTACCGAAGAAGACGGGTAACGAATAACGCCTGCAGGAATGCTCTGATATGAAATATGTTCATCAGGCAAATAATTCTTGCTGTATTCCGTAACAGTCTCTGTACTCTCATCGCCTGTGTAAATATCGTAATCCACTGTCTCGTCGTTTGATGTTGTTCCGGGAACACCGCCTATTCCGGAAGTAATCTCAGATTCATATCTGTCCTCGGAAGAAAGCATACCTTCCGTTCTTCCGTCGGGCGCATTATAAGTATGATCGGTCAGTTCGGTCGAACTGAAATCAATATCAAGATTCGGAGCTACGGAAATCGAAGAAAACTCACCGGTTCCCACAAGAACACCGGTCACCTGGCTGATGGCCGCATTCTCAATCATCTGCTTTACGGAATACTGGGAATTGGTAACACCTGTAACCGAAACCTCATCTGTTCCCGAGAAATAAAGATTACCGTCAGTATCCATTATGACAACATTGTCAGTTGTCTCATTTCCGAGACCTGTCGCAATGAATCTTGCCATTGCCTGTGCCGTCTCAGCCGTAAGCTCCCCGGAAAGATCAAGACATACAGATGCCGAGGTCTCGGCCTTATTGGAAATCAGAGTTCCGTCATCTGTCGGAACATTAAGCTTAACGACAGCTCTTCTTACAAAAGAATATGATTCAAGATCCTGCTGCATCTCACTTTGAAGCGCAAGAACAGCTTTTTTCTGTTTATCTGCTTCTGTTGTTGAAAGTCCGCCGCTAAGTGCTTCTTCAAGAGTATAACTTGTGGTAGGAATACTGTTCTCACCAAGAAGAAGGGTTGCCTGTGCCTTCTGCTCTTCAAGAATCTGTACCTTCAGGCCGTCATCACTTGTTTTATAGTCAAGCGACTCGCCCTCAAGAAGATCAACAACATTAGCTGCTTCTTTCGTAGATTCGCATTTTATCAGATCGACATAATTAGGTCTTGTTAATATTGAGATAAGCAAAATAAGAAGTGCAATAACACCGGTTGCCACTCCGATGATAATGAACTTCTGCTTTGTAGTGAATTTATTCCACCACTCAAGTATTTTCTTGGGAATCTCTTTTAACTTCTCTAACATTGTCTATTGCTCCGTAGAATTATCAGATATTTATCTGCATAATTTCTTTATAAGCTTCAAGGAACTTGTCACGAATTGCCACGGTATACTGAAGAGCCGTAGAGGCTTTCGAAAGGGCAATCGTAAGATCGTGAGCATTCTCGGTTTCACCGAGCGCAAATTTTATTTCTTCATTCTCTGCGTCGGACAGATACCCGTTTGTTTCCTTAATGCTCTCCATAGCGGCGCCGAGAATATTGCCGAACATTGTACCCTCAGTACTTCCGTCAGCATTCTTAACCTGCGTTATGGGAGACATATTCAGTTTTGAATTTGCTGAAACGGCATTCGCTTCATACAATGCATGAATATTCATATCTTACTCCGAAAAAATTATGACATGCCCATGTTAAGAGCCTTCGTCATCATACTCTTACTTGCATCAAAGGCAGTTGCATTGGCTTCGAATGATCTGCTGGCATCAATTAAATCTACCATTTCGGTAACTGTATTAACATTCGGATACCACACATATCCGTTTTCATCAGCATCAGGATGAGAGGGATCATATGCCTTCACCATCTCTGTCCATGTATCCTCTTCGACTTTACCGACTCTTACGCCCTGCCCGTTGTACTGCTTGGTCGCAAGATTAAGCATACTGGAAAACTCGGTTTTATCTGTTCTTTCTTCAAAAGTAACAACCTTACGTCTGTAAGGAGTTCCGTCCTCGGTTCTTGTCGTATCGATATTTGCAAGGTTCTCGGCAATAATATCCATACGATATCTTTGAGCAGTCAGACCGGATCCGGAAATAGCCATAGAATCAAACATTCCCATAATCAGACCCTCCTATCACTTCATTACAGTCTGAAGGTTCTTAAACTCAGATGTAAGACTGTTCATAAGACCTTCATACTTAAGCTGATTCTCTGCAAGATACGTTGCTTCAGCATCCATATCAACGCTGTTCTCATCATATCTGTAGGAGAAACCGTCAATATCGGTATAGACTCTCGGACGAAGCTCATCGGTTCTGATATTAGCGACCTTGCTGTCCATGGTCTCATACTTATTATGCCGTAGTGCACGGTCCAGTTCTTTTTCAAAGCTGACATCTTCTCTTTTAAAGCCGGGAGTATCAACATTTGCAATATTATTGGCAATAACCTCATTTCTTAAAGCCGAGGCATCTGCCGCTCTGTCGAGCACATTAATGTAATCGAAAGCATTACTACTAAACATTATGCCGCCTTTCTGCGTATGAATACAGGATTTCTTACATACATTTTGTACCGGGAATCACAATATCCACAACATATATTATAGGATTTTCCCCCGAAAACGCAAGGGTTTTTGCCGAAAAAACACAAAATGTAGTATGCAGGGTTACATAAAAAGGACTTATCTTGGGGAATACTCATCCTTAAGTCCCATGATAAATCCTTTTATCCTTAGTATTTGCGCCATTTCCAGGCAAAAAATGTTTTCTGAAATGTATATCGGATGGTTTACAGAATATGTTAATAGGAAATATGAAATAAGTATTGGAATAAGGGAATTTGAATTGTGAAAAGTGAAAGCACCGTCCCTGCGACAGCAACAAATCCCGGTGAGCATTTTTCTATGAGGGTCAAAGAAAACGGTGGGTTTTGTTTACATAATCTCTTTACTATTTTTGTTATGTTCTATTTTTCACCGCTATAGCTTCTTTTGGGAATTCTCGGTGAACAGCGTATTATGAAATTCACCGAAATTCCTGATTTCACAAATCCCGGTGAACATTTTTCTATGAAGGTCAAAGAAAACGGTGGATTTTGTTTACATAATCTCTTTACCGTTTTTGTTATGTTCTGTTTTTTCACCGCTATAGCTTCTTTTGGGAATTCTCGGTGAACAGATTTCTGCAATATTCACCGATAATCAAGGCCTTTAACTTTCTCGGTGAATTCTTATGTAAACCCCAGAATTTTCAGTTAACATAACAGCATTTTTGAAGCCGTTTTTTCACCGGCAAAAGCGTATTTTGAAATTTCCGGTGATTTTTTCGGATTTATGTCAACCAATTTCAACTAATTTCTAATAATTCCATCTTTCAATACAAATTCTCTCCAGCTTTCCATTCATCAATCCGGCCATTACAGAAGAACCGTCCCTGATCAGAAGAACCGTCCCTGATCAAAAGAACCGTCCCTGATTCTGCCGAAAGCATAGTATTTTGTACGGTTTTATGCTATAATCATATAGTTTTCCGTTACATTTTAGCCGAATGAAGTTTCTTAAAGATAAAGTCAAATTGCAGGAATATATTTGATGTTCTCCGAAGAAGCACCTTTTGAGAATGAACTGATGAACAGGTTGTCCATACAACTGTCAGATATGAAAAAGAATTCCACATACAGGAAACCACCGAGAAAAGAGAATTGCTATGCGTAGGAAATTATTGAGAACAATATGTATAATCGCTTTCGTAATAGCCTGTTTTGCAGTAACAGGAAGTATAAGCGCCAAAGCCGCTATGGCCGATGCGTCGAAACCTGACTATACGATTTACGTTAACAGAGCACAATCTGTGCTTCGCGTTGTCGGTACAGACCCTGCAACAGGAATTAAATACACAGTTCGTGTGTGCGCTTGTTCGACAGGAGCCGGAAAATTCGCCACTCCGGAAGGAAATTATTCGACCGGAACCTACTATGAGTGGTGCCATATGTCCGGTGACTGCTACGCACGTTACTGCGTTTGCTTCTGCTATGAAGGAAAAGGTCTTCTCTTCCATTCTGTTCCTTACGAAATCAAATCGGTTACTTCTCTTAAGTCAAAAGAGTATAACAAGCTTGGTCGCCCTGCTTCTTCCGGTTGTATTCGTTTATCGCTCGAAAACGCAAAGTGGATATACGAAAACTGCAAACGCGGCACAAGAGTAGTTGTGTACGATAATGAAAACGAATACGACGAATGCACGGATGACAATCTTCTCCTGAATCCCTGTGATGCAATAAGCGGTCACAATGCACTGTATTCATCAAACTACAAGCTCCTTAAGCCGATTTCACTTCAGATTCCTTTGGATTCACCCAATAAAGGCTGGGATCCTACAGATACCGATCCGGCAAATCCATGGCTTCTTAAAACCGTAACGATTAAGGAATGTTCGATTTGGAGCTATCCTGTAACAAAAGATGGTTTCCGTATGAAGAAAATTCCCGAAGGTTATGAAGTCACTATTATCAACATTCCGATTCAAAGCAAGATAAGTGACGGCAAGGTTTTCTACAGAACAATAAAAGGCGCTTACATTCTTGCAAACTGTGTAATACCTGCCATGTAACAGGCCTTGCCATATATCAGACTTCTGTTTCATGCTTTATTCCCTGTAACAGACTTCTGTTTCATGCTTTATTCCTTGTAGCAGACTTCTGTTTCGTGCTTTATTCCTTGTAACAGACTTCTGTTTCATATGGTATGCCATGTAGCAGACTTCTATTTCATACGGTCAGCCATTGTATAGAAGTCGTAATACATGCCTTTCTTCGCCATAAGCTCACCATGATTTCCTTCTTCAATAATTCCATCCTCGGTAAGCACAAGAATTCTGTCGGAATTCTTAATACTTGAAAGACGATGCGCTATCGTAATTGTCGTCCTTCCCTCAGATAGTTTGGAAAGCGCCGAAGCAACAGCAAATTCACTTTCATTGTCAAGCGCCGAGGTAGCCTCGTCAAGAATCATAATCGGCGGATTCTTAAGGAAAACACGAGCAATGGAAATACGCTGCTTCTGTCCGCCGGAAAGTTTTACTCCACGCTCTCCGACATATGTATCATATCCATTAATAAGATTTGATACAAATTCATCTGCGCCTGCTTTCTTAGCAGCTTCTATTGCCTCTTCTCTCGTGGCATCCGGTCTTCCGTAAAGAATATTTTCTATTACAGTCCCCGAGAAAAGATAAACTTCCTGCTGAACAATTCCAATATTTCCTCTAAGACTCTTTAAGGTATACGCTTTCGTATTTACATCATCTATTAGTATTTCACCGGCTGTAACATCATAGAATCTCGGAATAAGATTGCAAAGAGTAGTCTTTCCGCCTCCGGAAGGTCCGACAATAGCAAGCTTCTCTCCCGGCTTTACACACAGATTCAGATTCTTAAATACTATATTATGGTCATCCGGGTATTCAAAAGAAACATTTCGAAGTTCTATTTTGCCTGAAGGAGAAGGCATATCCACAGCCCCTTCTTCATCGAATATTTCAATATCAGAATCCATTATCTGCATAAAACGTTCGATTCCGGTAAGACCGCGAAGAAACTGTTCCGTAAATTCAATTATCGTTCTTATCGTCGTTATAAGAGTCGATACATACATCACATACGCAACAAGATCGCCCGGTTCAATGCCGCCATCAAGAAGAAGGAGACCTCCGCCAACAAGAACAATCAGATACATTAATCCTTCGAAGGCTCTGTTAAAGGTATGAAACGTCGCCATATATCTGTATGTTTTCTTCTTGATGTCAAAAAACTTGTTATTACCTTCAGCGAATTTGGCACACTCCATGTCTTCATTGGTAAAGGCTTTGACAACTTTTTGTCCGAGAAGACTGTCTTCAAGCGACGCATTAAGCTCACCAATCTGAACCCTCTGACGCGCAAAAGCTTTTCTGTTTCTCCTGTTAAGTTTAACGCATATAAAAGCTGCCACCGGAAAGCATGCAAAAAGAATCAGGGTCAGCTTAATATTAACGGTAAGCAGAATTACAAATGAAACAACAATCTTAACTATTGCAATAAAGAATTCTTCCGGACAGTGATGTGCAAACTCGGTTACTTCAAAAAGATCGCTCGTTATTCTGCTCATCAGTTGTCCGACCTTAGTATTGTTAAAGTAACTGTTGGAAAGCTTCATAAGATGACCGTAGGCATCACGCCGCATGTCAGTCTCCATCGCAGCCCCCATTACATGCCCCCGGTATGCCATGTAATAATTAGCAAGGCAGCCGATAATACGAAGAAGCAGATACAGTCCTGCCAGTTCCATAATGATTCGTACAGAAAGCTTTGCTATATCTTCCATACCGGTATTGGTAATATACCTGAGTATCATAGGAAGAACCAGTTCACAGACAGTCGTCAGCATTGCGCAGAAAAGGTCCATAACAAGTACGCCTTTATGCCTTTTGTAGTAGGGCAAAAAGCGCTTTATCAGTTCGCCGGTTCTGTATTCTTTATTTGCCTTTTCATTCATAACGTTCTTTTCCATACTTTAGTAATACCTTTACAATGATTGTTAGTAATTTTCGTTTTGCATCGTTGTAACCAACCTGATTCGAATACTCCGAAAACAGGCTTTATCACTTCACATAAACTTTATATACCGTCTGTTCTCCGCAGAATGAATCACGCTCATACATTTTCTCTACTTTTGAAATCCACGATACCTTTTCAGATATCAAATCGATGAAATCAGCTTCCTTCATATAAAGGGTATTCGAATAGATAATATCATTGTATTTCTGATCAAAGGGCGCCTCCGTAATCTCCGCATCTTCCTTGGGGAAAGCTGTTTTCTCAGCAATCAGATACACATATTCCTTATCCGGAACATTTTCCTCCATTACAGTAACGGCCTCTTCCATTCTGTTGGCGACTATCGTAAGACAGCTGTCCGCCTCGCGAATTTCGACTGCATACCATTCCCAATGCCAGTCAGGGTTAACCGCAATAATCACTTCTTCGCCCCTTGTAAGATCAAGAAAAGTTTCGTCAGCTCCCGTTTTGAACAGGTAATTGCATTTTGCCGTAAACTGATTAAGAACCGCGAATGTCAGACAAAAAAGAACGGTCAGTAATATCGCAATCTTCTCATTCCCCTTCAGATGGCGCACGAAATGGTAGAAACATGACACAACAGTCAGTATAAGAACAGGCATTACAGGGAACATATATCTGTCAATACATTCTCCCATTCCTCCGACGTAGCTGACTTTTGCTGTTACCATTACAAGAACAATCGCTGTAATGAACATCCAAAGCTGGAGAAAATTTGAATTTTCCCACGTTTTCCTAATATTTCTGCCTTCCCATGCAAAATAATGACCTGTTTTCTTAAGCGCAATAATTCCAAGCTTTTTCTCTCTTGTAAGAAATGAAAATGCAGCGAAAATAAAAGCCAAAACAATTACTATTCCGGCAAGATATATAAAAGTCATTCTGCTTATATTAAACGGAACCCCGAAAGTTTCAGTCAGAATACTGTCAAGGCATGCAGACAAATCAAAAATGTACGGAAAATGAACTACCGTACTGTAGGCACCGGTTCCGTTTGACATATTGGTAAAACTGCTTGAAAAGAAAAGAAGTGATACACCGACAGCTGCAAATTCCGAAGCTGCATAGGCTCCGAATAATTTCCATTTTCTCTTAAGCATCCACTCAATACAGGACAGAGCCGATATTGTAAAGCATACGATCCAGAAATAGTAATGTGTAAGAAGACCCGCAAGAGTCACAATGAATAATCCAAGAAGAACAGAAATCGATAATTTCTCGGATCTGTAGTACTTCCACAGAAGAAGCATCAGACAAAGAACAAGGAATGTAAAAAAAGAATACATCCTGATATATACAAAGCAATTTACAGCGCCGTATGAAAATCCATAGAAAGCACAAATGCATGCACTTACAACAGCATTTCCTGTTAGTTTTCTTCCAAGAATGAAAAGAATACACTGAGCAGCAAGAAACATAATTATATTAATTATCATTCCATACCACCACGAGAATTCATCAGGAAAGAAAGAGCATACAAAATGAAGAAGCATACTGTAAAGCGGCGGGCTCATATCAGTCTTCTGATTATTAATCACAGATTTGAATGAGAATCTTTCACCCTCCTGTACAGTCAGATAATTGGTAAAGGTATCAGCGCCTTCAAGACTGCTTACAGGAAAATTAAAAGTATTATTACCTTCTCCGGGATTATAATGATTGGCATAGCCATAACTGTAGGTTTCATCAGAATGATGTCCCTCACGTTCATACATTCCGACATATATTATTCTTGCAAGCTGAAGAAAAGTAATAAGAACGGTAAGAATTATTACAATAATTTCTTTTTTGCTTTTTTGTCCCAAAAACTTCATATAACCACCTGTTTAATAACATATTAGTAAGTATTATATAACTCCTTAATAATCAAAAGCAATTACTATCCATAATAAGGAATATAACAAAGCGGGCGAATTAAACTTAAATGAAATAAAAAAACTCCCTGCCATATTCGGCAGGGAGCAATAATTAATTCCATTATTTAATCTTAAATTCAATGAATCTGTCACCTGTTGAAAGATCGCCCATGATATTGTCTGTACAAGGCTGACTGCTATATGTCAGATTTTCAATAGTGGTATTAGCATAATCAATTGTAAGGAACTGATTTGCGACACCACTGTCCATCATCAGACAGAATCTGTATCTTCCGGTTCCGTTATTATTGGAGAAGTTATTAAATCCGGTTAATTTAAACCAGCTAAACTGAGGCGATGAAATATTCATCCACGCACTTCCATTCCATTTTTGGAAATAAAGCTTTACATTATTAGGTGCATAATTTTTACTGAGACCCTGAATAGTACCATCAGATTCATGAATTAATTCAAACACTTTATCTGCTCCTTTATCAAATTCCGGAACAGATGTCTGAACAAACCCCTTTGCTTCATTTGCTTCAAGATTAAAATCATCTGTATCTGTATTAATTACAGACTTTATTGCAGGAATCTGCATTATTGATCCAAATACATTTGTATCTGTAATAAATGCATTGGGGTCTCCCGGAAGAACAGCACTCGGGCCGTCAAGCATCTTAATCTTCTCTGCGGGATTATCACTGAATTTGTATCCGTCTCTCTTAAATACAGATTCTTCATTTAACAAAGCAAGATATTTGGGCCATACAATTTCTTTGGAGCTCGGATCATAAATTACATATACATACTGAAGATCATACTCTGTAAATGCCTTGAAAAGAAATGTTTCCACAGCATTAATCTTCTGTGTCTGATGCGATCTGTCCTTAGCCGGAACAAAAGGAGTCCAGGCGCCTTTTGAACCATCGGGATGAATTTCGCGATATCTGAAGTACCAATAACCGTAGTTGGACATCGGAAGCTGATCTATATGAACTGTAAAGATACAGTCATCACCTCTCTTTACTCCCGAATCAGGCGGTTCAATCGCGCCCGGTCCTCCGGGAGTATCACCAACACCATTCATAAGAATAGTAAAGCTGCTCCTTACATCACCATAAACCGTACTTGTTTTATTTGCACCGGCAGGATGCTGTGCAACAGTTGTAACAGTAAGTGTGTAACCGTTGGGAATAGCATTTACTACCCTTATTTCGGTTTTATTATTTTCAGATGAACCACCTTCAGTAATAGAAATATATGAAGAATAAGGAACAACATTTCCTGCAGCATCCTTCATTGTATATGTATAAGTTACAGGATAAGGATCAACATAATCTGAATCGGTTGCAAAGGTACTTTCCTTAGGTCCGTTTGTTGCATCCATATTCGCTGTTACGGTATATGTATCACCTACAGCGCCTGCACCGGTGGAAGGACCGGTCATATTAATTCCGGCTATTCTTCTTACCTTGCAAAGAACAGTCTTTGTATCATAAGGGATGCCTGCATCAGTAACAGCATTGGTTGAAAGCTTTACATAGAACTGAGCTGCTGTCTCATAGGAACTGCATGTGATGGTAACATTTGAAGATGCAATAGTAGCCTTTGTAAAGGTTGCATCGGTATTGCCTGACATTACAGGAGCAGGATTAACAGTACTGTCTGTAACGGTACCGCCTGTAATTACAGAATAAGGAAGAGTAATTGTCTGACCGGGTTCGATAATGATTGCCGTATCAATTACGATAACAGCACTGTCAGCTCCGGTAGTTATCTTCTCTTCGTTTCTTGAAGTAGCTGTAAAGGTTGTGCTGAAAGTATTATTATCAGCATAATCCACTACGCCAAGATCAAAATATACATTCTTATCAGTAGCAAATGAAGAGCTGTCAACCTTGAAGAAGGAAACTCCTTCGGCAAGTGTACCGCTCTCTACAGAACCACCCAAGGCCTTCGAATAAGAAAGCTTCTTATCGGCATTTGAATAGGTTACGGTAATTGTAGCACCGTCTGAACCGATAATTTCGATTGTACCGTCATCGGTTCCTGTTGTAGCTCCTGACTGTGTAACCTTCTGCGCATCCATAACCAGATTGGACAAAAGATTCGTCGTTGTCTGAGCTTCCTGCTGAATTGTTACATTCGATGAACCTGATGAAAACGATTTGGCACTTACTACCATCGCTCCACCGACTGCTACTATAACGATACTCAGTACCGCAACAGTAATCAGAAGTTCAACGAGTGAAAAACCCTTGTTACCAATTCTCTTAATCCCCAATTTTTTCATAATGTCTCTCCTTTAAAAAGACAAATAGTATATAAACACTCTACTATATTATACGCAAAAATCCCCGTAATGTACAACGGGGATTTTGTGAAAAAATGAATTTTTTTATATTTTTTTTATAAATAAACGAAATTCTATTCCACAATATTGAAATAAATGACTCCGGCATCTGTTGAAAGGTCGTAAAGAGTCAGATCATCTGCAGTAAGAGTCTTATCCTTCTGATAAAGCCTCTCTTTTTCTGCCGAAGGAAATGCCTGAATTGCAAAGGTATCGCTTGAATTCTTAAGGCTTAAAAGAACTCTGTACTGTCCGAGTGTTGAATCCTTATCCTTGATATTCCAGAATTCAACATTTGCGCCTGTAACTTTGGCATTAAGTTCAGTTGTCTTAACCCAGGATGTTCCGTCAAACTTCTCAACAGTTGCAACGTAGTTCTCACCTTCAAAGAATCCTGTATATTCAAGACCAAGTACATCCTCACTTACCTTAAAGCTAATACCTACAGAAGAAGATGTAACATCTGAAAGCTTAAGGCTCGGAATAGTGGATGAATTACCGTTACTTCCCTCAGAAAGTCCAAGAGCAGTATTCTCTTCATAAGCAACACTTACTGCTGCAAGATCGTTTCGAACGCCGCAGGCATCTATACCGACATAAGGATCGGAATTGTCAAAGGCATAGGTATAACCTGCAAATCCGTTTTTACCGGTTCCGTCACCGCTTATGATTTCAGCGTAATGAGGCCAGAGAATACTCTTTGAATTGCTGATATCAACAAGAACACCTATAAACTCAATCTTATAATCAACATGCGGCAGGAATACAAGACTCATCTGACGGCTTATCTTCATATTTGTTCCGTCTTCTTCGGTAGGTCTGTATTCTGACCAGGTAACATATCCGGTAGAAGGTTCAATTGCACCTATACGATAGAAATAATGATAACGTCCGCTTATTCCGCGTTCATCAAGAACCTTCTGTTTAACTTCATCACCAACGGAACTTACGGAAATGACCTTCTCTTCTCCTCTGTTAAGTCCGAACGGCTCGAAGAAGCTCCTACCGGGGGCTGTGCTTGAAATACTGATTATAAAGGAATTTGAAACAGCGCCATAATCAGTTCCTGTCTTATTATCCCCTACCGAATGATTGGATACCGCTATTACCTTAATCGTAAAATTATTCGGAATCGCACGAACAACGGAAATCTTCGCCACATTGCTCTCGGAAGAAGGACTCTCTGTTACACTGATATAATTAGCAGCAGGAACTATCACTCCGGCATCATTTCTTATTTCATAGGTAAAGGTTACGGGATAAGGTGACACATAATCTGTTTTATCCGTATCAAAGGTAATCTCCTGCGGTCCGTTATTAACCTTCATCTGAGCAGTAACATTATATATATCACCGATATTTCCGTTTCCGGATGCAGGTCCCTTCATGGTAATTCCGGTAACACGTCTTACCTTACAGAGAATTGTTTTCGAATCAAGAGCCTTTCCTTCGGAATTCTTGGCATTAGTCTCAAGCTTTACATAGAACTGCTCCGCATCCTCTGCTGTTCCGCAGGTAATACTTACATTATTTCCGACAATTACTGCATCTGTCATGTAGGAATCATTATTTCCGTAAAAAGAGAACGTACTTAAATCAAGTGTTTTATCTGTTACAGCTCCTCCGGTAACAATATCATACGGAAGGACAATTGTCTGACCGGGCTCAATTAAAATGGCGGTATCCATTACAATAACAGCGCTGTCAGCAGACTCAGTATCCTTGTCCTCATTTCTTGAGGTTGCTGTAAAGGTTGTATTAAAATCCATCCTTCCGGTATAGTCTTTAAGTCCCATATCGAAATATACATTCTTATTGGCAGCAAAAGATGAACTGTCGACCTTGAAAAAATTCATTCCTTCAGCAAGAGTTCCCGACTCTGTAGTTCCTCCAACTGTCTTGGAATAAGATAAAAGACCGTTTGCATTGTCATAACTTATCTCAATCTGTGCTCCATCAACCGATATAATAGAAAGCGTTCCGTCCTCGGTTCCTGTTCCCATACCGACCTGACTTACAGACTTCGCATCCATTACCATATTGGATAAAAGATTTGTTGCCGTCTGCGCATCAGACTGAAGACCGACATTCGAAGATCCGTTTGAAAACGACTTGGAGCTTAATGACATTGCAGTTGTAATCGCTATAACCACTATGCTCAGTACAGCAACTGAAATAAGGAGCTCTACAAGTGTAAAGCCCCCGTTAATATTTCGCAATTTCCTATTCATATTATTATTCATGACACCCACCTTTACTATTTTACACTGACTCTTCCGGTAACAGAATCCACGGTAAGTGTGTACTCATGTCCCGCACGTTCAAAAATAAGAATAATTTTTCCGGACATTGTTATTCCGTTCAAATCCCACCTCTTAAGCGAACCATCACTTCTTTCAAACCAAACTTCAAGAGTTGAAACAGTAGTACCACCATCGGTTGACAGATTGACATCGCTTTCACCGATAAGACCAAGATCATGTGGAAATGGATCGTCATCTAAATATTCATAGGCATAATATCCATCAGACTTCTTCTCAATTTGGAAGAGCGTATAATTCTTTCCCATCGCCGTTGTACGTTCAAGATTTAAAAGAGCTTCTGTTTTCTTCGCAAAGCTCTGCGCAGGCTTACCTGATACAGAACTGAAGCCTATATAGAGCGTTCCTCCGACAACAACAATAATTGCAAGTACTATTATCAGTTCCACCATGGAGAAACCATGATTATCTTTTCCAATCTTCTTCATAGCCTTCTCCTCTAATTCTTCATCCAGTTAAGATATCTTACACATTCCATGCAGTCTGCTTCTCTTTCGGGATCTGATGATGAGAAAACAGAGCTTGCATTAAAGGTAAACTGCGGAGGTTCAACAATAAACGAAGTCTTAATAACAGATACATAACCCTTTGAGTTAGTATATGTAACTTCAATACTCGGAATCTCAAAATGTGCAGGCTTTATTACCTCATTTCCTGTAAAAGGATCGGTTGTCTTAACTTCCGCAATGAAACAATTGTCAAGCGAAGGTGTCTCGGGAAGCGAATAAAGAGGAACCGTAGGATAATCTACAGATGAGCCCGTTATATCCCCGGCAATCGTAAATTTATCATAGATTACGCTTCCGTCTTCTGCCGGAAGAGAGGCTGGTATCTGATAGGTTATATTACCGTGTCCGTCATCAGTATAACTGCTTCCGGGAACAAGATTAATAATACAGTCAGCAAGCGTTGCAGCCGAAAAGGCAGGCATTTTTCTGAATTCCTCATAAAAGTTTCTGTCATAAGAGGCTTTTCTTACTGTAGCATTACCGTCATTTGAATATGAATACAAAGTCTTAAGATAGGCTTCGGTTGAAGCATCACTCACATATCCTGTAAGTGTAGTCTCAATAAGCTCCAATACTCTCTCTGCTTCATAAAACTCTGCCTTATTATTATAGTCGGTAGATTTCATCTTGGCATTCTGTGCCGACATAAACAGGAGCACGGTGCCGAGAATGCTGATAAAAAATACACATACAAGAACTGTAATAAGAGCAGCTCCTTTATTATCCTTATGTAATTTTGAAAGAATTTTTCTAATCATAGTCATTACTCTTTAACAAATTAAGGTCCGGGTATCGGTGTAGGTGTAGGTGAAATAGGGTCATAGTGATCGTACATGGTTCCCGTAACTGTTGCGATAACATCAGTCTCTCCGGCATGCATTATGTCTACACGAAGCGTATAAAGCATCTGAATCTCATCAGTTGAATAATCTGATTCGGAAAGCTTCTGAACAGGATATCCCGCAGCAATCTCCTGAGTCTTCATAACACCGCCCCTTCCTGAAATATCCTCATCAAGATTATGGAAGAAAGGAACAGAAGCAGCATTCAGATTGCCTTCAAGATGATAATTCGTCTCACCTGCACTAAGCTGAATATCCGAAAGCGTAGGATCAGCCTGTTTATAGAGGAAGAATCCTCCGGAAATTGTATCCATTCCCGTTACAACAAGCTTATCGGAAACAGTAGATACGGAAGTTGAATTATAAGCTGCCATACCAAGAGAAGCATCATCATAGGGACCTGAATAAGATACATCAGACATAAGAGGATATGTAAGAAACGTCTTGGAAAGTCCGCTTACCGAATACAAGGGATAATAGAAAAAGTAAACATTATTCTTCGCAGTTCCTATAACAGAGGGTTCCGGTCCGTTAAAGGATCCTGTCTGTGTTCCGCCCGTACCTTCAATTGCCTTAAGAACACCTGAGTTATTCTCTGCAACAATATCGTAGGCATAATCATAAGAATAATTGTAAGTAAACTTGAGCGTTCCGTTACCTGATGCATCAAAATCAAGATTCATCACACGCGAAAGCTTAATATTACTGATCTTAGTAAGATATGCCTTTGCAGTAGGAAGCTTCAAGCCCGCAGTATTAATCAAATGTATATCTCCGGACGAAAACGCACCGATGCTTGCAGGAACAAGACCTTCTGCCTCTGTCTGAATGAAATTAAGCTTTGACAAAATTTCATTATCGGAAAGAGTACCTTCATAAGCAGCATCATTCTCGGAATTCATATATTCCATTGTAATGAGCTTCTTCTTAAGTTCAGATTCAACACCGGAAACAGGATCTTTGGTTTTGGCAGGCTTAATCTCAATTGTAGCATCATATACCATTGGTTCAACGGCATCGGAAAAAGAGAACCCGGTTATCGTATAGGTTCCGTTGTCGGGACTTCCGGTAAATGTACCTGCGCCTCCGTTATCCTTAAGGAAGGTATTACCGATTATCTCATTATAGGATTTCTCAACTCCGTATGCCTTAAAGTTCTCAATAATAGTCTGAGCGGCATTCGTGGCCCTCTGCTTAATATTCTGCTCTCTGTTTACCTTGGCACTGACAACAAAAGAATAAAGAAGAGGCCCGATTGCAAGAGAAAGAACGGTAACCGCAATAATAAGCTCTATAAGAGAAAGACCTTTGTTATTAAGTTTTGATTTTCTTATAAGACTGTAAATTTTCTTCATAATAATAAATTTATCCAAAAGACAGTTTTATGTGGGAAAGCCGGCGGCTCTCCCACATAAATCATTTACTATTTTGCTGTTCCTATTTTAATGATTCCGAAAATGTTATCAGAACCTGAAGTATATGCAGGAATCTGAGGATATGAATATTCTCTGTTATTACCGGTGAGGTAATAGTAAGAAAGTTCAATTGTACCTTCAAGAGCAAGGGTTTCATCATTTCTTACATAAGTCACGTTAGAGATATTAACATTATAACGGCTGTTATATATCTGCTGGATTACACTCTTAAGAGAAAAGTAATCAATATCATTGTTATAGGAAGCTCTTGCCTTTACATAATTAAAAGGAAGCTGATATTCCTCCATCTGTGCAAGCTGTACAGTTTCAAGAGGAACCTCATATACGACAGCAGGCTCTTCCATTGTAATGTCTTTATATTCTATAGCGCCATAGCCCTGAAGCTCTACTGCCTCCATAATCATATCCTCGGGCTTTATCATGGGATCAAAGCTTTCTGCAAGGTCTTTAATCTGAACCTTGAGATCTTCAATTGCCTGCCTGTTGGCTTCTTCATTCTCATAATAAACCTTAAGCTCTTCAACAGTAGCAGTAAGAGTCACATTTTCATTTTTAAGAGCCTTTGTCTTATCATTTGTTGCACTGTAGCCCTTGAAATAGAATAAAAGAAATACTATAAGACATACCACAAATACAAGTGCAAAAACAGTTTTACTTGAAATCTTCTTCTTTTCCATTACTGAACACCCCCATTTGCAGCTTCTTCGGCAGCTTTTATAACTTCATATTCAGAAGGATTATAGAGTACAGATACTGTAAACTCACAATATGTAAGTGTTCCCTCAATCTGTTCACCGTTCTCATCAACTACTATAGGTGCATCACCTTCGGTAGAAATCTGTTCTTCAACATTCTTAATTGCCTTAAGACCGACATCATTTGCACTTTCAAAGGTACGAAGAACATTTACAACTCCGGCAACAACCGCTTCGGAATCAACACGGATTGTAAGGTCTGCCTGAGTATCGGAAGAAGAAAAGCCTACAACAGCTGCATAGCTTGGAAGCTTCTTCTCAAGTTCTGCAAGGAAATTAAGAAGTCCCTGGTTATTATTCTCAACCATAAGGCTTCCTGTATGAAGCATAGTATAGGTTGAAAGAATTCCCTGATACTGGTCATATACAAGCTTTGACTGCTGGTACTTGGCTTCCTGCGCTTTTAATGAATCATTTGTTTTCTTTGCTTCATTATAATTCATTCTTGCAATGATAAAGAGTGCACCGCAGGCTACAAGAGTAAGAAGCACAAGAAGAATGGAAAGACCGGTAAAGTTGGTCTTATGCTTCTCCTTATCTTCTGCAGCCTTATTATAGAAACCGATAGGCGCTATGCAGGCACCAAAGCAGGCAACATAATTATGAAGTCCCGTATCATTGTCATCATTATTCTGAACCCAGTCAACAGCTCTCATTCTTGTAAGAACCGAAGACTTGATTCCAAGCTCATTACCGATAAGCTTTGAAAGACCTGAGAAATCACCACCCATACCGCAGACAAAAAGCTGATTAATAGGATGATTGTTACTTCTTGAGTTATAGAAGTCTACTACTCGGCTGATTGCATTGATAAGAGGCATTGCAGATGCTGTAACTTCCTGCTTTGCAAGGAAAATTTCATCTGTATCGTACTTCTCATCTTCATCTGTCATATTCTTAACGCTGGTAGCATTTGTATATGACTTACGCATACAGGTCTTACGTCTGATAAGATCCCAGGCTTCCTCATAAGAAGATACACCAAAAGCTCTCTTATACTGAACCTCTTCAATCATATCCTGAACGCCGTAGGAAATACTTCTCTGAAGAAGAAGATATCCGTCTGCAAGAACAGAAATGGAAGTCTGCTGTTCCTCAATTTTAAGTACCATTGAGTAACGGTCGGGATCTTCGTTCTTAAATGCCTGAATAATCGAATTACCGACATAGTCAAGCTGAAGAAGTGTAAGACCGCAGGCCTTTGCAAGCTCTTCATAATCCTTTACAAGTGCTTTCTCGGCAGCCATTACAAGTACACGGAGCTTTCCTTCATCAGGACCTTCTCCCTTAAATTTCTCAAGAACAAGGTGTGATACCTCATGTCCGGACAAATCAATCGGGAAATAATCATTAACATTAGTCTTAATCATCGAAGAAATCATATTCTCTTTCATATCGGGAATAACTACTTCTCTGTTAAGAATCTTACTTGAATCAGCTGTAAATATAACCCTCTTCGTATGACGAAGATCGTTATCATTCATTGCCTTTAGGATTGCATCCCTAAGAGCAGGTATATTTACAAGGTAGCCGTCTTCGATTGCTCCCTTGGGAGTAGGAACCGTAACATGACGGTATACCTTGGGCGTTTTCATTTTATTATCAATCTGGCAAATACGCGTTACGTAATTACCGATTTCGATACTGAGAATTCTGTTAGCCATTATCTAACCTCACTAATATTTTTTCGCTACGAATTATGAAAAATATGAAAAATAGAAATCAAGAAACCTCTGTCCGAAAAGAACAGCAATACAAATACCCATAGAAAGATACGGACCCATGGCAAGCACATGGTCCTCGTTACTTACCTTCATCCTTATTACATGAATTACTGCACCTAATATGCAGCCAATCATAAAGGAAAGAATAATAAGCTTCCATCCAAGAAGAAGTCCCGAAGCGGCCATAAGCTTAATATCACCGCCGCCAATTCCTCTTCCTTTTGTAACAAGATAAATAATGAAAAGAAATCCGCTTACACATACGAACCCAATCAGATAATAGGGAAAGTTTCTGTAATCAAGTGCAAGCCTTATGATTCCGAGAATAAGAATAAATATGTTAAAGCCTACCGGAATCTCATAGGTTCTGAAATCAATAACAGATAAAGCAAGGAGGCATGAGAAAAGTGCACAGAACAAAAGCGTAAGTGGTGAAAAACCATACACGGCATACACCATGCACCAGAGCACGCCGTTTGCTGCTTCAACAATAGGGTATTGAGGCGACAGCTTAGTCCGGCACTTTCTGCATTTTCCTCCAAGAAAGATATAGCTCAGAAGTGGTACGAGGTCGTACCACTTCAGGTTATATCCACAGTTCATACAATGGGATTTAACAGTTACAATACTTTCTTTCTTCGGTATACGGTAAATACATACATTCAGAAAACTTCCAAATACTATTCCAAATAAGAATAAAACAATATACGGAAAAACAGTTAACATTGAAACAAATCCCCTTTAAACCCAAAACTTAAGGCACTTCTGTACCGTCACACTTAAGGTATGTTGCCTGTCCGGTAGGAGCAGGACCCCACTGATAGTTGGTATAAGTCCAAGTTAAATCACCTGTCCACTCTTTTGACTTAAGAGGAAGGTTAGCAATATCAACACCGTAAGAAGCAAGACTTGCTCCGGCAGGAACAGTAACGACAATCTTACTAGAACCAGGGGTAAGTGTAATAGTAAATGTGTCACCTGTGCCAAGCTGCTTATCAGCTACACATGCTTCTACAGCAACTTTGATTGCCTGTACGTTGTCAAGGTCTGTTGACTCTCTTGATTTCTCAACGAACTTAATATACTGAGGTGCAAGAACAGCTACAAGAACAGCCATAATTGCAATAACGATAATAAGCTCGACAAGTGAGAAACCTTTGTTGTTCATTTTCTTCTTCATAATTTTCTCTCCTTTATCATTTTGAAAAGTTGTATTTATATCAACCGGTCCCTATCCCGGCCAATATCATAAATTATAAGTTATCAAGAGCTGCATACATTGAAATCATAGGTGCAATACATGCTGCTACAAGGAAGCCTACGATAACTGCAAGAACAATGATAATCATTGGTTCCATGGCAGCCATAAGTGCCTGAACGGCCATTTCAACTTCTTCCTCATAATAGTCAGCAAGCTTATCAAGCATTTCTTCCTGATTACCTGTTTCCTCACCGATACGAAGCATGTAATAACTCATCGGAGGAAAGAGTCCCGTCTCCTCAAGCGGCTTTGAGAGGGGACGACCTACCATAACCTCATTTCTTGAATATTCGATTGCTTCTCTAAAATACACATTACCCATTGTCTCCTCTGCAATTTCAAGAGCATCTACAAGAGGAATACCGGATGCAATAAGTGTGCTCATGGTTCTTGACATCTGCGCTGTTGTGCTCTTAACAACAAATGTCTTTATTGCAGGAATTGAAAGCGTAATTTTGCCGAAGAAATGCTTTCCCGTATTGGTCTTACTAAAATATACAATACCAACAGCAGCAGCTATTACAACAGGAACAATAATCATCCATTTATCGATAAGGAATTCACTCATTGCCTTAACAGCCTTGGTGATTGCAGGAAGCTCAGTATCCATCTGTGCAAACATGTCAGAGTAAGCAGGAATAACCTTTACAAGCATTACTACTACAACGGCAATTGCAACAACAAATACGATAATAGGATAAATCATTGCTTTCTTAACAAGAGATTTGGTCTTATTGCTCTGCTCGAGCTGCTTTGCCATACGTTCCATTGATACATCAATGGAACCTGAAGCTTCACCTGCTGCAGTAAGACTTACCATAAGCGAAGGGAAAATCTTCGGATGCTCTGCCATCGCAGAGGATAAGGTCTCACCTTTTTCAACAGAAAGCTTTACTTCATAAATGGCTTTCTTAAGCTTCTTATTCTCTGTTGAATCGGAAAGCATCATAAGAGCGTCCATCATGGCAACGCCGGATCTTATCATTGATACAAACTGACGACAGAAAACGGAAAGGTCTCTGGGCTTTGGCTTTCCTCCGATATCAAATTTAATATCCTTATTAAGTGCTCCAACCTCTTGGAAATTTACAGGAGTAAGGCCCTGTTTCTTAAGTTCTACGGTTGCAAGGTCTGTAGAGTTGGATTCGATTGTTCCCTTCTTAATCTTACCCTGGGAATTAAGGGCTTCGTAACTATATGTAGCCAAAAGTGTTCTCCTTTCGGATTATGAATCGAATGAGATTCTTGCCATCTCGGGGAAGCTTGTGATTCCGTTAAGTACATAACGTGTAGCACTCATATGAAGTGTACTCATACCATCCCTGAGGGCCTGATCTTTAATCTGATCCGCACCGCCTCTTGACGATACGATTTTCTTAAGGGCAGGTGTCATCTGAAGGATTTCATATACACCGATTCGGCCTCTGTAGCCGGTATTGTCACACTGCGGACACCCCTTGGGATCATAAATGGTAACAGGCATCTCGGGCGACAAATCCATCATTACCTTCTCTTCATCCGTTGCCTCACGTCCCGCTTTGCAATGAGGACAAAGTCTTCTTACAAGACGCTGTGCAATTACGCCGATAACGGAATCCGATATAAGGTAAGGTTCAATTCCCATATCTTCAAGACGGGTAACAGTTGATGCCGAAGAATTGGTATGCAGTGTTGATACAACAAGGTGTCCTGTGATAGACGCCTGAACCGCAATTCTAGCTGTCTCCTCGTCTCGAATCTCACCGATCATGATAATATCAGGGTCCTGACGGAGAATGGAACGAAGGGCTGATGCGAAGGTAAGGTTTGCTTTCGGATTAACATGAATCTGGTTAATACCGTCAATATTTGCCTCGACAGGGTCTTCGACTGTTACTATGTTAACATCTTCTTTATTAAGTTCTGAAAGTGCCGTGTAAAGAGTTGTAGATTTACCGGAACCGGTAGGTCCTGTAACAAGAAGAATTCCGTTCGGATGCGATAAGATATAATCAAATGCTTTTGTTTCTTCTTCAGAAAGTCCAAGCTCCTTCTTATTACGGGTAAGCGCCATCTTGGCGGCAAGTCGCATAACTATCTTCTCGCCGTAGACGGTAGGCAGAACAGATACACGGATATCATACTCAATACGGTCGATAAGCTGTGTGATACGACCATCCTGAGGTTTTCTTTTCTCAGAGATATCCATGCCACCGATAATCTTAATACGTGCAGCAACCGCACTCTGAACATTTACGTTATAACGTCCTCTCTCATAGAGAGCACCATCAATTCTGTAACGAACACGAAGGCAGTCATCCATCGGCTCGATATGAATATCGGATGCACGCTGTCTAACCGCATTCTCAATCATTTCCCTGACAAGGGCAACAATAGGCGAACTTGATACTTCCTCTTCCGCCTCTTCATCAACCACTTCACCAAGCTTCTTCTCTTTGGCATAAGCATCAAGACTTTCAGCAACCTGGCTCTGACCAAGATTCTTGTCAAATGCCATCATAATACTCTTGGCAGTTGCTACTCTGGGGCTTACCTTGCAGTTTGATACAAGCGCGATATCATCCATCGCATCCATATCGAAAGGATCGACCATTGCAAGAAGGATTGCATTGGCGCCCCTCTCATCATAACCGTAAGGGAATACCTGTCTCTCACGAAGAAGCTTTGCCTGAGATTTAAACATCTCAACAACATTCTTATCGATTGTAACATACTGGAGATCTACAAGCGGGTAACCGAGCTGCTCAGAAAGAGCTTTGGCAAGCCCCTCCTCAGTAATCAGTCCCTGCTCTACCAGATATTCTCCTAGTTTCTTACCCCCTTTAGCCTCCAAGGCTTTAAAAAGCTGGTCATTTGTAATAAGTCCTGCTGCTACAAGCAGGTCACCAAGCTTGATTTTCTTACGTCTGAAATCCATGACATACCCCAAAAAATGTGTTTTTCTCGAACTTTAACATTATAGCATAACGTAACTATACTTTGCACTATAATATTTTTACTTTTTCCAACTTTTTTTGAGGCCTTCTATCTCATCATAAACGGCATCATTGAGAACTCTGATATAGGTTCCCTTCATACCGGAAGATCTGGATTCAATAACACCTGCACTTTCAAATTTACGAAGTGCATTTACTATAACGCTTCGTGTTATTCCTACCCGGTCGGCAATCTTGCTTGCAACAAGAATACCTTCCGTTCCTCCGAGTTCGGCAAATACGTGAATTATTGCTTCCTGCTCCGACCCCGAAAGTGTTCCGAGCGCAGATCTTACAACTGCAATTTTTCTGGATTCCTCGGCATTTTCTTCATTAACCGATCTCATCATCTCAAGTCCAACAACAGTTGTTCCGTATTCGCAAAGAATAATATCATCTATATCATATCCGCCTTCACACTTGTAAAGGAACAATGTTCCGAGACGTTCTCCCGCAATATCAATAGGAATAACTATACCGGTATATTTGGAGGTGTCAGTCTTCTCGAAGCCAAGTGTTTCAAGGTTAACATTCTCTTTTGTCGAAAGAATTGAAAGAAGTCTTTCATTCAGTTCGGGGTCGATAAATTTACCGACTTCCCCCGAAATCAGTTCAGTAATATTATCTATATCACGGTCGCTTGCAATTCCAAGGACCTTGCCTTTCTTGGATAATACAAGGACATTCGACCCGAGAATATCCTGCATAACTTTACAGATATCACTGAAAGCCACCTTACTGCTATTGTTGTTGTGAAGTAATTTTTCAATTTTTCTTGTCTTATCAAGTAATTGTACGCTGCTCATAAATACCTCTCTTTCATAGTGCTACAGCATTACCATAACTTTTTCGCAAATTGTCAGTCAATAAATAAACCATTAAAAAAAGCCGTGCGACTATTGTATAGTTTAGCACAGCTTTTTGGTTTTTGCAACAATTGTGTGTAAATTTAATGAGTTGTGTTACTTTTTCTTTTTGGGAGCTTTTGCAGGTGCTTCTTCCTTCGGAAGTTCCTCCGTTTCCGGAACAACTATGGCAACACCTTTTTCATCCATTTTAGGCTTCTGCCAAACCATGTAACCGCATTCGCTGCTTCCGATACAACCGTAGTAGCGTCTGCCTTTTCTCGTTTTCTTTACAACAATATCTTTTCCGCATACAGGGCAAAGAATGCCTGTCTTCTCAAAATACGGCATGGTATTCTTGCATTCGGGGAATCCCGGGCAGGCAAGGAATTTGCCATGAGGACCATACTTTATTACCATGTTCCTTCCGCATTTATCACAAATTTCTTCGGAAACCTCATCTGCAACCGATACATGCTCAAGTTCTTTTTCAGCCAGGTTAACAGCCTCATCAAGATCGGGATAGAAATTTTCGATAACCGTCTTCCAGGGAACAGTACCTTCCTCAATACCGTCAAGAAGCGTTTCCATATTGGCAGTAAAATTAACGTCAACAATTGAAGGAAACTCTTCCTTCATTATGTTATTAACAACTTCACCCAAATCTGTCACAAATATGCTTCTGTTCTCTTTTAATATATAATGCCTTGCCAGAATTGTTGTTATAGTAGGTGCATAGGTACTCGGTCTTCCTATTCCGAGCTCTTCCATCGCATGCACAAGGTTCGCCTCTGTAAAATGAGCAGGGGGCTGCGTAAAATGCTGTTCACTCTCATAGGATACAAAGTCAAATACAGTATCAGCCGAAAGATAGGGGAGATTTCCCTTTGCTTCATCCTTATCGTCTGCTTCTACATAGACACTCATAAAACCGTCAAATGCCAGTCTGCTTTCCGAGCTTGTAAAACAGTAACTGCCTGCGGAAAGTTTTGCAGAAATAGTCTCATATTTTGCGGCAGCCATTCTGCTTGCAACAAATCTTTTCCAGATAAGCGTATAGAGTCTTTGCTGATCTCTTGAAAGAGAATCCTTTACAGCCTGAGGAGTACGTTCAAGATCTGTGGGCCTTATAGCTTCATGTGCATCCTGAATCTTCTTACCCTCTTTTGCCTTCGGAGCCTCAATATTTCCAAGGAAATTCTCACCATAAGACTCAAGAATAAATGTTTTTGCCATTTCTTCAGCTTCTGTCGAAATTCTGGTTGAATCGGTACGAAGGTAAGTAATAAGGCCTACCGTTCCCTGTCCCTTGATATCTACTCCTTCATAAAGCTGCTGGGCAATACGCATTGTTTTCTGCGTAGAGAAATTGAGTGCCTTGCTGGCCTCCTGCTGAAGCGTGGAGGTGGTAAAAGGAAGAGGCGGCTTTTTCATGCGTTCTCCGCTTTTTACGGAAGCAACCGTCATCTTCTTTCCTTTAAGGCCGGACATAATTTCATCCAGTTCCTTCTTATTTCTAATTGTAATTTTTCCGTTCTCATCACCATGGAAATGTGACACAATAGGATTCTTCGCACCCTTCAGGGAAACAAAAGCATCAATCGTCCAATATTCCTCCGGTACAAATGCTGCTATCTCATCTTCCCTGTCAGCAACAATACGGAGCGCTACCGACTGAACACGGCCGGCGGAAAGACCTCTTTTAACCTTAGCCCAAAGGAGCGGACTGATGCGGTAACCAACCATTCGGTCAAGGCATCGTCTTGCCTGCTGGGCATCTACCATATTCATATCAATTTCACGAGGGTTTTTAAGTGCCTCTTTAACAGCATTTTTGGTAATCTCGTTAAATGTGATTCGATATACTTTTTTGTCTTCAAGCTTAAGTGCCGCTATCAGATGCCAGGAAATTGCTTCTCCCTCACGGTCGGGGTCGGTTGCAAGATAAATCTTATCGGCTTTCTTTACTTCTTTTCTGAGAGAAGCAAGTATATCGCCTTTACCCCTGATTGTAATATATTTAGGCTCATAGCCGGTTTCAGGGCCTATTCCGAGAGTACTCTTTGGCAGGTCACGCACATGTCCGTTGCTCGCCATTACTTCATAGCCCTGGCCGAGAAATTTCTTAACAGTTTTAACTTTTGCAGGAGATTCCAGTATTACAAGGTTCTTCGCCACGATAATATCCTCAGTTCTTCTGAAAATTTCGTCAAAAAAAATTTGACGCGTCATAAGAGTCATGACGCGTCAAACTATACAACATTTTTATCAATTGGTCAAATACCAATTTTCACTTTAGCGTAAAATTTATACAATACCCTGAGCTTTCATTGCATCTGCAACCTTAAGGAAGCCTGCAATATTAGCACCTGCAACATAGTTTCCTTCCATTCCGTACTTCTTTGCTGCATCATCAAGATTATGGAAAATGTTAACCATAATTCCGTGAAGTTTCTCATCAACTTCATCAAAGGACCATGAAAGTCTCTCTGAGTTCTGGCTCATCTCAAGTGCAGATGTAGCAACGCCGCCTGCATTTGCAGCCTTTCCGGGAACAAAGTAAACCTTGTTATCCTGGAAATATTTGGTAGCCTCAAGAGTGGTAGGCATATTAGCACCTTCGCATACTGCTGTTACACCGTTTGCAACAAGTGCCTTTGCATCATCAAGATTAAGCTCGTTCTGTGTTGCGCAGGGAAGAGCAATGTCAACCTTAACAATCCACTGGTTATTGTGCTCTGTTGCCTTATCATGATACTGAGCTGAAGGACGCTCTTTTGCATACTCTGTAAGGCGGGCTCTGTTAACTTCCTTAACTTTCTTAAGAAGCTCAACATCAATTCCTTCGGGATCATAAATCCATCCTGTAGAATCAGAACATGTAACAGGCTTTGCTCCGAGCTGGATAGCCTTCTGAATAGCATAAATTGCAACATTTCCGGAACCGGAAACAGCACAGGTCTTACCCTTGATATCAATACCGTTTGACTTAAGCATCTCAGCTGTCATATAAAGAAGTCCGTAACCGGTTGCCTCTTTTCTTGCAAGTGAACCACCGTAAGAAAGTCCCTTACCTGTAAGAACACCTTCGTAAAGGCCTGTAAGCTTCTTGTACATACCGTACATATAACCGATTTCTCTTGCGCCTGTACCGATATCACCTGCAGGGACATCGGTATCAGCTCCGATATATTTATAAAGTTCAGCAATGAATGACTGGCAGAATGCCATTACTTCTCTGTCAGACTTACCCTTGGGATCAAAGTCTGCACCACCCTTACCGCCACCGATAGGAAGACCTGTAAGTGAATTCTTGAAAATCTGCTCAAAGCCAAGGAACTTAATAATACCAAGGTTTACTGAAGGATGAAGACGAAGACCGCCCTTGTAAGGTCCTATTGCTGAATTAAACTGAATTCTATATGCATTATTAACCTGAACCTGACCCTTATCATCTACCCAGGGAACGCGGAAAAGAATCTGGCGTTCGGGAGTTGTAAGTCTCTCAAGAAGTGCATCTTTTCTATACTCTTCCTCATTTGCTTCAATAACAACTCTTAATGATTCAAGAACCTCTTTAACTGCCTGATGAAATTCGGGCTGAGAAGGGTTCTGAGCTACTACTCTGTCGTAAATCTCGTCAACGTATGACATAATAAAATCCTCCTGTTTTTGTGTTAAACCACATCTAACCGAAATTATAATGCAAGGACGTACTCTTTGCAAGAAAAAAATATACGTGTATACAATTATCCATTTCGTTTTATCCCTTATCAATCCGCGCCTGCTCACCCTCTCACGTTTCTAAAGCCTTCCGCGCCTGCTCACCATGGTGGCTTTGCTTCATCTTTTGATGTGGGCAGCTATATTCAAAACGCAGACGCGCTTTCGCTCGTTTCGCTTGCTCACGTTACTAAATTCAAAAGACAGTGTTCTAAAATACAGAACACTGTCTTTTTCATTAAGTAACGAGTAGCTCAAACGGTCTGCTATTTGAATATAGCTGTCCACACTAAGATGAAGCAGTTTACGGTTCGAAAGCAGGCACGGAAGGCTTTAGTTTCTTTTATTTGCAAGTACGATATTCAAACAGTCTGCGTTTTGAATATAGCTGCCCACACTAAGATGAAGCAGTTTACGGTTCGAAAGCAGGCACGATAGGCTTTAGTTTCTTTTTCTGCATAAAAAAAGAAGGCTTTGTGCCTTCCGATTTTCTTATTCCACTAAAATTCGTGGAAAGTGTGAACAGCACACCTTCCCCTATAAAACAAAACACCGTCCGGTTCGGCTGTTCCTTACCCGTTGATGTTCGGTTTGTCTTAAATAAATTGCAATGCCGTTTCCATGATGTTCCTTTCCACGAAAAAAGCACCCTGCAATCAGGATGCTTTTAGACATTACATTTTTCTTTCCAATTTTCCCTGCATTCCGGTGACATACCATCATCAATTTCGCCACGTTTATATGCTTCTTTTTCCTTGTTGAAATCATCCAACATTTTCATCAATTCTTCATATGTCATGGTATCGCCCTCACAATAACCTGTTTGTTTTGCTGAAATAATACTTCATAAACTACATCTTTGTCAAATAACATTTCCCTTTGGCTTTTGAATTGTTCTGCGCTCAATTCTTCAATTATTTGCAAGTACGATATTCAAACAGTCTGCGTTTTGAATATAGCTGTCCACACTAAGATAAAGCAGTTTACGGCTTAAAAGCAGGCACGATAGGCTTTAGTATAGATACGATATACAGGTGCCCGGAAAGGCTTATTACACAATTTCTCCGGACCGTTTGAGCTACTCGTTACTTGGCGAGGTATTTTCGAGCCTAGTAACGTAAGCAAGCGAAACGAGCGAAAGCGTGTCCGGAAAATGTGTAATAAGCCTTTCCGGGCACCGTACTAAGCGAAACGAACGGAAGCGCGTCAGAAAAATGTGTAATAAGCCTTTCCGGGCACCGTACTACCAAGCTTACGGGTTGACCATTTCGACGTATTCGGTTTTTACGTAGGCAGTCTGGCCGTCATAGATTACACGGCACCAGCCATCTGCCTGTGACTCGATAAGCTCCATTGTGGTGCCACGGTATGCAACTCCGAGTTTAGCACCGTTGGCATCTGCCGTTGCGCGGATGTTAACGTTCTGGGTTGAACGAACGTAGCCTGTTGCAGCTTCAATTTCGTATAACAGGTCGGAACGTATGTAACCTTCATTTCCATCGTAGATAACTTTGCTCCATCCGTTATCCATTTTCTCTACAAGAGTGAGTGTTGTTCCTTTATTTACAGATCCAAGCTTGGTCGCATCAGAGCTGGGGCTCTGACGAACATTTACTTTTGATGTGGTACAGACATTCATTGCCTTCTCACCGTCATCATTTGCAGCGGGTGTACCCGGGTCAACGGCTGTAGCCGGTTCCTGATAACCCTCATCCCAGGGCATAAGCTCGCCGTCTCCGCCATCGGCGGTCTCATCAGGAGTTTGTGCATCTGCTTCAGCCTGAGAAAGTTCAGCAAGCTCTTCGCCAACGTCGTTTTTTAAATTAACGGCAAGTTCTTCAAGGAAGGCCTTGAGCTCATCATCGGAATCAACAGCATCGTTGTAACCAACCTGAACCTTGTTGAAAAGATCTGTAACATCTTCTTTTGTTGATACTTCCTGAATGTAACGGTCTGTATCTTCATCAGGCTCGGTTGCATCCACATACAGTTCACCGTTCTCGTTTGTCCTGATATAGAAGGAAGAAAGACCGGGTGCAAGAGTATCGAAATTCTTGAATTTTACTTCGTAATATACATAGGCGATATACGAATTATCTTCGGGACCCTCTTTGGTATAAACAGTGATTGTAGGATAAGACTCGATATAATCAGCCTTTTTCTTCATACGAATCTGTTCTGTTTCATCTGTCTCATTGCGCATTGCCATGTAGAGATCGACATTACCGTCAGCGCAGGCATCATAATACTCTTTTACAAAAGAGTTGACAAAATCAAACGCATTTTCCTCGAGCGGAATCTCGGTAATTACAGCCTCTTCGGTGACAATATTGTTAAGCTCCTGCTCCTTAGCTTTTTCTTCGCGCGAAGAGATTACAGCATTTCTGATGATACAGATAATTACTACAATTGCAAAAACAGTAATAATCCCAAGCGGAATCGATGTTCTGTAATTCTTAACACACCAATTCTTAAACTTTACAAAAGCTTCTCCGATGTCTTCGATAACATAGACTATTGATGCTTTCCTTGTTGTCTTATGTCCAAGACCGAACTGACCTGTTTCTTTAATTTTGGCCTTTGATTCGGTTTCCTCATCTGTAAGAACAATTTCCTCGGTAGCATCAACTTCCTCTTCAGAATCAGTCTCTTCTTCCGCTTTTTCTTCTGTTTTTTCTTCTGTTTTTTCTTCGTTTTCTGAATCGGTCAATGTTTCCACACAAGTCTCATCTGTGTTATCTTCTGCTTCCGGTATGTTTTCTGAAACGTTAGCCTTTTCTTCATCACTCTTTAATTCAGTAATTTCTTCAGTGACCTTCACTTTTTCTTTGGCAGTCACTGTTTTCTTCTTTTTTGACATAAATCCTCCTTAGTCGCACTTTCTGTCATAAAGAGTGCACCCGACAGGAATCGAACCTGCATTAAAGGCGTCGGAGGCCTTCGTTCTATCCATTAGACTACGGATGCAAATTGTTACAATTTTGTTACAACAGAAATCATAATATCACACCTAAAAAGATTTGTCTACATTATGTAAATCGTCTGCATCAGGGACGGTTCTTTCGTACAGGGACGGTTCTTTTGTACAGGGACGGTTCTTTTGTACAGGGACGGTTCTTTCGTAATGGCTGGATTGATGAATGGAAAGCTGGAGAGAATTTGTATTGAAAGATGGAATTATTAGAAATTAGTTGAAATTGGTCGACATAAATTCGGAAAAATCACCGGAAATTTCAAAAAACGCTTTTGCCGGTGAAAAAACGGCTCCAAAAATGCTGTTATGTTAACTGAAAATTCTGGGGTTTACATAAGAATTCACCGAGAAAGTTGAAGGCATTGATTATCGGTGAATATTGCAGAAATCTGTTCACCGAGAATTCC